>CAUTNK010000008.1:0-89496 GCA_963540065.1 uncultured Bacteroidia bacterium
AAAAAATAACTCAAAAAGAGGGCTGGTGTGTGGAGGCGGATTGTGCAATGCTCCCTTTCTAGAAATTCGCTACGCGTTGAGAGCAATGGCGCGATACAGAAGCTGCGGTAACCCGCATCGCGGGTTTTTCTAGACGTGCGACAGGCGTTGAGAGCGGATGATATAAATCGCTATACACTCATGCGGGTGCTTTCTAGAAAACGACAAGCGTTGAGTGCCTACAAAAAACTACAGTAATCTATGTTGATAGTAATTGTGCAATGCTCTCACAAGGGTTTCTTAGTATCTTTGCAAGAGCCGCCAACACACCATTGGTTAGAAACAACAAGAAAATGCGGGACTTATCGATCTACAATACCCTCTCACGAAAAAAAGAAATCTTCGTACCGTTGCATGCGCCAAACGTAGGTATGTATGTATGCGGTCCCACGGTCTACGGCGATCCTCACCTCGGGCATGCTCGTTCTGCGATTACCTTCGATGTCTTGTTCCGACTCCTTAATACGCTGGGTTACAAGGTTCGTTATGTGCGGAATATAACCGACGTAGGTCATCTGCAACACGATGCAGATGAGGGCGAAGATAAGATAGCCGCGCGTGCTCGTTTGGAGGCTCTCGAACCGATGGAAATCGCGCAGAAGTATACCAACCGCTATCACGACATGATGCGCGAACTAAACGTCCTACCACCAAGTATCGAACCTCTGGCATCCGGACACATTATAGAGCAAATTGCCCTAATAGAACAAATCCTCGAAGCCGGATTCGCTTATGAAAGTGAGGGGAATGTCTACTTCGATATCGAACGCTACGAACAATCGCACCATTACGGGATTCTATCCGGACGCGTACTCGACGATCTGCAAAATAACACGCGCAACCTTGATGGTCAGGAAAGCAAGCGCAATCCCCTCGATTTCGCACTCTGGAAACGCGCAACGCCACAGCATATTATGCGCTGGCCATCGCCTTGGGGTGAGGGCTTTCCGGGCTGGCACTTGGAGTGTTCGGCTATGGGGATGAAATACCTCGGTCAGGAGTTCGATATCCACGGTGGCGGGATGGATCTGCTATTCCCACACCATGAATGCGAAATTGCACAATGTGTTGCGGCGAAAGGTAGCCCGAGTGTGCGTTACTGGATGCATAACAATATGGTAACCCGCAATGGACAAAAGATGGGGAAATCGCTCGGGAACTTCATAACTCTCGAGGAGCTCTTTAGCGGAGCACACCAGTCTCTCGACCAAGCATATTCGCCCATGACTGTGCGCTTTTTTATTCTACAGGCGCACTACCGCTCTACCCTCGACTTCAGCAACGAAGCGCTACAAGCTGCTGGGAAAGGATTAGAACGAATCGTGACGACATGGCAAAGCCTAGAACAACTAAAACCAAGTGCCAGTTCTACATTTTCGGTAGAAGCCTTAGAAGAGAAATGTTTTGGTGCCCTCTGCGACGATCTCAATACGCCCATTGCCCTAGCAACGCTCTTTGATGCCGTCCACCAAATCGAACGTATAAAGCATAACGAAGCACAACTAACCGCAGAAGATTTAGAACATCTGCGTCGTCTCTTTAATACTGTTTTAGGCGAGATACTCGGACTCTGCACAGATAACCATAACCAAAATACTACCAGCAGTACAGCCTTAGACACTGCAATGCGTCTGCTTTTGGAATGTAGAGCCGATGCCAAAGCGCGTAAAGATTATACGACCTCCGACAGAATCCGCGATCAACTCAAAGAAGCAGGCGTAGAGATACAAGATCATAAAGACGGGAGCACCTACACTATCAAATAGTTGCGTAGTACGCTACGACTCAGATAGCTTGTTGTATGCCTGATCTCGTCGCATTGGGGTAAAACCCGATTCGCGAATGAGCGATTGCATGCCTTCTGCATCCATTCGGTGACGCGTGCCTGTCGCAGCTACCACGTTTTCTTCTATCATAATAGAACCCATATCGTCTGCACCGCCCCACAAAGATAAAGCTCCTACTTCGGCTCCTACGGTTAGCCACGATGCTTGGATATGTGGAATGTTGGTTAACAGAATCCTCGCAATAGCTGTTAAACGGAGGTGTTCCGTTGCTCCCACTTTCGGAGATGGTTGGGTGCGCGCTAATTTCGTTCCGCCACTTTGAAAAGGCCACGGTATAAAAGCTAAAACACCTCGACGCTGCGCCGCCAAGCTCCGTTCCTGCATTTTGCGTAAGAGTAATAAATGCTCTAGGCGCTCTTCTATCGTCTCAATGTGACCGTACATCATCGTCGCCGAAGTCAGGAGACCTAATGTTTGCGCTTCCTCTATCACCTGACACCACTGCGCTACTGTAGCTTTCCGTGGTGATAGAATGCGACGAACCCTATCGCTGAGTATCTCTGCCCCAGCACCCGGTAATGAATCTAAACCTGCCGCTATAAGTCGCTCTAATACCTTATGGGTAGATAGCTTGGCTCTTTGTGCTATAAAGACAATCTCGGGCGGTCCGAGGGCGTGTAAGCGTAGTGTAGGAAATTCTGATTTCAACCAACGAAAGAGCTCCTCATAATCCTCCAAACGCATGAGAGGATCAAGTCCACCTTGCAAAAGTATCTGATCGCCACCACATGCTAAAAGCTCCGCTATTTTGGTACTATACTCTTCTCGCGTAGTACGAAACTGCGCAATATTTCCTGCACCTGCATGAAAACCACAAAATAGACATTGTGCTGCACAAGCATTACCGATATTTATGTTACGATCTATTTGCCAGGTAACCTCTGGTTGGGGGTTATGTAGCAGCCGCACCCTATGCGCCACAGCCATCAGCTCGTCTAGGGGAGCATATTGCCACAAACAGAGCGCAGCATCCAGATTAAGTGGGTGTAAATCCAACGCTTGCTCATAAAGAGTATCCAAACGAGCAGCAGGTTCTTCCTTTTGCATTTCCCTAAAACAGCTAGCCTCCGATGTCCTTCAACAGCCACTTCGGGGGCAGGCATCTACACTTTGCTGCTCCTCGGTGGCACGACGTTTCAAACGACGAAACTCGGTACCAATAAAAAATGCGAATACCACAGCCGAAAGGAAATCGGATACGGGGGTTGCTAGCCAAATCCCGTCCAATCCCCAAAAAGCCGGTAAAAGAAAAAGCATAGATACGAGTAGCACAATCTGCCGCACAACTGTCAGTATTGCTGATATTATCGCACTACCAATCGACTGAAAATAGCCTATCGATATAATCTGCAAGCCCACTAGAGGCATTAGTAAAAAATAAACTCGCATAGCAGGAATACCATGGAGTTGAAGCTCTCCTGCGGTTTTTTCAAAAAAACGAATAATTGACGCCGGAAAAAGCTCTACAAAAAGAAAACCGAGTGTAGCTATCAAAGTACCGGCACAAAGGGCATAGAAATATGTCGCACGCAAGCGAATATAATGCTTAGCCCCCACACAATAGCCATAAATAGGCTGTGCTGCCTGATTGAGCGCAACAATAGACATCATGAGCAACATGGCTATGGAGTTAATAACCCCCAGGACGCTCATATCGTAGTCTGTTCCGTAGGTTAAAAGCTGCTTATTGAATACGCTTTGCACCAAACTCGCCGCTAGCTGTATAATAAATGGCGAAAAACCTATTGCAAAAATTGAAAGCGTATCCGTCCACGAAAAACGTAGATTAGGCCAACGTAACTTCAGGGTAGACTTCTGACGGCAAAAATAGCCCGTAACCCAAACTGCCAAAACCGCCTGTGCTATAAGTGTTGCCCATGCTGCACCACGAACTCCCCATCCAAAGACAAAAATTAGAAGCGGATCCAGCACCACATTCGTTATCGCACTGAGCAACATGCTATACATAGCAATTTTAGCACTCCCCTCGGCACGAATAAAATTGTTCATAGAATACCCAACAATCGAGAAAACAGAGCCTATAAGATTGATCTCCAAGTACTCACGTGCGTATTGATGAGTCTGTTGGGTAACACCAAAAAAGTGAAGTAATGGTTCTATGATAATGAATCCGACAACTGTAAAAAGCAAGCCTACAATAAGCATCAGGATGTAGGAGTGCCCAATCAGTCGCTCTGCCCCCGTATAATCTCCCTTCCCTAAGGATATCGAGACCCGTACAGAGCCACCTATCCCAATAAGCATACCCAATGCTACTCGTACCAAGATCACAGGAAATATCGCACTCAATGCCGCTAATGCCAACGGATCTAGCTGCCCAAGGAATATACGATCTACAATATTGTAAAGTGCCGACACGATAACACCCACCAGAGCCGGCAAAAAATACTTTATTAATAACTTAAAGATGGGAGCCGAACGCATCTCATCCCAATGCCCAACACGACGATGTTCGGCTAGGATCTCCTCTGTAAGCAAACTTTCGGGCATTCCCGAACCTCACCTTAATATTTTATTCTGTTTTGCAATTCTAAGCGAAGTTGGTGCTCATTTTCCGGACGCGCAAGAAGGTGCCCCTTAGCATCCAGAAGGAAGAGCTCCGGAGTTCCGTCAGCATTCAGCGATTCCAAAAGTGCCGACTGCCCGTCGTCCTTCTCTATAATGTTAGTCCATTCCCATGGTTGCGAACGTATATAAGCACGATGCTGTGGAGTGTTATCATCAACCGCGATAGTGCGTACGGCGAGTCCCCTCTTTCCTAGAACCTCATAAACCGCCCACAATTTTGGCATAAGCGCCCGGCAGTGTTCACATGCCACCGACCATACTATCAACAGTGTATAGGCGTCTTTGCGCGATATAAGCCATTGTTTTTGTCCTTCTATATCCGTTACTTTCATTTTAGCAAGACGTTCGGTTTCGCGCGTTTCCGGACGCTTATAATCTGACGTTAAAGTTGTACCGAATCCAGCCTCGGCTATTGTATCCAATAATACATCGTAGACTCCGTCCTGAAAAGTTGCTGTAAGGACATAACGCAACATCAAATCGTTGCTCTCCTCTCTTTTTAGTTTGGCTAGATGCTGGATAGACTCGGTATAACGCGCCACTTGCTCCCAATAACTAAGGGAAGTATCTTTAAGCGAGGTGAAATAACTATACAAATAATCGGTAAATTCTGGCACGAAGGTTACCATCGAAGTTTCAAAAATATCCTGACGCCACCACTCAGCAAATGCACTACTCTCGAGTGGTTTGCAAAAGAAATCTAGCATAGCTTGCAGTACATTGTCGCTGGTATTCTTATGCAACTCTTTGATTTCTGCTCGGTACTTTTTATTTATTTTTTTCTTTAGCTCGGCACTTTCTTCCAAATTGTACTTTTCTAAGAATTCAATACCCCACAATGCATCGGTATAACGCTCTTTAACGACACGAGCTGTTAAGTAGATTTGCGCTTCTGGTGCCCCTACTACCTTCGCTTGCACCAAAGGATCGAGTGCAGTTGTTAGGACCTCCACTGTGTCGGTTGGATCTAGCAGAAGAAGCGGTAATATCCATGCCCGCTCTCCAAAATAGAAACGATAAAACCCCGACTTAAACTCTGGAAGCGAAAACGTATAAACCCCCGTAGTATCGCCCTGCGCTTCGTAAACCTCAATATCCTCGCCGAGCATGTGGTAGCAAAGTTTTGCCTGTGTTGGAACGACATCTTTAACTCTAACACGAATCTTAACTTCATTTCCTTGCGCAAAAGCAAAACTAACACAAAACAGATACCCCAAAAAAAGGGTAACAATTCTGGTTAAGATACTAACAGCAATTTTTCTTGTAGCATTTGGTACAGTACAATGCATTCTATTCTCTTATTCCTTGTCACTCGGTTTGAAGGCTTAAACTTATCTTGCTAAGCAAAAGTACCCAAAATCTTAAAGGAGAGTAGCATGCTAGTAGGCAATGAAGAGCATGCTTTTTTTATTTCGTACAGATTATTCTTTCAGACTCGTGTACAAACAGAACAGTATAAAAAAGGCGGGAAACCCTTAGGTCTTCCCGCCCATTCTAACCTCAAAACAAAACTATTCAGCTACTTCTGGTTGATTCGTCTGCTCAGTCGTCTTCTCTACGGCAGTAGTAGTCTCTTTCTTGGTGGAAGAACTGCTACGTCTGGTACGACGTGTAGTAGGCTTCTTAGCTCCTTTTGCTTGCGAATAGGTTTCGTTAAAGTCTACTAGTTCCATTAAGCAGACCTCAGCACCGTCGCCGAGGCGTTGTCCGACACGTACGATCCTCGTATACCCCCCCATACGGTTCAATATTTTGGGCGATACTGTTGCAAACAACTCTTTTACAGCATATTTATCTCGCAGGTCGGCAAATGCGACACGCCTAGCATGCGTAGAATCTTCTTTTGAACGTGTTAGAATCGGTTCTACATAAACCTTCAGAGCCTTTGCCTTAGCGACAGTTGTTTCTATTCTTTTATGCAAAATCAACGAGACTGCCATATTCGACAACATCAATTCGCGATGCGCAGCAGTCCGACCTAAATGATTAAACCTTCTATTATGTCTCATCTTTGAACTCCCCCACTACTCCTTTTATTTTTCGGTGCCTACTGCAAAGTCTAAATTATTGTCTCTTAAGAGGTCTTCCAATTCGGAAAGCGATTTGCGTCCGAAATTTCTAAATTTCAACAATTCGTCTTTACTGTAAGAGGCTAGTTCTCCCAAGGTATAAACCTCAGCTGCTTTTAGACAATTTAGCGCACGAACCGAAAGCCCTAATTCTGCCAATGGAGTTGCTAATAATTCCTGTTGTTTCAACTGTTCCTCGGTTAATTCTTGATCCTCAATAGTATCAATATCAGGTAGTGTCATCTTCTCGTCCGAGAAAAGCTGAAAATGCTGAATAAGGATAGCAGCCGCCTCTTTCAAAGCATCCTTCGGAGATATACTACCATCAGTATCTATCTCTAAGGTTAGCTTCTCATAGTCTGTTTTCTGTTCCACTCGGAAGTTATCTACCTTGTACATGACATTCCGAATAGGGGTATAAATACCGTCGATTGGTAAGACGCCAAACGGAGGTTTACCCTGATAATTTTCCTCGGCGGGAACATACCCTCTTCCCTTCTGGATATTGATTTGCAAATCGAGACGAATAGAGGGATCCATATGACAAATAACCAACTCTGGATTCAGAACCTGAACCCCCGTTAAGAAATTATTCATAATCCCTGCAGTAAACTCTGTTTCTCCGGAGATAGACATCATAACGCTTCCGGCAGTAAATGTCGGATCCAAGAAACCGAATCTTACTTTTTTCAAGTTCAGAATAACCTGCGTAACATCTTCCACAACCCCGGGGATTGTAGCAAACTCGTGGTCGACACCTTCTATTTTGACCCAAGAAATGGCATAGCCTTCTAACGAGTTCAACAAAATACGCCTGAGGGCATTTCCTATGGTAATTCCGTAGGTAGGTTCAAGAGGTCGGAACTCGAAACGCCCATGCTTGGCATCCCCTTCCAACATAATGACCCGATCTGGCTGCTGGAACTCTAAAATTGCCATTATCTCTTTGGTTACTTTGAATACAATTCAACGATGAGTTGTTCGCGGATATTTTCTGGGATATCCGATCTCTCCGGAAGGTTAAGAAATTTCCCGACCATTGCCTTTTCATCCCATTCAAGCCAAGCGTAACGACTCCTGTGATTTACAGCCAACGAATCGACAATAACCTGCAAAGATTTCGACTTTTCTCTTACTCCGATCAAATCGGAGGGACGAACAGTAAAAGATGGGATATTTACCACCTCGCCATTTACTACAATATGACAATGGGATACAAGCTGCCTTGCTGCCGCTCTCGTCGGAGCAATACCCAAACGATAGACAACATTGTCTAACCTAGCTTCTAGAAGTTGCAAAAGAATCTCCCCTGTTACACCCTTCTTTCGAGTAGCTCGTTCGAAGAGATTAGCAAATTGACGCTCCAAAAGTCCGTAAGTATACTTAGCTTTTTGTTTTTCAGCTAGCTGTTGTCCGTACTCCGATACCTTTTTATGGCGTTTATTTTTCCCATGCATCCCTGGGGGATAAGACTTTCTTTCATAGGACTTATCCGAGCCATAAATGGGTTCGCCGAATCGTCTCGCGATCTTAGTAGTTGGACCAGTATATCTTGCCATTTCAACGTAAATATCAGAAGCCAATAAAGGGGATTAAGCACGTCTGCGTTTTGGTGGACGACACCCGTTGTGCGGGAGTGGGGTCACGTCACGAATTTCTTGTATCGCAATTCCGACCTGATGTATCGCACGAATCGCTGCTTCCCGTCCATTTCCTGGACCTTTTACATATACAGTAACTCGGCGTAACCCTAAATCGTAAGCGACTTTAGCACAATCGGTAGCAGATGTTTGTGCTGCATATGGGGTGTTCTTCTTTGATCCCTTAAAAGACATCTTACCTGATGAGGACCAAGAAATGACATCACCGTTCGTATTAGCGAGTGTCACAATAATATTATTAAAAGAAGAATGGATATGAGCTTGACCTTCAGCCTCCACTCTAACACGTCTACGTCTTATCGATCCGCTTTTTTTCGCCATTTTAACCCTTACGACTATTTAGGAGCATTTTTCTTGTTGGAGACGGTTTTTCTTTTCCCTTTGCGCGTACGTGCATTATTTTTTGTCCCTTGTCCACGTACAGGGAGTCCTAAGCGGTGACGAATACCACGGTAACAACCGATATCCATAAGTCTCTTAATGTTCATTTGGACTTCTGCTCTCAACTCCCCTTCGACCGTAAAGTTCTCACCAATAATTGCTCGGATGTCAGCGATATTAGCATCCGTCCAATCCTGAACCTTAATACTGGGATCAACAGCAGCCATAGACAAGATTTTCCGAGCTCTACTACGCCCGATACCATAAATATAGGTCAAGGCGATTTCTCCTCGCTTACCTTTTGGCAGATCCACACCAACAATACGTGCCATTCTTTAAACTATTTTACAGCAAGGCTAAATTATTTCCCTTGACGTTGCTTATATTTCGGAGTCTTCTTGCAAATCACATAGAGACGCCCTTTACGCCGTACCAACTTGCAATCGCTACTCCTCTTTTTTACCGATGTTCGAACTTTCATGCTTCACTTCTTTTTTCGCGAACTATAATTCTACCCCATGTGAGATCATACGGTGAGAATTCTACTCGAACCAAATCTCCCGTCACAATCTTAATATATCGTATCCGCATCTTTCCGGACACCTGAGCCGTTACAATCATCCCATTATCTAAACGCACTCTGAAACGTGCATTAGACAACGACTCTATAATTTCTCCCTCTCTAACAATAGTTGCTTGTTTGGCCATATATTAAAGACTAACTAACCCATGCGCCTTTCTGACGCAAATTTTCCTCGATCTTATCGTATGGAGTTAAGACATCTGCAGTACCATCTTTTCGGATCGCAACAGCCCTCTCGAAATGCGCTGCATTCTTTTTATCGACGGTTCTAACCGTCCAACCATCACGGTCTACGTACACGTACCTATTACCCTGTGTAATCATTGGTTCAATACAAATGACCATATTCGGTTTTAGAATTTTACCGTGTCCGTGTCTTCCATAATTTGGCACTTCTGGTTGTTCGTGCATACTAGTACCTAAGCCATGACCTACCATTTCGCGCACAATACCGTAAGCTTTAGGTTCCAGATATTCTTGTATTGTAGCACCTATATCTCCGACACGCCATCCAAGAGAAATACCATTTATAGCTCGATCCAAACTTTCCTTAGTTGCTTTCAAGAGTTGCTTATTTTCGTCAGAAATTTCACCAACAGCAAAGGTGTATGCAGAATCACCATAAAAACCATGCATAAATGTTCCACAATCGACCGAGACTATATCTCCTTCTTTCAATTCATAGTAACTGGGAAAGCCGTGTACAACAACATCATTCACTGAAATACAAAGTGTATAGGGAAAGCCCTCATAGCCTTTAAAACCAGGCATAGCACCATGATCAGAAATGAATTCCTCAGCACATTGATCCAAAAAAAGTGTCTTCACCCCAGGTTCAATCAATGTTGCTATATATGCAAGAGTATCAGCAACCAGATGGTTGTTCTGACGCAAGAGCTCAACCTCTTCGTCTTTTTTGATACTCACAGATTGCATAAACATGCACAATTTTCGAAATTCAAACGCAAAGTTACAACAATTTTCGGAGAGTTAGAATCCACCCTTCCCTTTAATTCGTCCATGCTTCATTAAACCATCATAATGACGCATAAGCAGGTGACTCTCTATCTGTTGTAAAGTATCCAATACAACTCCGACTAAAATAAGCAGCGACGTACCTCCATAAAACTGTGCAAACTGCGAATCGACACTAAACATGATAGCAAACGATGGTAAAATAGCTATCAATGCAAGGAAAATCGACCCCGGCAGAGTAATTTTCGATGTGATGTCGTAAAGAAAATTAATCGTTGACCGTCCTGGTTTAATACCTGGTATAAAGCCTCCGTTACGCTTCATATCTTCCGCCATCTGATTGGGATTTATCGTTATGGCAGTATAAAGATATGTGAAGACTATAATAAGAACTGCCAATATAAAATTGTACCAAAAGCCGGCGATATCCGCAAAGACAGCTGCAATACCCGAAGTAGCTTCACCACCACGAAAGAACATAGCAGGCAAAATCATAATCGCTTGCGCAAAAATAATCGGCATAACTCCGGCCGCATTCACCTTCAGCGGGATGTACTGTCTCGCACCTCCGTACTGTTTGTTCCCAACAACCCGCTTAGCATACTGTACTGGAATACGTCTTGTACCTTGCACGAGGAGTATAGAAAACATAAAGACAACGAAGAGGACGATCATTTCGACGAGGAACATGACGAGCCCTCCCGCCATTTCTTCAGAGCGATTGAAGAACTCAGCTGTGAAAGCAAATGGTAGTCGAGCAATAATCCCGATCATAATAATCAACGATATACCATTCCCAATTCCTTTTTCCGTAATCCGTTCTCCTAACCACATGACAAACATGGTACCTGCGATCAGGATGATAGTAGAAGTTATCGTAAAATATATGCCTTTTAGGGCAAATGCGGTATCAGGAAGCTGATAGTGAAGATTGGCTAAATAGCCAGGTGCTTGTATGATCAAGATAGCGACAGTAAGATATCGAGTGATTTGGTTTATCTTTCTATGTCCGCTTTCCCCTTCACGCTGTAATCTCTGGAAATAGGGGATCGCCATCCCTAGGAGCTGCACTACAATGGAAGCGGAGATATAAGGCATAATTCCTAGAGCAAATATAGAAGCATGGCTAAAAGCTCCACCAGAGAACATATCCAGTAACCCCAGTACTCCGTCTTCAGTTTGACGACGTAAGGCATCCAACTGGGAGGGGTCAATACCTGGTAAAACGACAAAGCTTCCCAAACGATAAACCAACAAAATGCCCAACGTATAGAGGATTCTGTTTCTAAGCTCCTCTATATGGTAGATATTCTTAAGGGTCTCGATAAAACGTCGCATGTGTAATCTTATTCTTTATTAACCGTACCGTTCAGAGCGACGATAGACTGCTCTGCCTTCTTCGAGAAAGCATTAGCGGTAATATTCAAGCTTATGGTCAATTCGCCATCAGCTAAGATCTTCATCCGTTCGCGCATCCCTAGCTTCCCTAATCCTCGCATAATAGCAGGAGTAATATCCTTAATATTATAGACTTGCGCGATAGCTTGTAAATCGTCTAGATTAAAGACTCGGTAGGTTACTCTAAAAGGATTTATAAAGCCAAATTTCGGGAGTCGGCGTTGTAGTGGCATCTGTCCACCCTCGAATCCCAGTTTTCTGGAATATCCAGAACGAGATTTAGCACCTTTATGACCACGGGTAGATGTTCCACCATAACCAGAACCTTGTCCCCGCCCTTTTCTTTTATTGTTACGAACGGCTCCCTTGTTTGGGTGTAAATTTTCTAATCGTAAAATAGACATTTCTCGTTCTTTCTATTACAAATTGACAACCTCGACCCAATGTTCTAGCTTACGAATAGCTCCTATAACGGATGGGTTAACTTCTAACTCGACCGAGTGTCTGATTCTTCGTAGTCCTAACGTACGGAGCGTTGCGCGTTGCGACTTAGTAGCCCCGATAATACTTCTTATCTGTGTAACACGAACTTTCGACATCATAAAGCAGCTTTAACCGTTAAAGACCTTGGTAAGCTCAACACCTCTCTGTTGGCTAATTTGGTAGGCATCACGGAGTTCGAGCAGAGCTACCATAGTCGCCTTCACCAAATTGTGTGGATTTGAAGAACCTCTACTTTTAGCCAATACATTGCGAATTCCGACACTCTCTAACACCGCACGCATAGCTCCCCCAGCGGTAACTCCGGTACCGTCGGATGCAGGTCGAATCATCACACGCGAACCACCATAACGGGCTGTTTGCGCATGCGGAATTGTTCCATGCAGAATGGGAACTCTATACAGATTCTTCTTAGCACTTTCCACCGCTTTTGCAATTGCTACAGAGACTTCATTAGCTTTCCCGAGACCATAGCCCACGACACCATTTTCGTCTCCAACTACAACAACGACAGAGAAACTAGCAGTACGTCCTCCTTTAGTAACTTTAGTAACGCGACTAATGGAAACGACTCTATCTTTTAAATCCAAATCCGTAGCACGGATTCTAAGGTTACGCTCTAACGCCATTCTTCTTTCAGATTAAAAAATTAACCCAGATTCCCTCGCAGCTTCGGCAAGAGCTTTAACACGTCCGTGGTATAAATATCCGTTTCGATCAAAGACAACATTTTTAATTCCCTTAGCTATAGCGACTTTAGCAGCTAAGGAACCTACCTCAGTAGCTTGTTGAATTCCGGAGAGGTGACCTTTTTGTGCTATCTCTTTTACACGAGAGGATACCGCAGCTAGAGTAATACCTTTTTGATCGTCAATAAACTGGACATAAATTTGTCCGTTACTCCGAAAAACACTCATTCGCGGATTTTCTGCGGTTCCTGAGATTTTAGCACGTGTTCTTTCTTTTATGCGCAATCGCCGCGCAGACTTCAAAGTCGACATTCCTTTCTTCTTCCTTTCAGACTATTTGGATTGAGCTTTCTTTCCAGCCTTTCGGCGAATTTCCTCACCAACGAAACGAATCCCCTTACCTTTATAGGGTTCGGGCGGACGAATGGAACGCAACTTTGCCGCAACCATTCCGAGTAGTTGCTTATCTGGCGAACGGAAAGTAACGATAGGGTTACCTCTTTTTTCTTGTTGAGCTTCAACTGTGACTTGTGGAGGCATCATGAAATGGATATCGTGCGAGAAACCCAAGCTCATTTGTAAGACGTTCCCTTGCACCTCTGCTTTGAAACCGACCCCAATCAACTCCTGCTTAAGTTCCCAACCCGTAGAGACGCCATATACCATATTGTATATGAGTGCACGATACAGCCCGTGTAGCGATTTATGGCGCTTTTGTTCGGACGGTCTGGAAACCAGTACTTTCCCGTCCTCGACCTTAACTGTGATATCGGGATCGACCCGTTGCACCAATTCTCCTAGGGGACCTTTGACGCTTACCAGATTATCCTTTCCAATGGTAACTGTAACACCACTGGGTAAGTTTACAGGTTTATTTCCTATACGAGACATTTATAATAATTTTGCAATCCAGCGAGTTAGTGGTTTAATAGACCTCACACAGCACTTCACCACCAATGCCTCTAGACCGTGCTTCTTTTTCGGTCATCACACCTTGTGAGGTAGAAATAATAGCAATCCCCATGTTATTAAGGACGCGCGGCAACTCATCTACTCCTGCGTAGCGTCTTAAGCCAGAACGACTGACACGATGCAAATTTTTGATCGCATTAACGTGTGTGCGGGGATCTACTTTCAAGGCGATTTTAATTAAGCCTTGCTTTTTATCGTCCTCATACTTATAGTTCAGAATAAATCCTTGGTTGTAAAGGATATTCGTAATGCTCAATTTGATCTTAGACGAAGGGATCACCACAATGCGGTGCCCTGCACGCACGGCATTTCTAATGCGTGTCAAATAATCAGCTATAGGATCCGTAACCATTTTTTCGACTTTCTACCAACTAGCTTTCTTTACACCTGGGATAAGCCCTTGCGAGGCCATTTCACGGAAAGTAATTCGGCTGATACCGAACTGTCGTATATAACCTCTAGGTCTTCCGCTAATACTACAACGGTTACGTAAACGAGTTGCGCTAGAATTGCGCGGCAATTTCTGTAGTGCCACGTAATCGCCGGCCTCCAACAATTTTTTACGTTTTTCAGCATAACGGGCAACTAGTCGCGCACGACGCACTTCTCGTGCCTTCATAGACTCCTTAGCCATACTACTTTTTCTTGGTTTTAAATGGGATCCCAAACTCTCTTAATAGTGCAAGACCTTCTTCGTCAGAATTGGCACTGGTGACAAAGGTAATTTCGATCCCCATGAGCTTCGCGATCTTATCTATATCTATTTCGGGGAAAAGGATTTGTTCTGCAATCCCTAAGGTATAATTACCTTTTCCGTCCATTCTTTCTGGTACCCCTTGAAAGTCGCGGATACGCGGTAAGGAGATATTAATCAGTCGGTCGAGGAACTCATACATCCGTTCGCGTCGTAGCGTTACCATCGTACCAATGGGCATATTTCTACGCACCTTAAAAGCATTAATATCTTTTTTAGCCCGTGTAATCACAGCGTGTTGTCCTGCTATACTGGATAATTCTGCTTGAGCTTGTTCTACGAGCTTTCTATCTTCAGTCGCGCCTTTCACACCTTGGTTTAGTACAATTTTCAGGATACGCGGCACCTGCATAACACTTGTATAGCTGAATTCTTTCATCAGCTTGGGAACAATAACCTCGGTATAATGTCTCCGTAAAGTTGGCACGTAAGTCATTAGCGGATCTCCTTATTAGATTTCTTGGCGAAACGCACCAATTTCCCGTTTTCGTTTCTTCTATGACCTATGCGCGTCGGCTTCCCAGAATCTGGATCAATGAGCTGCAGGTTAGAGATATGGATGGGCGCTTCTTTTTGTACGATACCACCTTGCGTATTCTGCGCATTGGGTTTTTCGTGATGACTCACCATATTAACCCCTTCGACAATAGCTCGCTCTTCTCGAGGCATAACTTCTAAAACTCTTCCTCGATGATGCTTATAACTACCGGCGATAACGTACACGATGTCCCCTTTTTTTATATTGAGACGCAGTTTTTTCCTGCCCTGGTTTTTATTCATATCTGTTGCCATTTTACAGCACCTCCGTAGCAAGGGAGACCAGTTTAGCGAAGTTCTCGCGCAGCTCTCTGGCTACTGGACCAAAGATACGCGTTCCGATCATATCGTCTTTTGATTTTTGGAGCAAGACACAGGCGTTATCATCGAAACGGATGTACGAGCCATCTGGTCGTCTAACTTCCTTAGCAACTCTAACAATAACGGCTTTATGGACGTCGCCTTTTTTTGCCGTAGCATTGGGGATAGCGCTTTTGACACTAACAACGATCTTATCACCCAACGACGCGTATCTACGTTTGGTACCACCTAGAACGCGAATACAAAGGACTTCCTTAGCGCCACTATTGTCGGCGACTGTTAATCTAGTCTCTTGTTGTATCATTTTAGCTATCTAGCTCTTTCAATTATTTCCACCAATCTCCAGCACTTCGTTTTGCTGAGTGGTCTTGTTTCCATAATGCGGACTGTGTCTCCGAGCCCACAAGTATTTTCGGGATCGTGTGCATAAAGCTTTGTAGTTCTTTTTACGAACTTACCATACTTTGGGTGACGCACTCTCCTTTCGATAGCAACGACAATGGTTCTATCCATTCGGTTGCTAACAACGATCCCTTGTCTTTCCTTACGGAGATTACGTACTAGGTTTTCAGACATCTCAACTTTACTCTACTTATCTTTATTTTCGGTACGCAACCGTTCAGAATAGATTGTCAACATTCTGGCAATAGTACGCCGGCAATCTCTCAATTGCATAGGGTTTTCTAGAGGCGTAACCGCGTGAGTCATCTCCAATCGGTGTAAACGCTCTTTTTCTCCCTGAATTCTTTCCAATAATTCGTTTAATGGGATTTCGCGGATTTCGCTAGACTTCATCGTACAAAGACCTCACTATTCTCAGTGTAATCGCGTCGGATCACAAATTTAGTAACAACTGGGAGTTTCTGCGCAGCGAGTCGCAAGGCTTCTCTAGCGATTTCCAATGGCACTCCATCAGCTTCAATAATAATACGTCCGGGAGTAACTGGCGCAACGAATCCTTCTGGCGCTCCTTTCCCTTTTCCCATTCTGACTTCAGCGGGTTTACTCGTAACTGGTTTATCGGGGAATACTCGGATCCAGATTTGTCCTTCACGCTTCATATAACGCGTAACTGCTTGACGCGCCGCTTCTATCTGACGGCCAGTGAGCCAAGCTTGCTGCAACGTTTTTATGCCAAAAGAGCCAAAGGCAAGCTGATGACCACGATGTGCCATGCCCTTCATACGGCCTTTCTGTTGCTTTCTAAATTTTGTTTTCTTTGGCTGTAACATCTTATGCAATCATCAGTATTAACGTTCGCGAGTTGCGGAACGAGAACCTCTTCTATTATTATCACGCGTACGGGCACCTCTATTCCCGCCCCGATTCGGTTGATTCAACCCTGAGGCGCTTTGCCCAAAATTGGGGGAAAGATCACGTTTTCCGTAGACTTCACCACGGAAGATCCAGACTTTAACACCGATGATACCCACTTTCGTGAGGGCTTCGGCGAGAGCATAATCGATATCAGCGCGGAAAGTATGTAGAGGGATACGCCCTTCTTTAACGGTTTCAGTCCTCGCCATTTCTGCGCCACCGACACGTCCTGCAATCTGAACCTTAATACCTTCGGCACCGGCTCGCATCGTAGAGGCGACTGCCATTTTCATAGCTCTACGGAACGAGGCACGTCCTGCGAGTTGGTGAGCTATATTTTTTGCCACTAGGAACGCATCCAATTCTGGGCGTTTCACTTCGAATATATTGACCTGCACGTCGCTGAGTTCTTTCTTTGTAAGCTTGCTCAACTCCGATCTGAGCAAATCGACTTCTTGACCTCCGCGTCCGATGATAGATCCTGGTCTCGAAGTATGGATCGTAACCGTAACAAACTTCAAGGTTCTTTCAATAACAATTCGCGCAACGCCGGCATTTGCAAGTCTTCTGGTGAGATAGCGTCGGATTTTGGCATCTTCTGCTATATTATGCGCATAATCGCGACCGCCGTACCAACTAGAATCCCAGCCTTTAATAATCCCCAGACGGTTACCTATTGGATTTACCTTTTGTCCCATACTACTTCACAGTTTCAACATTAGCATTGCGCTCTTCACGGGCATTTTCGCTCGTTTTCTCACTCTTTAGTGGTGCTCCTACTTCCAAAGTTATGTGGCAGGAACGTTTTAGAATTCTATTTGCTCGCCCTTGCGCTCTTGGACGAATGCGTTTTAGCATAGTAGCACCGTCGACCATAACGGTTCTCACCACTAGTTTTTCGGAATCTATATCCTTATCCGGATTTTTAACTCCCCAGTTTGCGATAGCGGAGAGTAGTAGTTTTTCGACTCTTGGTGCACTTCCCAGATTAGAATAATGCAACAAGCCAAGCGCTCTGTCTATTTCTTGTCCGCGGATCATATCAGCAACGAGTCTGACCTTTCTGGGCGAAATCGGGCAGTTGCGCAGTATAGCATAGGCTCTCTGTGCGTTAGCTTCTTTTCGCCGTTGTGCCGCGATAGCTTTTCTTTTTCCCATTTTAGGCTATTCTACTTACGGTTTTTATTGCCGGCATGACCTCTGAAAGTGCGCGTAGGCGCGAACTCTCCGAGTTTATGACCCACCATATTCTCGGTGATATATACAGGTATAAACTTATTACCGTTGTGTACGTTGATGGTGTGTCCGACAAAATCTGGGGAGATCATCGAAGCACGCGACCAAGTTTTGAGCGCTTGTTTCGTATTCTTTTCGTTCATAGCTAGGATACGACGCTCCAGCTTATAAGCAATAAAGGGACCTTTTTTCAAAGAACGACTCATATCAATGTATCTCCCTAAGCTTTCTTACCGTTACCGCTCTTTCTTCTCTCGACGATAAAGCGTGTAGATGGCTTAGAATTTTTACGTGTTTTATATCCTTTTGCTAGCAGACCTTTCCGAGATCTTGGGTGACCTCCGGAAGCTTTCCCTTCGCCACCACCCATCGGGTGATCAACAGGGTTCATTGCAACCCCTCTAGTATGTGGGCGAATACCGAGCCATCTACTTCTACCTGCTTTCCCGGACTTTTCGAGGTTATGTTCTATATTCGAAACTTGTCCGACGGTAGCTTTACAGGTCAATAGTACCATACGCACTTCACCACTTGGCATACGTAGTGTTGCATATTTCCCTTCTCGCGAAAGAAGAACAGCTGCAGTCCCAGCGCTTCGCACGAGAACTCCCCCACATCCGGGACGGAGTTCGACATTATGCACAGAGGTTCCGAGTGGTATATCAGCGAGGAATAGGGTATTCCCGAGTTCTGGGTCTACATTTTTTCCAGACTCAATCACTTGCCCGACCTTTAAACCCGCTGGTGCGATTATGTATCGTTTCTCTCCGTCTGGATAGCAGACGAGAGCGATACGCGCAGACCTATTTGGATCGTATTCGACGGTTTTCACAACCGCTTTCAGACCATCCCTTTCACGTGTGAAATCGACAATGCGATAGCGTCTTTTATGACCGCCACCGATGTGTCGCATGGTCATTTTCCCAGTATTATTCCGTCCTCCGGAACTTTTTATAGGGGCGAGCAGCGACTTTTCGGGACGACTCGTCGTAATCTCAGAAAAGCTACTCACACTCCGGTGTCTTTGTCCCGGAGTAACTGGTTTCAATTTACGTACAGCCATCCTCGGTTAGATATTGCTAAAGAAATCGATCGTATCGTCTTTATGTAGCGTGACGATCGCTTTTTTATAACTATTCGTTCGTCCGACAAAGACGCCTTTTTTTGTAATCCTAGCTCGTTTCTTCCCTTGGTATCTCAAGGTATTAACGGCTTCGACGCGCACGCCATAAAAATTTTCGATAGCTCTTGCGATCTCTATTCGATTTGCTTCCTTTCTAACAATAAAGGCATATTGTTTCAGGCGCTCTGTTTGCTTGGTCATCTTCTCCGAGATAACCGGTCGCACCAAGATATTTCCCAGACTACTCATTTACCGTAGATTCCTCTCTTGCAAAAAAGGAAGACAATACACCGAGCGCACTGACCGTAAGAACGAGAACCTGCGAATCGAGAACTCTGTATGTGTTCAGCAAATCTACAGGCATAACTCGGACATTTGCCAAATTCCTAGACGACAAAGATACAAAAGAATTAGCTTCTGGGATCAAGAATAGTGATTTTTTCGCATCGACACCCAAATTTTTACATAACGCGAGAAAATCTTTTGTAGAGGGTTTCTCGAACTGGAAATCTTCCACAACAAGAATAGCCCCTTCTCTAGCTTTGTATGTTAGGGCGCTACGGCGTGCTAGATCCTTTACTTGTTTGTTAATCTTGAAGCGATAGTCGCGCGGTCTTGGACCAAAGACACGAGCTCCCCCCTTAAACAATGGTGAGTTAATATCACCAGCTCGAGCTCCCCCAGTACCTTTTTGACGTTTCAACTTACGAGTACTGCCTGAGAGTTCGCTTCTTTCTTTCGCTTTATGCGTACCTTGGCGTTGGTTAGCTAAGAATTGACGGACGTCCATATAGACGACGTGGTCGTTTGGCTCTATAGCGAAAACAGAATCCGGGAGGTTAACCACTTTATTGGTATCCTGTCCCTCTCTATTCAAGACTTTCAATTCCATTGTGACAGAGACCTCCTTCTACTTATTAATGATAACATAAGAGCCCTTAGCTCCGGGTATAGATCCTTTTACAAGGAGGAGATTCGCATCAGGTATAATCCGGACAACGCGCAGGTTGGCAATAGTGACTTTATTTCCCCCTGTACGCCCTGCCATTCGAAGCCCTGGGAAAACTCGACTTGGGTAAGAGGATGCACCGACCGATCCAGGAGCTCTTTGTCTGTTGTGTTGTCCGTGGGTTATTTCTCCCACACCAGCAAAACCGTGACGTTTCACAACTCCTTGGAAGCCTTTTCCTTTTGAGATACCTTGAATGTCGACCCAATTGACCCCTTCGAGGATATCAGCTAGGGATATTACATCCCCGAGCTGGTATTCTTCATCCCAGTCTTGAAATTCAGCTAAACAACGTTTCGGGGTAGTTTTCGCTTTTGCGAAATGCCCTAGGAGTGATTTCGTAGTATTTTTTTCTTTCTTTTCGGCAAACCCTAACTGGAGGGCGGCATATCCGTCGCGTTCCACAGTTCTGATCTGTGTAACGACACAGGGACCCGCCTCAATAACCGTACAGGGGATGTTTTTTCCGTCGGCGTCGAAAACAGAGGTCATACCGATCTTACGTCCAATAATACCAGCCATTCTCGCACCCTTTATTTAACTTCAATTTTAACAGATACTCCGCTGGGTAATTCAAGCTTCATAAGTGCGCTGACGGTCTGTTTGTTGTGGTTGTAGACGTCGAGCAATCGCTTATAGGAATCGAGCCTGAACTGTTCACGCGATTTTTTGTTAACAAATGTAGAGCGATTCACCGTAAATATACGCCGATGTGTCGGCAACGGGATCGGACCGCAGACCACAGCGCCTGATAGTTTCACAGTCTTAACAATTCGTTCGACTGCGCTATCTAACAGGTTATGATCGTACGAGCTTAACTTAATACGAATTTTTTCGTTACTCATCCGAAGACCTATTTATTTTTTAGTGCTTTTCGCAGCACTCTTTTTCTCGATAACGTCTTTAGCCATATTTTCTGGCATAGCTTCGTAGTGATCGAATTCCATAACGGAATACGCTCTTCCTTGTGTAAGCGAGCGCAATGCAGTAACATACCCGAACATATTGGCAAGAGGTACGAGACACACTACGTGGTGGTAGCTAGCATCTTCGCTAGAGTCGCGTATTTGTCCTCTCCGTTTGTTAATATCGCCCATAACTTCGCCGATATACTCCGAAGGGCTATCGATAGCAAGTTTCATCATAGGCTCCATCAGAACGGGTTTTGCTTTTACGCATGCTTCGCGGAAAGCTTGCTTTGCGCAGAGTTCGAAAGACAATTGGTCGGAGTCTACTGGATGGAAAGAACCATCTTTTAGGACGATCTTCATACTTGTCAATTCATATCCTGCCAGTGGACCGTTCTTCATCGCCATTTCGAATCCCTTTTGCACAGAAGGTATAAATTCTTTAGGAATGTTACCGCCTTTTACTTCGTCAACAAACTGCAGTCCTTCTTCACCATCGTCAACAGGTCCCATCTGGAAGATAATATCAGCGAACTTACCACGCCCCCCGGTTTGTTTCTTGAATACCGAACGGTGTTCGACAGTACCGGTAATAGCCTCGCGATAGGAAACTTGCGGTTCGCCGACGTTTATTTCTATTTTTTCCTTCTCTTTTAATTCGTTAATCCGGACTTCGAGATGGAGCTCGCCCATACCAGCAATAATCGTTTGTCCGCTCTCCTCATCGGTATAGAAATGGAAAGAGGGGTCTTCTGTCGCAATGGTCAGGAAACCCTTTTCGAGCGTAGCAACATCGGACTGTTTTTGTGCTTCTACCGCGATTCTTATAACAGGTGCTGGGAAAGTAATTGGCGATAGGAGCACTTGATGTTTTTCGTTGCAAAGAGTATCTCCGGTTTTAAGATCTTTCACACCTTGCAGAGCACAAATTTCTCCGGTTCCGCATGACTCTATTGGAATTTGTTTTCCGGCATTCAATTGCGAGAGTCGACTTATACGCACCTTACTTTTCGAACGAACGTTATATACAATATCACCTGGATTTAGCGTTCCTGTGTATACTCGAACGAAGGCCAGTGAACCGAAATCGCTTTGGAAAATTTTGAATACGAGTCCGCTAAATGGTTCGTCGGGAGAAATTTTTCTAGTCACTTTTTTCTCTGGATCAGCGACATCCATCGCCTCGATAGACTCTTTATCTATAGGACTCGGCAGATAAAGAGTAATGGCATCCATTAGTTTCTCGACTCCGACATCTCGCTTTGCCGATCCGCACATCACAGGCACAATCGTACGTGATGCTACACTTTTTCGAACGACCTGAATAAGCTCCTCCGTAGTAATCGAATTGGGGTCGACGAGATACTTATCCATGAGCGCTTCGTCGAGAATAGCTACGGATTCCAGAAGGTGATTACGATATTTATCTACCGTTTCCTTCAAATCGCTATGCGCCTCGTCAGTAGGGATCGGAACTTCCCGCATAACGGGATACTTATCGTTGGGATTCTCAAGATGCCACTCGTAAGCTTTCATTGTAATGAGGTCGACAACCCCTGTAAAGGAAGCTTCGTGACCTATGGGGATCTGCAAAGGACAAGGATTTACTCCGAGTCTTTTTTCCATTTGATCGAGCACGGCGAAGAAATTAGCGCCTTCTCGATCCATTTTATTGACGAAAGCGATTTTGGGGACTCCGTATCTTTCCGACTGTCTCCAAACTGACTCGCTTTGTGGCTGCACACCACCGACTGCACAAAATACCGCGACTGCTCCGTCGAGGACTCGCAGACAGCGTTCGACTTCGACAGCGAAGTCTACGTGCCCGGGGGTATCAATAAAGTTAAATTGGTAGGTTTTGTTGTTGCACACCCAACTAATTGTACTAGCTGCCGAGGTAATTGTAATACCACGTTCACGCTCAGCAGTTAGGTAGTCCATGGTTGCCGCTCCCTCGTGCGTCTCACCGATCTTGTGTGTTTTCCCGGAAAGGAATAGCATACGCTCGGATACGGTAGTTTTGCCCGCATCGATATGCGCCATAATACCGAGATTTCGTGTGAGAGTCAGATCTTTCGCCATTTTTCAATAATTCCTAAAAACGAATAAACAGATAAGTTAGCGTTATTATTGACTAACGACGGAAATGCGCAAAAGCCTTGTTAGCGTCGGCCATCCTATGTAACTCTTCCATACGACGATAAGCAGCGCCTTCCTTGTGATAAGCGGCCATAATCTCCGTAGCTAGTTTTTCGGACATGCTATGACCGGAGCGTTTTCTGGCGGCATTAATCATATTTTTCATAGCGAGACTGACCTTTCGATCTGGTCTCACCTCTTGTGGTACTTGTAAGTTAGCACCACCGACACGTCTGCTTCGCACTTCCAGCTGTGGAGTCACCGTGAGGAGGGCTTCGCGCCAAATATCGAGTGCGCTTTTCCCTTCGGATGACATTTTTTCTCCAACGATCTGTATAGCTTTATAAAAGATACCGAAGGCGATACTTTTCTTACCGTCATACATGAGGTGGTTGACGAATCGAGTTACTTCGACGTCAGCGAAAGTGGGGTCTGGGAGGAGGATACGCTTTTTGGGCTTACTTTTTCTCATTGTTTGTTACTCGACAAGTAATGACTTATTTTTTAGGACGTTTTGCCCCGTACTTAGATCTTCTTTGTCTTCTACCTTCGACACCGGAAGCGTCCATGGTACCACGCACAAGATGGTATCTCACTCCTGGTAGGTCTTTTACCCTTCCGCCTCTGACCAAGACGATGGAGTGCTCTTGGAGATTGTGACCTTCGCCTGGGATGTAGGCGTTTACTTCTTTTCCGTTGCAGAGTTTCACACGCGCGACCTTTCTCATAGCTGAGTTAGGTTTTTTGGGCGTTGTGGTATAGACCCGGACGCAGACTCCGTGCCGTTGTGGGCAGGCATCCAAAGCGGGCGCCTTGCTATTAGTTTCGAGCACAGTGCGTCCTTTTCTTACTAACTGCTGTATTGTTGGCATGCTTTATATCGCTAAGTAAACCGTAAAACAAGCGCAAAGGTATAGAAAAACTACTACACAGCCAAATAGGCGGAAGATAAGGTGAGGGGATTTATAGGTCTAATAGAAGTGATACTGTCCTAAAAAGAGTGTATGCGCCTTTTTTCTAACTCCGTCTTATCTCCACTCGTTTAACTAGAAGCTAACTAGAAGCTGCGTTCTTTACGGGAATGCTGCACAATTACGTTCGATATAGATTATTGTGGGATTTTTGTTGTATGTTGCCCTCGCTGCAAAACGCCTGTCGAACGTCTAGAAAAAACATTTGCCGCCCTTCCTCGTCCCCCCGGTTCGCACCAGGGGATATACTTGGAAGACCCGCGATGCGGGTTACTGCGGATTCGGTATCGCACCATCTGCATGCAACGCCTATTGAACGTCTAGAAAGAACCCGCAGGGCGGGGAAGGAAAGATGTATAATCAATTGATTATCATTGCTGTAGGGGTGAAACGTAATTTTTCTGAATAAATGTGTTGATAAGCAGGGATTTGAATTGTCTACGCCGCAGGTTATTTCTCTAAATATTCTCGGACAATCAATTATGCAACAGTCCCATGATGCTAATTCAGCGCAAAAAAAGCAGCTTAGGATATTAGATTAATTTTCAGGGGACTTCGACATCTGATCGTCTACTGCTATTCGAGGATCGCTGAGGCGGGATTCGAATTCTTTCCCGAATCTATAGGACAGTCCTAATGAAATAGTTGCGGTAGGGCTGCTATGGCGTTGCTCTACGAAATCGTACAATTCGCGTTTATAATCGTCTTTAAGCCAAAAAGCTAGGATATCGCCCATCGAAAGATAGACTTTTAGATCGCGACTTTTCAGGAAACGCGCTTCGAAACTAGCCCCAAGGTCGGCAATGGGGTCGTCGTAGCTATAAAGAGAATAGCCCCGTCCCCAGTGCCCAAGCCAAGTTTCGACACTAAATCGGTCTGCAAATTGATACTCGAGTCGAAGATTAGCGACCGTCGCCCTCCCCTTTTGCACTTTACCACGGGAAAGTTTTTCGTAATACGGTGTCAGTTTCACATTTTGAAAATTAACTCCGCCATAGGCATACAGAAATAATGTATAGTCGAAAAACGCAGCTTGGTAGGAAATCCGTGGCGAAAAGATCTGCATGCGCCCGACGTTGTAATATTTATTCTCAAAATCGTCGTTCGTATAGATGGGTTCGATAATATCGTGAAGATCCTGATATTCTAATCGCAGGGCGATGGACTGAGTGCCAAAACGCTTAGAATACCGAACTGTATAAGAATTATACGTAGCGGGCTGTAATATCGGATTGCCTCTTGTGGCTTCTCTACGATCTTTATAACGGCTACGTGGGTCGAGATGCCAGAGTGTCGGTTTTTTTACTCGTCGGCTATAAACCAGATTGACACGCCCCCATTGACCTCCAAAACTTACTGCGCCCAATGGAACTGGGCTCCATAGATCTAATTCTTTTCGCCGTAATCGTATCGATCGTAATCGAGAGCCAATGAAAGTAGTAAGGAGACACCTAGCGGAAATTCGAGTAGGTCTTCTAGGGTAAGTCGTTGCACAAAACTTTGGGGATTAATAGTGCCGTCAGTTGCCCCACTACGGGCTATAATCGATAGGAATATTCTAGATTGTGATTTGTCGCCCAAGCACTAAATAGGTTATCATGTATCCCCTTGAATTCGGCAGCTATATTATTGTCTTTCTGTTCTAACTCATATTTTCGATTGTACTCTGTAAAGGCGTAATAATCCTGATCGTGCAAGTAATCGCCAATTAGATAGAAACGATTATCTGGGTTGTAGATATACTCTAGCGATAAGGCTGCACCTGTGCTAAACTCACTATGGTCTCGTTTGTTAGAATAGCTCTTGTCTAGATAGGACGTTGTTTTCCCTTTTCGATTTATGGTATTCAAAAATCCGACACACTGCACTGAAAAAGAGTTAGTGAAGTTATAAGACATCTGCAGGGTGGCTCTTGTAAAACGATCATTGCTATGATATTTTACATCGCTAAGGCTATCACTGTGTCCCTTTCGTTGGAAACGATAATCGATTCTTTTCTCTTTCGGGCGATCTATATAGGATGCCAATGCATTCACTTCAAATTTTGGTGATTGAAAGCCCAATGACGGATATACGCTATAACCTATATTTTCACCGAAATCGGAATCCAGCGCTGCATCTATATTCCCACTCAAGAAACGATTGGCATTCTTCTTCCTATAAATCCAGATTTCGCCACCTTGTTCCTTATCGGGATCCGCCGCGCTCTCTCTTACTTCTATTCTATCAACCGACTGAATGTCTAGGACTTGTACAATTTCTATCGGCACCTCCTTACCATCTAAATAGTATCGTGGTGCAGCTGTTTTACCTTCTATAAGGACACCATCGCCTGATTTTGTGAAATTGGGAAGCCTCTGCAAAGCCTGCGGAATTGGGGTATTAGCCAAATATTTTTCTGTATTAATCTTGTATTCTCTACCACGTGCCGTTTCTTTTATATTGGAATAATACCCCTCAATTCGTACCTCGTCTATATCTCTTTCGACTTCCTTAAGGGTAATTACAAGCTCTGCATTTGTATTTGTTATCATAAAAACAGAATCAAACGTTCCGTAGGTAATATCTTGAAAGCGTATACGCAGTTCTGTACAGGCTTCAGGAAAAACAACATCAACCATACCCATCGAATCTGTTGTATAAGTATGATCCTGCGAACATGCTGTAACTTGAAAACCTAAATTCGGGATAGGCGCGTCTACTTTACGAAACTGCAGATGAATCTGGGCAGGAAGAGTTGTTGTTAGTAACAGAAAGAGAGGCAGAAAGGAGAAGTAATGCATTAACTAATAACTTTTTTTGCAAAGAAGAATTCAAGTCACCAATGCAACAGTTCCGCCTGTAGTGTTAAACCGTTAGATTGTGATATCAAAGTTAATCAAAGCAAACTCTTTCGGGTTCAGGTAGCCGTTCTCTCTCCTCCCCCCCCCCAGTTCGCACCGGGGGATATACTTAGACCCGCGATGCGGGTTACTGCGGATTCGGTATCGCATCATCTGCGTACAACGCTTGTCGCACGGCTAGAAAAAAAAACGCAGGGGGAGGGGAAAGAAAGATATGTAATCGATTGATTATCATTGCTGTATGGGGTGAAACGTGATTCTTCTGAATAAATGTGTTGATAAGCAGGGATTTGAATTGTCTACGTAGCAGGTTATTTCTCTAAATATTCTCGAATAATCAATTATGCAACAGTCCCATTTCTGACAACGTTTTCTCAACGATAAGAATCTTGGACTCCAGCTAAATAACCGGAAGCATATGCGGCGAGGACTTTTATGTCTAACCGTTCCCGCTTGACTTTCGGGCAAAGAATCCGGTCTGGAAAAATCGGCAAGGATTCCGGACAACAAAAACAGTATCAAGCGACTAGTTGTACTAGGAAATTTGGTTAGCCTTTTGTTTTGAACTGGTCGACCTCGGCACGTAGGATTTCGGCATGATCGGTAAGTGCAGATCCCCCTGCTGCTAGTTGTTCAGCCACGGCGGCATTTTCTTGCGCGGTATCGCTAAGAGCGGTTACGGCTGTTGTGATCTGCTGTAGGAAGTCGAGGATACGTTCGCCGTTATCGTTTAGCGCAGTAACGCTAACAATAATCCCGCCCATCATTTTTTGGAGTTCGCCCATGGAGTCTATGGTTTCTACCGAGGCTTGCATAGATCTTTGTCCGAGCTCGGTAACTCCTTTAACAATTTCGGCACTTTGTTCTGCCAGATTACGCACCTCGCCTGCAACAACTGCAAAGCCTTTCCCGTGTTCTCCGGCACGAGCAGCTTCCACCGCCGCATTTAGTGCTAGAATATTTGTTTGCTGCGCAATACCCGTCAGGAGTTGTTCGTGCTTAACGATATCGCTGAGTCGGTCGTGGGTCTCGTGGACACCCTTGGTAAGGACGACGATGCTTTCGGTAATTTTATCTACGAGGGTATAAGCCTGATTCAGTTCGTCCTTATCGGTATTGTATATTTCGAGAATACTTGAGCATTGTGCTTGAATTTCCTCGGTGGATGCTGCTTCGTTAGCTGCCGAATTCGCCACAGCTTCTGAAGAGCTATGAATTTGTACGGATGTATTCGTGAGTTGTTCTGTAGATGCTTGAATTCCTCCGATCATAGATTGGAGCTTTCGGGTCATATCGTTGAAGTATAGAGCGATTTTCCCGATCTCGTCGGAACGCTTTCCAACTTGTATAGAATTTACAGTAAGATCTCCTTGCGAGATTCGCATGATTTCGTTAGTAATCACTTTTATAGGACGCACGAGCCTAGCCACGAGGTATGCAAAAAGCGTTGTAAAAAAGATCGCAAAGGCTAAGGTAAGGAGGACCGAGAAGAAGACAGTAGCGTAAATGGGTTTGAAAATCTCGTCCTTAAATACCGTAACATAGAGGAGTACTGGTCGGTTGCTAGTTCCGAAAAAGAAGGGAGCATAGATTGAAAAGGCGTCTTCGGAATCACGGAATACGCTTTTTTTCATCTGAATGAGCTCTCGTTCTACTTCCGTAAGATCCGGTGCATTGGGAGCTTGCGGGATGTTAACCCCTTCGGTATCTCGTGATGTAGCAAGTAGTTTGCCACCGGGCGTGTACAGTGCCACACGTGCGAGTCCGTCGATAAGAGCTGTATTTTGAATCCAGTTGATTACTTGTTCTAACTCGACGTCGACCTCAACCACACCTCGGAATTTTCCGGCAGTAAGGATCGGTTCGGAAAGGGTAAACATGGTACGTTTCTTTCCGGCGAGTACGGCATCGTAGGGATCCGTCACATACGTACGTAAAGTACGTTTAGGGTTAAAATACCATGAATCGGGTGTATCTTTCCAGAAATTAAGGCAGGTATCGCAATATATTTTCCCTTTTGGATCTCTGGCGATGAGTGGTGTATAACGTCCTTGAAAGTTTGATCCGAGCTCACGAATATGCAACGAATCTTCGCCATCGAAAGCATTTGGTTCGAAAGCAAGACAGACACCGAGGAGTTCGGGGTTTTGTATCAGTGCGTTTTCGTAGAATTTCATAATATCCGCACGTAGGTGTGCTGGTAGTTTATCGCTTGTCAGGAATTGGGACATACTTTGCACGAGCCCCACTCCACGACTAAGCTTAATGCTCAGATCCTGATTCATCTGTTGTGCCGAAAACAGCACATTGGATTTTGCAGCCTCGTAGCCGCTTTTCATAGATGTGTTGTAAAGGATGACGAGCAGGAGTCCTGCAACAAATGACGCGGCAGCCGTTGTAAGACTGACGACTTTAGTAGAGAACGAGATGTCTTTCAGCATCGTTGTAAAATATTGGAAACCATAAAACGCACCTGTACAAAAGTAAAAAAAACGTAAGAAATGCGATACTCTATCAGTTAATATCCCCAATCGCATGTAGAGAGAATAGATAGGCTATTTGGGTGTTTTTTTTACTTATGAGAACTTAAAAAAAAACTAATTTCGCAAATATTTACTTTCTACAATCTAGTAGAATAAGAGACGTAATAAGGGATGCGAGCGAGTATACAGGTGTGCTTTTTTATTAGCCTACTGATTGGTATAACACCTTTTGGAGTATTAGCACAAGAGGCAGATTCAGTACAAGTACACGATCTGGAGGAGGTTGTTGTAGAAGCACAATTGCAACGTACCTCAGCGCAATCAACCGTATTTACGCCCACCATGCGCCAAAAGAACTCTGCACAGAATGCAGTAGATCTTCTTCGTAGGCTAGCCATACCACAAATAAACATCAATCTGGTAGATAATGCTATTACGACCTCTACCGGTTCGGCTGTTTCGGTATTTATCAATTTTCTCCCCGCTAGGCAGGAAGACCTTGATGGAGTGTTAACGACTGATGTCCGTCGGGTAGAATACTTGGATTTCCCTGCAGATCCGCGCTTTGAAGGCAAAGAGCATGTCGTTCATTTTATTGTACATAAATACGAATACGGAGGTTATACGAAGCTAAGTGCTCGCGAGAATTTCCTTACAGGACTCTCTAGCACGGTTTCGCTCTATTCAAAATTTACTTACAAGCGGATGCTTTGGGATCTCTACCTCGGAGCTTTCAATCGGGATCTTAAGCATGTAGGCTCGTCGCGAATCGGGGAGTATTCTCTTCTTAATGGTAGCGGCGAGAAGGAGTCCGTTACTCGAAGAGAACTAGTAATGAAATCGCAGCATAAAGAGAACACCTATCCGGTTACACTTCGGACAGTATTTGAGACAGACAATATCCGAATATCCAACTTGGTAGGTTTTTCTTACAGCGAGGAACCGGTAGCAAAGTCCTCTGGTTTCGTTTCCTACGCACCTGCTCGGATCGACTCCTTTGCATTCCTGCGCGAGAACCCGACCCGGCAATACTTTTTCACTTATGGTGGGAATTTTGCTTTTTCGCTTACAAACTCCCTACAACTGAGTGTTAGTCCGTATGGCAGTTATGGTCGTGTTACAGATAATACTCTGTACCGTAGCAGTGCCCCTAATACAGCGTCTATTGAAAATAATGCGCAGGACGATCAATACAGATATGATATCAGCAGTACCCTTTCTAAAAAAATAGCAACACGCCAACGACTATTTTTTCGAGGATATTATGGTGTCCGTCGGAATAATGTAACGTATACCGGAAATACGCCTTACGAGAATAAGTTTATTGCTCGCTTTGCAGGTAGTAGCATTGGCTACAATTTCTCTAACGATACTTGGACACTGCGTAGTGATATTTCGCTACAATGGGAAGAGAATCGAATTAATAATCAATCCATTACAAAGATCTATCCGCTTTTTAATATTTCTGCTGGTTTTTCACCATCCTCTCGGCACTCTTTTCAGACGTACTTTCACTATGGGAGTAATTATCCGGATGCTAGCATAAAGACTCCCAACATTCTAAAAGACAACGAATTACTTTATTTTACTGGGAACTCCCAAATAGATCTGTCGCGTCAATTCTCCTACAATCTTTCATACCATTGGATACCCAACAATGCATTTTCTAGCTCCCTGTATGGTCAGTATTATGGCGAACTCAACCTGTACGTCCCTGTATTTAAGCATCACAACCATGGACAAGCTTTGTTGCGAAGCTATAGCAGCGATGCGCAATATCATCGGATAGAGCTTGGGACATCGTTAAATTACAAGTTATTAGATGGGAAATTGCAATTTGCAGTATCGCCGTCGATAACATTTTTCCGCATCCTAGGGTATTACGATATGTTCAAGACTCCTTTCAACATTAACGGTTCGGCTATATACTATCTCTACGATTTTTATTTTCAAGCTGCATACCAAAGCAAATTTTATACGATACAAGGAAATAGAGCTGTCTATTACGAAGAACGCGACTTTTGGCAGCTGCAAGTAGGCTGGAACAAGAATAACTTTAGTATCCGTTTCAGTGCTAACAATCTGTTTCGAAGCGACTGGTTAGCTTCTACAGAGAAACTTACAAGTCCGTTGTATAGAGAGACGGTATATCGCGAGAGTGATATCTTCCATCGTCGTCTCAATCTCTCTATTGTCTATACCTTCGGATACGGGAAAAAGGTACAACAAAACAACGAGGTCTCGCAACAACAGGGGAACACCTCTGCTATTCTAAAATAGGGTAAGCTGTTCGTTAACGTCCGATTTGCAAATAGGTAAATCCGTCCAGCGCATTCTTATCGAAGACGTTTCTACCATCGATGAGTAGAGGCGTATGCATTAGATGACGTATACGCCTCCAGTCTGGCATTCGGAACTCCTTCCATTCGGTAACATGAAACAGCACCTGCGCATCCTTTACAGCATCGTACAAATCCGTTGCATAACGCACCGTATTGCCCATCAGTTTCTGAGTATTAGGCATCGCTACCGGGTCGTATACCGTAATCGCGCACTGCGCTTCCTGCAAGCGTTTGATGAGCTGTAGTGCGGGTGCTTCGCGGATGTCGTCGGTTTCAGGCTTAAAAGCTAATCCCCATATAGCCACTCTATAACCTTGTATATTACCGTTGTAATAGGCTTTGAACTTTTGAAATAGTCGTTCTTTTTGTAGCTCATTCACCTGTTGCACCGTCTTGAGGAGTTGTAGGGGGGCATCGTTTTCTTGTGCAGTTTGTAGCAGAGCGCTTACATCTTTCGGTAAACAGGATCCTCCGTAACCACATCCTGCATAGAGGAAACGGTTCCCGATTCTGGTATCAGAGCCGATTCCTGCTCGTACATTTGCAATATCTGCTCCTACTCGCTCACACAAATTGGCCAGCTCGTTCATGAAGCTAATCCGCGTAGCAAGCATAGCATTTGCGGCATACTTGGTCATTTCAGCCGATGGGATATCCATGAAAATAACTCGAAAGTTATTCAGGAGCATGGGTTTGTAGAGCTGTGTCAGGAGTTCCTTAGCTTGTTGTGAATCGGTACCTACGATGACACGATCGGGCTTCATAAAATCGTCTATCGCAGCTCCTTCTTTCAGGAATTCGGGGTTCGAAGCCACATCAAAGGTTAGGTTTTGTAGTCCGCGAGCTGTTAATTCTTTTTGAATCGTATCTCGCACCTTTTTTGCTGTACCCACCGGCACTGTACTCTTATTAACAACAAGAATGTAGTTCTGCAGATTTTCGCCTATGATTTTCGCCACCTCGATAACTGCTGTTAGGTCGGCAGTCCCGTCGCTATTCATAGGTGTACCAACAGCGATAAAGACTATCTCTACCTCGTGCAGAATAGTTGTAAGGTCGGTTGTAAAATAGAGACGCTGTGCCTTTACATTTCGTTCTACTAGGCGATCTAGGTTAGGCTCGTAAATTGGGATCCGCTTCTGTTTAAGCGCGTGAATCTTTTCCGAATCATTGTCGATGCAATATACCGTACTTCCCAACTCTGCAAAGCATGCTCCGGTGACTAATCCAACGTAACCTACCCCGACAATTGCGATTTTCATAGCTTTAACAGAATGCGCCAACACAACTGAAGGCGGTAAGAGAAATAACCGCCTTCATGTCAGAAGAAAACTGCATGTCTCATGCAAGAGGTATCAAGCGGATTCGAACCGCTGTACGAGGTTTTGCAGACCTCTGCCTAACCACTCGGCCATGATACCGACAACCATAAATTCGAACTCTAGGTGCACAAAAGTACAACTTTTTCCTTACTGGAAGAAATGTTAAGTGCGTAAAAATGTTGTCTATACGAAGTATATCTCATAATTCTTCTTTAAGATTTAGCGCTAACTCTTTCATTTTCAGTAACTATCAGTTATTCTATATCTTAAACAATTGCTTTAATTTATATTCATAACAAGCTATTAATCAGCAATATATAAGAATATTGCACAATTACAGTCGATATAGATTATTGTGGGATTTTTTGTTGTATGTTGCCCTGGCTGCAAAACGCACAATTAGGGGCAAATCTTAGTACAAGATCCGCCCTTTTTTTTTCGCGCTTATAAAAACCAGATACTAATGCCTATTAATATTTTAGTACCGAATATACTTTTGTAGTGCCGTTGGGGGTTGTTAGATGCAAGAGATAAATACCAGCTGCTAAATTTTCGGTATTAAGTATCGTTTCGGTATCTTGCAAATCACCAGAACGAACTACAAGACCATTGGCATTTATAAGTTCGTAACGGGCATTTATAGCCTCACTGTTGCTGATTCTTAGCTGAGTAGAGAAGGGATTAGGGGTTACAAAAATACTAGCAAATATCACATCTGCTACGGCATTCGGTTCGGGGGCAGGAGGATTCGGATTATTGGATTTCCCTTCCTGTTTTAACGAGACAACTTGTTTGATATCGGTATCCTTTACCAAAAAAGTAAGGTTTGTGTTACGCTCGGCGCCAGTATTCGCATCTGCCTTGATAGTAACTTTTGTAGTGCCAGCTGGTCCCACTTTCTTTTCTATAGGAAACCATTCTGTATTAGAACTGGTAACAGTCCACTCGCCAGTACTTTCTACGGTAAAGTAATTTTCTTTGGTCTCCCCTGCCATGGGGAAAGTGTAACCAGCAGCTGGTGTCACCGAAATAGACGCCCCAGTTTGCTTCAATGTTACTATCTGCTTCACATTCTCGTGGTCTTTTAGCGTAAAAGTCAGTTCGGTCATACGTTCAGCACCGGTATTCTTTTCGGCTTTAAGGATAACCTGCGAGAGGCCAGAATTGCCCGATATAGATTCTACGGGATTCCATGCAGCGTTGGAGTTAGTTATAGTCCATGCTCCGGAACTTTCAACAGTGAGCTTCTTGCTCGCGCCCTCTATGGGGAATGTATAGTCTGTTGGAGCCACGGAAATGAATAACGAGGGTCGTTTTTCTTGCGAAAGGATAAGGACTTGTTTGATGTTGGGATCGGAATTGAGCACAAAAGTCAATGCATTTTTTCTATAGTTATTATTCGTGTTGGGGGTAGCTGTGATGGTTATCTGAGTTGCGGAGTTGCCTTCCTTTGGGGCTACTGTGAGCCAATCGGGTAGAGGAGTTGTTTCGTCTAATTTCCAATGTCCTGTGCTGGTAACAGTCGTTTGCCATTCGCCGCTTTGATACGAGAATGGGTTAGGGAGCGTTGCTGGTGTGAATGTAAGTGCATATGCAGAACCGCAGGTTTGTTTACCTGTAATACCTTCGATATCGCTTTTATTTTTCCAATATTGTATTAGCCAATTTTTTGCATCGGTAATTGTTTTGCTAGTAGATTTTGTTAGGAGTTCGTCCAATGCATCGCCATTATTATTTACGGGATAAATGCTTCCTTTTCCCAATTGGGGTCGTTGGGGGAGCTGGCAATAGATATTGTTGAGTGTACTTGTAGAAAAGTTGTTGCCGTAGATAACTATGTTTTGTAGATTCGGATTTCCCTTTATATCTAAACTCACTAACTGATTATTATTGCAAAATAATCTCATTAAGTCCTTGGACTTTGTTAAATCTAATGTTGTAAGCAAATTATCTGCACAATTCAAGTTATCTAACTCCTCGCACGCACTTATATCTAATTCCGTAAGCTGATTAGCAGCACAGTCTAAAACTTTCAGTTCCTTATTTTTTGTTACATCCAACGTAGTAAGCACATTAGAAAAACACCCTAGTTGTCTCAATACTTTATTTTCTGTTACATCTAAACTCGTTAAACGATTCTCACCGCAAACTAACGTTTGCAGCGATTTATTGGCTTTCACATCCAACGTAACCAACTGGTTATCAGAACAAATTAAAGAAAACAATATTGTATTTGCCCTCGGATCTAAATCCGTAAGCAAATCTCCATTTTCATAACATGCAAATTGGTCAAGAGCTCCATAAACTTTAATTTCGGTTCCTATTGCTTCGTATTGACGCTGATTATGTTTCAAATACTCTGGTGCGAGTTCTTTTTTCTCATCCTTAACTCCCGCGACCCTTACCCATGTATTGGCTGTACTAGCAGCAAATTCTAATTTTATCTTAGCTCCGTGTTTTACAGTGAGCGTAATCCACTTACTCTCGTCTACCTTCCCTTCTTCAGCTCGCACCGATGCCAAATCCAAACTAAAAAACAAAGCAAAGCATAAAACACCAAAAATTAACGACCTCATCATAATTTATATCCTTATCAACTATTTTCTATTCGCTTGTAGCAACAGAGTATTTCACTCTACCAAGGAGTAAGAGGATCAAAACTTATGCCAATGCTGTACAAAAAAAAAATATGGTAGTATCTGAAAAAGTGTGTAAGGTTGTTCTCGTTCATGCGCCTAGCGAGGGGATCTTTCTTAGCACCGTAGCGGAAAGCATAGGACGAGAACAAAGGTATCCAATCCTTAAAAATTGCAATCGGTCGAGCGTAAGTAATGTCAGCAGAGAATGTATAACGCTCCTAGAATGCCACAATTCCCTGCAAAAAAGTAAGGCTCCGGTTTCCCGAAGCCTTACTACAAATACATTCAAAAAAATACTTACACTACTTTACCACTTTGAATACCTTACGCGCTGCAGCATTTTCTACAACAACCATGTACATACCAGCAGGTAAGTTTTCAGTATCCAATACGAGTTCGCTAGCACCATTCACAGGGAGGTTACGAACTACCATTCCTTGTGCGTTAAGCAACAATACACGCTCAGCAGCTGCTACTTCCTTTACAACCAACTGACCTTGGAACGGATTCGGGTATACACTAACACCAGCAAATGCGTTGTCAGCTACTGCAGCACCTGGATCTGGTGTTGGATCGCCGCCTTCTTCTTCATAATCAAGAGTAGCGCTCAAAATAAAGTACTCAAATTTAATCTCCCCATTCTTATCCTTAGCAGGAATAAACTTCGCTAAAGCCTGTTTATTTTGTAATAAATATTGGAAACCTTTTTCTTTTCCTACTGCAGCAGTGAGATCATAAGGTCCTTCTTTCTGCTCCTCCGCTCTTTGTATTTTGTACTTAGCACTCAATTCTACAAACTCTGCATCTTTTTTCCGAAATAAGAGTAATGCATAGTAAGTACCAATATTTGCTTGGAAGGGTACATCAACCATATGCTCATCTGCTGTATCATATTTCGCAGGTGTTCCATCTGCCTTTAGAATCATTGGAATAGCAGCGAATACTAACATCGCTTCCTTTTTATTAAGCTCTATGTCTGCTTTAAACTTAGGCTTCGCATCTGTTGCTTTCGGTGTTAGTGTTACATCGGTTTCATCTGTTTGTATTTCCAATACTCTATTTACCATCACTTCTGTTACCTTTGTTTTTGCATCAGAAGATTCTAAAGTAACATCTTTGCCCATAGGTACTTTCGTAACATCCACCAGTATCTTTGTTTTAGGATGGATCAAAGATACATCTGCCGGTGCCATTTTATACTCAAAATCTGTAATAGAGTTTACCGTAACCTTAATACCTTTTGCAAATGCTGCCTTAATTTCTACGTTCTTTGCATCTTTATAAATATAGGCACTTCCTACCCACTTCTGCTCTTTAGCCACACGCTCAAGTGTAGGCATTTCGGCTTCAGGGCTGTCGAATGTTTGTGTTACAGTAACAGCAGGGGCATTCTCTGCTGCTTTTACAGTAACAGTAATAGTTATAGCACCACCAGCAAAAGTACCATCTGTTGGTACTTCTTTTTCCGTTTCACCATCCTTGTAAGTAACAGTAAGAGTTCCATCTGTATCTGCGGGCTTCGTAATTGTCACTGGTATAGCGCTCGCGAAACTACATGCCAGTACAGCAACAGCCAATGCCGTAACTTTCAACCAAGTATACATTTTCATGCCTGTTCTCCTAAAAAATTTAGTTAAAGAGTTTACTTCTTAAAACACTCCGTTGTGTTTCCTTATTCAAAGATAATTCTTTTTTTGAAATCCAAAACCTTAATTTCGGATACAAACGCCACTAACCCTAAAAAGCGAGTCCGATGAGTTATGTGTCTTAACTCTTTCGTTCTTCGCTAACCTGCAGTCTATCAAATTCTCTGAGACCAGTCCCTGCTGGAATTAAATGCCCACAAATGACGTTTTCTTTCAAGCCTTCTAGGATATCTACCTTTGCACGGATAGCAGCATCGTTAAGGACTTTGGTAGTTTCTTGGAAGGATGCAGCTGCCATAAAGCTATTCGTCTGCAGCGCTGCGCGTGTAATCCCCTGTAGGATCTGTGCCGCTGTTGCTGGTCGTACTTTTCGGAACTCCATCACCTGCATATCGTTGCGCTTCAAAGCCGAGTTTTCCTCTCGTGCTTGTCTTTCGTTAATTATTTGCCCTTCCTTATATTTTTTAGAATCTCCGGTGCTAATAACAATGCATTTCCCGAGGATAGCAGCATTTCCGTTTATGAAATCCCACTTATCCACGATATCGTGTTCGAGGAACTGGGTATCGCCTGCGTCTACGATTTCCACTTTTCGCATCATTTGGCGTACAATCACCTCGAAGTGCTTGTTGTTAATAACCACCCCTTGCGAGAGGTACACCTTCTGCACCTCGTTTACGATATATTCTTGCACAGCCGTAGCGCCCTGTATCGCGAGGATATCGCTTGGTGTAATAGCACCATTGGATAGGGGCATTCCTGCCTTTACATAGTCACCGTCCTGTACCAGAATCTGCTTAGCTAAGTTTATGGTGTAGCTCTTAGTCTCTTGTAGCTTGGGGTTGGTAACCGTGATTTCGCGCCCCGTACGCTTGAGTTTCTGACTGACAGAAACAACACCATCAATCTCAGCCACAATAGCCGGGTTCGATGGGTTCCGCGCTTCGAAGAGCTCGGTTACACGTGGCAGACCACCGGTAATATCGCCCGAGGACTCACGCGCCCTTGGGATCTTTGCAATAATATCTCCGGGTTTTACGGTGCTACCGTCCTTCACCACAACATGCGAATTTACAAAGAGATCGTGGGTTTTTAGTATCTCGTCACCTTTTCCAAGGATTCGTATTATAGGATACTTATTCTTATCTCGCGACTCTATAATGATTATTTCCTTGTGTCCGGTTTGTGGGTCAGCTTCTTCACGGTACGTAGTGTCTCGGATCAACGATTCAAATTCTACTTTACCGCCCACCTCGGTCAACACTGGGTTGTTCCAAGTATCCCAAGAGCAAATCAGGGTATCTTTTTCAACAATCGTATCCTCTTTTACGTATAGGGTAGCACCGTAGGGGACATCGTATGCTTCTAGGGTCTCGTGCGTATCTATATCCTCTAAACGCACAGTTACCATACGCCCTACCACGACGTCACACTTTTCGTTATCGCGTTTGACGCCCTTAAGGATCTTTAAGTCTTCAAAAACCAACTTCCCACTGTGTTGTACTCTGATAGACGAAGTAGCAGACGCGCCGGATGTAGTCCCCCCTGTATGGAAGGTTCGCAAGGTGAGCTGCGTACCCGGTTCGCCAATAGACTGTGCCGCAATAATACCGACAGCTTCGCCTTTTTGTACCATTTGTGCGGTTGCAAGGTTTCGACCGTAGCATTTTGCACAAACCCCCTTCGCAGCTTCGCAGGTTAGTACCGAACGGATCTCCACTTGGCGGACTTTGTGTTCGTTGATTATATCACACACGTTCTCGGTAAGCTCCGTACCTGCTTGTATAATAATATCGCCCGTTTTTGGGTCACGAATGTCGTCGACACAAACACGCCCGAGGAGCTTATCGGAGAATTCCTTCTGCGCTTCTGCTTCGGTTTGTTCATTTCGCTTTTGGTACGATGTCAGTAAACCACGCAGCGTACCGCAATCCTCTTCGGTGATGATAACATCCTGCGAGACGTCTACCAAACGTCGGGTTAGGTAGCCTGCATCAGCGGTCTTTAATGCTGTATCTGCCAACCCCTTACGTGCACCATGCGTAGAAATAAAGAACTCTAGCACAGAAAGCCCTTCTTTGAAATTTGCAAGGATAGGGTTCTCGATGACATCGTTGTCGCTAGCTCCCGATTTTTGCGGTTTTGCCATCAAACCACGCATTCCTCCCAGCTGACGGATTTGGTCTTTAGAACCACGCGCCCCTGAATCCAACATCATATACACAGAGTTGAAGCCTTGGTTGTCGTCCTTGAGCTCCTTCATCAGGGAGTTTGTCACCTCGGTAACCACGTTTTTCCACGCGTCGACCACTTGGTTGTAACGCTCTTGGTTGGTTACCATACCGAAGTTGTAGTTGGAAGTAATTTCCTCTACACGCTTATAACCTTCGTTTACGATAGCTTGCTTATTGGCGGGGATAATAACATCGTCCAAATTAAAGGAAAGTCCTCCCTGAAATGCCATCTTATAGCCCAGTTCTTTAATATCGTCGAGGAACTGTGCAGTACGTGCGATCCCTGTAAATTTCAGGACATCACCGATGAGTCCGCGCAAAGAACCCTTAGTTAGTAGGATGTTGATGAATCCCAACTCTTTCGGGACTTTTAGGTTGAATAATATTCGTCCTACGGTAGTCTCTATCAGAGTACCCTCATGCATGACTCGTACTTTAGCATGCAGCGCAACCGCTTTTTCGTTGTATGCGATGATCGCCTCTTCGAAACCGTAGAATATTCTCCCCTCACCTTTTGCATGATCGCGTGGTTTGGTCATGTAGTACAAGCCAAGCACCATGTCCTGCGAAGGCACCGTAATAGGTCGCCCATTGGCCGGATTTAGGATATTGTGCGAACCCAACATAAGGAGCTGTGCTTCGACAACGGCGGCATTGCTAAGCGGGAGGTGCACAGCCATTTGGTCACCATCAAAATCGGCATTGAATGCCGTACATGCTAGAGGGTGCAGCTGAATTGCTTTCCCTTCGATAAGTTTAGGTTGGAAAGCTTGCATCCCGAGACGGTGCAAGGTTGGAGCTCGGTTAAGGAGGACAGGGTGTCCCTTTAACTCATTTTCGAGGATGTCCCAGATGATGGGGTCGCGTCGGTCTACAATCTTTCGCGCTGATTTGACTGTTTTTACCACACCACGATCCATCAACTTCCTAATGATAAATGGCTTGTAGAGTTCAGCAGCCATATCTTTCGGAAGCCCGCACTCATGCATTTTAAGTTCTGGACCGACCACAATTACCGAACGCGCAGAATAGTCTACGCGCTTCCCGAGTAGATTCTGACGGAAGCGTCCACGTTTCCCTTTCAAGCTATCGCTCAGGGACTTAAGCGGACGATTACCATCTGTTTTCACCACTTGCGAACGACGCGTATTATCAAAAAGCGAATCTACGGCTTCTTGTAGCATACGCTTTTCGTTGCGCAGGATAACATCAGGCGCTTTTATCTCTAATAGCTTCTTCAAACGATTGTTGCGAATGATGACTCGCCTGTAGAGATCGTTGAGATCGGATGTTGCGAAACGTCCGCCATCCAGTGGCACTAGGGGACGTAATTCCGGCGGGATAACCGGGACAATGCGCAAAATCATCCACTCCGGCTTATTCACGCCTTTTGACTCGCGAAAAGCTTCAACCACTTGCAAGCGTTTCAGCGCTTCATTTTTCCGCTGTTGCGAGGTTTCGCGTTCTACCTTAGAGCGGAGCTCGTAGCTCAGGTCATCCAGATTCAGATGCGCGAGCAATTGCTCGAGTGCTCCCGCCCCCATAGCAGCGACGAACTTATCGGGATTATCGTCGCTCATGGATGCATTATCGGGCAATGTTTTTAAGGTATTTAGATACTCTTCCTCAGTGAGGAGATCCATAACCTTGTAAGAGGTTTTCCCGGGCTGCAGGACGACATAGCGCTCGTAGTAAATAACCATATCGAGCTTCTTGCTAGGTAGCCCCAGCAGATGCCCGATTTTGTTGGGTAGCGAACGGAAATACCAGATATGCGCAACCGGGACAACTAGCTCGATATGCCCCATACGTTCGCGCCGAACTTTCTTTTCGGTAACCTCTACTCCGCAACGATCACAAACAATCCCACGGTAGCGGACGCGTTTGTATTTTCCGCAATGACATTCAAAATCCTTTACAGGACCGAATATTTTTTCGCAGAAAAGCCCGTCACGTTCTGGTTTGTAGGTACGATAATTAATAGTTTCGGGTCTGACGACTTCACCACTCGAGCGTTCGAGGATCTCGTTAGGTGCCGCCAGACTTATAGTAATGCTCGTAAATTGTGCAGACTCTTTATTTTCTTTTCGGTAAGCCATTGATTCAACTATTAAAAGCGTACACCTTAATCAAATTTTATATTGAGCCCCAATCCACGCAACTCGTGGAGGAGCACGTTGAGCGATTCGGGAATGCCGGGTTGTGGCATCAAATCGCCCTTTACAATAGCTTCGTAGGTTCTGGCACGCCCTTCGACGTCGTCAGACTTCACGGTAAGGATTTCCTGCAGAATATGTGCCGCTCCGAAAGCTTCGAGTGCCCATACCTCCATTTCACCGAATCGTTGTCCTCCGAATTGCGCTTTACCACCGAGAGGCTGCTGTGTGATGAGAGAGTATGGACCAATCGAACGGGCATGCATTTTGTCGTCCACCATATGCCCGAGTTTCAGCATGTAGATGACCCCGACGGTTGCAGGTTGGTCGAAGAGCTCGCCGGTTCCCCCATCGCGGAGCTGGATTTTTCCGAAACGAGGCAAACCAGCTTTTTCGGTATAGGTAGTAATGTCGTCTAGCGAAGCACCATCGAAGACAGGGGTGGCAAACTTCAGGTTAAGGGAGCGCCCAGCCCAGCCCAAGATCGTTTCGTATATCTGCCCTAGGTTCATACGCGAAGGCACACCTAGAGGATTTAATACTATATCCATAGGTGTTCCGTCTGGCAGGAATGGCATATCCGAATCTTTGACAATTTTCGCCACGATACCTTTATTACCGTGTCTACCTGCCATTTTATCACCGACGCGGATTTTGCGTTTTTTAGCGATATAGACCTTTGCCATCTGTAGAATACCAGCAGGCATCTCGTCTCCTATCTGGATTTTTGCAATCCGTCGTTGCCGTTCTGCATCCAGTTCGCGATACTTGCGGATGTAGTTCATGATAAGCTTTACGACAAGGTCGCTCAACTGCTTATCTGCCACCCAGTGGAAGGGATCAACTTCTAAGAAGTCTATCAGCTGCAAGTTCTTTTGCGTAAACTTCTGCCCCTTTGCAATTTTTACTTCCCCTGTGTAATTCGAGATACCTTGCGAGAGTTTTCCCACGAGTCTCGTCTCTAACTTTTGGATCAGTAGATCGCGAATTTTTGCAACTTCGTGATTAAAATCGCTTTCCACCTTTTCGAGATCGACCTTACTGCTAGATCTACCACTTCTGGCATCCTTATTGACACCCGAGAAGAGATGCTTACGAATTACCACACCGTTAAGAGAGGGCGGTGCCTTCAAAGATGCATCCTTCACATCGCCAGCCTTATCTCCGAATATCGCTCGCAACAACTTTTCTTCAGCGGAAGGATCCGACTCGCCTTTTGGTGTAATCTTCCCGATTAGAATATCGCCGGGAGCAACTCGCGCACCAATCCGAATCATCCCATGCTCGTCGAGTTCCTTTGTCGCCTCTTCGCTTACATTGGGGATATCGGAAGTCAATTCTTCTTGTCCACGCTTGGTATCGCGAACTTCCAGTATATACTCGTCGACGTGCACAGAAGTGAAGTAATCCTCGCGTACGAGTCGCTCGTTAATCACGATAGCATCTTCAAAGTTGTAACCCTTCCACGGCATAAATGCCACTAATAGGTTTCTTCCGAGCGCTAGCTCGCCGTGATCTGTTGCATAACCGTCGGAGAGTAAATCACCTTTCTTTACACGCTGCCCTTTCTCAACAATCGGACGTAGTGTCAAGCTCGTATTTTGGTTTGTTTTTAGGAATTTGGGGAGGTTGTAGGTCTTTTCCGGACCGTCAAAGCTTACGAACTCTTCCTCTTCGGTTTGCTCGTATCGCACGATTATTTTGTCGGCATCTACGTATGTTACAACCCCTTCGCCCTCTGCTACGACTTGCACACGCGAATCGCGAACAACCATTCCCTCCAAGCCGGTACCTACAATAGGCGCTTCAGGAACTAGGAGCGGCACTGCTTGACGCATCATGTTAGAGCCCATAAGCGCACGGTTCGCGTCGTCATTCTCAAGGAACGGGATTAACGAAGCAGCAATAGAGGCTATTTGGTTGGGGGCAACGTCCATCAGAGCTATACTATTAGCATCTGCCAGTGGAAAATCGCCTTCGTGTCTAGCTCGTACTTTAGGATTTTTGAAATGGTCGTCGTCAGCAATCGGCGCATTTGCCTGTGCAATGATAAGTTTCTCTTCTTCCTCAGCAGAGCAATAAACAACCCCTTTGGACGAGAAATCTACCTTAGCATCCTTTACTTTTCGGTAGGGCGTCTCAATGAAACCCATAGAATTGATGCGCGCAAAGACACAGAGCGAGGATATCAGACCGATGTTAGGTCCTTCTGGCGTCTCGATCGGACAAAGTCGACCGTAGTGCGTATAGTGTACGTCTCGGACTTCGAATCCCGCACGATCTCGCGAAAGACCACCTGGACCAAGTGCCGAGAGACGACGTTTGTGGGTCATCTCCGCCAACGGATTGGTTTGATCCATAAACTGCGAGAGTTGATTAGTTCCAAAGAACGAGTTGATAACCGAGGTTAGCGTTTTAGAATTTATAAGGTCTGTGGGACCAAAGACTTCGTTATCCCGCACATTCATCCGCTCGCGTATGGTACGTGCCATGCGCTGCAAGCCTACGTTGAAATAGCTAGCCAGCTGTTCGCCTACGGTACGTACCCGTCGATTACTCAGGTGATCTATATCGTCTACGTCAGCCTTAGCGTTTTTAAGCTCGATGAGGTACTTGATAATCTGTACAATGTCCTCCTTAGTAAGAACATGTTCGTTCTCATCAATATTGAGGTGCAACTTCCGATTGATCTTGAATCGCCCTACGGAACCGAGGTCGTAGCGTTTGCTAGAGAAGAATAGGTTTTCGATCGCCTCGTGCGCGACTTGTTCGTCTGGTGGTTCGGAATTGCGCAGGATGCGGTAGATATTCGTAACCGCTTCTTTTGTATCGTTGGTGGGGTCTTTTTCGAGAGTATCGTAAATGACCTTGTATTCTGCAACAACAGAGGGATCGCTTTGCAGGGTTAAGGTAGTAATTTGATTATCCAGAATGAGCTTGATGTTTTCTTCGTCGAGTACTGCGCCACGATTTAGGAGGAGTTCGTAGCGTTCGACCATGATAAGTTCGCCTGTATCCTCGTCGACAAAATCCTCGCGTCTTACTTGCGAAATACGACCAGCCAGCACCCGCCCCTTGTATTTTGCGATATTCTTAGCGTTGACCTTAACCTCTTCGGCGAGACCATAAATATTAAGAATATCGTTGTCGGTACTGTATCCAATGGCACGCAATAGCATCGTGACGGGCATTTTTTTCCGTCGGTCGATATATGCATACATCACATTGTTAATATCCGTAGCGAATTCGATCCACGATCCCTTAAATGGAATGATTCGCGCGGAGTAGAGCTTAGTACCGTTATTGTGTACGCTTTGCGCAAAGAAAACCCCTGGAGAGCGGTGCAACTGCGAGACCACGACACGCTCGGCACCGTTTATAACGAAGGTACCGCGCGGAGTCATATCCGGGATGGTACCCAAAAATACGTCCTGCGTAAGTGCTTTGAAATCGACGTGAGATTCGTCGTTACAACTCAAGCGTAGTTTTGCTTTTAGAGAAACTCCGTAGGTAGCGCCACGTTCGATACATTCTTCAATAGAATAGCGTGAGGGTTCAATATAATAGTCCAGAAATTCTAGAGTGTAGCTATTTCTGCTATCCTTAATAGGGAAAGTCTCGGCGAAGACCCTGTAGAGACCTTCGCTTTTCCTTTCTTCTGGAGTAGTCCAAAGTCGAAAAAAAGAGCGAAAGCTCTCGACTTGAACTTCAAGGAAATCGGGGTAATCGAATTGGGCACGTGCTCGTGCAAAAGTAACTCTTTGATTTTTCGAGGCTGCCATCGGGATCTGGGATATTAGAAGCTTAGTACGAGGGAAATAAATTTCAAAAGTATACAAGGTTTGTGATCCCCTCTATTGAGAGAACCACAAACCTCCGTTGATTGATTTAAGAAAGACCACTGACGGTCTTTTCTAAGAGTCAAAATCTCTGGGGACTACTTCAATTCTACCTCAGCCCCTGCTTCTTCCAATTGTGCTTTCAGGGATTCCGCTTCTTCCTTCGATACTCCTTCTTTTAGGGCTTTTGGTGCAGCGTCTACTAATTCTTTAGCTTCTTTTAACCCGAGACCCACGAGGTCTTTTACCAGCTTCACAATAGCTAATTTAGCTCCGCCTGCCGACTTTAGAATTACGTCGAACGAATTTTTCTCTTCAGCAGCAGCCGCACCACCAGCAGCGGGCGCTGCAACAGCCACAGCAGCAGCTGCGGGTTCGATACCGTACTGCTCTTTTAGAATATTTCCTAATTCAACAGCCTCTTTCACTGTTAGATTTACCAACTCTTCTGCCAATTTACTCAAATCAGCCATTTTTCTTTGCTTATTAAACTCGTTTCAAAAAAAATACGAACACACCACACGCTCTAGCGTGCTTCTAATGTTTTTAGAACACCAGCCAACATCCTGCCACCGGCTTGCATAGCAGACAGTAAGTTTTGCGCTGGCGATTGTAGTAGAGTAACGATCTCCGCTATCAACTCTTCGCGGCTCTTTAGCGTTGCTAGAGTCGATAATTGGTCGTCACCTAGGTACAGCGATTCTTCTACGTAAGCAGCTTTTAGGCGTAGGGGGCGCTCGTCGTTACGAAAATCCTTTATCACACGTGCGGGGATATTCCCTACCGTGGAAAAGAATACAGACGTAGTACCATTGAGTACTGTTGTAAGGTCAGATACGAACTGATTTTCGGTCTCTTCTAATGCAATACGGAAGAGGGTATTTTTCACCAAAACTAGTTCGATACCTTTTTCGAAACACTGACGTCGGAGGGCAGATGTATTTTCGGCATTCAACCCTACCATTTCGCAGACGTAGAAGTGTGGATAGTTTGCAAGGTAACCCTTCAAATTATCTACTATTTGTCGTTTCTCATCTCTTGTCATGACTTTTCTTTCCTTTCATTTTACAGAGATGTCTCGCGCAAAGTTTGGAGATCGACGTTAACGCCAGGGCTCATGGTACTGGAGAGGTATATACTCTTCACATAGGTACCTTTTAGAGAGTTGGGTTTTAGTCGATTTACCGTTGCGATAAATTCTTTTGCATTATCTGCAAGTTGCTCAACCGAAAAGGATACACGTCCGAGAGATACATGCATAACGCCGAACTTATCTACTCGGAAATCTATTTTCCCTTTCTTTACTTCGGTAACAGCTTTAGCAATATCCTGAGTAACAGTCCCACTTTTCGGGTTGGGCATCAATCCGCGTGGACCTAGGATACGCGCAATTTGTCCGACTTTAGCCATCAACTGCTGCATAGCAATGACGACGTCGAAGTCGAGCCATCCGCCTTTAATTTTCTCGATATACTCGTCAAGTCCGGCATAGTCGGCTCCAGCCGCTTTAGCTTCTTGTTCGAGTTCGGGAGTACAGAGCGCTAATACACGTAAGGTTTTCCCTGTCCCGTGCGGAAGAGTAACCACGCCACGTATCGCTTCGTTAGCTTTTCGTGGGTCGACCCCTAGTCGCATATCAATATCGACGGAAGCGTCGAACTTGGTATAGGTCATTTTCTTAACCAAATCGAGAGCTTCCGTTAAGCTATATGCTTTTTTAGGATCGACTAGTGCCAATGCTTCTTTTCTTTTTTTGGGGATACGCATTCGTTACGCTCCTTTCTCAGTTGTTGGGAAGTCGCCTTTAATAGCGATCCCCATACTACGTGCGGTGCCGGCAACTAATCTCATTGCGGACTCGATCGTAAAACAGTTCAAGTCAGGCATTTTATCTTGCGCAATCTCCTTAACCTGATCCCAAGTAAGCGTACCTACTCGAGTCCGGTTTGGAGCAGCGGAGCCTGATTTCAGCTTCAAGATGTCCTTCAGAGCGGCAGCTACCGGTGGCTTCTTAACCACGAAATCGAAAGACTTGTCGGTGTAGATTGTTAGGACTACAGGCAAGATCTTCCCTGCGAGGTCTTGTGTTCTCGCATTGAACTGCTTACAGAACTCTTGAATGTTTACGCCTCGAGAACCAAGAGCTGGACCAATAGGTGGCGCGGGTTTTGCCGCCGCACCGGGCACCTGTAGCTTTAGATAACCTGCTACTTCTTTTGCCATAACTCTTATTTTTTCTCTATTATTCTTTGTCCACTTGTGTGTAACTCAACTCTAGGGGCATGAGTCGCTCGAAGATCCGTACCTCTACTTGTAGCCGGTGTCTAACTTCGTCGACCGAGGTCACCGTACCCGTACATGTATTGAACGGACCGTCGATAACCTTAACCACATCCCCGATCTTATAGGGGATAAGTAACGATGTTTCGTCGGCACTTTCGTCCACATTATGTAGCATACGTTTAACTTCGGCATCTTGTAGAGCAGCAGGCATTTCTTCAATGCCTTCTTTTCTACGTTCCGCGGTTAGAAAACCTAGAACTTCGGGCGCATTTCGTAGCAGGTGTACGACCTCTTTGGTCATAATCGCCTCTACGAAGACGTAGCCCGAGTAAAGGACTTTTTCTTTACGTACTCTTTTTCCGTTACGTTGTTGAATTACGAACTCAACGGGGACGAGTATTCGAGGAATGAGATCTTCAAAATGGAGTCGAGCAACTTCATTTTCGAGATACTGACATACGCGTTTTTCGCGGCTACTGATGACGCGGAGTACATACCATCCCAACTGCAAAGCGGGAGCTTTTGCAGGATTAGTATCCATAGTGGGATTTGTATCAGTCATTTGTAGAGCGTTGGGTATTTTAGTACAACAGGCGATAGATCCAGTCCATCACGTGTTCGAAAGAGAAGTCCATGAGGAAAATCACAACGGCTATCAATAGGGAAGCAATCATAACTATCATAGCACTGGATTGGAGCTCCTTCCAAGTAGGCCAAGAGACCTTGTGGAGCATCTCGTCATAGACTTCGCGAAAGTATGTCAGTTTCATCTCACTACTCGATATAGCACGGGAGGAGCGACTCGAACGCCCGACACCTAGTTTTGGAGACTAGTGCTCTACCAACTGAGCTACACCCGTTCAAAAAGGCGGTAGAGTGGTACAGTATCCTCTCTACGCGCCTTTCGATTTTTCTTTGTTTTAATTTACCAGTTTATCTTACTCGATGATATCGATCACCTGTCCTGCACCTACGGTACGTCCGCCTTCACGAATCGCGAATCGTAATCCCTTGTTAATAGCCACAGGGTAGATAAGCTCTACAGAGATGGTGACATTATCGCCCGGCATAACCATTTCGGTACCTTCGGGTAGGGTAATTTCACCCGTTACGTCAAGAGTACGTAGATAGAACTGTGGACGATACTTGTTGCTGAATGGAGTATGACGTCCGCCTTCTTCTTTTTTCAGGACGTAAACTTCTGCCTTAAACTTGGTATGCGGTGTGATAGAACCGGGCTTCGCCAACACCTGTCCGCGCTTAATTTCGTTCTTGTCGATACCGCGTAGCAACAGCCCCACATTGTCTCCCGCTTCCCCTTGATCGAGAAGCTTCTTGAACATTTCGACACCAGTACAAACGGTCTTTTTCTTTTCAGCACCGAGACCAACGATTTCAAGTTCGTCGTTAATATGTACGGTACCTGTTTCAACACGTCCCGTAGCAACCGTTCCACGACCTGTAATGGAGAATACGTCTTCTACAGGCATTAGGAATGGTTTTTCGTTTTCGCGTGGGGGGATGGGGATGTACTCATCCACAGCATCCATAAGTTCCATAATCTTTTCTACCCACTGTGGTTCGCCGTTTAGAGCACCGAGTGCGGATCCGCGGATGACGGGAGCGTTATCGCCGTCGAACTTATAGAAGTTTAGTTTTTCGCGGATTTCCATTTCGACGAGCTCCAACATTTCGGGGTCGGAAACTTGGTCGCACTTATTCATGAAAACGACAATACGCGGCACGTTCACCTGACGAGCGAGAAGGATATGTTCGTTGGTTTGTGGCATAGGACCGTCGGTAGCAGCCACAACGATGATAGCACCATCCATCTGCGCAGCCCCCGTAACCATGTTTTTGACATAGTCGGCGTGACCTGGGCAGTCTACGTGTGCGTAGTGTCTTTTAGCGGTCTGATACTCCACGTGTGAAGTATTGATGGTAATACCGCGTTCCTTTTCCTCAGGTGCATTATCGATAGAATCGAAAGAGCGCACCTCAGAGAGACCTTTTTCAGCTAGCACTTTTGTAATAGCTGCTGTTAAGGTAGTTTTTCCATGATCCACGTGCCCGATCGTACCAATGTTTACGTGAGGCTTGGATCTATCAAATTTTTCTTTTGCCATTTACCTTGCCTGTTAACCAATATATTTTTTCCCTTCACTCCTCCACCCAGACCCCATGTACGAGCCGATGATGAGAATTGAACTCATGACCTCTTCCTTACCAAGGAAGCGCTCTGCCCCTGAGCTACATCGGCTTTCATCGAGCGGCAGACGAGACTCGAACCCGCGACCCTCAGCTTGGAAGGCTGATGCTCTACCGACTGAGCTACTACCGCAATGCACATCCCTTTTGGCGCGTGAACGCCTTTTGAACGTTTTTTTTTGTGTGGGGAGAGCAGGATTCGAACCTACGAAGGCATCGCCAACAGATTTACAGTCTGCCCCAGTTGACCGCTTTGGTATCTCCCCATACCTTTTATGAAACTATAGAAAGAGCCTTTTCTTAGCTTTAACAGCCATCCCCCGCAAAAAAAAAAAACGAGGTGACCCCTTTCCCTTTCATTCTCCTTTTAGCAAAACGCTTACGACGCAACAACTAAGCGCTTTGTTAGAAGTTACTTCATTCAAACATCGAGGAGCTAACGCTATGCGAACCGAGAGCCGATGGAGGGGCTCGAACCCACGACCTGCTGATTACAAATCAGCTGCTCTACCAACTGAGCTACATCGGCCTCACTTAACGCTAACAACGCGCAAAGTTAGTTACAATATTTTTATAAGCCAAATTTGGACGTTCCCTGCTATTTAAGGGAATATTCGGTAGTAGCCCAAAAGCTCGCAACGACTTGGATCTAGAGCCCGTTTAGAGGGGGAGATTGGGTGGCACGGGATACAGTCGTCCGATTTTAGACAATTTCGAGGTCTTCGCCCTTATTTTGCGCACGTTTTCCCCATCTTTTTTCGAGCTGTTTGTGTATAGCATCAACGGCTCCGTCTAATGCCTCTTCGAATGTAGGGCTTTCTTTTGATGCGAAGAATTCGCCTTTAGCATTTAACCGGATTTCTACAGATATTGCAGCACCGGCTTCTTCACGTTTTCGGATATTGACATCTACAGAACTAACCGAAGCATCGAATTTAAGTAGTTTTTCTACTTTTTGGTGCATTTTCTTTTCCTGTTTTTCAGTCAGTTCCAGACCGTGAATCACAAAATTTAGTTTTCCGTCAGACATCTCTATTCGTTTTTTGTCTCTTCGGTAGAGGAGACCTTGTTTCGTTTATTTTGTGCGACCTCGCCGCGAGGGTGGGCAAGGTTATAGTGCTCTTTGAGAAGTTTGAGGTCGGTATGGGTATAGATTTGAGTGGTGGCGAGTGAGGAGTGCCCGAGGAGATCCTTTATAGCAACAATACCGGCACCATTCTGCAAGAGGTGCGTGGCGAACGTATGTCGCAGGACGTGGGGGGATGCTTTCCCTTTGTGATTAGTATTTGTGCGTATGTATTGATTCACGACCCAGTAGAGAAAAGCCTCGCTTATTGGTTGGTTTTTATTATCTACTAAGATAGCATAATTTTGGGGAATTGATTGGTCGAAATACGCTTCAGTTTCGGCGCGATAGTTCTGCAGGTACATTTGTACTTCGGTAGTAATGGGAATGAGGCGTTCTTTTTTCCTTTTTCCATGAATGAGCATTATGGCTTCGTGTGGATTGTAGTCGAACCACGTTAACTTGAGAAGTTCGCTTCGTCTGAGCCCCATGGTATAGAGAAGGAGGAGAATAAGGCGATCGCGACGACCTTTCCAATCGTTTGAGAAGGAATCAGGCGCGAGGAGTTGCACCATTTCGGGTTCGGAGAGGAAAGTCGGCAGGTATTTCGGCGCACGAGGTCGCGGGACAGCTTTTACCGGATTCTGCTTCACCACCTCGGTCTGCTGTAGATAGCGAAAAAAGCTACCGATAGAAGCTAAATGCCGGTTAGCTGTTCGTGGCGTTATCCCATTTTTCAACGAACGGGCAAGCCACACACGTACATCCCCAACGGAGACAGTCTCGCAGACAGCGCTTGTTATTTCCGAACAGCCAAGACTTTTGAAAAAAGCCCGAATATCCCGTTCGTAGGCAATCAGAGTAAGGTCAGAGGCGTGTCTGACAAAACGCAAGTGCGCAAGAAAGCGCGAGCACAAATCTTCAGCTTCTGGCATGGCTCGAGCTAACTGCAGGTAGCCCTAGGACTACCCTATGAGCTGTATCCGCTTAAATGGATTCTTTATCTTGCATCTGCTGTATATACTGAGCATGCAAGATTTCCTCGCGACGACGTACAGAAGGCTTTGTATAGGCGGTTCTACGACGAATCTCGCGCATAGTACCCGTTCTGTCGAATTTCCGCTTAAACCGTTTCAATGGGCGGTCGATAAGTTCACCTTCTTTTACTTGTACGATAATCATGTCTATACCTAAAAAATGACCTCTGAAATATGCTCCTAAACACTCCCGCAAAGTTAGTTAAAGTGTTTGGAACGAACAAAAGAGAGGAGTCGCGTAAATCTATTTCGTCTTTTGCGGTAGTTTGACCACGAGGGTTGCATCGTTTTTTAGGGTTACTACAAGTTGTGCATCTTCTTTGGGGGCAGATTCTAATCTGCTAATGGTAAAACCCTCCGATATCCACTTAAAGTCGTATTCGGTAAGTGTGGCGAAATTAAGATGTTCGCGATAAACATACTGTGTTATGTTCGTATTCGCATGATGGTAACAAACAGCTGAGGATTCCTAGCGCTGCAGTAGCTAGCAAGATCAGGTTTGTATGGGTGCATTTCATGGCTAGGGGTGAATGTTTAGGATGTTAAAAACGGGAAACGAATAACGCTCATGCGCACAGGTATTACACATCCTAAAGATAATCTTTTTTCGCAACAACAGTAGGTAGCGTCGAATCTTTACCTTTGTGCTCGATATTCTTTGCGGGGGATGGAGAAAAAGAAAAGTCGCCTTCGGCTACGTAAGGTTTGGCGCATCTTGCTTGTAATTGGACTGTTGCTCGTGGTTGGCTTCGGTTTCTTGGTTTACCAATTTTACGACACGTATTGGAAAAGTGCCACCACGTTTGATGAAGCGAGTCATCTGCTACACATCCCGCGTAATTCTAGTTTTGACGATGTGATTCAGATTCTGGAGCGAGATAAGCTTGTAACGGATATTTATTTGCTTCGCTCGTACGCTAAACTAAAGGGTTACGACGGCAAACAGTATTCGGGTTGTTATACGTTGAAGCATGGGACATCGCTTCGGGATCTGATGCTTCTACTTATCTCGCGACGCCAAACCCCAATACGCTTGGTAGTACCCAGTGTCCGCACTACAGAAGAATTGGCAGGACGCTTAGCAAAACAACTTGATATAGATTCGTTGGAGTTACTTAGTCAGCTCACCGATCCGCGAGTTGCAGAAAGTTATCATTTTACCTTGGCAACATTCCCGGCGATGTTCATACCCAATACTTACGAGGTGTACTGGGATACATCGCCCCAAAAGCTTTTGCAACGCTTACACAAAGAATATCTTGCTTTTTGGAATACCGCGCGTAAGGAACAAGCGCGTGCACTTGGACTCTCAGAAATCGAGGTTGCGACACTAGCATCAATTATTCAAGAAGAAGTATTACACGAGGATGAACTACCCAAAATTGCAAGAGTTTATTTGAATCGGCTTCGGATTCAGATGCCACTACAAGCATGTCCGACAGCAAAGTTTGCAGCGGGAGATATGACGCTTACTCGTGTCCTACACGTACATACACAAATAGAATCGCCCTACAATACGTATAAACACTTGGGGTTACCGCCAGGACCTATTCGTTACCCTAGTATGGCTGCACTGAAAGCTGTCTTAAAACCCACAAAACACGATTATCTTTTCTTTTGTGCAAAAGCAGACTTTAGTGGATATCATCAGTTCTCGCGCAGTGCTGAGCAACATGCTCGTTATGCTCGGGAATACCAAAGAGAACTGAATCGTAGGGGAATACGCTAAAACTTTTGTATGCTTTATGTTTGCGAAATTCAACACTCTACACATATCTTTTTAGACGAAGGTATAGACTTCAAAAAAAAAATTGACTTCTCCTTACCTGACTATAAAAAAAGGGAATCGCCCCCAAACGGTAGCAATTCCCTTTTTATAGTTTAATGGGTTACTTCGTATGAAAAACTATTCTCTCACCACACGCAGTGTCTTAACAACATCGCCAGAAAGAATACGCAGTAAATAAACACCTGCTTTTAAATTTTCCGAATTAAGTATCGTTTCTGTACCTTCTAAAGCACCTTGATATAAAATAGAACCATTTGTATCTAAAAGCTCATAACGTGCATTTACAACCTCTTTATGATTAATTCTTAATTGCGACGAAAAGGGGTTGGGTGCAACAATGATGCTTGAGAGTAAAGTATCTTCTACAGCATTGGGTGTAGGCGCGACATTCGTACGAAGTATTTTCACCTCTTTTGCTATATCTCCTTTTTCATCTAATACTACGTGCTGCGTATCGTTTAATTGAGCTTTTTTGGGTAAATCGATTCGGCAATCACTAAGCGTCAACTTCGCAAGATCGCCTATAGCAAACTTAGAACCCTTGGCAGTCACTGCTGCATGTTTTATAATTAAGGTCTCCTCTTGTTTCCCATCAACACCTGCTATTCCATAGTCACCTGATGTTTCAAGAGTAATTTCCGAAATCGTTAATGAGACTTTTGGGAATATATAACAACCAGCAGAAGATTTAGCTTCAATAATAAGCTTTCCGTCGCCTTGAAGCGTAGTAGACTCAGAAACGGTAATTCCTGTAGTGTTGGTCATTAGCTTATTTTCTCCGGATACTTTGATAATTAGTTCCTTAATACTTTCGTTATGTATTGCTAGTGCGGTACTCTCTATCGTTACTCCTTTCATTGATAAGGTTTTCATAGCAGGGTCGTATTTAAAATGTCCTCCTTGAATTACCGTAACACCTGTAATTCCACTTAAATCGTTAGAATTGGCATTGGTAACCTTTACTTTAGCGATATTAAGCCCATACTCTATAATAGGTACTATTTTAACCTCCTTCGCCTTATTCCCATCTGCATCTACTACAACATACTTGGTAGCGTCGAAGTTACCACCTGCGGGCGATATAATGTCGCAACCGGTAAGCGTGAATTTTGCAAAAGCACCTATAGCTGCTTCGGCTCCCTTAGCACTCACTACTGCATTATTAATAATAAGCGTTTCATGGAAAGTTCCCCCTTGCCCACTTATTCCCCGCTGCTTTCCTTCAACCTCAAGAGTAATATTTGAAATAGTTAACGTAACATTGGAATTTAGTTCAATTCCGTTATTTTTAGAACACTCAACAAGAAGCTTTCCGTCGCCTTGAAGCGTAGTGTTTTTGTCTAAGAATATCCCTCTTGTGTACCAGAAGCCACTCCCTTTCAACTTATTCTCTCCAGAAACATCAATGATTAAATTTTCAACACGTTGATTCCAAATTGGCGTTTTATCACAATCTATCGTTACTCCTTTCATCGATAACGTTTTCGCAGTAGGGTCATATTTAAAATAGCCCCCCTCAGCAACCTTAATACCCTCCGCAATTTTACTTAAGTCCTTACAGTTTTTATCGGTTACAGCAACATTAGCTATGAAAAGCCCCAGATAGTCGTTAGGTTGTATTTCTACATAATCTGCCATTTGATGATTCTTATCTACTATCATATGTTTCGAATTGTCCCAGGTAGCACCCTCAGGTTTTACAATTCGGCAATTATTAAAAGTACACTTGGCAAAGTTTGCTATAGCTTTAGACCACACTTTTGCATTATCAATAATGAGTTCTTCTTTATTAGTCGTACCCATTATTCCTTCCCCTCCCTGAGCCTCTACGTGAAGAATGGTATTTGAAATAGTTAATGTAGCCTCAGATTGTACGCTAATTACTTTCGCTCCATATGTGTTCAAGTCAAGCGTTCCATCACCTTGAATAATTGTAGATTTCTTAAATAACATTACGAGATCATCCAGCTGCACTTCTATATCACCAGAGATATTGATGATTAAACCATCGATGTTCTCATTATCAATTATTGGATCTCCAATTCCTGAGCTTTCAGGCACCTTCACTCCCTTCATTGATAAGGTTTTCATATCAGGGTCGTACTTAAAATAGCCCCCCTCAGCAACCTTAATACCCTCCTTAATTTTACTTAAGTCCTTACAGTTTTTATCGGTTACAGATACACCAGCGATCTTAAGACCATACTCAACCGCGTTAGCGGGCGATACCCACAAAAACAATGCAAAAAGAACTGTGAGCCAAGCGAGCATTTGTAATTTTCTTATCATTTTCCTAGCTTTTAATAAACCGTCGACAAATAAAAAACTTTTTGGAGACAATACAACTATTGAACAACGATATTGCAAGAAATACCTACTTGGCGAGTAGGCGAATCCTACTTGAAAAGCATTTGGGTAATAAACATTCAGCACGCATAGCAGTATATTGAAACTTACGAAAAGATAAGGATATCCGCTATGGCAGTTGAGGAATAATCGCTCCCTATTAGTCTTTACGCAATAATCCCGGTTGTGGGAAATCATTGCTATAGTAACTAATACCGTTGGTAGTCTTTTGAAAAGTAGCAATAGTTAACCCATTCGTTATCGCGAGGAAAGGGGCATTAAGCACCGAATTGTAGGTAGCAATCTGCCAGATGGTTTCCTTCGATAATCGGACATGCGCCGCTTTACATTCGATAAGGAGATGAGGTTGCATGTGGGTGGAATATACCAAGATATCTACCCGCTGGGGTTGTCGGTTAACCCATACACGCTGTTCGACACGGATTAAGGTCGGTGAGTAGCCTTTTGCTTCTATCAGATAGTTCAGAACATGCTGCCTTACCCACTCTTCTGGCGTGAGGGGTACCCACATAGCACGTCTTTCGTCGTATACAGAATACGCCTCGCTATCCGCTCTTTTTTCCGAACGAATCTGTAAATCGGCAGGCGGTAAACTTAAGGTCGGGAACAGGTTCTTCACGCGAATTATCTGCACAAAGTCGCTTCTCGATCTGCACCTAGCGAGATGATCGAAATGGGGACTCCCGTCTCTTTCTCGATAAAGCTTATATAGGTTTTCAGCTCACTAGGGAGTTCGTCGTATTTCTTGCAATGGGCAATATCCTGTTTCCAGCCCTTAAAGTCCTGATAGACAGGTTCTGGTTGGGGATAAGCGGTATAGGGCAGGTGCGCGATACGCTCGCCATTTTGTTTGTAAGCGGTAGCCACGCGGATCTGCTCAAAATTTGAAAGGACATCGGCTTTTGTCATAATCAGATCCGTAACCCCGTTGAGCATAATTGCGTATCGTAGTGCCACAAGGTCGAGCCACCCACAACGCCTAGGACGCCCCGTAGTAGCTCCGAATTCGAAACCTTGATTGCGTAGCTGATCGCCCACCGTATCGTGAAGCTCTGTAGGGAAGGGTCCTGCACCTACACGAGTACAATAGGCTTTGAAAATGCCGTAAACCCTACCTATTTTTCGAGGTGCAACGCCCATTCCTGTGCAAGCCCCCGCACAGACTGTACTGGAAGAGGTTACGAAGGGATAGGAGCCAAAATCGACGTCGAGCATCGTACCTTGAGCTCCCTCGGCAAGGATATTAGCATTTTGGGTTAAATAGTCGTTGAGCAAATACTCAGTATCTACCAACGGGTATTGTTTGATATACTCCGTAGCTGCAAACCACTTCTTTTCCGCCGCTAGGAGGTCGTTAGTATCTACAAAATCGCCCAAAATTCGCAGGTGTTGTTCTTTTAGCGTGTTGTAAAGCTCTGGGAAATTGGGAGCTTGGATATCGCCCAGACGCAGACCATTTCGGGCAGTTTTGTCGGTATAGGTAGGTCCGATGCCTTTAAGGGTAGAGCCTATCTTTTGTTCTCCTTTTTGCGATTCGTAAAACGCATCTAGGTAGCGGTGCGTTGGTAGGATGAGGTGCGCCCGCCGCGAGAGTTTTAATTGCGTTCGAAGATTAATCTTTTGCTGCTCGAGGGTCTCAATTTCCTGCTGCAGGGAAATAGGATCAATCACCACACCATTCGCAACAATATTTTGCACCCCGCTACGGAAGACTCCGCTCGGGATAGTATGTAGGACGAACTTTTGCTCTCCAAAGACTAGCGAGTGTCCGGCATTAGGACCTCCTTGAAATCGCGCAATGACGTCGTATTGTTTGGCGAGGACGTCGACCACTTTCCCTTTTCCTTCGTCTCCCCACTGCAAGCCCAAGAGCACATCAACGCGCCCAGCACCCTGATCCTTCGTTTGCATATCTCCGTTTTTTGCATGTGCCTATTTATCGCACCCTCACGCGCTTGGGCACATACTTTTTAGGGTACTAAGATAGGTATTTTAAGCTAGGGTAGTGCCGACTAATTTCGGTGATCCTTCAGGCAATCCTCACAAATGCCGTAAAAATATAGCGTATGGTGGGCGACACGGAAGTGCAGCTGTTCGGCGACGGAGTCCTGAATTTCTTGTATGCGCGGATCACAGAATTCGATAAGCTTACCGCACTGTGTACAGATCATGTGGTCGTGCTGTTTACACTCGTAAGCCCGTTCGAAGTGCGCCATATTTTTGCCAAACTGATGTTTGATCACCAATCCACAATCCAAAAGAAGTTCGATGGTATTGTAGAGAGTTGCACGACTGACCTGATAGTTTTTGTTCTTCATGAAGATGTAGAGAGTCTCTATGTCAAAGTGACCTTCGCGCGAATATATTTCGTCGAGGATTGCAAAGCGTTCTGGCGTTTTTCGGTGCCCTTTTTGTACGAGATATTGGGTAAACAGCTTCCTTACTGTTTCTTTAGTATTGGCACTGGGGGATAGTAGTGGATTTTTCTCGTTTCGTTCTTCCATGGCACGTCGTTAAAATTTTAAGCAAAGGTAATAAATAGGCTTAATTTATAACTGTTCTTTTTTGTTATAAAGCGGAGGTATGACATTTTATTGTTTTGAAAAGAAAAAAACGTACTTTTGCATGGTAAATGTTCGGGGTGTAGCTCAGTCCGGTTAGAGTATACGTCTGGGGGGCGTGGGGTCGCTAGTTCGAATCTAGTCACCCCGACAACAAAAGGGAATGATAGGTTGTTAGCTTATCGTTCCTTTTTTTTGCGAGGAGTTTGAAAACTTTTTGCAAACGTTTTTTTTACAGACTCGTTACACTTTTTGCTTTTTAAGAGCACGAGACCTTTTCTTTAGAAATACGACAAGCATTCGAATGCGGAGGAAAGGATCTTATAACGCGGAACAAGCTACCTTCCTACTCTTAGATGTGCACTGAAATTCAATCCTACAAAATAACGGACACAACCGAGCTTTTTTTTAGAACTTTACCGCCAAATTCGTACTTAAATTAGCAGAAGAATGGGACAAATTTTAGGTGTACACGCTCGTCAGATATTAGATTCGCGCGGGAATCCTACGGTAGAAGTAGAGGTACTAACAACCACAGGCGCTGTCGGTGTAGCTGCAGTACCCAGTGGCGCGTCGACGGGCGTACACGAGGCTGTAGAACTTCGGGACGGCGACAAGGGGAAGTACCTCGGCAAAGGCGTACTGCAAGCGGTAGATAATGTCAATTCGGTGATTGCCGAAACCCTTAAAGATTTTGACATACAAGAGCAACGCCTCATAGACAACATCCTCATAGAATTGGACGGGACTCCCAATAAGGGTAAACTCGGTGCAAACGCTATTTTGGGCGTATCTATGGCAGTGGCTCGTGCAGCAGCTAACGAGTTAGGGTTGCCCTTCTATCGTTACATAGGCGGCGTAAATGCGCATACCCTGCCAGTCCCGATGATGAATATCCTTAACGGTGGTCAGCATGCTGATAACCCTATCGACGTACAGGAGTTTATGATCATGCCCGTGGGTGCTCCTACTTTTTCTCGCGCCTTGCAGATGGGGGTTGAGGTCTTTCATAATCTTAAAAGCGTCCTGAAATCTAAGGGTTTTGCCACGAATGTCGGCGATGAAGGAGGGTTTGCTCCGAATCTACCTACACACGAAGCAGCACTCGATGTTATCCTACAAGCTATCGAAAAGGCTGGTTATAAGCCCGGCGAGGATGTATTGTTAGCTTTGGATGCAGCGGCATCGGAGTTCTACGACGCAGAAAAGAAACTGTATCACTTCGAGTCTACAAAAGAGGATCGTACTTCTGCCGAGATGATTGAGTATTGGCAAATGCTCTCGAAAAAATATCCCATTGTAAGCATTGAAGACGGACTTGCAGAAGACGACTGGACTGGCTGGCAATCGCTCACAAAAGCTCTTGGTAGTGAGATACAACTTGTAGGAGATGACCTTTTTGTAACAAATGTAGCACGACTAGAAAAGGGGATTGAAGAAGGTGCAGGAAACGCAATCCTTGTAAAGGTTAATCAGATCGGAACCCTTACCGAAACCATAGATGCTGTACACTTAGCAGATATTCATGCCATGAATGCTATTATGAGTCATCGTTCTGGCGAGACTTCAGATACAATCATAGCCGACCTCGCTGTAGCACTCAACACTGGGCAAATAAAGACAGGATCTGCCTCTCGTTCCGATCGCGTCAGCAAGTACAACCAGCTATTGCGTATTGAAGAAGATCTACTGAATACCAGCTTTTTCCCCGGTAAGGACTTCCGCAAAAAGCACTAATTAGCAAGTCTTCTCTGTTTTAGGAAACAGACACTTGTATAAATTTTGATTGTAAGGACATATTCTTCGGAGTATGTCCTTTTTGTATCCTACAATTTGGATCTGTTTTGGCAATTATGCAATATTCTGCATCGGAATTTAGCCAACGAGGGCAAAATCAATATCTTTGCCTAAACTTAAGTGGTGAGGATGCAGCAGAGTGACGGCACGTTATGTCGACGAGGATACTTTATTTTACCTCTATTATGCCTCCTGTTGTTTCCGTTTCTGACCTCATTTGCTGTTACTGCGAAAAAGAAAAAAGCACCACCAGAACCTTACCCGACACTTACAGAAATCCTAAAAAAACAAGAGTTTGCACGTGCCGAAATATTAGCAGACTCACTCATCCGCACGGGTGATACTGCAACACGTTTGCGCGAAATACTAGCCTACACCCTGCTATCGCAACACAAAACACTTCCACGTGCCGAACAATTGCTACAGGACTGCCCACAAACCCCTTATCGCCTCTACCTCTTGGGAGAAATACTCGCTCTACAATACAAATTTCGCGAAGCGGCACAAGCCTACGAAGCGTATATACCCATAGCTGATAAACGTGTCTTCTCCGACATCGAAGCGCGCCAACGGGCTATTGAATGCAAGAATGCTTTACAGCTTATACAAACTACGTATCGCCCTATTCTTTACCATCAGGCAGCGACGTCTTGGGATTCTATTACGCACCATCCCCTGCTAGCGCATCTCCCATATCGTCTGCTACCACTCCCTGCGGCACTGTACGGAGGATTTGATGATGCGCAACTAAAACCACCCACCTACATCGCTTATCCGGATGCTATGAATGTGGGGAGTAAGGTCATCTTTGCCAACAGACGATCCCGAAAAGGGCAACGCGATCTGTATCAGGTAGAAATGCACTCCGACGGACTCTGGAGTCACCCCGAGCTCTTAGTACCTACCATCAATACCTCTTTCGACGAAGCGCTAGGAATCCTCACTGCCGACGGGAAGACGCTCTACTTTACCTCACGTGGGCATTATGGAATGGGGGGATTTGATATCTTTCGCACGACCTACGACCCCGTGACCCATACTTGGCAAGCGCCCGTAAATTTGGGTTTCCCGTATAACACACCCTACGACGACTACCTCTTGGGGATTCCTGATGCTCGAGGTCGAATTGTAATTGCTAGCAACAGAGCTACGCACCCAGATAGTATCCAACTTTTTACGTTGTCTTACGACCCAGAACAACTCTGCGAGAAGCTAACCGATAGTACACACCTTGAAGCACGTGCACTATTTCAGGTAACCGATGCTGTAATATCGCCTCTCTCCGCGCCTGTTACACAACACCGTAGAAATGTACAAACAACTGTACAAAAGACACAGTATCGTGACGTAGATGCAGACCCTGAGTATCAATCGCTTTTACAAAAAGGCTACGAACAGCAACGTATTGCGGATTCGCTTCGAATCGACTTAGAAAAATATCGCGATCGGCTCTGGTATGTCAAAACGAGTACGGAACGAAAAACCCTCGAAAGTAAGATTACCGATTTTGAAGATCGAATGCTAGCAGCACAACGCAAAGCAGACAGTCACTTCGTAAAAGCCAGTCGGATCGAACAGGAGTATATTGTTGGTCAGCGTACCACAGTTAATAAAAACACCGAAGGTGCTTACAGTAAGGATGTTCCCTCCGATCTCCACTTAGCGAAACCCGCCGCCAGTGTGATGCAAGCCAACGAGCTACGAATACTTGCAGAAATTGCTCGCCAAGCACCTACCTTTTGGTCTGAGACGCAAGAACTCTGGAAACAGTATCGAAAAATCTACCAAATGCTTAACGATACCGTATCTTCTACGGTATCCATCATAAAAGCCGAACATGAAGCCGCACTACAGAGCCAAATCTTTGTAAAAAAATACACCCAAAATATACAGACTCGTCGCCGAATTTTTAGCGAGTGTCTAGCTGTGGCTTATATGAAGGGGAATCGCGATGCGAAGCCCTCTATTTTTGCCATGGAAGCAAAAGCAAAAGAATGCTACGCTTTCGCACAAACCCTCCTTAACAACATTGATGAACAGGATGAAGGGCGCTCCGCTTTTTTTGCTCTTTTAACTGAAGAGATCGGTAACCTCTACTACGAAGTCTCGTTCACCTATGCGTGGAATATGGACGCTTACCGAAAGCGTGTACTTAAACGAATTGAAACTTACGAACCCTATTTACTTGGTGAGGCGAACTCCAAACCTATGCCTCCTACGCCTTCGGAATCGCAACAGTCCTCCATAATAAGAGGATCACAAGATAGCATTACAACGCCTGTCGCTCCGAATGCTCCTACAACTGCACCAGTACCTATTGAGACTTTAATCGACTTAGAAGGCTTGCAAATACAGAATCCGTCTCCCTACCCCACCGAAGACGATGTGCCGCGCGACGTTACTGCTCCCTCTGGCGTAATTTATCGCTTACAACTTGGTGCGTATTCTAACCCTATAGATCCTGCACTCTTTCAAGGGATGGTGCCCATTGTAGCCGAAACCTTGCAGGGCGGGAAAATCAGGAAATACTATGCTGGAGCTTTTCGTCACAAAGCAGATGCCGAAAAAGGGAAAGCAATAACCACACAATGTGGCTTCCCAGACGCATTTATAGTAGCTTGGTACAACGGGCGTAAAGTAACCTTAGCCCGGGCATTGTCCGTTGAAAATGATCCCACTTCGGCAGCGCAACCCCTCGAACCTAATGCTACTTTTCGAGTAATCGTAGGTACTTACGCAGGCGAACTACCTAGCTACGTGGCAGAGACACTACATCTGTTAGCCCCCGAAAAAGAGATCAGCCAAGAGCCCCTAAACGACGGACGTATTCGCTACACAATAGGCGACTTTACCGATCGTGGGCAAGCAGAACGACTCCGCGACAATCTCCTCGGGAGTGGTTTTTTAGAAGCGGCTCTGGATAACTGAATTCGTGGTGAGCGCATCCCGCCAATGTAACAGTTTGCAGCAGCAAGCTCACAATAAGGCAATCGTAGAGCAAAGTTCAGTATTCAAAGAGCAATAATTGCTATTATTTTCGCACTGCCGTTACTCGCGCTACAGTCTGCCATTCGTCGTTCTCGTTTATTTGCTCTTTTCGCCAAAGAAAGGAGGACGACTTTATATCGGAAAATATATAGCGCATCTTCTCTGTCGTATTTTCGATCAGGATAATCTCCTCGCCAACCTTACTAGCTGTCAATCGGATAGCTTCGCCCATACAGCCGTAAAAGATATCCCACAGCAAAGTTTTAGGATTAAAAATGCGAAGCGTGGTTCCATATTCTGCATCGGGCTGTTTGTCTCGTAACCGTTCTGCACGCGAGGGAACTATAAAGAGGTCTTGCACGGCTGTACCGTCCAGAATTCGCGAGAATAGCCATTCGCCCTTTACTCGTCTTGGTACGGGGGCTTCCAAATGATCGTTCCACACAATGTCCCATTCGCCTATCAAAGTACCCCAAAAATCGTATTCTTCGGGTATTCTCTCGCTTAATGTATTGGAACACAAGGCGGTAATAAATTCAGTCATTATACTGTCTTTTTTGTAGTGTCTGAAAAAGAGTCTAGCATTTTACCCCAAACGCAGTAGTATAAAATAAGCTCAGCTTAACAAAAAAAACGCCGCAAGATAATTCTCGCAGCGCCTTCGCGTACATTAATTTTGTTATTGCTGTGTACAAACTAAAATTCCCACAAGTCGTGTTCGGTATTAAAGATATCGTAATGAATCCTCTCCGATTCTAACATATTGGGGATACCGCCCTTTTTATACTCGTTAACGGCTCGATTCTCGTATTCGTTCGACTCCCGAATTATATAGGAGTCGAAACGTCGCTTAAAGATCAAATCGTCAAAAGAAATAGACTGCGCGTCATTCCTATTATTATAGGCTGCAATATGGGTTAGAACCTTCCTTGCTTCGGGATAATAAACCCAGAAAGCCATGGATAGCTCCATATCGCCACCACTTCCGTTCAGGTTAACTGTTTCCAGAATAGGGCAAATCCCTAATACTCGCACCTCCAAAAGAGAGCGTTTGGAATCAAAAAACCATTCTTCTTTAAGAAGAAGTTCGCGCACATCCTTAAAACGCATTTCGGATTCAACCACGAAAGTGTCAATCTTTCCGGTCTGAATATTAGGCATAACAATAACACCTCCCTCGGTATACATTTGTTTATGCACATCCTCTAGGGTCATGCGCTTTACGAATTCATCGCCGGGCGAAGAGAAAGAAGGTAGCGGATCGTATGCATAGATCTCCTTATTCTGGATAGCATCATAAAGGGCTTGAGTGATGCTTTTCCTATCGCGCATCCGTACTGTGGGGTAGTAGAGCGGAAGATTAATCTTTTGTCGGAGGTCGATCTTTCGCCAGATAATCTTAGACCAGAGGACGTCGGCTTCCCGTACGTAGGTGTAGGGGACAGGACGTCTTTTTTCTGGTATTGTAGTACGTTCGTAAAAGCCCAGAGGGGGCATGTTGGTGGTATCTGGTTCGCCGTTTTCGAGGTAGCCGACCTCTATTTTCTGCTCATTCTCCGCACCTGCTGCACTTCCCTGATTATTGTTAGTAATGGTAGGTTGCGCATAGGCAACCGATGCGATACAGAAAGCCAAGACAATGGAACTATATAAAAAACGAATTTGCATTCAAAAACAACTCCTAACAAACGAAATCCAATAAACGGGACTTATTTAATCGTGTAAACTTTCGATTCTAGCCTACGTTCCTTCCCGTCCGCACCTCTTACACGGATATTAGTAATGGTAACTTGTGAGCCGGAACCGACGGCAGCAAACATTTTCTTCTGATCTGGCGTAAACTGCGGTCCCTGTGCGTCCTTTTTTATAGTATACCCATTGACGTTAACACCGACCGTAAAACCCAAGACTTGGAACTTCATATCGAAATCGAAATCTTTCGGGAATTGTGCTTCAATCCCTTGCGCGACGCTAAGAAGAGCTTTTGTAATTTCTGTCATCTTAGCATCCATCCCAAACAACGATGCCACCGGGTCTGGCAGAGCTTTTACTCTAAACTTTTTAACACCCATTCGTTTGGTTGTGCCTCCTTCCGTAGCAGTAACCGCTATTTCGCAAACCCCTTCCTTAGTAGGACGTGCTATATAGCCACTTGCGGCTTTTCGGATAGTGCCCCCGGTCATCGATACCGAAATCCGGTCGGAACTTATCCCCGATACCGAGACCTCGATAGGATTTTCTATACCTAGGTACAAAACGTTCATCCGAGTAGCACTCACGGCAGTTGATGGTTCTGCCACTGTATACGAATGCTTAAAGGGTTTGCGAATGGGGACGCCATCCGGACCTATAATTTCTATCAGACCGCTCCATGCAATGCGACCGTTGGAAGTGGCCGGCATACGGTAAAGCCCACGCCCAGTGGAAGATACTGGTATGGTATCATTTTCATGCCCGGGACGCATAGAGTAAATCCACTCGTCCGAGGTATCGCTTTGTACCGAGTCGTACGCTCCGATATAGACCTTCGGGCGTTGTGTAGTATCGCTAGCAGCTAAGAAGACCTCAGCCTTAAACTCTCCACCACGCATGATATAGTCGGAGTTCGGGATCACAACGGGGCTAATCTTATTGAATTTGAAATCGCCGGCGTCGACCCGATTTAGGAGGTAGGACATCATATCAGCTTCTGCATTCAGGACGTCCACCTGTACCTTGGTAAGTTGCGGCAGTGTAGCTATAAGCGGGATGTGTTCGAAACGGTAGCTTTCCCACGAATGCTCGATACCATCCTTTGTCGGTGGCGGATTTTGGGTATCCAGCATTTGCTCGATATTTGCCAGTAGGGATGCGTCACGATTTTTGTCTAGGTAGGAAACCAAGAGTGTCCGAAACTTAATCAGCATCTCTTTTAAGGTACGCGCATTGCCGTCGAGGATCATCACCTGTGCGGGGATATCGGTATTCGATGCTACTTCTAATCGCTGACTATCGACATCGCCGTCCGGTAACAAAGCGGGGCTATCTTTCCCCTCTGCCGTTTCGACGATCTTATACTTAAGCCCCTTGACAAATTCGACAATCTCCAGAGCACTCTTATGTACGAGCTCAGCTTTTTCTTTCCAAGGCGCGACCTTTTGCTGGTTTAAGAGCTCAGCTTCCACGAATTTATTCATCGTTTTGGCATTCTTGTCGGCATAGTTCCGTGTCGTAAACGACAAACCTCCATCTACAAGTGCAAACGCATTCAAAAGCTCAGCGGAGACGTTCATAGCAAGCATAGCCGTAAGCATGAGATACATCATGCCTATCATTTTCTGCCTCGGTGTCTCTTTTCCGTGCCCCATTTTAACCTCTATTCTTCTTCAACCAACACAAAAGTGACCAAGGATCACTACGATTTATCACACTCCGTAAAGTCTCTATTCACGGCTACACGCTATCGATTCGCGAGAGTGCCCATTGCGGAAAGCATATTCCCGTAAATGGAATTCAATCGCGAAACGTTGTCAGCCAACTGACTTACAGATTTACTATAGCGCGCGGTATCCTCATTCGCTTTTTCTAACATCTGTTGCAGCATAACTTCCACTTTCTTATTAACCTCGTCGTTAGCTTTTAAGCGAGCTTGTATATTCTGCAACTGCATATCGTGCGCGGCATTCAATGCGGCTAGGTTCTTGTTCATGGTAGCCAACTGTACTCCGGCCTCGGTAACTTCCTTATCAACAGAGTTGCTAGCCATAGCGAGCTTATTAGAGGACTGTTGTACGATGTCCTTAAAACTCGTGCTGAAGGCAATCCCTGTATCCGTGATCTGCGCAGACGTTTTTTCGAAACTATCCGCCAGTACCTTTGCTTTTTTTGATAAGAGTGAACCAGACTCCTCGTAGGTACCTGCGAACTTACCAACAGCATCGCTTGCACGTTCCAGATTCGTAGACATAGACTCGGTAGCAGCCACGGCTCTCGATATCTTAGCAATACCATTACTAGCTTCACTCAGATGTTCGAGTCCTACACCGATCTTGGCAAACAACTCGGGACCTATCTCTGCCTTTTCCAACATATCGTTGAATTTTTCAGTAAAGACAAGTGCCCCCGACATAGCTGGCATCGCCATCGGTTGTTGAACGATAGGCTGTTGTACAACGGGTTGTGGAGCAGGTTGTGGCTGCGCTGCTTGTTGTACGGGTTTATTAGGAGTATCCGCAGCTTCAGCATTCCGACTGACCGCCGTCTCTAAAGTCTTTACCAAGACACTGTTACTTTTTGCAAGTGCCGACGAGATGACACTCTCAAGCATCATCATATCTATCCCGCCGTTGCCTTTATCCTTGGGTTTGCGGATATCGTCGGTCATACCTGCTAATTCTGGATAGACAATAGACCAGTCTACTTCTTCCACTACAGGTTCGAAAGCCGAGAGGAAGAAGATGATAGCCTCCGTAATCATACCGACCAAGAGCATAATACCGGCACCTGGGTAGTGCTGCAACTTAAACAAAGCACCCAATAGTACGATCGAAGCTCCCCAACCATACACGTACTTCATGAGGGTCTTGTACTTGGACCCTTGTACTATTTCTGATATATTAAACCCCATTTTACTCCTAATTTAGTGAGTCTCTATCTATTCAGTTAGTAGTCCCAAAGCTATTCGATATCATCGCCATACATACAGGAGCGCACACACCGGAATCCTATAAAAGACTTCATAGAATCTTGGTATTCGAAAGCACGCGTAGCGACTTGCAAGAAGAAATGCGTATCCTTCCAAGATCCCCCACGGATCACTTTTCTTTTCATAGCTGGCGGATCACTCGGGCGCGCATTGTATTGATAATCCGGATTAAGATCGTGGGTAAAATTGTACGAACTTTCGTCATACGCGGTACTTGTCCATTCCGCTACGTTACCCGCCATATCGTACAAGCCATACTCATTCGGCTTGAAGCTAGATACTGGCATTGCGGTCACCCCTCCGTCCTCAGCATATCGTCCACGCATAGGCTTAAAGTTAGCAGCCAAGCAACCATTCTGTGTTCGGGTATAGTAACTACCCCAAGGATACATCCCCGAGCTTAGACCACCACGAGCAGCATATTCCCATTCTGCCTCTGTCGGTAAGCGGAAATCGTGAACGGTATATTCGCCATTTCTGAGGTATGCGCGATTCAACCTATTGGTACGCCAGATACAAAAGGCAAATGCCTGTCGCCACGAAACGCCCACTACGGGATAGTTATCGAAATTCGGGTGCCAGAAGTAGTTCTTAGCATTGGGTTCGTTAAACGAGTAACTCCAATCGCTAATCCACGCTAACGTATCAGGATACACATTCACTTTATCATCGATAATAAAGTCTCTACGCCGTGTAACGGGTCTGGACTTGTTAACGGGGAAGTAAAAGACTTTCGCCTTTTCTGACCATGCCCCTCTGCCGTCGCCAGCATCAAAATCCCAACGGTTGGTCGTCTGTGCAGCTTGCCGCAGATCGATCCAGCGGAAGGTATAGTTTAACTTACGCGTGTCGATTTCCGGACGCCCTTCGAATTGGTCATCTTTGTTGTAGTAAAGATGCTGAATAGCGTCCAACTGCGTTTCGTCGGTGTAATCGATTTCTATATCCCAGTTAAGGATTGGCGGATCGATATCTCGCCCCGTTTCCTCGTCGACGGTAATCAAGAAATCTTCATCACCTTTGGAAAGCTCGAGCCTCAACAGGGAGTCTCGCACATGGAAAACGAACTGACGATACTGATTGTTGGAGATCTCGGTAACGTCCATCCAGAAAGCCTCTAGGGTCACAGTTTTCGTTGGTGCACGGTGCGCCCATGTGACGTCCTCGTCGTTCCGTCCCATCGTAAAAGCACCTCGCGGAATACGTACCATATTGAATGGCTCTGGCTCTGTCCGAGGCTTACGACCGGGCACGCCTGTAAGTTCGCCGTCATCTCTAACGCCGCATCCTACCAAAAACGCTAGGAAGGCTACTATCAAAGAGAATAAAAAACGCCTAATCATATTTCCTTGCTGTTTTCTCCTACTGCGGAAAGATGCATCATGCCAAGACTATTTTTACTGACTAAAGGTAACGAATACTCTTATATTGTTTGGGTTGCGTTTGTTTCTCTAAACCAAACGAGTAACCGAGAACAATTTCGTGCGATCCGGTTGTGAACTGACGAATCGCTCCCGTTGGGTAATCGTAACTATATCCGATACGAAACGACTCAAAGAGAATAACCCCTGCAAGCGCACCAACAGACTCCATAAGGTTATAATTCAATCCAAACCAAAAAAGGTTGTTGTAACGAGCATTAAGAGTGAGGGAAAGTAGATACTGTTGTAGATCGGTACGTGCCAGAAAACTGGGCTCGAGATTCCAACGCGAGGAAACCGCCAAATCATAGCCTGCCACCATGTAGTACTGCCTTGCATAATTCATGCGCCCGATTCTTGTAATAGAACTACTTAGCGTTTTACGCAAGTCTGCCCCCAAAAGGTTCTGCCCTGAGACGCCGAAATACATACTACGTCCCGTATAATAGAGCCCAAAAGAGACGTCAAAGGCGATACCGTTAGCATTCGATTTAGGAATAGCAGGATCGTTATCTGCAGGGTCTACCGTTTGCCATTTCGCGTCAAAGCGGTCGTTAAGAGCTCGAAGCCCTAAGCCCAAGGCCAGCGAGCCAATAGAACGCAAATGAAAGCGTCCGCTATACGACAACTCTAAACCATTGGTAGAGCTGTAGCCAATAACATCGCGCAGTAGGTGAACCCCCAGACCGTGCGAGTACTGCATCTTCCGTCCGGGACTCATCTGCGAGAGTTTTCTGTAAGCAAATGGGATATCGAAGTTGAGGAAAATAGTTTGTGGGGCTCCTTTCCCATAGCCCACCCACTGCTGACGTGCCAGTGCGTACACATTGATCAGTCCTTGACTTCCGGCATATCCGGGATTAAAATCGAGCTGATTGAACATGTATTGACGAACGCGCCCATCGGACTGCGCATGGATACCTGTAGCTGTAAACAGTACCATGCTTACAACTAGCATAGCACTCGCCACCTTTCTGCAAATCCGACGCTCCCTACCGTTCATCACCCCACTGCGACCTTATCGCAAGCCAAAATAATAAAAGATCCCCCACACTGCCAAACTATGCGAAGCGTTTTTTGTACGTATCAAACACACGATCGCATTAAGAAAACGCAACACTTGTCAAATTATTTCATTTCTGACGAGCACTTTTACTCCACGACTCCGTCAAAAACAAAAGCACACAAGTAGAATAACGCACTGCGCAGTTTAATAGTTTCGTATCGTTTATAGAAGCCTGCAAAATTAACATCAACCGGATCCAAAGATATAGAATTCCTACTTCTCAGTAATGCTAACCGACAAAATTATTCTCCCCACATACTTTATCTCGTTCACTCAACCAGCAACTATAGCGCCCTAGGAATCCGATTTGCGCTTTTTCTTCACTGTAGTTGTGGTTCGCTTTTTTGTCGTCTTTGACGCATTGGCACGAGCTTTAGATGTCTTACGCGCATTGCGATTACTTTCCAAAAGCGAGCATACTTCTTCGTAGGAGATTGTATCTGCGTCCTTTTCGGCAGGCAGACGAATTTCTTGATCTCCGCACTTAATCCAAAGTACTTTCCATTTGCCTCTGATAATCCTAGCGTCCGGATTTTCTACAAAAGTCCGTACTGTACGCGCTTGTTCCCATGCTCGCCGCGCTTCTACCAACTGTATAGCTCGCGCCTCGCCGATCGTATACGGGTCGTCTTCTTTTGCTAGGGATGCAAAGCTCTCGCCATGACGGATGTAGGGACCGAAACGTCCGGTAGAGACTACCAAATCCAGTCCTTCGTAGCGCCCCACAATACGTGGTAAGCGAAATAAATCGAGGGCTTCTTGTAGCGAAATAGTTTCTATGAGTTGGTTGGGCTTGAGAGATGCATAACGCGGCTTCTTATCACCATCAGTCTTTCCTATTTGCGCGAGTGGACCGTACTTTCCTAAACGGACAATAACAGGTTCGTGCGATAGCGGGTCTTCGCCAAGGATGCGTTCGTCGGAGGGGCGTTCTTTTTCGTCTAACGCCACAGTAACCAGTTTATGGAAGGGTGCGTAGAACTCCTCCAACATCTGCTGCCAATTTTTATTTCCGGCGGCGATTTGGTCGAATTGTTCCTCGACACTAGCTGTAAAATTGTACTCCAACAATTGGGCAAAATGTTCCTGTAGGTAATCTGTAACCAGCATACCTATATCACTCGGGAAGAGCTTTTTCCGCTCTGCGCCGAATTTTTCTTGGACTTGTTCTGTAGCAAAGACACCTTTTTCCAGCGTCATCTTCCAGATAAAACGCAGTTGTGGATCGCGCGAATCCTTCATCACATATCCGCGAGCAACGATCGTTGCTATGGTAGGGGCATAGGTAGAAGGACGACCAATGCCAAGTTCCTCTAATTTCTTCACTAGCGCGGCTTCAGAATAGCGTGGAGGATGCTGTGTATATTTCTCCTGTGCTACCGCTTTTGTGAGCAAGAGGGGTTGTTTGAGAGTTAGTGCAGGCAGGATTGTAACTTGCTCTTCGCCCGGTTCTTCGTCATTCCCTTCCAGATAGAGACGTAAAAAACCATCGAATTTTACCACTTCACCTGTTGCTATAAACGGGTATTTTAGGGTTGGTGCTGCGATTTCCACAGTAGTGCGCAGGAGTCGCGCAGAGGACATTTGCGAAGCTAGAGCTCGGTTCCGAATCAAGTCATACAACTTTTCGGCAGCAGGCTCCATCCCAACGGTGGCAAGTTGAGCATCTACAGGTCTGATAGCTTCGTGCGCTTCTTGTGCTCCTTTCGTTTTAGTTTGATAACGCCGTTGCTTATGGTAATCGGCGCCGTAGGTAGCTACCACCACATTCTGCAAATTGGCGAGCGCTTGTTCGGAAAGATTGACCGAATCCGTACGCATGTAGGTTATTTTCCCAGCCTCGTAAAGGGCTTGTGCTACCTGCATAGTACGAGCCGTGGAGAATCCCAATTTCCTACTAGCTTCCTGCTGCAGGGTGGATGTTGTAAATGGCGGTGCCGGATTTCGAATCAGCTCTTTTTCTTGAATAGATGCTACGGAGAAATTCGCACTAGCACATGCACGCATGAAAGCCTCTGCCTCCGCTTGGGTTGCAATTCGCTGTTGCAATTCGGCATGTAGGAGAGGTTTGGTATTGAAAATAGCTTGTATCCGGTAGTAGCACTGGGCATTATAAGCATGAATCTCCCGTTCGCGATCTACTACTAATCGCACTGCAACCGACTGGACGCGTCCTGCCGAGAGGGAGGGGCGCACTTTTCGCCACAAGATGGGCGATACTTCAAAGCCCACTAAGCGATCTAATATTCTACGGGCTTGCTGGGCATCTACCAGATTTTGGTCTATTGAACGTGGTGTTTCGAGTGCTTTTAGGATGGCAGTTTTGGTAATCTCGTGAAAAACAATTCTATGCGTATGCTGAAGATCCAATTTAAGAACTGCTGCAAGGTGCCAAGCGATAGCCTCTCCTTCGCGATCTTCATCCGATGCAAGCCACACTTTTTCGGCACGAGCTACAGCTTTGCGTAGTTCTGCGACGACCTTCTTTTTGTCATCAGCTACCTCGTATTCTGGTACAAAGGAATTGCTTGTAATCTCGATACTGAGTCCATGCTTAGCGAGGTCGCGAATATGACCGAAACTAGAAAGGACTTCAAAATCGTTCCCGAGGAACTTTTCAATAGTTTTAGCCTTTGCAGGCGACTCAACAATCACCAAGTTTTTCACCGATCTTCTGTATTAAGCTTTTCAGAGCACAAAGGAACAAAGAAAAACGATCAGAAAAAAAAGGGAGAGACTAAAAGCTAGCCTCTCCCATACTCGGTTAAAGAGTTCGGATCTTTTACATCATGCCGCCCATACCTGGAGCGCCTCCGGGCATAGGAGCAGGGTTATCTTCTTTGATATCAACCATTACGCACTCGGTCGTAAGAATCATCCCCGCGATAGAGGATGCATTTTCGAGAGCTACGCGAGTCACTTTAGTTGGGTCGATAACGCCACTTTCAAAAAGGTTCTCATAACGATCTGCGCGAGCGTTGTAACCGAAGTCATTTTTCCCTTCGCGAACTTTTTGCACAACCACCGCGCCGTCCAATCCGGCATTAGCTACAATCTGACGCAAAGGCTCCTCGATAGCGCGCATGATGATGCGGATACCGGTAGTTTCGTCGTCGTTTTCTCCTTTCAGATTTTCAAGCGCTGTTAAGGCACGAACATATGCAACGCCACCGCCGGGGATAATCCCCTCTTCAACAGCTGCACGTGTAGCACTCAGGGCGTCTTCTACACGGTCTTTCTTTTCCTTCATCTCGGTTTCGGTAGGAGCACCGACATAGAGGACAGCTACGCCACCCGCGAGTTTTGCTTTCCGTTCTTGCAACTTCTCTTTGTCGTAATCGGATGTAGATTTTTCAATCTGTGCGGCGATCTGTCCGACACGTTGCTTGATTTCCTCTTTATTGCCTGCACCGTTTACCACCGTGGTATTGTCCTTGGTAATATTGACTTTTTCAGCCTCACCCAACATTTCGAGTTTTGCATCAGCTAGGCGCAAGCCCTTATCTTCGCTGATAACCGTAGCACCTGTGAGCACAGCTATATCTTCGAGCATCTCTTTCCGACGGTCGCCGAAACCAGGGGCTTTAACCGCAGCAATTTTCAATGAGCCACGGAGACGGTTAACAACTAGAGTAGCAAGTGCCTCGCCGTCTACATCCTCAGCAATAATCAGCATAGCACGACCTTGCTTAGCAACGGGCTCGAGGATCGGGAGCAAGTCCTGCATAGAGGAAATCTTCTTGTCGGTAAGTAGGATCATAGGGCGATCCAAAGAGACTTCCATCTTTTCGGGATCGGTAATAAAATAGGGCGAAATGTAGCCTCTGTCGAACTGCATCCCTTCTACAACCTCAACCGTGGTTTCGATACCCTTTGCCTCTTCTACCGTGATAACCCCCTCTTTCTTGACCTTACCCATAGCGGTAGCAATCAGTTTCCCGATTTCGCTATCGTTGTTTGCAGATATGGTTGCTACCTGCTCTATTTTTAGGAGGTCGTCGCCTACTTCTTTACTCTGTTTGCGGAGGTTTTCTACGATAGCAGCTACGGCTTTATCAATCCCGCGCTTCAGATCCATAGGATTAGCACCCGCGGTTACATTCTTAAGACCTACGTTCACGATAGCCTGTGCTAAGACTGTTGCCGTAGTAGTACCATCACCGGCGTCGTCGTTGGTCTTAGAGGCAACTTCCTTTACGAGCTGAGCGCCCACATTTTCGAGTGCGTCCTCTAGTTCCACTTCCTTAGCGACGGTTACGCCGTCCTTGGTAACTTGCGGTGAGCCGAATTTACGCTCCATTACCACATTGCGCCCTTTGGGTCCCAGCGTCACCTTTACTGCATTTGCCAACTGATCTACGCCACTCTTGAGCTTATTGCGCCCTTCTATATCGAACTTTATTTCCTTTGCCATTAGTTTCAAAAATTACTTCGTTATTCCAAAATCTACTTATATCGTACTAGATCACTGCTAGGATATCGTTTTGACGCATGATGATATACTCTACCTCGTCCACCGTTACTTCTGTTCCGCCGTACTTAGAATAGAGAACTACATCGCCGACCTTAACTTCCATCGTCACGTCCTTTGTGCCAGAACCTATGGCACGTACTGTACCACGCTGGGGTTTTTCTTTTGCCGTATCGGGTATGATAATACCACTAGCCGTCCGTTCTTCTGCCGCAATAGGTTCGATTAGAACACGATCTCCCAAAGGTCTCATTTTCAACTCTGCCATTTTTCTAACGTTTCGCTATTAATTTTACTTGTCGGGGGGTTAGCCCTTTTCATTTCTAAGAAGATATTAGGCAAAAGGTACGCCAATGCCATCAATCGTTTCTAAAACTGCCAATTTGACACGAATGTATATGTCATTTGTGAAAATACAACATAACCCCTTATCAAGAAAAAAATAGAACTTTGTTGGGTTGCAAACTTGTTGTGAATTAAGATACATCTGTTTCAACAGGGTTAGCGTCCGATTTTTCAATGGGTAAAGAGGCGTGCATATGGGCAGAATTATAGAGAAACAGTCCAAAGTGTGTTACTACATAAAGGGGTATTGGCGCACTTTTTTTGAAGCTCACGACCGCTTAGCAGATGAAATCGCAAAACTTACACAAGCTTGCAGTACAGTGGAACTGGCTGCCGTCGAGGCTCGAGTTCCCTATTATTGTGCTTCGCTGGTTGGACGCCCCTTTTCTGGCAAGCATACCGTAACCGACCTACGGCATCCACAAACTCCCAAAGCCTACTATTTTGATACCTACGAATGGGCACGCTACCTAGCATCGGATGCACCGATTGACTTCGTTTTTGGCGATGTAACCCATATCCCCGACGTTCCGTCGCTTGTTAAGACTCGACCACTAACAAATGGCAACGAGACTAGCGTATTACTCGCGATGGACAAACCTCGTCACTATGTTTGGATGCACGACCCGATACCTTTTGCCGCAAAACGAGACCAACTCATCGGTATGGCGAATGTATGGCAAGCCCACCGACGCGACTTTTTTGAGAAATGGTTCGGTCACCCGCTCTGTGTACTGGGCGATATCAGCAAGAACCATATAGAAAAACACCCGGAGTGGCATTGTGAAAAACAAAGCTTACAATCGCACCTACACTACAAGTTTATTCTGTCCTTGCAGGGGAATGATGTCGCGACAAACCTAAAGTGGATCATGTCCTCGAATTCTGTAGCTGTAATGCCACGCCCAACAGTAGAAAGTTGGTTTATGGAAGGAACTCTACAAGGCGGGGAACACTACATCGAAATCCGTCCGGATTATTCCGACCTAGAGGAACAACTACACTACTACCTTGCGCACCCGGAAGAATGCGAACGTATCGCCGCAAACGCCAATGCTTACTGCATGCGCTTCCGAAACCCGAGGGTAGAAGCTCTTTGTAACTTACGCGTCTTAGAACGTTTTTATATCCGCTAGAACGACTGCTGCCACGTTTATGGTACAGCAGTAACCGTACAGGAGGCTTGTAGTTCGTCGTGCTCTCCCGTAGCTGGTAGTGTTGCTGTAAAACGTACAGTACCAGAGCGATTATAACGCAATCTGATAGTTGTCGGATCCACGAATTGGATATCCACAAACGGCTCTGAAGAGATTTGCAATTGTTTCTGCTCTCTGGGCGAAATACCTACAAATACCATCTTTAGCGTAACGATACTCCCCTTTCGAGTTTCCACGGCTTTGTCCTTAAAGACAACATACTGCTCAACAAGGTTATCGTTATAAAACGTCCATTTTCCCACCTTTCGCAATTCCGTTCTTGCCTCTTTAGCCTCCGAGGTATAAAGCAGATTCGTGGCATCGATTTTTACATTCTGATTCGCCACCGCATTTTCGTTCCAACCCTGGAGAGAGCGGGCGTAGTTCTCTGCATCTATTCCGGAGCGTTGTATCCCCAACAGAGCGCCATTCTGAAATCGCCAAGCCCCTAAAGATTGATTGAATGCTTGGGCATTGTAGAACATAGAATCTAGGTCGGTTGCCGCAGAGACGTTCCACCTGTTAAGGGGTTGGTTGAAGACTTTAGCATCGGCGAACATGGCATGAAAATTTTGTACACCACCGACGTCCCACTGATTAATAGGTTGGTTGAAGGCAAGCGCACCGTAGAACATATGAGCCATATTGCGTACGTTTCGCAAACGCGTACTCCAAGCATTAAGAGGTTGGTTGAAATACTCGGAATTGCCAAACATTCCTTGCATCCTCGTAACACCGGAGACGTCCCAGGCGTCTATAGGCTTATTAAAATCGGAATTCCAGAACATAAAGCTCATATCTTTTACATTTTGCACATTCCAGTTGTTAATGTGTTGATCAAATCTGGAGGAAGCAAACATCGAATTCATGTTTACAACATTTGCAACATTCCATCTATTTAAGGGGTGATTATATACTGAGTATTCAAACATATACTCCATATGCTCGACATTAGAAACGTCCCAATTCCCTATTGGCCGGTTAAATTGCGAGGAATAAAACATAGCGCCCATACGGTCAACTTTCGATACATCCCAATCTTCCAATGGCTGATTAAAGATTGTATTTCGAAACATGCCCCACATATCTGTTACCTGTGAGACGTCCCAAGCGTTTATCGGTTGATTGAATGCAGAATTCGCAAATGTAGCTCGCATGCTAGTAACGTGGCTAACGTCCCACCGATTAAGCGGTTGGTTGAACCGTTCGCATTTGTAAAACATCCAGTCTAGCTTTTTGGCACTTTTCAGGTTCCACTGTTCAATCGGTTGGTTGAAAGCAGTACATCCTGCAAACATACCCTCAAAATCCGCTACATTACTGACATCCCAACGGTTCAGTGGACTGTTGAAATGGGTACAGTCCATAAACATAGCATTCATACTGACCACTTGACTCACATCCCAGTGATTAATCGAAGTTTCATCCAAAGCACGGCAGTTCAGAAACATATGATCCAGTTCTGCTCCATTTCTGAAACGTGGGCTTCCGGCAGATGGCGAAATTTTCAGATTTACACAATCGCGAAAGAGATCTTTAATCCGATCGATCTCCAATCCGCCCCAGTCAACAACCTCTAGCAATAACTCGCGGTTGTAGATAGTTAGTTCTTTGATATTTCGTATGGTTCTTTCTGGAATCTTTACGTAGAGTTCGTGAGCACCGCGACGGTGTTCCCGTTTTATAGAACAAAACTCTGTACCCGTTTTATATCCCTGATCATATTGCCACCAGATATCGCGATCTGTTTCAATCCCCCGGATGAAATCTCCGCTAGCGCTAAAACCCTTTATCATAAATAGATCAACCGCATCTTTATCAGGCATCCTCGCCACGTCCCACTTTGTAATAAAGAAGCGTTCTTCCGCATGAATCACTAATGCTGTTAATAGCAAGGGAATAATAAAAAGTATTTTTCGCATCATTCTCTACCGCATTTCGAATTTAAGCCCCATACATTCGAAAACAAAAGTAGATATTAGCCATCATCTCTGCCCTACTTTTTTCAAGCTCTTTGTTTCGCAATCTGTTTACATAGAATTAGAGAGGCTACAAATAACGCTGTAAAAGCGTTTCTACAAACCGAATGGCGTATTTTTGCGCTAGGAGTAATAGCTAGTAGCGACTTAACGCTCCACAAGGACGAAATTTTCAAATTAATGGCAAAAGAGAAACAGTATGTAACGTGTGACGGGAACTACGCAGCGGCATTCGTGTCGTATATGTTTAGCGAGGTTGCCGCGATATATCCTATCACCCCGTCGTCGACCATGGCAGAATTGGTAGACGAGTGGGCAGCTAACGGGAAAAAGAATCTGTTCGGGGAGTCAGTTCGCGTCCTCGAAATGCAAAGCGAAGCAGGCGCTGCTGGTGCCGTACACGGATCGCTACAATCGGGAGCTTTAACGACAACCTACACGGCATCGCAAGGACTGTTGCTTATGATCCCGAATATGTACAAGCTGGCCGGTGAGTTGCTGCCGGGCGTATTCCATGTATCGGCACGTACGATAGCTGCGCATGCGCTTTCCATTTTTGGAGACCATAGTGATGTAATGTCCACTCGTGCTACCGGCTTTGCTATGCTCGCCACGGGTAGCGTACAGGAGGTAATGGATCTTGCAGCCGTTGCGCATCTGTCGGCACTACGTGGTCGCGTGCCATTTCTACACTTCTTTGATGGTTTCCGCACCTCGCACGAAATCCAAAAGATAGAAGCTCTTGATACGGAAGCCATGCGAGCATTGATAGACGAGAAAGCACTTGCCGAATTCCGCGCTCGCGCTCTTTCCAACGAGCATCCAGTAACGCGTGGTACGGCTCAGAACCCCGACGTATATTTCCAGAATCGCGAGGCTAGCAATCCGTACTACCTACAGGTGCCCGGCATTGTAGAGCATTACATGACCGAACTTGCCAAAGTAACCGGACGCAAATACAACCTGTTCGATTACTACGGCGCTGCCGATGCTACAGATGTAGTGGTTGTAATGGGTAGTGTAGCCGAAACCGCTCGCGAGGTAGTGGATCACTTAACCGCACAGGGGCGCAAAGTAGGTTTGTTGATTGTACGCCTATTCCGTCCGTTCTCTGTTTCGCACTTCGTCGCAGCTATGCCTAAGAGCGTGAAACGGATTGCAGTACTGGATCGTACCAAAGAATCCGGCGCACTTGGCGAACCACTTTACCTAGATGTACGCAACGTTTACTACGGTCAAGCTAGTGCACCCGAAATTTATGGAGGTCGCTACGGCCTCTCTTCCAAGGATACCACACCTGCCCAGATTATTGCAGTATACGACAACCTTGCACTCAAAGAGCCTAAAAACGGCTTTACGATCGGGATTGTGGACGATGTTACCTACCACTCCCTTCCCGTTGGCGAAGAGGTAAACCTCGCAGAACCCGGAACCTTCCAAGGGAAATTCTACGGGCTCGGATCCGATGGTACCGTAGGTGCTAACAAGAACTCGATTAAGATTATCGGCGAAACCACCAACAAGTATTGCCAAGCATATTTTGCCTACGACTCCAAGAAATCGGGCGGTATTACAACCTCGCATCTCCGTTTTGGCGACAAACCCATCCGCTCGCCCTATCTAGTAACAACCCCCGACTTTGTAGCATGCCACGTTCCGGCTTACCTCCAGAAGTACGACATGCTGCGCGGAATTCGCGAAGGTGGCGCTTTCCTCCTCAACTGTTCGTGGAGTGAAACAGAAATAGAGAAACACCTCCCCAATAGTGTAAAACGCGTACTTGCCCAAAAGAAGGTGCACCTCTATACGATAGATGCTACGACGATAGCTCGCGAAATCGGGCTCGGAAACCGCACCAATACTATTATGCAGGCGGCTTTCTTTAAGATTGCGAACGTGATACCCTACGACGTGGCAGTCAAAGAGATGAAGCACTTTATAGAGAAGACTTTCGGGAAAAAGGGGGCGGAAGTCGTAAATAAGAACTGTGCAGCCGTAGACCGTGGTGGCGAAGTAAAAGAAATAACCGTACCTGCAGCTTGGGCATCGCTAGAACCCGAAAAGAAAGCACACTTGGATAAAGCACCCGATTTCGTGAACCAAGTTATGGTGCCCATGAACAATCAGGTGGGCGACGACTTGCCAGTAAGTGCCTTTGTAGGTCGCGAAGATGGAACACTTCCCAGTGGCACCACACGTTGGGAAAAACGTGGTATTGCTAGCATGGTACCCGAGTGGGAATCGGATTACTGTATCCAGTGCAACCAGTGTGCTTATGTGTGTCCGCATGCTGCCATCCGCCCGTTCCTACTCAACGAAAATGATATGAAAGGACTCCCCGCCGGCACTGCTGTGCTGGACGGTAAAGGCGGTCCGCTGAAGGACTACAAGTTCCGGATCCAAGTAAGTATTCTCGACTGTACTGGCTGTGGGAACTGCGTAGCTGTCTGCCCTGCTCCTAAGTCTAAAGCACTGGTTATGAAGCTTACAGACACTCAGGAGCGCGAGATTAAGAATTGGGAATACCTCGACGAACAAGTAGGCTACAAGAACGTGGTAGACAAATACGCTAACGTAAAGAATAGCCAATTTGCACGCCCGTTGTTTGAATTTTCCGGAGCTTGTGCCGGCTGTGGCGAGACTCCTTATATCAAGACTATTACCCAACTCTTTGGTGACCGGATGATTGTAGCAAATGCAACAGGCTGCTCGTCTATTTATGGTGGTTCGTCGCCCTCCTCGCCATACTGTGCTAACGAACAAGGTCGAGGTGTAGCTTGGGCAAACTCGCTCTTTGAAGATAATGCCGAATTCGGTTTAGGCATCGCCACTGGTATCGAACACCTGCGCAAACGCATTACAGAACAGGCACAAGCGCTGTTAAAGGGCAATACGGTTAATGCAGATACGAAAGCTGCTATTACGGAATGGTTAGAGAAATCGCTCAATGCTCCGGAAAGCGTTGCAGTAGCCGATGCACTTGCACAAGCACTCAGTAAAGAATCGGCAGCAGAAGCAAAACAACTTTTAGGCTTGCAGCAGTATTTCTCCAAGAAATCGTTCTGGGTATTTGGTGGCGACGGTTGGGCATACGACATCGGTTACGGCGGATTGGATCACGTACTCGCCTCCGGAACAGATATCAACGTCTTGGTACTCGACACCGAGGTGTATTCCAACACTGGGGGACAGGCGTCGAAGTCTACACCCGTGGCTGCAGTCGCAAAATTTGCAGCAGCAGGGAAACGCGTTCGCAAGAAAGATCTGGGTATGATGGCTATGACCTACGGTTACGTGTATGTAGCACAAGTGGCTATGGGCGCTGACCAGAACCAGTTTTTCAAGGCGATTAAAGAAGCAGAAGCGTATCCCGGACCATCGCTTATTATCGCCTATGCGCCTTGTATCAACCACGGCTTAAAGATCGGACTGACCGATACGCAACAAGAAGAGAAAAAAGCCGTAGCTTGTGGTTATTGGCATCTCTTCCGCTACAACCCGCTGTTGGAAGAACAAGGTAAGAACCCATTCTCGCTAGATTCGAAGACGCCAGACTGGACAAAATTCCAAGAATTCCTTCAAGGCGAAGTCCGTTTCAGTTCTTTGGCACAAACATTCCCCGGCGAATCGGCTGAACTCTTTAGAGCAGCGCAAGAGAATGCTCTGTGGCGTTACAGGTCCTACCTACGCGCTGCCAAGCAAGACTATAGTCTGAACGAATAGAGAAACATTCGAATAGAGAGTAGCTACGCAGCGAGGTCGTCTTGTACGGCTTCGCTGCTTTTTTTACATTTGTAAGCGGTATTTGCAGCAGAACAACGACACATAGGCGATGCCAAGCTCTATACTTATCCAGCTTAGTATTTTACCTAGATAGTGTGCTATATTAGAACAGAACGGTTTTCAAACGAGATACGATGTTAAGAGGGATTTGTAGCATTTTTGGGCTGTTTAGCATACTCATCTTTTTCATAGGCTGTAGATCGTCGCCCAAAAACGATGGGACCCAAGCCGCAAAAGAAGTTTCTGCTGCCCAACGCTTCGAACTCGAAAATCTTAAAGAAGGATATCGAAATTTCCTTCGCGACTTCGATACCCAAGACTACGCAACACGTGCCGAAGCATGGGAAGCACTCGAGAATATAGAAGAGTGTGCTAGCCAAAAAGCTAAAAAACGACTGAAAGCCGCCAAACAAACATGCGAACGATTACGCAAAAAACATCTTAGAAACAACAAAAGTGCTTCGGAGTTTGAGTATGCCTATAAGAGCTATCTGGCGACCCACAACACGAATTTTGACGACGACAACGACTATATCCTCCTGCAACAACAAGTAGAAGAACGAATCTACGACATCGTACCTACCAACCCCAGTAACCGGCAAATAGAACGCGATCTGATAGGACATACGCTAAGGGATCGCCCCGATGGCTATCTAGCAGCTGGTTTTAGCAATTGGCAGCTAACCATTACCGAAAACGCCGTTACGAACCTAGAAATCCTAAAGAAAGAGAAACGAATCGGGAATCGATCGCAAGACGAATATTTCTTCGAACTTGCTTTCGTCTTGGTATCTGAAGGTGGCGGACAATATAAGGTAAATGCTACCATTACCTACGTGCTGGGGCGTAACGATTGGGAAATTGAGTTTTTGGAAACGAAATCGATCCAAGTAATAAAGACGCACAAGTATGAGAATTGCGTCTCCTACTCGCTTACGGAATCGCTATTCGGAAAATATCTCGAATTCAGAAACCATTGCGATATGTCGCTCCTCGTCGGTGGCGTTTACCTAGATTATCGTGGTGAGTGGCGGAAATTTGCCTTTATTATCGAAGCCAATGCAACACATAGCAGGCATTTTGCTGAGCAAGAGTACAAAATTAATTTCGTAGAACGCCCGTAGTGGCTAAATACAATAGTATTGCTATTCTTGCTTAGAGCGTGCTAGATGCCATGGGGCATAAGGACTTTTTGCTTCTTCTTTAGACCAGATATGTATTGCGAAAATATTTGGTAGAGTCGCTGAAAAAAAAAACTTGCAGGCAGTTAAATTAACTGTCTGAGTAAGGAGCAGACGTAAAAAGAAGCGATGAAGAAAGTTTTACTTATTGGGTTGTTGGCGCTGGTCGCTATATTCTCTGCAAAAGCAGAAGGTGATGATCGTTGTGGCACTTCGATAAGTGGCGGTATTGATGCTGAAATAGTAAAGGTAGATGGCATAGCTGTAACTGTAAAATTTACAAACAACCTAGGCACCGCAATGGATTTGAAGGGTTATATTATGTTTGAGCGTGGTAACGATTCAAAAACCTATCTCCACTTTGGTGGAGACTATGGAACCGTAAGTCTTTCTTCTTATGAAAAAAAGCGTAAAACATTCTATTTCTCTGACGCGTGCAAATATGAGACTAGATGGGGAAAGCTTCAATATTACACGGTTATACTAACAGAAAGAAAACCTTGTCGCTAACTCCTCGCATAAAAGCCTTATTCCGGCTGTATCCTCTCAGGGGTGCAGCCGTTTTTTTTTATGCCACAACAAGCAGAGAGCTCACGGATCTTTTAGCATCCCCCGTTGCTACAATCCGGGACTATTGCATATAAGCCCCGTTCAAAACTCAAAACGAATAGGAAGTCGCACTACGAAGGTATTTAGACTCTAAAAATAGATTAGCTCCTCGTCTTGCAGACAACGAGAGTAGATAGTTTGCCTGCATTGTTCTTGCAGATATGCAGCATCGACAAAAAAGGGGAAGACACTCGCCTTCCCCTTACTAGATTCGGAAACAAGTCGACTATTTCTTTTTACCCACAAACTCCTCCGTACCGTTTGCAAAACTGTGCGTATAGTGGAGCTCGGTATCGGTGAAATAGCCATTTCCAGAGCCCAAAAGATGCTTAATCTCGAAGTTTAACTTGCCGTCCTTGCTATCTTTCAGGGTAAAAGTAAGTTTGGTTAAGGGATTGATGGTAATTGTGCCGTCGATCCCTTCCATATCGCTTTTAGTCACGGTTACAGTAAGCTTTTCTTTACGATCAACCTTTGTCCCTCCGAGGGTCATCTTCGTAACCTCTTCGCCCTCGTAAACACCCAGAATGCTCTCTAGTTTCAAGGTTTTAACGTCGTTATCCTTTTTACAGCTAGAGAAAGAAAAGAGCAAGAGTGTGACGGGGATCAGTAACCATACACGTACATTCATCTCTTTCTACTTTTTGGAAGAGCGTCCGGAATGCCCCTTTTGATAGGCAGCGTTGTTGGGATTCATCTGGTTCGCACGGTTGTTTTGTGCCGCCCGAAACGCAGAACTGTTCGGGTTCAGCTGATTCGCATGATTATCGTGTGCAGACTTACATGCCGAATTATTCGGATTCAGCTGGTTGGCGTGATGATCTAACTGTTCCTTTGTCATGGTTCGTTATGATTTTGTTAAAAAAGATAGCTTGCTCCAACCGACCAATAGGGTTGTGTAAATAGAAAGACCGGAATCGGTGCCAATTCTAAATTACCACTCCAGTGCTCAGAAAATGAGCGCCGCCAACCCAAGAAAAGGTCAAAACCGTAATGCGGATTCCAGCTCGCGGTATTGTTGTTGAGAATGGATGGACGCGTATACCAGATATTAATACCGTTGAGCATACCGGTATAGAAGTCGGATTTACCAACATGCTTATGCAAGGTAACGCGCGTATTGAATGCATGGAGATAGCCAAAGGTTGTACCAAAGTATCCACCCACACCCAACGAGAAGTTCCGACCAAAGGTCAGCACGCTATACTCGTAGGAGATGCTGAAATAAGGTACTATGTAGAGCTTTAGTCCAAAATTCGCGTTCAGAAGATGACGCCCTTTAGCGAACTCCCCTCGCGGATGTGCCATACAAACCGTTCCGAACAAAACGGCTAACAGGATTAGAAGTTTTCTCATATTTGTCTGAATATAAAAGTTAGAGTGTCTCTCACAGCGAAACGTGGATATGTATTGTCAGCCCTTGGGAGTTTCTATCTCTTTGATAAATAGTTTTTTAAAGAGATAGCGACATCTCATATTCACGCTGCAAGTTTTTTTTCTGGGACATGGCAAAATATATTACCACTTTTTCGGTAATATATTTTTGGTCTAAAGAGTAGCGTGCTGATTGTCTGCGAGTATGGGGGCTGGAAGTTAGGGCGAGGTGGCGATTAGTGAGAATTGTGGGAGGGGGCTATATTTTCATTTATTGTTCTCCAGCAATGCAAACACAACACGGGGTGTGGCGAATCGCAGGTGTGAGGTTTGGGACTATTACATAACTGATTATTCGACAATATTTAGAGATTTGATCTCTTGCTTAAATAATTCAACTGATTGATTATCAATATATTTATTCAGACGTATCACGTTACGCCCCTACAAGCTGCTGTGGTAGTCTATGTTGATTGGAATTATGCAACAATCCCTTATGAGAGTGATGTGTTGAAATATTTAATATGAGAGATGTGATAAAAATAAAACAGGCGAATCGGGTTTCGCCCCTACAGAAAAACCTTGAATACAGTAAATAAAAAAAGCCTCCCGACTACCAGAGTAATCAGGAGGCTCGAAGTTGGCAACGACCTACTCTCCCACCCGCGAGGGGCAGTACCATTGGCGCTGGCGGGCTTAACTTCTCTGTTCGGGATGGGAAGAGGTGAAACCCCGCCGCTATAGTCACCGTAAGACCTTAGGTTGTAGTTTGTGAGGCAAAGTATCGTGAACAAAAGCAGTAGACTCGCTACGCAGAGCAAAGAATACGAAACGAAAAAGAGCGAGCAACCCGCGGGGGGTTGTTGCTAAGGCAGTGGTGTAGCTAGTAAACTAGCTACATGTTGGTGATTGCCAAATGTGTAATGCCACAAGAAGACGTTCGAGTCATTAGTACCGGTCGGCTGTGATGTTGCCACCTATACACCTCCGGCCTATCAACGTAGTAGTCTGCTACGGCTCTTATGGGGAAACCTCATCTTAAGGTGGGCTTCGCGCTTAGATGCTTTCAGCGCTTATCCCGACCGAACATAGATACTCTGCGGTGCCGCTGGCGCGACAACAGATACACCAGAGGTTCGTCCAAGGCGGTCCTCTCGTACTAGCCTCAGCTCCCTTCAAGTTTCCTACGCCCACAACAGATAGGGACCGAACTGTCTCACGACGTTCTGAACCCAGCTCGCGTGCCACTTTAATCGGCGAACAGCCGAACCCTTGGGAGCTTCTCCACCCCCAGGATGTGACGGGCCGACATCGAGGTGCCAAACCGCCCCGTCGCTATGAGCGCTTGGGGGCGATCAGCCTGTTATCCCCGGAGTACCTTTTATCCTTTGAGCGATGGCCCTTCCATACGGAACCACCGGATCACTATGCCCTAGTTTCCTACCTGATCGGCTTGTCGGCCTCGCAGTCAAGCACCCTTATGCCATTGCATTCAACGGCCGGTTACCAATCGGCCTGAGGGTACCTTGGGAAGCCTCCGTTACGCTTTTGGAGGCGACCACCCCAGTCAAACTACCCACCAAACGGTGTCCCCCACGGTGTGGGGTTAGCTCCCAAACGAACGAAGGGCCGTATTTCAACGGTGGCTAACTCATACCCGGGAGCATGAGATCGGAGCCTCCGGCCTATCCTACGCAACGTTCGTCCAAAAGCAGCGCTAAGCTATAGTAAAGGTTCACGGGGTCTTTCCGTCCCGTTGCGGGTAAGCGGCATCTTCACCGCTACTTCAATTTCACCGAGCTCACGGCCGAGACAGTGCTCAAATCGTTACACCATTCGTGCAGGTCGGAACTTACCCGACAAGGAATTTCGCTACCTTAGGACCGTTATAGTTACGGCCGCCGTTTACTGGGGCTTCAATTCGCTGCTTCGCCTTGCGGCTGACAACTCCTCTTAACCTTCCAGCACCGGGCAGGTGTCAGGCCCTATACGTCATCTTACGATTTTGCAGAGCCATGAGTTTTTGCTAAACAGTCGCTTGAGCCACTTCTCTGCGCCCACGGTCGCCCGTGGGATCCTTTATTCCGAAGTTACAGGATCAATTTGCCTAGTTCCTTAGCCGTGAATCACTCGAGCACCTCAGGATACTCTCCTTGGCTACCTGTGTCGGTTTGCGGTACGGTTACCTGTGTTATATACTTAGGGAGTTTTCTTGGGAGTCCGCTTACGCTCTTTGAACGCGCTCCGGGAGGATTGCGTCGCTATCAGCTTCGGCAAACACCGGGATTAACCGGCGCCTATACCTACGACCTTTGACCTAGACTTCCGTCGCTAGGTAGAGCTGTCACATCTCCGTCGTCCCGATCGTTAACACAGGTAGTGCTAGAATATTAACTCGCTTGTCATCGGTTGAGGCTTTCGCCATCCCCTTAGATACCGACTAACCCTGATCCGATTAACGGCGATCAGGAAACCTTAGCCTATCGGTGTGCGGATTTCTCATCCGCATTATCGTTACTCATGCCTACATTTGCTTTTCATAACGCTCCAGCATACCTTACGGTACACCTTCACCGCGGTTATGAATGCTCCCCTACCACATATATCACTATACATCCAGAGCTTCGGCGGGGCGCTTGATGCCCGCTCATTATCCATGCTCGACCACTCGACTAGTGAGCTATTACGCACTCTTTGAATGAATGGCTGCTTCCAAGCCAACATCCTAGCTGTCTAGGCAGTCGAACCTCGTTTGAACAACTTAGCACCTTCTTCGGGACCTTAGCTGCTGGTCTGGGTTCTTTCCCTCTCGTCGTAGGACATTAGCACCCTACGGCTCACTCTTGTTCGACTCGACTTGGCATTCGGAGTTTGACAGGACTTGATAGGCGGTGAAGCCCTCGCGTCCAACCAGTCGCTCTACCTCCAAGGCGATTACAAACAAGGCTGTTCCTAAAAACATTTCGGGGAGTACGAGCTATCTCTCAGTTTGATTAGCCTTTCACCCCTACCCACAGCTCATCCGAGAGCTTTTCAACGCTAACCAGTTCGGTCCTCCAGCGCGTTTCACCGCGCCTTCAACCTGGCCATGGGTAGATCACAAAGTTTCGCGTCTATGGCAAGTGACTAGAGCGCCATTTATGACTCGCTTTCGCTACGACTACCCAACTAAGGTCGGTTAATCTTGCCACTTACCATAACTCGTAGGCTCATTATGCAAAAGGCACGCCGTCATCCCGAAGGACTCCGACCGCTTGTAGGCACACGGGTTCAGGTACTATTTCACTCTCCTACACGGAGTTCTTTTCACCTTTCCCTCACGGTACTTGTTCGCTATCGGTCTCTTGGGAGTATTTAGCCTTGCCGGGTGGGCCCGGCGGATTCAGACGGAATTCCTCGTGTTCCGCCCTACTCAGGGTACTGGATAAAATAGCCAAGGCTTCGTATACGGGACTCTCACCCTCTGTGGTTATGCATTCCAACACATTCTACTCGTCTATGCTATTCGTAATTCCAGCCCTACAACCCCCGCAAAGCCTGAACATTGCGGGTTTAGGCTCTTCCCCGTTCGCTCGCCGCTACTATGGGAATCACGTTTTGTTTTCTCTTCCTCCGGCTAATGAGATGTTTCAGTTCACCGGGTTTGCTCCCTTTACAGGGTACCTGATCTTCAATCAGGTGGGTTGCCCCATTCGGACACCTCCCAGTCAAAAGCTATAGCGCCTCGTGGGAGATTTTCGCAGCTTGTCGCGTCCTTCATCGCCTCCA
>CAUTNK010000009.1:0-87274 GCA_963540065.1 uncultured Bacteroidia bacterium
AAAATAACTCAAAAAGAGGGCTGGTGAGTGGTGGCGGATTGTGCAATAAACCCAAATTAGAAAAAATAGGGCTTACACACTTTTTTAGGACAGTATCCCCAGTATGTATAGTGCTCGTTTATGCTTCTGGTGAAGAACTTTTTAGCACATACAAACAACGGATATCTCTTTCTGGGGATATCCGTTGTTTTTTAATTACTGTTAGTAATAGCGTGCTGCTACAAATCTCGTCATCTGTCTTTTACAACCTTTACAGTCTTCGTTGCACCATTTGTGGCGGTGAGACGCAAGAGGTATAGTCCCGCAGGGAGCGCAGAAGTACTAAGGTATGTATGTGCTTCGCCTAACTCGCCCGATAGTACAACTACGCCTTGCGTGTTCAATAAAGCGTAAGTACCCTGAAGCTCGCCATGTACGATTTGTAATTGCGACAAGAAAGGATTCGGAGCAACAGAGATATGGGCTAATAAAGCATCTTCTACGCCATCTGGAACATCTGGCGATGTAGACTGCGAGACTGTTACTTTGCATGTCTCAGTTTTATTCCCGTCCTCTGTGGTTACGGTTATGTTGGCAGTACCTACGCTTACAGCAGTTATTAGTCCTGCGTTGGTGACTGTAGCTACGCTTGCGTTATCACTTTGGCAAGTGTAGCGTTGATTGGAGGCTGTAGTAGGTTGTACCGAGATGGAGAGCTGTTGTGTCTTACCCACCGTCAAATCTACCGTTTTGGGAGTTACCGTTACTCCTGTTACGGGTATAGTTTCTACTTTCACCAACTTCGCCACATTCCCTTCGGCATCTACTACAGCTCGTTTCGCTTCATCAAACTTACCGCCAGCGGGCTCTAGCATTTTGCAACTATTGATAGTAAATGAATCCAAATTTGCAATGCCTGCCTCAGTGCCAGTGGCTGTTACTTTTGCGTTGTTCAGGATAAGTTTCTCATTCGGCATGCCATCCCACCCTGTGATGCCCCAATTCCCTGATGCTGCGAGCGTGATATCAGAAATGGTAAGGGTGGTTTCTTTTACGTAAATACCAGCACTAGCGCTACTTGTTACTTCAAGAGTCCCACTGCCCTCTATAAATGTAGGAAGTTGCATAGACAAGCTAGGGAAGTTGCCTTCTGCTTCTAAATGATTCGTACCAGATACCACAATCTTTAAGCCCTCAATGCCTTTATTGTAAATTGCATTTTTACCTGCCTCTGCCTGCACTTTTACGTCTTTCATCGTTAGCGTCTTCGTGTCTGGGTTGTATTTGAATTCACCGCCCTTAGCCACCTCAACTCCTTTAATTTTGCTTAAATCGTTGCAATTGGCAGCTGTAACTTGCGTGCCATTTATATAAAAATTATATTCCGTTGGCACTATCTTCACCACCTTCGCTTTATTACCCGCTGCATCTATTACAGCATGTTTCGTTTCGTCAAACGTGCCGCCTGCGGGCTCTACCATGTTGCAACGGGCGGTAGTAAATGAGGCTAAATCGGCAATGCCTGCCTCAGTGCCAGTGGCTGTTACTTTTGCATTATCGAGGATAAGTTTCTCATTCTGCGTGCCATCCCATCCTGCAATGCCCCATTTCCCCGATGCTTCGAGTGTGAGATTGGTAATAGTGAGAGTTTTTTCTTTAACGAAAATACCAGCTGCACCACTCTTACATATTGTAGTAAGAGAACCATAGCCTTGTATCTTGGTAGAAGCATGACAATCCAAAGAGGAGGCTGTTGTTGTTTCTAAACGATTGACTCCCTTCACTACAATTGTTAGATTCTCTATACCTGTGTTGCTAAAGGCAGATATGCCATCCCCTACCGAAACGCTTACACCATTCATCACTAGCGTTCCCCAACTTGGGTCGTAGTAGAATTCACCGTCCTCGGCAACTGTAACCCCTTCAATATTCTTTAAATTTTTGCAGTTTATTCCGTTGACTTGCGTACCTGCTATATATAGATTATACAAGATCGCGATCCCTGCCTCTTTTGCCGTATTGCCATCTTTGTCTACTATCGCCTTCTTAGTTGCGCTAAACTCCCCCTTCGCTGGTGTTACAATGTTAACACCACTAAGCTCTAAAGCCGCCAAATTGTGCGTGGCTGCCTCTGAACCTTTAAGCGATATATTAGCGTCGTTAACACCAACTCTCACTTTCCCAGTTCCTGCTTGAATCCCATATTTCCCCGAAAGCGAAAGATCGGGATGACTGATATTTAGCTGTATGTCTTTGGTATTGTCTAGTGCCAGAGCCGCACCGCTTTCACTCTCTATGCTCAGGCTACCATAACCATTAATGTACATTGAACACATAGAACTAATACCAGAACTATTTTTAGATTTGAGAATATTAGTCCATTGCACCACAATCGTCAACCCATCTATTCCCTTATTCAAGATTGGGATCTCATTTTCACCAACCTCTATGGTCACTCCACTTAAAGTCAACCTTTTATTAGCATGATCGTACCAGATGTATCCTTCCTTGACACACGCCAGTTTGTCTAGATCCCTATAGTTTTGCGTATCTACATACGTGTTTCCAATGAGAAGCGGGTACTTTGTTGGCTCTATCTTCACCAGCTTCGCTTTATTCCCCGAGGCATCGACTACCGCATGTTTCTCTTCGTCAAACTTACCGTCCGCGGGTTCTACAATTTCGCATCCTTCGGTGGTAAACGAAGCCAAATTAGCAATTCCAGCCTCTGTGCCTGTAGCTGTTACCATCGCATTCTTCAGGATAAGAGCCTTGCCCTTAAGGGTGGTAGAACCTGTAATGCCCAATTGCCCAGATGCTTCGAGCGTAATACCGGAAACTGTGAGAGTTGTTTCAGAACTGATGTACACGCCTATTCCACTTTCTTTCTTGCTTGCTGTAATGAGAGAACCTCTGCCTTCAATTTCGGTGGAAGCGGTTATAGCTAAGGCTGCCCAAGTTGTCGCTACTACGCGATTAGTACCCGATATATCTATTTTTAGCCCCTCTATTTCATTCCTAATTGCATCTTTATCGCCTACTAACACTTTTACCTCCTCCATTGTCAGCGTTTTCGAAACTGGGTTGTAGTTGAATACGCCTTCCTCGCCTACTGTAACACCCGTGATTACGCTTAAATCATTGCAATTGGCATCTGTTACCTGCACGCCCGCAATGTGGAGATCGTATTCGTCTATCTCAGAGGCTATTTTTACCATTTTTGCCTTATTCCCCTCGGCATCTACTACCGCGTGTTTGGTTTCGTCAAACTTGCCTCCCGCAGGTATTAGAATTGTGTAGCCTTCGTTGTCAAACGAAGCTAAATCAGCAATTCCTGCATATCTGCCTATTGCTGTTACTTTAGCATTTTTGATACTAAGTTCCTCTTTACCAAGACCTTGGTAGCCAGCGATGCCCCATTTCCCAGTCGCTTCTAGCGTGATATCGGAAATAGTAAGAGGAGCTTCTAAGAAAATTCCTGCAACACCACTTATTACAGTAAGAGAGCCATTGCCTTCTAGCTCTGTAGGAGCATAACATTTCAACGACGAAGACTTGGTTTCTAAACGATTAGTACCCGATACTACAATTTTTAGTCCCTCAACACCTTCATTAAGAATTGCATATCCACCTAATGTTATTGTTACATTTTTCATCGTGAGAGTTTGCGCAGCTGGGTCATATTTGAACCAGCCGCCCGCTCCCACAGTAACACCCTTGATTCCACTTAAGTCATTGCAATTAGCGTCTGTTACTTGTGTCTCTGCTATTTTGAGTTTATAGTCCTCTGCCATTGCGGGCAGTGCCCACAACAAAGTCAGAGCAAAAAATGCAGTGAGCCAGCTTATAGTTTGTATCTTTCGTCTCATCATTTGAATCTCCTATACATTTTGACAAAAGAAAGTTTTTTTTTGACGAAGATTCTCTAAAAAAGAAAAGTGCGAAAAATACCTAGAGAGGGGCAGATCCTAATATTTTATAAATTGCTGTTTGTTTGGTAGTTAAATAGTTTTGTGTTTTCGCCCTTCTTTTTGCCGGAATGGGCAGAAAATGCATAAAAGCGCCCCTATAAAAGCCAGAAAATGGGCACCATTGATGCAAAATGCACAGAGTTTACCATCGTACTAAAAAAAACTCGCTCTAGTAAGGAGCTCACAACCCCAACTAAATTTCCAAAAAAGAATCCTTCTCTCCTTTGTATCTTTGCATTACAACCATCTGCTAACATGTACACCAACCTACAGGAAGAGGAGCTAAAACTTGTCATAGCCGAGCAATTCTTTGCCGCATACGACTGCAAACCGCGCATCGGGAAGATTGACTTCTGTGTTGTAGGTACACGACACGATTCGTCCGGAAAAACAAAGGATATTCGTTCGTTATTATGGGCAGAAGCCAAACGCGGTACTGTAGCAGATATCTATAAACCTCTCGTACAGCTAATCCTTACCATCGGCAAAGCCCGCACTTTCGATACCTACCTGCCGCCACCGTTTCTCGCTGCTTTCGATGCCGAGGAAATTGCATTCCTACCTTATCGCGAAATATTGCCCTTTCTCGCGCTTAACGACTTCAACTGGAATGTTACCCCCTCTGACGATAAAACTCGCGAATTTGGACTGTTATACGGCGCTATACGCGATGTTTTGGACCGCACCGCCTATGTCTTTCGCTACGATGCCCACGAAAAAGAGCTGCGAGAGTTTATAAAGCAGTATTTGAAAGTCCCAAGTAAACCCTTGCCAGTTATAAAAAATCATAGAGAGCGCAAAGGTTCCTTCTTCACACCCAAAATCTGGGTAGACCTCTCGCAAAAGTACCTTGCCGACGTCCTTGGCGAAAACTGGCAGGACGAATACTACGTCTGGGATTGCGCTGCCGGCACCGGTAACCTCCTAAACGGACTTACGAATAAGTACAACATCTGGGCATCTACCCTCGACCAACAGGACGTCGATGTGATGAAGGATCGCATTCGAAATGGAGCTAACCTACTCGAATCACATGTCTTTCAGTTCGATTTCTTGAACGACGAGTTCGATTGCGGGAAACTGCCAGACGACTTGCTCGCCGTACTAAAAGACCCAGAAAAGCGCAAAAAGCTAGTTATCTATATCAACCCGCCGTATGCCGAAGCGGGGAATAAACGAACAATAGCTAAAACAGGAAAAAATAAAACGGATGTTTCTGTAAAACACACTGTCTATGAACGTTATCTCGCTGAGATTGGAATAGCAGGACGCGAATTATATGCCTTATTTCTAGCGCGAAGTTATGCAGAATTAAACCATTGTATTATTGCTCAATTTTCGACTACAAAGGTTTTGCAAATGCCTAACTTTAAGAAATTCAGACTATTTTTCAAAGCACATTTATCGAGTAGCTTTCTAATTCCGGCCTTTACTTTCGATAATGTCAAAGGAGAATTTCCTATAGGCTTCTTTATATGGGATACCAAAATCAAAACACCTAATACCGTTGTCACAAATGTTTATGATGCGCATGGTAACTTCCTCTTCAAAAAGAAATTACATATAGACGATTCCCGAGCTTCCATTAACGACTGGATTATACAGACACGAAAACGAAATAACGAAATAGTAATCGGTTATATGTACGCGAATGCTTGTGATTTCCAGCATAATTCGAATAATTACATTGTTCGTACCAAAGAAGAAATACCCGATGCAAGAGGTAGTTTTGTAACCAGCCGTAATGTAAAGGAGATCGCCATTTATTTTGCTGTACGCCATTCGATTGCGCATACATGGATTAATCATTCCGACCAATTCTATGCTCCAAACGATAACTGGACAGATGATCTTGAATTTCAGACCAATTGCCTAACCTTTATGCTTTTTCATAGTAAGACCATTGTTCAGAGTCGATTCGGTACCAACCATTTTATCCCCTTTACCGAGCAAGAAGTTAATGCACAAGCCCGTTTCGAAAGCCACTTTATGACAGATTTTATGGCTGGTAAACTTTTTCACCCATTAACCCATCAAAGTAAAACAACACTTCAGGCTTTAGCTGAGGAAAAATCTTTTATCCCCTCCGAACCGCTAGTATTTTCTGCAGAAGCTACTGCCGTTTTCGATGCTGGGCGAGAACTCTGGCGCTACTATCATGCACAGCCGGGCGCTAACCCTAACGCATCGTACTACGATATCCGCGAGCATTTCCAAGGGCGCAACGACAAGGGAAAGATGAATGCGAAAAGCGAGGACAAGGAATACATGCGCCTCTTAGCCAATCTTAAAGAAGCGATGGAAGCACTGCGCTTGCAGATTGTACCGAAGGTCTACGAGTATGGTTTTCTCTTATCCTAACGGCACAAGGAGACTGACACGCAACTAATACATCCGTTTTTAACTTGTGCACGTGTTTCTTTGAATTAGAGTTAGTGCTCTATTCCAAGAAGCTGATAGGCAATGGATCCTTGTTCTATCGTGAGGTTAAAGCTCAGCATTGAATATTCTGTAAGTGATGGCTTTGATGGTAGGAGTAGCGTCGCGTCTTGTCTACCGAGCGTATCTCTGTGCGCTTTTAGATGGATTAACCTACCTGCCGTTTCTAAACCTTGAGAAGTAAGGATAATTTTGTTACGCACGGTCATTTTAACAGGCATTTCGCTTGCGAAGCGAAGCTTTACTGCAACCCTTGTGCTATCGGTATTTATATCCCTTGTCAGCGCATAAATAGTTGCCTCGCCACGATACACCTTACGATAAGGGAACTGTGTAGCAATACCCACCAGAAGCAGGAGTGTTATCGCAATAACGATTATACCATAACGGACAAGTGCCGAAGGGATTTCACCCACCAGACTCCGGGTCTTTTCGCTCCGAAGCTCAAAATTCCGCTCCTGTTTCTTTTGTGAGTCCATATTAGTTGCCCAACTCTAATTGATTTTTCACTAACGAAAAATACTTGCCACGCTTTGCTGTAAGTTCTTCGTGAGTACCTACCTCGACTATTTGCCCAGCATCTAATACGACAATTTGATCCGCATTACGCACCGTAGAGAGACGATGCGCTACTACGACCACAGTTTTACCACGATAGAAAGAAGCTAAATTCTCGGTAATCGCTCGTTCGTTATTCGCATCCAAAGAATTGGTGGCCTCGTCCAGAAAGACAAATTGCGGATTTTTATATACCACTCGTGCAATAAGTATTCTCTGTCGCTGCCCCTGACTAATCCCTTGCCCATCTTGCCCTATCATGGTGTTATATGCCAAAGGTAAGGCCTCGATATAGTCGGCAATATTAGCCACTCGACAAGCCTCACGTAGACGCTCTACATCCGGTTCGTCGTCCGAAATTGCGACATTGCGAGCGATAGTATCTGAAAAAAGATACCCGTCTTGCATCACTGCGCCACACTGACTGCGCCACCAATCGAGACGGTATTCCGAGAGGTCGTTTTCCCCCACCTTGATCGCACCGTTTAGTGGTAAGTAATACCCCAAAAGAAGTTTTATGAGTGTCGTCTTCCCACTCCCACTTGCACCTACAATCGCCGTAACCTTACCGTTGGGTATATACAGGTTAATGTCGGTGAGGATATCTCGAGTGCTGTGGCGATCGTACTTAAAGGATAAGCCCTCTATCGACAAATTTTTATTGTCCGTGAGAGTTCGCAAGTGTCGCTCGGCGTTCTCTTCATTGCTCTCGGTATGTATTTCGTTCATTCGTTCGAGGCTAATGCTTACATCTTGCCACGAATAGATGAATCGAATCAATTGTTCTACAGGGGTATTGAGTTGCCCAATAATATATTGCACCGCCAGCATCATACCCAAGGTCATATCGCCCGCAATCACCGCAGAAGCCGCCAAGACCGTGATTAGGATATTCTTTCCCTCGTTGATCAGTAAACTCCCTGCCTGTTGCGACTGCCCCAAGTTTAATGCTTGCAGACGTACTCGAAAGAGGTCGGCTTGTACATCTTCCCATTCCCAGCGCTTACGTTGCTCACAACCCTGCAACTTAATCTCCTGCATACTTTGCATGAGCTGATAGGTCAGATTCCGGTTACGCCCCGATTGCTCGAAATACTTGTAGTCTAGTACTTTTCGTCGTTTGAGAAAGAGGAGGATCCAGCCTGCATAAAGGATTGTTCCAGAAAGGAACACTAGGAAAATAGCCAGATTGTATACAAACAAGACCACCCCAAAGATGAGAAACGTAAAGATGGAGAAAAGGAGTTGCAACGACCCTGAAGAGAGGAACTGCTCTACGCGACTATGATCTTCGATACGTTGGAGGAGATCGCTTAAGAGCTTGGAATCGAAAAACTTCATCGGAAGCTTCATCAACTTGATGAAAAAATCCGATACGAGCGAGATGTTAATACGGGTAGAGATATGCAGAAGTATTTTATTACGAATAAAATCGATAGCTGTACGACTCACAAGGAGCATAGCCTGTGCCAGCAAAACCAACCAAACAAAGCTAATATCCTTACCGCCAATCCCCGTATCTACAATAGATTGTGTCAGAAAAGGGAAGACGAGTTGCAGCAGCGATCCTAAGGTCAGACCAAAGATTAAGAGTAAAAAATAGGATTTATAACCCTGTACATAACTCCACAAAAAGCTCAGACGATTACCTGAGGGTTTAACCACTTGCTCCCCGGTCTGCTTGTAAAAGGAGTCGGTAGTTTGAAGCAGGAGGGCGATGCCTTTCTCTTCGCCATGGGTTACAGTACTAAGCCAATGCTCGCAAAACTCCTCCTTCTCGTAGGTCAAAAGACCTTTAGCCGGATCTGCCACATGGATACGAAACCGTCCTCCCCACCGCTTCTCGATCTTATAAACCACAACGAAGTGATTCTGATTCCAATGTACTATACACGGAAACTGAACCTCGGTAGCCAAGGTATCGAACGATAGGCGCCCACCAATACTTTTAAGCCCTAACCATTCGGCAGCTTTACTTATTCCCAAAAGTGAAACCCCACTCTTACCAAGAGAGCATTGCTCTCTTAGTAAGTCGAGATCGAACTGCCGACCATAATGCCTTGCTATCATCGCTAAGCATGATGCTCCGCAATCTCTCGCATCCCTTTGCTGGACGAAATCAGTGGGGGACATATTGTCTAAAACTTCAGGATACCCGAATCTGTATCACTATTTTGGATAGAGGCTTCACCTCCGTTGTAGTGACGTCCGGTAGCGAAGTTCCAACTGATATAGACTCCAACCACATTAGCCATTGACGGAACTTGTAGATCCTGTTTATAGCTATGGAGGGCATTGATCTGCTCAATTTGTTGTCGCTTGCCGTACGGTAGAAATAGATTGGCTGCATTCAAACCAAAAGTCCATGCACCCAGTCGGTAGCGTAGCATGAGCATGAGGTTTGGGCTGTTGATAGTTATCATCTCACCCGAGAGTGACTTATCCTCATTATAATAAGTTGCGGTTACGTTCCAGTCGCCCAGTGAGAAATCTGCCTCCACCGACAGATGTGGATTGTGTAAGTGATGTTTATAGAGCTCGTTAGCAACTGTCATATAAATATAAGTAAACGTGCTTGTTAGGGTCAGAATATCAGGCAAAATACCCCAACGTATAGCAAACGTACCCCAAGTATCCGAACTGTTACCGATATTAGCATAACTATACCTGAAGGTTTTAGTGCCATCTGCTTCTGTAGTACGATCTACAATAGAGACAATGGGCTTGATAGCGTACGTATTACCGACTTGAGTTACCATGATGAAGGCTTTGCCCAAAAATGCTCTGATTGTAAGACTATTATCGAATTTATGAAACGCTTTTAGATCGGGATTACCAGAGTGAACCTCCCATGCATTAGGTCGCTGATTTACACTACTAAGCATCGCGAGCGTGGGGGCACTCGGGTCAATTCGGAAGTTATACTGAAGGTTCCAATTCTTAATAGGTAAGGTCATAGAAAGACGGGGGCGGAAAATCCACGAGTTTGTTGCCATTGAACCTTGCCGCGTGTCTAACATACTTACTCCTAGCCCTAAATTGTAGCGTAAAGCACTCAGACGTCCTGCCATCTGACCAAAGAAGTATACGTCGTGGTTATTGAGGCTATTGTCGGTTATTCCAGACCCCAAATACCTGTTTTTTGTTATGCTATATAAGTAACGACCACCCAAACTAAGCTCAATATTGTCTAGCTCTTGTTCGTAACGAAGCTCGTTAATAACCGATTTCTTATCTCCCTTAGTCGTGTAAGCGTAGTTTCGCGCCCCGTATGTAGGATGCTCTTCGCTATACTGATAGCCGTAGTCGGTGTCAATATACGTTCCGTGCAAGTTGTAGGCGAGCATAGAACTGTTTGTTAGCATTTGAAGATAAAACAAGTCTAACTGCGGCGATATGTAATTCTCTGTAGGCGATGTAGTTGCTTTGTAAGGAGTAAGTCCGCTCTCTGTAATCTGTTGCGAAACGCTACGATGGGTGCTATTGTACCAATTAGCTGCCAGTGCTACGTTGAAAATATGTGCCCCAGATTTAGTATGGTTATAGTGAATAGTAGCCTTATTGGAATCGAAGCGAAGCGGACGTTCGATACCCGCTTTATCGATATCGTGTGTCTCGGTATCGCTAAGTTTGTATTGATCTTTCTGCGAGATACTACGTCTTTTAACACTTGTATAGGTATTATCTAGCACGAGACCGAATTCTGACTGTTTGTAATTGTAGCGCACAAATGCAAAGTTCTCGCCACCAAAGGTCGTAACAGCATTGGTGAGATTAATGCCACCCTGTACACCAGACTCTGGGTTCTTAACGTACACCTTAATAACAGCACCCAGAGGTTCGGATCCGTACTCTACTCCGGGCGAATCTATATACTCAACCCTTTGGACACGTGACGAACGGAGGGTAAGCAATTCTTCTACTGAGGCTCGTTTTTCATTGATTAAAACCAAAACCTCGTCGTTCCCTACCGTCTTGATAGTACGATGTATGATATCTACTTTAAGGTCGGGTATCATCAATTTTTTAACGAAGTCATAACCCGTATCAGACTGCGTAAGTGCCGCCTTGGATGGGAATATTGTATAGCCATTAGCCAGTACTTTCCCTTCCCCTCTTATAGTAACATCCTCAAGCATTTCCGACTGCGTACGCATTTGTAGTGTGCCCAGATCCATATTGGCATCTGAAAGAGAGAGTAATTGCTCTACTGAGGTAAAGCCCACCATAGAGGCGACGAGACGATACTGCTGATTGCGATCGAGCTCTTTGACAGAAATTACGAAAATTCCCTTGTTGTTAGTTACGGCACCAGAGACCTGTTCACCCTGGCTATTAAGAAGTTGGACATTCACAAGCTCCAGTGGGGTTTCGGAGTTTGTGACATCCACTACACGCCCTTTTAAGGTTTGCGCAAAAAGCGAGGTCGAGGTAAGGAGACACAGAATTAAGTATATAAATCTACGCATGATTCGTTTGTTTTTTAAGAGATGCAACCAGTTCAGCCCACTTTTGGGGTGAACGCCTTAGTTCGGTTATTTGCAAAAGTGCTTCTTCAAAATGCTGTTTATTAGCTTCACAAGCATCTGTATCGGGAAGAGACCTGAATATCTTTTCCTCTTCGGAGTAAAACCAAAGTCGTGCACAGCCGCCACAAAGAGTTCGTGCCCAACATGCAGAGCACGATTCATTGGATTTTAACGACTTGGTTAAGTAAAAATGATCCCTGTCAAAAATCGATGAGTTGAATATATTCTCCCCAGATATATTACCCAGATAGTCATTCGCCTCGCCCGTGTTCATGTGGCAAGGGTAGATGTCGCCATCAACCGAGATTGAGAATATGTCTTTGGCGATCGGACACATCTCGCCTCGTTGTTTATACACAATCTTCGGGAGTACATCCCAATACGCTTCTTCCTTCCCACGACTCAGGAATTTACCCGAAACTTCTTTTGTAATAGCCGCCTGCTCCATCCGATACTCGTCATTGACAACACCGTTGATTTGGAATCTCTGCTGCAAATACTCTTGCACTTGTTGCCTCGATACGCCGCGCTCTATGTGTTGGCGTGTATAGGTAGCTTCGTATCGAACGAGCAAATCCGTTATAGATCGTAACCGATCCATAAACTTTTCTATTACACTAAATGTACCTTTTCCGTCGACTGTTACCCTATTGATATCGTGCACCATCTGGTCGCCATCAATACTAACGGTAACGAATGAAAAGTACTTCTCTATCAGCGAAAAGACAGTGTTTGAGGCAATAGTACCATTGGTTATAGCGCCAAACTTTGGTAGATGCGATAGGGTGCCTTCATTAAAACGATGCACTAATTCTTCGCATATGTACGATATAATAGACGGATTGAGAAATGGCTCGCCACCAAAAAAGACGATTTGACCCACCGAATCAAAATTTTCTACAACAAATGTAACGAATTCCTTCGCCTGCTTCAACGACATAATCTTGCGCACATCATTGTATCCACCGCCATGTGCATAGCAGTATCTACAGCGCAGATTACAATCGTTCGTTACGTGTAGCGTGATTCTGGTAACTACCCTTCTGTTAGCATTCGCTTGAGGTGAAGGAAGTGCGACACTATCTAAAGAAGCAAGTTTATTCTGGAGAGACGCAATCTCCTCCGGAGATATATTTAATTCGGTAGCTATAGCCTCAGGAGAATATCCTTCTTGTAATCGCTCTATACACTTACGTGTCAAAGCATTTACAGTAAATAAACTTAGCGTTTCTGTATGAAATACGACCTCTCGTTCGCCATCACTTATAAAATGCAACTGATTCGCATTCATATTGCCACTATCATCATTTCATTGATTGTATGGGGAGGAAGAAAGGGAAAGTTTACAAAAGGGACTCTCCCTCTCTTTTTTCAATGCAGAAAACTATACAGACCTAGTTTTCTGCAAGTTTTGGTTTCTGGAATTTTGGCGGTCTCTCGCTACATTCACCGTTCCATAAACCACAACCACCAGAACTACAATGACCATTAAAGAGACCACAACCATCACTCATAGTCTCTACACCACCGCCGAGGTCTTCCAATTCTTGAAGATCCACCTCTTCGAAACTCAGATTGTTCATCTTTCGTTTTTTTTTTATTGTTCCCTCTATGACCCATTCACAAAGGGCTTTCGACATCAAGGATTCATCGACCTCGTCAAACAAAGAGGGTAGCGCGAATCTCCTCCCCACCTGCAAAACAAACGCACAAACGTTATTTTTTTATGCCATAACAAAGATCATAATGTTTATATATCCTAGAAATACCCAAAAGGGTACTTTCGCATACCCAAAAGGGTACTTTTTATCAAGTTTAGCTATCTTAGCGAAACAATTAACTAGAAGAATTACTAGCAAATGGGTTGTATTTCTGTTTCCGATTTCTTCATAGAGCAAAATCGGATGTGTGCTATTGAGCCGGAGCTATATCAAAGCGTAGATAGCTACATAGCGACGCTAAAAGCTGTCTCCCGGTTAAGCTACAAATCGTTTTACATTATTGATTATTATAAGCAAAATTTCTTGTATGTATCTGATAATCCTTTGTTCTTAGCAGGATACTCGATGGATGAAGTGCGCATGTTAGGCTTCAACTTCTATATTCAAACACTAACCCCTGAGGATTTGCAAAAATTGATCAACATCAATCGCGCGGGGTTTGAGTTCCTCTATAGGTATCAACAAGCGGACTGGATGCGGTATATGATCTCCTACAATCTTCAACTCTATACTGCAAAAAAAGAACAATTGCTAGTAAATCACCAATTAACTCCCCTTCGTATTAGTCCTGATGGGCACCTATGGCTTGCAGTCTGTGCCGTATCACTCCCTACTACTCTAGAGGCTCATGACGCATATATCACCTGCACCGAAACCTCAAAGCGCTATGCACTCAAAAGCAATCACCACGAATGGATAGAACTGGATTCTATCGAATTGAAAAAAGAAGAACAAATGGTGATTCGTTTAGCCAGTCAAGGTTACAGTACTAATGCGATGGCTTCTGCTATGTACAAGTCTATTAATACTATAAAAAAATATCGCAAGGATTTGTTCGAAAAGCTTGGAGTTAGTACAATTAACGAAGCAATTACATATGCAACTTTGTATAAACTAGTTTAACGCACCCGGTTCGAGTAGTGTTTTTATAATCTTGATTAGTGTAAAGGATCAGACTCAACAGCCTCGCCGTCCAGAATTTCAAAAGTGCGTGCCACAACCTCAGTAACGCGTCTCGTCTCGCCCGTTGCAGATTCGTGCAGCGATGTTTGCAAACGCCCCTCCACGTACAGGTGCGTGCCTTTTTTAACAAGCCGTTCTGCCATTTGTGCGGCCTCGCCTACAAAGACCACAGAATGCCACTCCACGCACTGAACTGCCTCTCCGTTCGGCTTATTACGATATTCGTGCGTAGCCAACCGAACCCGCGCAAGCCTCTCTACCGCTGTGTAGCGCATTTCCGGCGCCTCGCCCACATAACCGATCAGGATGACTCGGTTAAGTCCCATATTTTATTGCTAATCAACCAATTGAACTGTAGGAAAGCGTAGCTCGTTACACTTCTCCTACGAAAACAGAACCTACAAACGGGATAGTAGAAGCCTCGCCAATAGTGCGTGTTTTGCTACCTTCTAGCCTTCTTCTTTTGTAGTCTTCCCGCCCCACCTTTTTCCATTTTGCTGACAGTGTGGAGCATCTTACGCATTTCGTCGAACTGCTTTATCATCCGGTTTACTTCTGCAATATTGCGTCCGCTTCCCTTAGCAATACGTTGTTTCCGCGATGCGTTGAGCACCTCCGGACGTTGACGCTCGAGAGGGGTCATAGAGTGTATTATCGCCTCCACACCCTTAAAAGCATCGTTATCTATATCCACATCTTTAAGTGCTTTACCCGCACCTGGCAACATCCCGATGATATCTTTGATGTTACCCATCTTCTTTAGTTGGTGGATCTGCTCGAGGAAGTCGTTGAAATCGAACTGATTCTTATCAATTTTCCGCTGCAGCTTCTGAGCTTGTTCCTCGTCATATTGTGCTTGAGCTTTCTCAACAAGCGTTACAATATCTCCTTGCCCGAGGATACGATCGGCCATACGATCGGGATGGAAGAGATCGAGCGCATCCATCTTTTCGCCCGTCCCTACGAACTTAATAGGCTTTTTTACGAGTTCGCGAATCGTAAGCGCAGCACCACCACGGGTATCGCCATCTAATTTGGTGAGTACGACGCCGGTAAAATCTAATCGTTCGTTGAAAGCGACTGCAGTATTTACAGCATCTTGCCCCGTCATAGCATCAACTACAAAGAGGGTTTCGCTGGGCGATAGGGCATTTTTGAGGTTTGCCACCTCGGTCATCATTTGCTCGTCGACGGCGAGTCGTCCTGCAGTATCGACTATTACAAGGTTACATCCCTGCTGTTGTGCTGCGAGGAGGGCTTTTTTTGCAATTTCTACCACATTGGTATTTCCAGGCTCCGAATAAAAAGGCACTTGCACCGAATTCGCAACCACTTGCAACTGATCAATAGCCGCCGGTCGGTATACGTCGCAAGCCACTAGGAGGGGTAGCCATTGTCCGGAGCTCTTCAGGCGGTTGGCTAATTTTCCGCAAAAAGTCGTTTTCCCAGACCCTTGCAACCCTGCTACAAGCACTATCGCCGGACTCCCCGCAAGTTTGAGATCCTGTGCTGCAGATCCCATGAGGGTTGTCAGCTCATCATGCATAATCTTCACGAGAAGCTGCCCCGGTTGTATGGCGGTAAGTACGTGCTCGCCTAATGCCTTCTCGCGAACGCGATCCGTAAACTCTTTTGCAACACGATAGCTAACATCGGCATCTATAAGAGCTCTACGTATATCGCGAACCGTCTCCGCGACATTAAGCTCTGTTATACGACCCTGACCTTTTAATAGCTTAAAAGAGCGTTCCAGACGCTCAGTAAGGTTCTCAAACATTTATATAACAATTCGTTAAAGGGATAGGATCCGTTCTAGTTCCCTTGCGCACGGAACGAGTCGGTAATACGCACCAGAGTCGGCACAACTACAAGTACGGGTACTGGAGAACTCCGCAGTAGCTTTTGAGCTTTCTCACCAATCATAAAGATAGAAGGCGCCGATTTATCTCGCGTAGTAACCAAGATAAGCGAACTCGGGATTCGTTGTGCGTAGCGCGTGGTAGCCTCTACAATATCTCGATCCTCTTCGCGGTAGGTGCAGTATTGCACACCATTCTTTGCAAAATAATCCTCGCACTGTGCAATGTAGGAATTAAGGCGTTTCTTCTCCTCGGCATCAGCGCCATTATCCGTTGTGAGGATATGTACTGGGGCATCCCATACCTTGGCAAGTTGTACGGCAATGGGAGCTTTTTGGCGACTCTCGAAAGTCGTATCGAGTGGGAATACTATATTTTGAATCGGTACCGGTACAATTCCGTGTCGGATGGTATAAACAGGCAACTCGGTAGAGGCTAGTATCTTGAGCGTATTACTTCCCAAGAAGAACTCTTCAAAACCAGAAGCTCCGTGCGTAGAGGTTACAATAACAGCATCTTTGAAAGCCTCGGCTTGTGCCACCACTTCTAGGTAGACTTTCCCTTTTTTTATGATGTAGTCGAGCTCGATGTCCTCCGGCAATTCTTTGCGAATTTCGGCAAGCAGCTCTTCAAAACCTTTCTCTACGAGGGTACGCTCGTCCTCCGGACCGAGGTGCGCAAAGTCTGGATGTTTTTTTTGTACATATACCAGTTGTATCGCGGCGTGTGTCTTGGCTGCAAGCACTGTGGCTAGCGCGACACCGTTTCGTGCCTCTTCGGAAAAGTCGTAAGGAACGATTATGCGCTTCATTTCATTCACGTATTTAGCTACTTATAGCTTACAAATATAGTACTGTATTCTGAGTCTAAACATCTTGTACAAAAAGATCCTCAGAATTGCTGTGAGCGGGATGCTATATCTTTGCATAAGAAATATGCGGGAGTGCGAGGGAGATGTGTCAGACAAAACAACAACCGTCGATTGTAATTGTAGTGGCTCTGGATCGTGAGGGGGGAATCGGTCGCGAGAACCAATTGCTATGCCACATACCCGAAGACCTTACTCACTTCAAACAGCTTACCATGGGAGGCGTACTGGTGATGGGACGCCGAACCTACGAGTCTATCGGTCGCCCACTGCCCGGACGACGTACCGTAGTGCTTACCTCACAGAATAGCAATATATATCCTGCGGAGGTAACCATAGTACATAGTGTGTCGGAAATTCTCGAGCTATCACGCCATCTGGGGCATATCTTTGTCGCTGGCGGTGCACAGGTCTATAAAGCGCTTTTTCCGTATGCAACGGAGGCGTATATCACTCGGATAGATGCTGTGATGCAGGCAGATACGTTTTTCCCGTATGCACTCGATCCCGACCAGTGGCAAGAAGAGTCTGTTGGTGCATGGCAATCTTCCAAAGCCTCCGACCTCAACTTCCGTTTCGAACACTATCGCCGGCTTCGTATCCCTAACCTCTAGCATGTAAATGGCTAACAAACAGCATACAGATGGCGTTTTAGAAGAACGCATCGCACGACAGGAAACAAGCAACATTACGCCAATTACTCTGCAAGGTGCACGGGTACTCCCGAATGCTACCGACGTAGAAGAATATGTTCTGGGAGCCCTGCTACTAGAGCCTTACCTAGTAGGCGATCTGAACGAGTACCTAAAACCCGAGCACTTTTACGATCGCCGCAATGCGCAGATCTTCCAAGTAATGCAAAAGGTCTATCTCCGCAACCTACCTGTAGACAACGTTACCGTAACCCAAGCTCTGCGCGAAGAAGGTATCCTGAACGAAATCGGCGGGGTAAAACGAATCGGTGAGCTCTCTATGCTGGTTGCCTCTGGTGCTAGTGCGCAAGGGCACGTCCGGATACTCATCCAGAAATACATGCAACGCGAGCTTATCCGTCTTTCTGGGCAAATGCAAGTGGAGGCCTACTCCCCCGACAAAGATGTAGAAGACTTATTGCAAGAGGCCGAGGATATGCTCTACAAACTACACGAGTATAAATTGCAGCGCGACGTACAGTCGCTGGAAATGGCTCTCGCCACCGCCTTCACCGAACTCGAGGCGAGAACCAAAGACCCAGAAGCCTATCGCGGCGTTCCTACTGGTTTCCAAAAATTGGACATGATGACCCAAGGTTGGCAAAAAGGAGACCTGATCATCGTTGCCGCACGCCCCTCCATGGGTAAAACCGCTTTTGCATTAACCATGGCGCGCGATATGGCCGTTCGCAATGCGAAACGTGTCGTTTTCTTCAGTTTGGAAATGTACACCATCCAGCTCGTGTATCGCTTGCTAAGTGCAGAGTCGGGGATTAATAGCAAGCAACTCCGTGCTGGGAATTTCTCTAACAGCGATTGGCAACGTCTCCTAGCCGCATTTGCTACTCTCTCGCACGCATCTATTTATATCGACGACTCCGAGGGGATGACCCTGAATTCCATCCGTGCTAAATGCCGACGACTAAAAATGCAAGAAAATGGCGGCATAGATATCGTAATGATCGACTACCTACAGCTCATTAACAGCGAGAGTATCCAGAACAAGAATAGTAATCGCGAACAAGAGGTAAGTCGCATCTCACGGGGCTTAAAAGCTTTGGCAAAAGAACTCAACGTGCCCATTATTGCCCTAGCGCAGCTGAGTCGTGCCGTAGACGCACGAAGTGATAAATTCAAACGCCCCTTACTCTCCGACTTACGTGAGTCTGGCTCCATTGAACAAGATGCTGATATCGTAGCCTTTATCAACCGACCAGAAAAGAACAACATAAACGAATTCGCGGACGGATCTAAGACCAAGGGCATAGCCGAGATTATCATCGCAAAACATAGAAACGGCGAGGTAGGTTCTCTTTTTGTAACATTCGATTCAAACAACGCCCGCTTTGTAGATACCGGCGATATGATCGATCACAACAATCCTGATAATCCGACCTACAATGATATGAGCGAGCCTAGCAGTACCGAAGTGGTGAATTACCCATCCTCCAGCAATTCGGACGATCTGGATAGCTACTTTACAGAGGAGGAAACGCCGTTCTAATAGATTATTTAGCTATCAATAGCAAGAGGATACTAGCTTAAGCTCTGCCTGTATCGTAGCTACTATGCGCTGATACCAACGTATCTCTTCGTAGTTTAGCGTGCGACCGATACGTTTCTGTAACCACAGCCTCGCTGGTTGGTACGAACCTACGTAGTGCTCCCAGACCGCCTGCTCCACATTGCCAAAATATTGCGCATCGTTAATCCACACGCACACACCGTCGTATTTTACCAATTCTACGCGATTGGTACCCGCCACATCGAAGGTAGTAGCAATAGATAACTCCAAGCTCTCGTCCATCAAATGCAGACGACGAAGCTGCTCACCGCGCTCCAAAAAATACTGATACTCTGCTTTATCCTTGGGATATGGAATGCGTGGATAGTCTATCTTCAAAAACTCAAGAAACTTCGCGCAATACTCCTTGTCGTGCAACACACCGTAGATATAATCAAACACCTCCTCGCCTGTTACCGATTCGCCAACAGCTTCTGCTATTTTAGCTAGAATTTCAGGGCGCATATTCAGCTCAAGGTCTAGCGGTTTCCCGTCCTTCGTCGTTCCAGCTACAATTTCGGCAGGGGTATAGTCCCAACCTTCGGGGAATTTGTAGAGGGGGAAGACCATTGTTCCCTCACTAGATCTGTTTGAAACAAAAGAAAAATCGACAATTTCCTTACACACAAAACAATGTTGATATACAGAAGTCGCAACCACCTGCCGAGTAGTGCATAATGCAAAATTGGACGGATGGAGTAAGCCCCCCAATGTCTTGTACAACGGGCGTAGAAAGATGCCCGCATTCGCACCCGTATAAGCCGCAATCCGGCGATCAAAAGGACGATACGCAATCGCGGTAATTATCAATTCCTCTTTATGCCGCCGTAGGTCGTTTTGTACATTTTGCAATTTCCAATTTTTACTGTCAGAACCAATTTTCGAAATCGTCCTAAAAGTTTCAATATCCAAGGAAAGGATATTCTGGAGCATTTGTTCTGTTTCTGCTTTCTTGCATTGGATAGTTAGTTTATCACGCCCTGCCACAGCACCGACACTGTAAATCGCAAAAATTTCACTTAGTGAAAAACCCGCATAATATTTCTGGTTCGACGCAACGTGTTTTTCGACAAAAAAATAGTTTGGTTCTAATGGTTTTAGCTGTTTCCAGTAGGGATCATCTAGGTGTAATAATGTAGCTAACGCGTCTTCCTTCTCCTTACGCAATCCCCACAACTCTGTATAAAATACAGTTGGAGCTTTGGCATTCTTTTCTTTACGTTTTACAAAAATATTGATACTTACCCCCTGTTGGATATTAAAAACATTCTCATCCTTTCCGCCGTCTGGTGTTTTTTCCTTTAACCTACTGTTTCCGTGAAGATTAACGATATAGATCGCATCAAAGACGCGGAGAAGCTCTTGGCGCATGCGGCGGTGAATCAGTCCATCTAAAAAGCGATTATTGGTGATGAAGGCAACAACGCCCTCCCCCGTATGCTCGATTTGGTACTGTGCAAAGCGAATAAATTTGATGTAGTCGTCAGATAATGCTTTAATCATCTTCTCATTTAGGTCTGTTTTATAGTCCGCCATGAGCGCCTCTATCCACGCATTTTTGTTCGAACTACTCACATTGTATGGGGGATTGCCCAGCATCACCATTACGTGCATATCTCGCTTCAAAGCATTCGCTGCCGATGCCTCTACATCAATCGGGAACAAGCCACCGGAGTCAGCGTGCTGATCTTCGAGGGTATTCGTCAGATAGATTCCATAGCGTGCATTACCAAGTTCCGTTGCCCCCGTCGCGTGAAAAACATACTCGAGGTTCAGGTGTGCCATAGCATAAGGCGCCATCAGGATCTCATAACCATGAAGACGCGGTAACAAGTGCTGACGAACATACTCGTTCCAAACTCCTTGCTGCCCCTCAAACTTTGCATGTATCTTGCGCACCACTTCCGCTAAAAAGGCACCTGTACCCGTTGCTGGATCCAAGATCTGCAAGCGATGCACCTCCTGCCCTTTCGCATTCTGCACTACAGAACAATCTGCCAAACCATCGCGCAAGCCAAAATCGCGCTGCAAGAGCTCATCCACTGCCCTTACCATAAATTCCACCACGGGCGCCGGCGTATAATAGACTCCGCGTGCTTTTCTACGAGCAGGATCGTAAGCAGTAAGGAAATCCTCGTAGAAGAGCATAACAGGATCGCGTTCCGCCTTGTTGGCGTCGAGAAGCGTACGGACGTCGGTAGCACCAAAAACGCCCACGAGGTCGTCTATAATCCATGCGATCCTCACATCAAGGTCGTAGACGCCGATGCGCTGAAACAATTTTCGCAAGAAGGGGTTGCTTTTGGGGATAAGCTCTGCTGCATCTTTACGCGAAAACGTATCTGGGTGCTCATCGTGGTAGCGTGCAGCAAAGAGCCCGTAAACGAGGGTTTGGGCGTACCAGTCGGCAAACTCTTGAGGTTCAACAGTACTCATCAATACCTGCCGCATACGCTCTAGTTGTACCCCAAGCTCTCTACCGGCTTCGCTATCTATATCCTCAAGTACCGTTTTTACAGACCGCGCCAAGAGTTGCGTCTTGCTAGCCATGTGACGAGCTAATTTCTTAGCCGATGTGATAGGAATAGCTTGAGCATCGTGTAAATGGGCAAGCAATTCGAGAAATTGCACCTCTGCCTCTGGAAAACTCCGTAATCGCTCGCCATCCTGATGAACGAGCTCTAGATCAAAAAGACACTCGCCATCTTCATACAATAAAAAACGCAAGAAATCGGTAAATACCACGCAATTCAATCCTTGTTTATAGCGCGAAAATTGCTCCTTGTTTTGTTTCTCGCCGCGCAAATCTGTGTCTCCAATGTCCTTGGTTTCAATATATGCAACTGGCACATTATCGTGCTGCAGCAAAACTATATCTGGCGCGCCGCACTCAATGCGTTTGGGTTCGTTGATTATCGTGAATTTTTGTAGAGCATCTACCGATTGTAAGAAATCAACTAATACCTGCCGCAAACTTACTTCCGTAGCAAGCCCTGTCTGATAAAGCCTCACCACACTCGCAATATAATCCCCCAACAACGCCATCTAACTCGCACTTACCCCTTTCTACTTTCCAAATGTATAAAAAAGGCGCCGCCATCGCATCGGATAGCAGCGCCTTTCTTAGAAGATTTAAATTCTTAGAACTCCATTTGAATACCAATCATAATAGGAGCATCCTGCTGGTAGTTGTTAACACCGAAGGCGAAGGCAGACTGACTTACCGTAGTCGTAACATCTTTACCTTCTGCATCTTTCGATTTTGTAGAAGTACTCGTGTACTGATAGCCAAGGCGTGCTACGTTGGCAGTTGCTAGTAGAGCAAAATTCTGCGAGAGATTAACCTTTATACCCGGAACAGCCCAGAGTCCGAAACCGAAGTAACCATTTCCATCGCTTTCAACCGTCTTACCCTTAGTTGTTACCTTGCCTTTTCCGAGCGTACCAAAAGATAACGGTATCTGACCATCAAAGAACAAACTAACCCGGTCGTTACCCAAAGCAAAAAAACGAACATAAGGCGCTAGGGTAAATATAAAATCGGAAGTAGAGGTTGTTGTCTCACTTACTTCGTTCGATTTTACATTGTAGTTAAAGCCTAATTTACCACCGACAGCCAGCATATTGTTTATGCCATAATTAACATCGGGGAGTAGCGAAAAACTAACCACAGATGTCTTCTCAGCCGGACTTTGATAGTTAAAACCCAAGTTACCGCTTATAGCAAGTTGTGCATAAGCAGAACCAATCGCAAACGCTCCTAAAAGCGCCAGAACAGACACAATACGTTTCATTTTCTCGTATTATTTGGTTAATCATTAAAACGCAACAAAGGTATACAATCCTATCAAATGTTTTGTTTGTCAAAAACATACTTACCTTTGTCAAGTATTGCACATTACTAGGTAAATAACAGCGTCGCAAACTCGTTTTCTACTCAATATAAAATAGCACCGACTGTTATGAAAGTTTTACAATTCCTTCCCATTTCTATAGTTATATTCTTTTTTCTTTGCTCCTCGCCGGCATGGGCACAATCGGCAGCAAAAGGAGCTATTATCCGCACTACCCCTACCGAGGTACAGCTCGGCGAACTCGAACTTCGCAAACTAGACGACAATACCGGACGAGTAAAGATCACCGTCCACAACGACGGCACTGCGCCCCTCCTCCTTCAGAATGTATCGGGGTGTTGTGGCACAGATATCAAAGGGTATACCCAAAGCCCAATTCTACCGGGGAAAGAGGGCGAAATTAAAGTATACTTCCGCGTCGAACCCAAACTAAAAGCAATTAATCGTACGGTGACCATAATCTCCAACGCTGCGAATGCCAAGGAGATACAAGTCCCCATCAAAGGCATTGTAGTCAAGGACAAAGAAAAAGGCAAAATAGCGTTCTAACGCGTCAGCATTTGCTATCCGTCCTTCCCCACAACACACGTTGCGCCACCGCAAATAGAGAGCTATGACTTTTAAATATCGCGGCTTCTTGGCGGGTATGGCGTCCTCTGCCACCTTTGGTATGCTACCGCTATTTACACTGCCCATTATGGCAGCAGGCTTGAGTACGAACAACATCCTATGTTACCGTATGTTTCTTGCCTCGGGCGCCATGGCGTTGTTGATGTGGCTGAAACGGATTCCGTTTGCTATTTCGTGGCGTGCCTTCGGCTGGTGTATGGTACTTGGCTGCTGTTACTATGCCTCGGCAACACTCCTCTTTCAGGGATACGAGACAATGAGCAGCGGAATTGCCACCACGCTTCATTTTCTCTATCCGGTGTTCGTTACGCTCATCATGGCCTTCTTTTTCAAACAACGCACCTCTAGGTTTACGATTGCAGCTATTGTACTCGCACTCACCGGAATTACGCTCCTAAGTTTAGATAGTGGCGACATGCAACGTGCAACCCTTACTGGGATTATACTCGTACTCCTCTCCGGCTTAGCCTATGCCCTCTACATCGTTTTCGTAAACCACGTACGCGTGCTACGGCGTCGCAACAATATCAAACTAGCTTTCTATGCCCTCCTCTGCAGCAACGTTTATTTTGTACTACAAGCCCTCGTAACAGACGGACTGCACGCTGTCCCTAATACCCAAGCGTGGATCTATTTAGCATGCTTAGCCCTCCTCCCTACGCTACTTTCCAACCTTGCGCTTATGTATGCCATCAAAAGCATCGGTTCTACACTCACTTCTGTACTAGGAGCGATGGAACCCCTCACGGCTATTCTCATCGGGCTCTGGGTCTTCGACGAGACATTTAGTCTGTCCATCGGTATTGGGATCGTACTCATCCTTATAGCCGTTACACTTATCATCCTCTCCCCGATCTTCGACCAAAATATTGCTGCTCGCCTAAAACGTTTCGCATTGGAGAAAGCCGACGACGACCTCGTACCGCCACCCGATCACTCCAAAAAGCAATAACCCACCAACCTACTACTACAAAACTTTTGTTCGGGAACCCGTCGGACGATTCTTGCCTCTGTTCTATACGATTTCGTACTTTTGCACAAGTAGGGAGATGGTTAGGAGTTTGCAGAGGGGTATCCTGTGTCTCTTTCTTGTATTTTGGCTAACGGGAATACATGCACAGGAGAGCCCACGAGTCGGGAGTACTTTGGCTCGGTACGAGCGTGCTATGGCTTTGTACCGAGCGGCACGGTATGCTATTGCCGAAGAATATTTCTGCGAAATAGAAAACGAAGGCATCGCAAAACATGGTGACCTGTGCATCGAAGCTGCTTTCTTCCGAGTATTGTGCGTTGCACGACTCGACCGCTACGATGCTGCCTATCACCTACAACAATTCCTAGACAAATATCCAAGCTCCACGCGCACCGACGACGTTCGCTACGAACTCGGGCGACTCTACTACAACAATAAACGTTACAAGGAGGCACTCCGCTGGTTCGAGTCTATTGATGGGCGAGCATTTGACGTCGAGCAATTGGCAGAACTCGATTTTAAGCGTGCTTATGTACTCTTTGTAACCGACCGGCTAGAGGAAGCCAACCCCATTTTTGCGCGCCTCAAGGAACAAATCTGCTACTACCAAGCACCTGCAACCTACTACTATGCACACATCGCCTATTCCCGCGGGCACTACAATTCTGCCCTCGAGAACTTCAAACGCATTGATGCCGACCCCGTCTTCTCGCCCATCGTTCCGTACTACATCGCACAGATTTACTACAAGCAAGAGAATTACCGCCAACTGACTGATTACATCGCCCCCATGATCGATCAGAGTGCTGCAACGCGTCTCACCGAACTACAACGAATGCTCGGCGAAGCCTATTTCCACCTAGAGCAATACGACTCTGCGGCGAAAGTGCTCGATAAATATGCCGAACGTGTCGGACAAAAAGCACTTAGTCGCGACGACAACTACCTCTTTGGGTTAGTACACTATCGCCAGAAAGAGTGGACAGAGGCTGCGAAACGTCTGGAGCGTGTAGTTACTGTAGAAGATTCCGTATCGCAAAATGCCTATTACCACTTAGCCGACTGTTACCTGCATCTCAACGACACCGAACGTGCACAAAAAGCCCTCGGATTGGCTAGCGAAATGGCTTATGATAAGATCATCCAAGAGGACGCGCTGTTCAACTACGCTAAATTGCTCTACGAACACCGATACAACCCCTTCAGCGACGCCGTCTCGGCATTTACCCGCTACCTAGAGCTCTTCCCACACTCCCTACGAAAGGACGAGGCGTATACCTACCTCGGGATGGCGTTCATGGGGACTCAGAACTACCAAGGAGCGCTCAATGCCCTCTCAAAAATCGGGACTACCAATGCCACTACCAGGCAAGCCCTACAGCGTGCTGCGTACTACCGCGGTGTAGAATATTTCCAAAGTCTGAATTTTACAAAAGCCGATTCGCTATTCTCCGTATCTCTGCGAGCAAGTGAAGTAGATCACACCCTACGTGCCAAAGCCCTGTACTGGCGTGCGGAAGCCAACTACCGTCTCGAACAATATGCCATCGCCTCGCAGCATTACCAGCAATTCTTACTAGCTCCCGGAGCCTTCTCACAGCCACAATATCCCAAAGTGCCCTACGACCTAGGGTATGCCTACTTCAAGATGAAAAACTACGCACAAGCTGTAGCTTGGTTTCGCAAATATACCGACAACAAAACGAAGGATTCGCTCGGGCTACTAACAGATGCCCTCGTGCGGCTAGGCGACTGTCTCTACATCCAACGCAAATACTGGCCTGCCATAGAATACTACCAAAAAGCCAACCAAATGGGTGGTATCGGTGCCGACTACGCCCTATATCAGGAAGGCTGTGTCTACGGCTTGGTAGATCGCCCCAACGAAAAAATACGCGCACTACTCTCCATAGGCGAACGTTACCCAGAGTCGATGTACCGTAGCCATGCCTATTTCGAAGTGGCAGAAACCTACCATCTCCTCGAAAATCTCACCCAAGCCAAGGAGTACTACCAGCGAGTGGTAACCGAATTCCCGTCCAGTAGCAATGCTCCCGCCTCCCTACTGCAATTGGGCTTAGTGTATTACGAAGAGGATAACTACGACCAAGCTATCCAGAACCTCGAACACGTGGTAAGCGACTATGCCGGAACCGCCGCAATGCACGAAGCTATCGTAGCCCTCGAACGAGTCTACCAAGCAAAAGGGGATGTAAAACCCTACCTAGCTTATCTCGAAAAAATTGGTCAAGCCGACAGAATATCCCACGGAAAGCGCGACTCGCTTTTCTACACCACTGCCGAAGCGCAATACATGAGCAAACAGTTCCCGCGGGCACGCATGTCGTTTGAGGAATACCTACGCGAATACCCACAAGGCGCCGGAAGTGTTGCTGCCAATTACTATCTAGCCGACTGTCTGTTACAAGCTGGCGACACGCTGAGTGCTCTTCCCCGCTTAGAAGTGGTTATTGCACGCCGCCCCAACCAATTCTACGACCGCGCACTCTACAAAGCAGCCCCCATCTACGAACTACACAAGGATCTACAACAAGCCCTACAAGCCTACCTAGAGCTCGAACGCTCTACAGCCGATGCCAAAATGCAACAAGAGGCACGATACGGAAAACTACGGATGGCTGTGCAACTTAAAGACGAAGCGCACATTTCCGAATATGCCAACTCCGTACTTGCCGACGACCGCATGCCTCCCGAAAAGCATCTCTTTGCACGCTATCACCTAGGAATGATGCTCCTACGCGAACAACGCTACGACCTCGCTTACAATACCCTTGCCCTCATTGGCGACAACACCGGTGCTGCAACTGGTGCCGAAGCGCGCTACCGAATGGCTGAAATCCGCTTCCTACAAAAAGATTGGGAAAAATTGCAGGACGAAGTCTTTACCTTTGCAAAACGCAACACTCCGCACCAGTACTGGCTTGCCAAAGCCTTTATCTTGTTAGCAGATAGCTATCGCGAACGAGAAGACTTCTTCCAAGCCAAAGCCACCCTGCAAAGTATTCTCGACAACTACTCGAATCGCGAAGACGGTATCCGCGATGAGGTTCAACATAAGATGAACGAACTCGTAATCGAAGAGCATTCGAAAGCGAGAACTCTCCCCACAGATACCATACAATTTCAATTTGCTCGATAAAGCGCAGAGAGGATGAAGCTATTTTTAGGAAGTGTCGTTGCTAGTTGCTTGCTACTATCATCCTACGTGCAGGCACAAACCGACAGCATTTCTACTGCGCAAGCGCCACTAAACCTAGGGCAAAGTAAAGTGGTGGAGGTTAGCCGTAGTTTCGACCCGCGAATCAACGATGCAGGGAAAATGAGCTTCCTACCCAAATTGGACGATACTACCGTGGTTGTACCAAAATTTGCGTACCACCTTGCAGCTCGCCCTTTAATACGACTCCTACCACTACGCCCCATCCCTGCCGCAAAAATGGCACGCGAGCGACCTGAAAAGCTACGCCCCTTTTACGCGAAGCTCGGTTTCGGCAACAACACCTCCCCCCTCGCCGAAATGTCGCTCTCAGGCGGGCGTTCCGAAAAATACTCCTACGCACTTGGCGTCCAACACTTAAGTTCGTGGGGCAAGTTAAAGCTTCGTAACAATATCACTGTTTCGGCTCCACAAAGCGCTACAACCCTCGAGGCACACCTCCACAACGTGTTCCGCCCCCAACGCATAGCTACGCATCTTCAGGGCGTCTACCACCATGCCTACTCGTCATTCTATGGCGTGGGCGATACCATTTTACGAACTCTCGATACACTCTGGAGCGCAAAACAAAATCGGCATCACGGTGGGGCGTACTTCGACCTCGGAAGCATTTACCTAGACTCGACGCATTTTCAGTATCAGCTACATGCCAGACTCCTAGGCTATAAGGATAATCACGGCGGTAGCGAGCTTACAACAGGAGCCTCCTTCGACGGGCAAAAAAACTTCAAAGGCATACGCTATGGCGGAACCCTAGCAGCCGATCACTATGCCCTCACGCTACAAAATCGCAAACTCCCCAACTCTATTTTTTCTGTAGCTCCCTGGGTAAAACTTTACGGAGAACGATGGCGTGTTCTTGCAGGTGCCAACCTCCTCTACGACAACAATGGCGAGCAAAACGGTTTCCACATCTACCCAAAAGGACACGTATCCTACGACATCATCCGTCAGTACTTCATCCCCTACTTCGAACTAGGCGGCGGATTGGATGTAGCCGACAGATGGACACTTGCGCAAACCATCCCCTACCTAAAGCCCTCACAGAAAGTCTGGAACTCCTCCCGAAATATGGAGATCCGTGGCGGCTTAAAAGGACGTTTTACACATCGCTTGCGTTTCCATCTTTTAGGCGAATACGCTCTGATCGATAGCATGCGCTTTGCCGTAAATACCCCCGGATATACCATCCGAAACGGAATCCCTGACACTGGATTTCTCGCTCCCCTCCGCGTAATCTACGATCGTGCAGCACGCACCCGAGCACATGCCGAACTCCTCTATACCATCGATAGCCGATGTGTAGCAGGCGCTACCCTCAACTACTGGATTTACGACCTACAGCACCTCAACCGACCTTGGCACACACCCACTTGGGAAGCTATTCTCTTTGCAAACTACAATCTGCGCGATAAAATCTACGCAGGTATCGACTTCGGCATACGAGGGGGACGTTGGGCAGAAAACCCCTCCGAAAAAGCCGTCGAACTCCCCATAGAATTCGACCTCAACTTACAACTTCGTTATAGCCTCGGAAAACATTGGGCGCTATTCGGCGATTTCCGTAACCTACTCTTCCAGCGATTCGAAACCTATTACGGTTACCCAAAACACCGCTTTCAAGCCTACCTAGGGTTAATTTTACAGTACTAACCGCCAATGGATACTCCCCCACAACTCAGTGTGATAGTACCCGCATACAACGTAGAGCGTTTTTTGGATAAATGCTTACGCTCTATTCAGACGCAAACCTTTACCGATTTCGAAGTCATCCTCATCAATAACGGCTCAACGGATAGCACTCTGCAAATTTGCAGAACTTGGACGCGCGATCCTCGTTTCCGACTCATCTCTCGCGATCGACAACCCGTCGGAACTATACGCAATCTCGGGATACAAGAATCCCACGCACCACAGATTATGTTTGTCGATGCCGACGACTACCTCGAACCCGATGCCATCGCTACTCTCCTCGCAATCAAAGAACAACACCAAGCGCAAATCAGTGCCGGGCGTTTTGTACGCGAATCTCTCAGCGGACGAAAACTTAAAACTCGTACACAGCTAGGCGATATCGTACTAACAGGCACCGAAGCTTATACACTAGCTCTATTCGACCAAAAATTGCAATCTTACTCTTGGGCTAAAATCTACGACAAGGCACTATTCGACGGAATTGCATACCCCGCAGAAAATACTTTCGAAGACTACGTCGTCAACTACCAAGTCTTCGGACGTGCACAACGAATGGTATCTACACGCAAACTGGTGTATCACTACGTCCAACACCACACAAGCCTGATGAACAATATGCAGTACGCCTACATGCGCGACTGCTCGCACCTCGAAGCACACTACAAACGCTACATAGACGTTAAGAACGACGACAGACTCAACCGGCGACAGTTTGCTCTCTTTCGCGTAAAAACCATACGAAGAATCCTACGAAACTTACGAAATATTCAAAGCGCACAACCCCTCACGGCACCTACCATTCTCCCCAAGGTACTCCGCTACCTCTCCGAGGTTAATGGCGCACCCATCGAAAACGACGTACTCAACGAATTGTGGCACTGGACGCTGCGAAAAAAATTACAACTCTCCCTCTTTTATTGGAAAAAGTAAACGTTACGCCTATATACCATGACTGTGCAACAACCAGACAGCAAGAACCAACCACAGCTGAGTATCATCATCCCAGCATACAACGTAGAGCTCTTCCTAGATAAGTGTCTACAATCTATCCATACGCAAACTTATCCAAATTTTGAAGTTATCCTTATCGTAAACGGCGCTACCGATAACACAGCCTCTATAGCACAGGATTGGGCAAAACGCGACGAGCGTATCCACCTCATCATACAAGAAAAACAACCAGTAGGAGCAGTGCGAAACCTCGGATTACAAAAAGCACAAGCTCAAGCTGTAATGTTTGTTGACTCAGACGACTACATCGAACCCGATGCCATCGAATTCCTCCTCAAGCTTAAAGAGAAAAAAAATGCACAAATCAGTGCCGGACGATTTATACAAGAAACCGTTGAAGGCGACCCTTTCTATACGCCACAACAGCTAGGAAACATACTACTCTCCGGAAAAAAAGCCTACAAACTATGCCTAGACGACAAAAAACTACGTTCCTACTCCTGGGCAAAGATCTACGATAAAAAACTCTTCGAAAAATTACCATACCCCGAACTCAATCTCTACGAAGACCTGCAAATTATGCACAAAGTCTACGGAGGGGCTACACGTATGGCATGCGCCAAACATATCGTCTACCACTATGTCTCACACCCACAAAGTCTATTACACCTCGATCAATACGCATTCGAACGTGAATACGCCTACCTAGATGCTATATACAACCGCTATTGCGACGTACGTGATGCAAAACGACTCACAAAACGACAACTAGCTCTTTTCCGAATTTATACCATACGACGACTTGTACGAACCTTCCGATTCATTCGCTATTGGGACAAAGAGCCCAACCACGAAAAAGAACTACTAAACATGAAACGAATCTCAGAAGTCTACGGAAAAGAATGCGGTTTCGACAAACTACACTTCCTCTGGATGTGGACGCTGCGCATGCGGATCCTACTTACTATCTTCTACTGGAAAATATAAGCAAACTACCATGGACAATTCTACAACCAATACCTCCACCCAACCACAGCTGAGCGTGATAGTACCCGCATACAACGTGGCAAAATTCTTGGATAAGTGTCTGAATTCCATCTGTATACAATCCTTCCGCGATTTCGAAATCATACTCGTCAACGACGGCTCTACAGATAATACCGGCGACATCTGCAAAGCATGGGCTGACAAAGAACCGCGTATCCGGCTTATCGAACAATCCAACCACGGACTCGCTTACGTCCGAAATCTTGGACTACAAGAAGCGCGCGCCAACATGATTATGTTCGTAGACTCCGACGACTACATAGAACCCGACGCCATCCAAATCCTCATGGATCTTAAGCAACGGACACACGCGCAAATTGCCCTCGGACACTACACCATCGAAAAACTAGACGGCACACCCGGAAAACAGCACCCGCAGCTTAAGGACTGCATCCTCAGCGGAAAAGAAGCCTATCGCCTAGCGCTCTACGACCAAAAACTACAAGCCTACAGCTGGGCTAAAATCTACGATAAAGCACTCTTCGACGGTATTCAGTACCCCAACGGCGAATATATGGAGGACTTCATCGTAAGCCACCGCGTCTTTCTACGCGCAGAGCGATTTGCAGTTACCACCCAACTCGTCTACCACTACATCATAAACCCCGACAGTATCCTCAATGACGTTGCACGACGCGAGGACGCCAACCTAAAATATTTCGAGTTCTTCTATCGCCGCTACGAACATGCGCGAGATGAAAAAATTCTGACCCCACGTCAGTTTCGCCACTTCCACCTAAAATGCCTCCGCCGCCTCATGCGCATCGTATGGCGATCGCGAATGCCCAAGCACAGACCACAAACCCCGCGCGAACTACAGGCTACCCTAGACACTATCTCTAAAATCTTGGGCGAGGAGGTAACTGTCGACAACCTCAAAAAGCTCTGGAGAAGGCTCCGACGCCAGCAGATTGTAGATACGCTGTTCCGTTGGTAAGCTCTCGCATGCAATCGGTCGACCTACCCCCACCTTACGCCTTGCACCTCGACGAGGCACAAACTCCCCTTGAAAAGGTTATCCTCTTCGGACGGCATTTCTTGCTGTGCTGTACGCTCTTTTTTATCACGCCGCAGCCCAAATTTATGCCGCCATTTATGATTGCGGGGACGATATTCTCGCTAGCAGATCTCTTTCTCCGTCGCAAACAGATTCATTGGAAAGCCTATTGGCCACTACTCCTCACCGTACTGTGCCTCGTACTTCCGCTGTGCTATATACCGGCAAGCATCGATCCGGTAAATACACAACACGTACTAGCTATGCGCATCTCCTACCTACTAGCGCCCATCATGTTCGCAGGGCTACGCCCTTCTCGCGCATGGGGTGTTAGCATTGTTGTAGGCGCCGTTTTTGCCTTTTTCCTATGCCTTAGCGTGGCACTCTACCACTCGTTATACTGGACGGGCGAACTCGTATTCTACCCATACACCCATGCCCTAACCATTCCCAACGACTGGTTAGATCCCAATCGCTTCTTTTACACAGGCTTACTAGCGCCACTACGGCTCTGGCCTGCATATTTCGGATTCGGACAAGTCCTCTCTATCATATTCCTTACGAGTTGGTTCTTAGAGAAAGACACTTGGCGCAAACGTATACCCACACTACTGATCGGGAGCATCTGTCTAACAGCACTATACCTATCCTCCAATCGCATCGGGCAATTAGCGCTATTTTCTGTGCTTCTCGTAGCATTGGTAGGCAAAGTCTTCTTCGCAAAAAAAGTGGCTTGGTACCTAAAACTGGGGGGCCTTATCGCCCTACTCGCTATAGTTGCTGTGCTATCCTTTTCGCGCTTCCGTATATTCGTTGACGAAAGCCGTACGCACGCCTCCGAAGGACTCGAGGCTATGATTCGTGCCAATGCCCGTGGCGAAATCTATCTCACCGCATGGGAACACCGCGACGAATTCCTACCATGGGGACTTGGTGCTGGTGCGCAAGCAGCATTCCTCAAAAAACATCATCTCGACAATTGCGATCACATCGTTTTCATGCACAACGAGTTCCTAGATCTCACCGTAGAAATGGGTATCGTAGGTAGCTTACTCTTTCTGGTTTGGATGGGACTCCCCTTTCTCTACTACCGACGTTTTTCTTTTGGGCAGAAAATGCTCTGGTTGGCGATACTTATCGTCATACAAGCCGAGACCGTCTCCGTGGGCTACCAATTTGCTATGATCATCGCATACACCTACAACCTACTCTGGGTCTATGCCATCGAATACAAACGTACTGCAAACCTAGTACCCTTGTAATGCCGCACGCACTCCTTGCTACCGACTTAGACGGCACACTGCTCAATAGCGATGCACAGATCTCCGCACTCAATCGTAGCAGCTTAGAACAATGTGCTACCATGGACGTAGTTCGTGTGGTCGCTACCGGACGATCGCTCTACTCTGCACAACGAGTCCTAAATGCTAATACGCCCATCGATTACCTCATCTTCTCCTCTGGGGCAGGTATCCTACGTTGGGCAGATAAGCAACTACTGTATACCGAAGGCTTCAACGCTGCCGAGGCGCAAACCTTAGCACAACTACTCCATGACCACAACCTAACCTTTATGGTACACGCCCCCATACCCGAAAACCATCGCTTTTGGTACCATACCAACACACATGCCCCACACCCCGACCTACAAGCACGTATCGAACACTATCAGGAATATGTCCTCGGAGCCTGCCACGACGATTGCTATACCAACGGAGTAACGCAATTCCTAGCCACTTTTGAACATTGCAAGGATACCTTCCGCCGACTCCAAAGCCTTTTTACACCACATGCCGAAGTAATCCGCTCCACCTCGCCATTCAACCCCAACTACATCTGGTTAGAACTCTTCCCCAAAGGCGTAAACAAAGGAAATGCCGTAGCATGGCTCTGCAACACCCTACAAATACCGCACTCCCATGTCGCCACCGTAGGAAACGACTACAACGACCTCTCGATGCTAGAGCGCTTCCCGCATGCCTACCTCATGGCAAATGCTCCCAACGACCTACCGTCCTCCTTGCAACGGGTAGCGTCCAACAATGCTGACGGCGTCGCACAAGCTATCGATAGCTTTCTAAAATTCGTTACAAAAGAGCTAACTTTGCCTAGTTAGGTTTGATTCCAAATAAACAAGAAGGTTTAACCATGAAAAAAATCATCAATACTAAGCAAGCACCTGCTGCTATCGGTCCGTACAGTCAAGCTGTTAAAAGTGGCGATACCCTTTATATTTCTGGGCAAGTGCCTGTAGATCCCGCAACCGGTAAAATTGTAGAAGGCGGTATAAAAGCGCAAACCGAGCAAGTGCTAAAAAATATTGGTGCCATCCTACGCGAAGCGGGCATGGACTATTCCAACATTGTGAAAACTACCTGTCTGCTCTCCGATATGGACAATTTTGTTGCTATGAACGAAGTCTACGCACAGTATTTCACCCAAGAGATGCCCGCACGTGCTGCATTCGGCGTAGTGCGTCTCCCCCTCGGTGCTATGATCGAAATCGAGGCTATTGCCGTGAGCAACAAATAGTTCGTATCGCTGATTATGCCCGACTTTTCTAACCAAACCGTTCTAGACCTACTCTCCGGACTTGTCCACCCCGAAAAAAAGCAAGACATCGTTACCCTCGGGCTTGTCCACGATGTAGATTGTTCGCCTGCAGGGATTCGTTTCCAGATCTCCCCCCTCAGCGCCAACGATCCTTTTGGTGTATCCCTACTGCGACAAGCACGCCGGATACTCTCCGAAGCTTACCCCGACACGCCGGTAGAAGTTCAACTGCAGGGGCAAGAACCCAAACAACAAGAGCCCAAACCACTACCGCCACGTCAGGGGGGCGTTCAACACGTTGCACAAATTGTTGCTATAGCTTCCGGAAAGGGCGGCGTTGGCAAGTCCACCCTTACGGTAAATCTAGCAGTTGCGCTTGCTCGTAAAGGCTATCGGATCGGGCTACTGGATGCCGATGTGTTCGGTCCCAGCGCACCCATAATGCTCGGTGTCGAGGACGAGCGCCCTGAAGTAAAAAACGAAGAAGGCGAAGACCTCATCATCCCCGTAGAGGCTTACGGCGTAAAGATGCTCTCTATGGCATTTTTTGTAGCGCCTAGCGATGCGCTGGTCTGGCGCGGTCCCATGGCTTCGAATGCGCTCAAGCAAATCATACACATGGGGCTGTGGGGCGAGCTCGATTTCCTACTCATCGATACCCCGCCGGGTACCAGCGATATACACCTTACCCTTACGCAGGATCTCAACCTCTCGGGCGCTATTGTTGTAAGTACGCCGCAACGCATTGCCTTGGCCGATGCCCAGAAGGCTCTCAGCATGTTCTCTAATCACGAAATCGCCGTGCCTATCGTAGGGATGGTCGAAAACATGTCCTGGCTGGAAGACGATAACGGCGAACGACACTACATCTTCGGGAATGGCGGTGCAGCACAATTAGCGCAAGAACTGGGAGTTCCCCTCTTGGGTGAAATTCCTATTACCCAAAACTTGCGCGAAGGTGGAGATACTGGCTGCCCATTAGCTGCTGGTAGCGATCGACTCGCACAGGTATTCGACACGATTGCCGCAAACTTTCTCGAGCAGATGAAAGACGCCCGACAATCCAACCAACAATAAAATAACCCGTTCCTAAAACAAGACGACTAATGGTTTCGGAAGAATTACGATCTAAAGTCCAAGCAGCCATCGAATCTATGCGCCCCTACATGCAAAACGACGGCGGCGATTTAATTCTGGAAAACATAAGCGACGATCTCGTAGTTACCGTCCGCTTCGTTGGCTCGTGTGGCACCTGTCCCTACAGCTCTATGACGCTACAAAATGGCGTAGTGGAAGCTATCAAGCGTCACGCCCCCGAAATTCAGAAAGTTATTGCACTCGAATCTTCCCGCTAATGCACTCGACGCTAACACGTTCGAATGCTTAGGAACCGGATAGCGCCCAAAATGTGACGTTAGCAACACCCACAAAAATTAATTGTTTTTTGCTGCTTTATGTAGGGATGTAGCATGCTGCGTCCACCAATGCAATACGGTCTTTTCGCAACCCCACAGCTGTATGATGCGTTTGCTTCAGAATTTTACAACTCTTTCCAAGAAAAAAAACTCTCTGCGCTTCTTTTCTTGGACGCTTTTCATACAGTACTCTCTCCTGTGTATCTTTTTTAGCTTCGTAACCCTACCCGGATTAGCACAATCCAAAAAGCTAAAAGAACAACGAGCTGCTTATCGCGACAAATACAAGGATATGGCCATCTCACAAATGAAAGAGCATGGCGTACCTGCAAGTATAACCCTAGCCCAAGGGATGCTCGAGAGTCGTAACGGATTAAGTCGTCTCGCTACCGAAGGCAATAACCACTTCGGCATTAAGTGTCACAAAGCCTGGAAAGGCAAAAAGATGTACCAAGACGACGATGCCAAGGGCGAATGCTTCCGAGTCTACAAAAGTGCCGAACACTCCTTCTCCGATCACTCCCTCTTTCTACGTGGTGCGCGACGTTACGCTTTTCTTTTCGATCTGCCCGCTACCGACTACAAAGGCTGGGCAAAAGGTCTCAAAAAAGCCGGGTACGCAACAGATCCCAAGTATGCCGAGCACCTAATCCGGATCATCGAAGAAGAAAATCTTACCATCTACGATACGGGCGTAAAGGTAGAAGTAGAATCGCCAACCGTGGGTACGCAACGCGAGTTAGCACAAAACCCCGAATACGAAATTAAGATGGGAGAGGAACACCCCATCTATGAGCGAAACCGTGTACAGTATATTATTGTGCAGCAACACGACACCTATCTATCGCTTACCCGTGCCATGGAAATGATGCCTTGGGAACTAGCGCGCTACAACGAACTACCATCGCGCGAACTGCCACCTCCGGGTACCGAACTCTACATCCAACCCAAACGTAGAAAAGCCGAGGTAAATCACGCAGTACATGTGGTAGAAGAGGGCGAAACCATTTATTCCATTGCGCAGAAATATGCTATCAAAAGCAAATACATCTACAAACGAAACAGAATGAAACGTGGCGAGGAACCAGAAGTAGGGCAATTGCTTTACCTCCGAAAGAAAGCTCCTAAAAACTAACAAACACAACATCTATTACTAACTAGCATTCAACAACTTTGGTGAATAAAAAAAGACTTCAAAACACACTTCGGTGGATAGTACTCCTATTGCTCTGTATTAATAGTTTCGGTGTCAGTGCACAAGTAACTCGTATTCGGGGGCATGTGCACGATGCGCAAACTGGCGAACCTATCTCCGATGTCAGTATCGCGCTACTAGGGTTGCCCGTCGGAACCATCACCACAGACGACGGAGTCTTCTTCATTGAGACGCGAAAAAAAGCCGACACCATCGTCATTTCGTTGTTAGGCTACGAAGAACAACGCCTAAAGATTCAGCAAGGTCTGTACCAAGAATTTAATATCCAGCTCACGCCACTCGAAATAGCATTAGACGAAGTGGTAGTCCTCCGCAAAAATCCTGCGCTACCCATCCTCGATTCGGTAATCCGCTACAAACCTCTCAACAATCCGAAAAGTATCCCGCTCTACGCTGCCAAAGTCTATAACAAGATCGAAATCGATATCAACAATATCGATAGTACCATCTTCAACACCGTAGGCCTTCGCGATCTCCGCTTCCTCGGAAAGAATATTGATACCAACGCAGCAACGGGGAAAAGCTTTTTGCCCATCTTCCTCTCCGAATCCCTGTCCAAATACTACTACCGTGCCTCGCCATATACCACTCGCGAGGTTATTTACGCATCGCGAATGTCGGGAGTAGAACGCGACGACCTCACCGAATTCTCTGGCGAACTCTACCAAGATTTCAACTTGTACGAGAACTACATGTCGGTCTTCAACCAAGGACTCATAAGCCCTATTCACGACAACGGTACCTTCTACTACCACTATTTCCTACTTGATAGTACCGAAAGCGAGGACGGCAACAAGCGCTACCGAATCTCGTTCCGACCCCGACGCAAACAAGAACCAACCTTCAAAGGCTACATCTGGGTCGATACTCGTGGCTACGCTGTTACCGAAGCGCAATACGAACTCGACCGAAGTGTCAACCTCAACTTTGTGAACTATGTCATGGTACAAGAGCGTTTCATGCGCTGTAACAACGGAAAGACTTGGTTCCCCGAACGGAAATACTTCTTTCTCGACCTCAATATTAGCGATCAGACCTTCGGATTCTTTGGGCACAAAACCACTCTCTACGACTCTGTAGTCTTCGATCAGCCCATCCCCACCCAACTACTCCGTACCCCTAACGAAGTGCAAGTACAAAGCGTCGTTAACGAATACTCACCCCAAACCTGGGATAGCCTCCGAAGTGAAGAACTCACCGAAAAAGAGCGCACCATCTACCACACCGTAGATACCATCAAAACCTTCCCACTCTACCGAAATATGCGCGCTATTGCCGAAGTACTGGTAAATGCTCACTACAAGCTCAAGTACTTCGAAATCGGACCCATACAGCAATTCTACAGCTTTAACCCCGTAGAAGGGCAACGCTTTGCCTTTGGAGGGCGTACGACCCGATTATTGCTATCTCAATGGCGATTTAGCGCTTTCGGAGCTTATGGCACTGAGGACAATGCTTGGAAATGGCGTGGAGGAGTAGAATACGTCCTGAATCGCTACCCATGGCGAAAAATCACCATCAACGCATCCCACGATATGGAACAACTCGGACAAGCCACCCGAACCCTCAAACAAGACAACGTCCTAGCGTCCGTCCTCCGACGCTATCGCAATCGCTCCATACTCCCCGTCGACAACTACCGCCTCGAGTACTTCCACGAAATCTATACCGGTCTGTCGCTACAAGGCGAGGTTGGATACCGACGCTTACACAACACGCCATACATAGACTTTACACACCCGGACGGGACGCCACTCGCCTACCTGCAATACGCCTACTGCGGCGGAGAAATCCGTTGGCAGTATCGCGAAAAATTCTTCACCAACTACTTTACACGACAGACACTCGGCAGCAAATACCCCGAGCTACGTTTGTCATTCAAAGGTGCTTTACGCTCAGTACCCTATACCGATTACAGCTTTTTGCGACTCAGAGCCCTAGTGCGACAAAAAATCCCACTACACCCCATAGGCTATTCGTGGTTGCTACTCTCAGGCGGCTACATATGGGGGCGCGTTCCCTTCCTACTGCTGGATTTGCACGAAGGCAGCAATACCTACGCAATCTCCCGTTTTGGCTACGATCGGCTCGATTTCTACGAACTTGTTTCGGATCGTTGGATCAGCACCAGTTTCGAACACCACTTTATGGGCTTTTTTCTGAATCACATCCCTTGGGTGCGTAGACTCAAATTCCGCGAGTTGGTAGGAGTCAAAGTACTCTGGGGAAGTGTATCGCCCGCCAATTTGCAAGTTCTACACACCACGTTACCTTTACATGGGATTGGACAGATTCCGTACATAGAAGCCATGATTGGACTAGAAAACATCCTACATGTAGTTCGCATAGATTGCGTTTGGCGCCTCACCCACACCTCCCCTCGCCAACGCTGGATCCCGAGTCCACGGGTCGGTCTCGCCCTACAATTCTAAGCTCTACACTCACTAAAACGACTCCGAAAGCACAGGAACTAATAAACAACTATTTGCAAGAATAGATCGTTTCTAACGGAAAAATCTTATCTTTGGTTTGGTAAACGTTTTTACAGACTAACAAGAGTATGCAGTATCGCGAAGACGTCCCTCTCGTCGTTCAGCTCAACAAATGGTTCGGATTCGATAAATTCAAAGGACACCAAGAGTCTATTATTCGAAACCTGCTCCAAGGGCACGACACCTTCGTACTCATGCCAACGGGTGGCGGTAAATCCCTTTGCTATCAACTACCGGCGCTGTTGCTACCAGGAACTGCTATAGTCGTCTCGCCACTTATCGCTCTGATGAAGAATCAGGTAGACCGACTCCGAGCATCCTGCGAAAACGATAGCATCACACACTTCCTAAACTCCTCACTGCTAAAAAAACAAACGCTGCAGGTGAAAAAAGATGTCCTCTCCGGAGCAACAAAACTACTATACGTCGCACCAGAAAGCCTTACCAAAGAGGATAATCTGAATTTTCTCAAACAGGCACAGATCTCCTTCTATGCTATCGACGAGGCACACTGTATCTCCGAATGGGGACACGACTTCCGACCAGAGTATCGCCGAATTCGCGAATTCATTAACGAGATCGGGCAAGCGCCTGTTATAGCCCTCACCGCTACTGCCACTCCCAAAGTACAAGACGACATCCAGAAAAACCTCGGAATGACCCACGCCGTGGTATTTCGTTCCTCCTTCAATCGCCCAAACCTCTTTTACGAAATCCGGCAAAAGTCCAAGGCTAGCGAGCAGCTAGTAAAATACATCAAAGAAAACTCCGGAAAATCGGGCATCGTCTACTGTATCAGCCGTAAGAAAGTAGAGGAGATTGCAAACCTCCTGTTTATGAACGGAATCCGTGCACTCCCCTACCATGCCGGACTCGATACCAAAACCCGCTCCAAAAACCAAGACGCCTTCCTACAGGAGGAGTGCGAGGTTATTGTTGCTACCATTGCTTTTGGTATGGGTATCGACAAACCCGATGTACGCTACGTAATCCACTACGACATGCCCAAAAGCCTCGAAGGCTACTATCAAGAAACAGGGCGTGCCGGACGTGACGGACTCGAAGGACGATGCATCGCATTCTACGCCGAAAAAGATATCCGACGACTCGAGCACTTCTTCAACTCAAAAACGCTCCCCGAACAAGAAATTAGTAAACAACTCCTCGTAGATACTACCTACTATGCACAAGGAGGGGACTGCAGACGAAAAATGCTCCTCCAATACTTCGGCGAACACTACCCTGAAGACAACTGCGGACACTGCGACAACTGCTGTGCTCCACAACCCCACTTCGACGGAAAAGACGATCTCCTCACCATCCTCAAACTTCTAGATTCTATCGGGGGCGGATTTACTGCCGACTACATTATAAAGCTCCTACAAGGAAATCAGAACCTAGATCCCGACCTCTACGAACATATCAAAAACCCAATCTTCGGCTCAAGACGCAACGACACTAAGTTCTTTCTCTCAAGCATCATCCGGCAAGCTATCCTACACGGATTCCTCAAAAAGGACATCCAGCAATATGGCTTGCTCTACCTAACCGAGAAGGGGAAGGAATTCATGCAATCGCCCTACTCCATTTCGCTGGTACAGGATCACGATTACAACGCGACAGACCTAGATGAGGATCACGACTTCCAAACCGGAAGCGCCGTCGCCGACGAAGAGCTCTTCCAAATGCTCAAAAACCTAACACACGACGAAGCACGAAAGCTTAAACTGCAACCATTCCTCATTTTCCAGGACGACGCCCTTCGCGATATGACCATCCACTACCCGATAACTATCGAAGAGCTACAAAAAATCTCCGGCGTAAGCGAAACAAAAGCCAAACGCTACGGAAAACCATTTGTAGAACTCATCAGCCAATACGTGGAGGAAAAAGGCATAGACCGCCCCGAGGACTTCGTCATGACCGTTGCTCCCTCGCACTCCTTCTCCAAGAAAAAAATTATAGAGTCGATCGACCGAAAGATGGACTTCAACGATCTCGCGCATATGCTCAACCTAGAGCTCAACGAACTTATTGACGAAATCGAAAAGCTCGTCCTCAACTCCGGTATGCGACTCAATATCTCCTACTACCTCGACGAAGAAGTAGACCCCGACCTCCGCGACGACATCTACGACTACTTTGAAGACGCACCAACGATCGAACTCCCCGAAGCCTGTAACGCCCTGAAGGACTTACACGTGGACGAGGACATAATCCGCCTCGTACGCATCCAGTTCTATTCGGATATGGCAAACTAAGAAGTACCACATTTGTCGTGACGATGAATCCCCTTTTACGTCCGTTAGATACTGTAGGGCGTTACGTCCTTTTTTTGGGAGCTGTGTGTCATAAACCCTGCCCGTGGCGCGTCTTCCGCCAACGCCTACAGCGAGATATCTGGGAACTAGCCATGAGCTCCGTATCGCTCGTAGCACTAAGCTCATTTTTTGTCGGAGCTGTCATTGCATTAGAAGGAGCCATCAGCCTCAATCACCCAATGCTACCAAAATACCTAGTCGGACTCGGTACGCGCGACGTCCTCCTCCTCGAATTCAGCTCCACGCTCACTGCCCTCCTCCTAGCTGGAAAAGTAGGCGGTAGTATCGCTTCCGAAATCGGATCCATGCGAATCACCGAACAAATAGACGCACTCAACGTCATGGGCATCAACTCTGCAGCCTACCTCGTACTCCCGAAACTCACAGCTGCCCTTTTCTTTTTCCCCTTACTAACTCTTATGAGCATGGTTATTGGCTTGGTAGGAGGCGCAATCACCGGCGAAGTTTCGGGTATGCTCTCTATGGTCGACTATGCCGAGGGGCTACGAATCTTTTTCAAACCACGCTACATCGGTTACGGACTCTTCAAAATGCTCGTCTTCGCATTTATCATTGTCACAATCCCCGCTTTTTGGGGATACTATGTCGAAGGCGGTGCTTTCGAAGTCGGACGCGCCAGTACCAAAGGGGTGGTGGTTACTTGTATTCAGATAATTATACTCAACCTCATCCTAACCCAAGTGCTCTTACTATGATAGAAGCCCGAAAACTAGAAAAGCACTTCGGAGCAAAGCTCGTCCTTCGCAATATCAACGTAACCTTCGATCCCGGAAAAGCGAACCTCATCATCGGAAAAAGTGGATCCGGGAAAACCGTCCTACTCAAAATCCTAGCCGGACTACTAACCCCCGACCAAGGTGAAATCTATTTCGACGGACAACAAGTCTCTCAAATGCATCCAAAAGAGAGACGCGATATCCAAAAAAAAACAGGTATGCTCTTTCAAGAAGGAGCTCTCTTCGATTCGCTCACAGTGGGGCAAAATGTGACCTTCCCACTACTCCTCCATACCAAGATGTCCGAACGCGTAGCTATGAAACGTGCCCTCGAATGCCTCGACAGAGTAAACCTCAGAGATAGCTACAACCTATATCCTGGCGATCTGAGCGGCGGAATGCGTAAACGTGTGGCTATTGCACGTGCCATTGCCAACAAACCCCGCTTCCTATTTTGCGACGAACCAAACTCCGGGCTCGACCCACAAACAGGACTCGTTATAGACAACCTCATCCATAGCATTACCCACGACCTCGGAATTACAACCATCGTAAATACCCACGACATGAATTCCGTACTCGGCATCGGAGATCACGTCGCTTTCCTTAGCGAAGGCATTCTTGTGTGGGAAGGACAAGGCTCAGACATCCTACAAGCCCAAAACGAGGCACTCAATCGCTTTGTATTTGCTACGCCCCTTGCCCAAAAACTCCTCAAAAACAACTCACTACCTACCCATACTCCGTAAGCGAACACCCCTCCCCTCGTGCTCGCTACAGACCGATTTTCCCCCTTTTTAGCGTACGAACAAAAAAAAACGTACTGCTCACATTTACACTACCCTAAAATCGTTAGTGTGCAACATCTGCAGAATTATGGTATAACCGCACGTAATATTTTTTTATATTTTTGTTTTTAGAATAACTATAAATTATACTATACAATGAGTGCTCTGAAAAAGGCGATGGTGAGCTCGACTCTTGGTGCGCCACGCCGGATGCGTCCGATGGTGAGCTGGTCGATTATCGAAGCGTTGTTCAAGGGGACACCCTATAGCGTACTGATTCTTGCGGTGATTGTACTGCTGTTACCGCTAATTGATAGCTCAGTACACCTAGAGTGGTGGCAAATCTGGAGCGTACTACTCTCGTTTGTGGTGGGGATGGTTTTGTATGTCTTCACATCTGCAAAGGCTTACGATGTAGTCTTTACGCACGCGTATGAGATTACGACCGAGGGACGCCTAAAGCTGGTAACCCACATGCAACACCTCCCGATGGGCTACTACAATAGCAAAGACCCCGGAGAGATTGGAGAGTATATGGCGGGCGACTATGCACAGACCGAATTCCTGATCACACACTTCATTCCGCAGACCATTTCAGGCTTCTTTGTACCCACGCTCTCACTCATCTTTTTTGCAATCCTGAACTGGAAGATGGCACTCGTAGCCTTGGCGGTGATTGTGCTTGCCTATCCCCTTATTCAGCTTTCAAGTTATATCATCAATCGTCTTGGGCAACAGTTCGGTACGGTGAAACGAAACTCCTCCTCACGCATGATAGAGTACATCCTCGGGATCAAACTCATCAAAGCTTTCAACCTCGGAGGGACCTCGTTCATACGACTCGAGAAAGCTGTACGCGATTTAAAACGCGAAAGTATCCGGCTGGAGTTCATTCCATCCCCCGTCCTTTCCGTTGCCAAATTATTTATGAATGGCGGGACTATCCTCTTAGCGCTCTTTGGGTTCTACTTACTACAACAGGGCGAATTGTCACTGATTTACTATGTGATATTCCTCCTCTCCGGATTGAGTATCTACGCCCCCCTCATCCAATCGATGGAATTCAACGCCTTGATACAATTCTTTTCGATGAGCTCGAATCGGATTTACGACCTCATGCAAGTACCACCGCAGTCGCAAGGCGAGGAAACCGCGGTCGCCGCAACAGACATCGAATTCAAAAATGTCTCCTTCCGCTACAACGAAAAACCGGTATTGAAGGATGTATCGCTTCGTATTCCTGCTAAAAGTTTGGTAGCGCTTGTAGGACCTTCAGGATCTGGAAAAACGACCCTGACGCGCCTGATTGCTCGTTTTTGGGATCCTACCGCGGGGGAAATCTTTCTCGGAGGGCGAGACCTGCGAGAGTATACGCTAGATACCCTTCTATCGCAAGTAGCCGTAGTGTTTCAGGACGTCTATCTATTCAAAGATACCGTGAAAAATAACATTCTGATGGGGCGTGAAGATGCTACAGATGCCGAGGTAGAAGCTGCAGCACGTATGGCACAATGTCACGATTTTATCATGGCACTCCCGAATGGCTATGATACAGAAATCGGTGAGGGAGGAAACACCCTATCGGGGGGAGAAAAGCAACGAATCTCTATCGCACGAGCAATACTTAAGAATGCACCGATTGTTCTGCTAGACGAGGCTACGGCTTCGCTAGATCCGGAAAACGAGGTACACATTCAAGACGCGATCTCACAGCTAGTAAAAGACAAAACAGTAATAGTCATTGCGCACAGATTATGGACGGTACGCGAGGCAGATTGTATCTATGTACTAGATCGCGGTCGGTTAGTGCAACAAGGAAAACATGAAGAACTACTTGCAGATGAAGGGGGCATTTACCGTCACCTCTGGGACGAGCAACAACGTATTAAAGGCTGGAAATTTTAAGTCAAGTGGCAGATAAAATCGTGATGGAAACAATGAATACTCAAAAACGAAAAACAGGTCTGTCTCGCTTACTTGAGATCGCGGGACGTAAGAAATTTTTTCTCTTCTTGTCTATCCTATTTGGTGTAGCAACAACATTAGCACAGTTTCTCCCCTTTGTGGCAATTTATAAGATTCTGACAGAATTAGTAGCACATGCGCCTGAACCTGCAGCTGCGAATGCGACAGAGATTTGGTTCTGGTGCTGGGTCATGTTTGGTTCATTCGTCATAAGTTTGGTCGTGGGCTTCCTCTCTGTGATGTTCTCACACTTGGCAGCATTCAACATCTTATACCAAATGCGTATCCAGCTGGCGCAAAAACTAGCACGCTTACCGATGGGCTTCTTTACGAAAAACGCCACCGGAAAGATTAAGAAGATTATGACCGAAGACGTCGAACGCATCGAGCTCTTTATCGCACACAACTTGCCCGATACGGTAACTTCTATCATCTTCCCCATCCTACTTTTTGTCTATATGTTTATGGTGAATTGGTTATTGGCGTCGATTATCCTCGGGATTGCGCTCCTCTCCTTTCTCTTTATGGCAAAAATGTATGGCAACGGACGCATGAAAGCCTATATGGACGAATGGATGCGTGTAAACGGGCAGGTTAATGCCTCGCTGGTGGAGTACATCCGTGGCATCCAAGTGGTAAAGATCTTTACCCGTTCTTCCAAAGCCTATCGCCAATTAGACCAAGGAGTACGGGAGTTTCGAGACTTTGCTACAAAAATGAATCACGAATACCGGGGCACCTATGTCGGTTTCCAGACTATCCTCTTGTCGCCACTACTATTTATTATCCCTGTTGGGGCATATCTGCTTATGCAAACAGACTCGTATAGCGCATTGTTGCCACAAATCTTGCTCTTCTTAGTCTTTTCGGTTGGAATACTCTTTCCGCTGCTCAAGATTATGTGGGTAGGCTCTTTATTCAACCAAAATAGCTTTGGTGTAGCAGAAATAGATAAGATCTTAGACGAGCCCGAATTAGAAGATCCTACACATCCACAGATCCCAGCAGATGCAACTATAGCTTTCGAAGATGTATCGTTTGCTTATGAAGAGAAAAAGGTACTAAACCACGTATCTTTTGAAGCAAAACCCGCAACAATCTCTGCATTTGTAGGTCCGTCCGGAGCTGGGAAGTCGACTATTGCGATGCTTACAGCTCGTTTTTGGGACGTAGCAGAAGGTACTATCAAGATTGGTGGAGTGCCTCTGCGCGATATCCAGACGACGGAGCTAATGAATCGGATTTCGTTCGTCTTTCAAGATAACCCACTTTTCTTTGATACCATCGAGGAAAACATACGGATGGGAAACAAGACGGCTACCTTCGAACAGGTGGAAGCTGCAGCTAAAGCTGCACAGTGTCACGAATTTATTACAGCACTTCCACAAGGCTACCAGACACTAGTTGGCGAGGGCGGAACCTATCTCTCGGGAGGCGAACAGCAACGTTTGGCACTAGCGCGTGCAATTCTGAAAGATGCGCCGATTATCCTCCTAGACGAAGCTACAGCTTTTGCTGATCCAGAAAACGAAGGAAAGATTCTCGAAGCTTTCTCGCACCTTATTAAGGGTAAGACGGTAATGGTGATCGCCCACCGCCTGAGTACAATTGTGAATGCGGATCAGATCTTCTACATCGAGGGCGGAGAGATTCGCGAACATGGTACACATGAATCGCTACTTGCACAATCTGGTGCGTATGCTGCTATGTGGCAGAAATACGAACAAACCCTCCACTGGGGGATTCGGAGATCGTAAGAGCGAGGGAGATATGGAGGGTGTGTCAAGATAGAAATTTGGCACACCCTCTTTAGGTGTATTCAGAAGGTGTAAAATGCAAGGCACTGAGAATTAGAATTTGCTCCGTACCTCAGTACACTCCATTCTCACCCTAATTTCTCAAGCAAAACAGCTGTTTGCGCGTTATAACACATCGTCTGTATCTCTATCCACAAAAAAAGCACCCCTTAATGAGGTGCTTTCCATAATTGAGAGCTTTTTCGAGAGGGCTAAGTGCCCAAGAAATCTTGGCTATCGTGCTTCAATAACTATCTTCAATAAGAGAATCAAACGGTTCACCATAGCTAGTAACAAAATCCGTGCCAAAGTATTTCCTCTACTCTCAGAAATCAAAACCTGTGGCAATATAACTAGCTATCTACTACCACCTCCATGTAATGTATCTATTTCAAAATAATACAAAGTACCCCGTATACCAACCACAAACTTTTACAAAGGGAGCTATATCGCTGATCTCCAATTTTATTCTACTTTTGTAGGTTAGAATAACTATAAACTAATAACGCTTGTAGTAGAATGTTTAAAAATCAGCCAAAAGGTTTGTTGGCCGCCGCACTCGCTAATATGGGCGAGCGATTCGGTTTTTACATCATGATGGCGATACTCTCGCTATTCATTTCATCGAAATTCGGCTTAGACGTTACCAGTACCGGATACATCTATTCCGCCTTCTATGCTTCTATCTACCTATTAGCTCTTGTTGGTGGAATTATTGCCGATCGTACTAAAAAATACAAACAGACGATCACGTGGGGGATTATCTTTATGGCAATCGGTTATCTGCTCATTGCCATCCCGACGCCCACCCCCGTACCAAACAAGATACTCTATTTAGCACTAACCTGCTTTGGTCTGTTAGTCATTGCTTTCGGTAACGGATTGTTCAAAGGCAACCTTCAGGCATTAGTAGGACAGATGTATGATGATCCAAACTATGCTTCAAAACGCGAGTCGGGGTTTCAGATATTTTATATGTTCATAAACATTGGTGGTTTCTTCGCACCATTTATTGCGATTGGCGTACGAAACTGGTGGTTAAAAGTGAATCACTTTGATTACAACGCCGAACTTCCCGAACTATGCCATGAACTCATAGAAAATGGAAGCGCGATGGCTGCAGATCGTTTAGCAACACTTCAAACTTATGCTAGTGAAGTCTCCCTCAAAGCCGGAGCTGCTATTACCGATCTTGTTGCTTTTGCCAATGAATATCTCAACGTATTCAATCGTGGTTTTCAGTATGCATTCATGGCAGCAATTGTTATGATGCTGGTTTCGTTAGTCATCTTTCTTACCAATAAGAAGGGGCTTCCTGATCCAAGTAAGAAAGCTGTAACAGCAAAAACTGGCAATATTTCTGCCGAAGAGGTGAAGATGAGTGCACAAGAAATACGTCAACGTGTTTTAGCGCTTTTTGCTGTTTTTGGCATTGTTATCTTCTTCTGGCTTTCTTTCCACCAAAATGGTTACTCGCTAACTTTCTTTGCGCGCGACTATGTAAATCTGAATGCAAGTTGGCTAACTTTTGATATTCCTTTTACAGACATTACAATTAAGGGAGCAGAAATTTTCCAAAGCGTAAATCCTCTATTTGTAGTAACCCTTACGCCACTTATTATGTGGTTCTTTGGTTGGTTGAAAAAGAAAGGTCGTACCATTTCAACACCAATGAAAATAGCGATCGGGATGGGTATTGCGGCAGCTGCATATGTTTTCTTAATGTTGTTCTCTTTAGCATTGCCAAGTAAAGATGCATTAGAAGGTCTTCAGGCAGCAGACAGAGAAGCTATTAAAGTAACCCCCGCAATTATGATCGGGCTATACTTCCTACTCACTGTAGCTGAGTTATTTATTAGTCCTCTCGGCTTAGCATTTGTATCTAAGGTCGCACCGCCGCACATGCAAGGTTTAATGCAAGGCGCATGGTTAGCTGCAACTGCTGTCGGAAACTCCTTGCTATTTATTGGTGGTATCTTATACACAAATGTTCCTATTTGGGCAACGTGGCTAGTATTTGTAGGAGCATGTGCATTATCTATGTTCGTGATGCTCTCGATGGTACGTTGGTTAGAACGCGTAGCAAAGTAAATTTTTTGTCTTTGTCATAGAGGCGTGACCTTGAAAAGGGTTGCGCCTTTTTTATTACCCAAACTACAAACAGACTAAACGCACGAGAATAAACTCCTAGAGAGCATTTTCGCATGCTTATCAATAAAATAGGTACATTTGTCTACAAACATTCGGAGGATAAGAATGGCTACCACGGCGAAAGTGTTCGTTTTGGATACCAACGTATTGCTGCACGACCACAAGTGTATAGAATATTTTCAGGACAACGATATCGTAATCCCGATCGTAGCTCTCGAAGAGCTCGACAAATTCAAAAAAGGCAACGAAACCATCAATTACCACGCTCGCGAATTTGCTCGTGCCCTAGACCGCTTAAGTGGCGATAACCTATTTACAGACGGAGTATCGTTGGGTACTGGACGCGGAAAGCTTCGCATTGTAACAGGTAAGCCCTTTTCAGAAGAGATGCGACTCTCGTTTGGAGATGCCTCCTCCGATCACCGAATTCTAGCCATTGCAGAATGGGTTCGGAAGGAGAATCCGGAACGTAAGGTTATCCTCGTTTCCAAGGATATCAACCTCCGTATGAAAGCAAAGTCGCTAGGCATCATGGCGCAAGACTATCTAACCGATAATGTACACGACCTCGACGCCATCGGACGCCCACTGCAACACATCACCGGATTAGCAGACGCGCTTATCCAGCAAGTATACCAATCGCCATCAACGCTTACGCCCAACAATCTCAAACAAGATGTAAGTGGTAACGACTGCTTTGTACTGGAGGGCGAACGCTCAAGTGCCTTAGTAATTTATAATCCACTTCTAGGTGTCTTTGAACCTGTCGAACGCCGAAAAGCTTATGGCATTGAACCAAGAAACGGCGAGCAGCAATGCGCCCTAGAATACTTACTATCGCCACGTATTCCACTAGTTGCACTCACCGGAAAAGCAGGAACTGGGAAGACACTCCTAGCGCTAGCAGCAGCGCTAGCACAAGAGGAGGCCTTTGAATTGGTAATGTTGGCAAGACCTATCGTACCGCTCAGCAATCGCGATTTAGGCTTCTTACCCGGCGATGTGGATGCTAAAATAGGTCCGTACATGCAACCCCTATTTGATAACCTCGGCGTTATAAAAAGTACGCTTAAAAGCACAAGCCGAAACTATGTACGCATTGAGGAAATGCAACGAACCAACAAGCTTGTCATCTCGCCCCTAGCATACATTCGTGGGCGGAGCTTGTCGCATGCATTTATCATTGTAGACGAAGCGCAAAACCTGACACCACACGAGGTAAAAACCATCATCACGCGCGCAGGCGAAGGCACGAAAATTGTCTTTACCGGGGATATCTACCAAATAGACCATCCTTACTTGGATACTCGTTCTAACGGATTAAGCTATCTAGCAGAACGAATGCACGGGCAGGCTGCCTTTGCACATATCAACCTAGTAAGGGGCGAAAGAAGTGAATTAGCAGAATTGGCAAGCGATTTATTGTAATCGTCAGGAGATGAGGATTGTAGGTGTTATTTGTTTAGGCTTGTGCTGGTGGTGGATCGCCAATGCACAAGCACAAGATGATCAGCGACTTTTACGAGCGCAAGCTAAGATTAATAAACTTAAGGAGCGCATCGAAAGCTTGAAAATAGGAGTAACCAAAGCCGACTCGTTGGTGGTCGTTGCACAAGGAAATATTCGTGCTGCTGAGGACTCGCTCCGTTTCCTACGCGCCGAGGAAGAGAGTATAAAAAAAGCGCAATTTGATGCCGAAAAACGTGCACGACGCGATGTAAGCCAAGCTAATGAAACAGCGCTAGACTCCCTACGCAACGAATACCGAAATATTGAAAGAGAGATCGAGATCCGCATCCGAGACTTGGAGCGGCGTGGACGTTCGGCACAGCGCTACTACGAGACAAGCGTCAGAAACGAAAAACGCGCAAAAGATGCTGCTAAAAAGGCTCTTAACAATAAAAAAGCAGCCGAAAAAGCCGTAGAAAAAGCGCAAGAAGAGTATATAAAACTCGAAAATAACTTACGCGCACGGCAAGAACGTCAACAGAAAAAAGAAAACGCAAAACAGGAACGTGCAAAAAACAAAAAATAGCAACACCATTAGCGTTTCTAAGCTTCTTTCTCTCTTTTGCTTACATTTGCAAGAACCTTAACAAGAAGAATAATACCGTTGTCTGGTGTTGTGTATCGAATGATGAAAAGACGCATTTTTCTACAAAACACCCTCCCCCTACTTCTTATAGCGAGCTTCGTTTCGCTCTTCTTTTTCTCGTGTAAAGAAGATACGCGCAATTACGAGGCGGAGATTGTCTCCATTCACTTTGCGAAACGCATCAGCAAGGATACCGTTTTGCTTGTAAGCGATACTATCACACCGCTGAGTACGCACATCGCCGTAGATGTAAACTACTCTGCAGATCTCCAAAAACTAGTGCCCATTTTTACGCTATCCAATGGAGCTACAGCCTCTTGCGAATCCGGTGGTTGCTACGATTTTACCAAACCCTTTACCATTATTGTAACCTCGGAAAACGAACGCAATCAGCGTGAGTATATCTTCAACCTCTCTAAATTAGATCCGCCACCAGCAGAACCTCCGCAAGAAGAGGAACAAAATGCCGAAGCTTGGCTAACCGATTTCCTACTCGAGGATATATCAGGGGCAGAGTACGAACCGCGGGGGACGCGAATCAATGTATTAGTGCCCGAGGGTACTGATATTACAAATCTCAAACCTAAGTTTACCATATCTACCAATGCCACGTGCGATTGGCAACTGGGCGACTTCTACGATTTCACAGATCCGCTCTACGTACGCGTCACAAGCGAGGATCAGCATACCACAAACACCTTCCGGATTACTGTCCGCGTCAAAACTCCTCCACCACACCAAGATGCGCAAATCCTGAGCTTTCGTTTTGCAGGCGCACAAACCCTTGCCGAGATCGACGGCTCGCAAATCTACGCAGAAGCCGCACGTGGCGCTGATATAACCTCATTAGTACCCATAATCAAACTAAGCGAAGGAGCGCGCTTGTCTATTGAAAAGGGCGAACCGATCGATTTCACCAATCCCGTAAAAATTGAAGTAACCTCGCAGGACAATGCTGCCAAAAGTACCTACACCGTATTTGCCTCGGTGCGTATGTTGCAAGGTGCAACACTTAAATCGTTCAAACTATACCCCTTGGGCGAACCCACTTATACCGAGGGGCATACATTCGGGTATTGTGTTACAGATGCCAACGTTCTCAAAAACCTATATCCCGTTTTTGAACTATCAGAGGGGGCTAAGTGCAATATAAATCTGGGTGAGCCACTCGATTTATCCGACTTTCAACCCAAAGAACTGGTTGTAACCTCAGAAGACGGGCTGCACAGCAATACCTACCAGATTACAATAAAGAAAAGCGATGTGCCACCAGAGCGGGGTACTCTAACATCCTTCCTCCTAGATGCTCCCGGCGCAGAATCGCAAATTATCGGAACTTCCATAGAATGCAAAGTTCCGGAAGGAACCGACCTAACACACCTAAAAGCGACCTTTACCTTCTTATCCAAACCTAACTGGGATAACGCAGAAGGACCTGCTTCTTTGTGGTTAGGAAAAAAAGCGAATTCCCCAGAATTTAAATCCGGAGAAACTGTACTCGACTTCTCATCTCCGGTCATTTTATATGCCTATCGCAAATTCTGGGGTTTTTCCTACCATAAAGCAGACTATACCGTTACCACTCGCGTCGTAAAAGAAGCTGCACAAACCAAACTGCTAAAAGAGCTCGACTTTATAGGTCTTGCCACACGCATTATGCGGAAACAAAATACCTTCCACGTATTCGTAGGCGATGGCATCGACATAACAAAACTAAAACCGCAACTCACCCTCGCCCCAGGTGCTACTTCTACACTTGCTAGTGGTGTTGCGCACGACTTTACTAACCCTGTAAATTTCACTGTAACGGGCTCTGGTATTTCGGAATCCTACCAAATTATCGTTACACGCCGAACCAACGACCAAGCTGTCCTCTCGGAGCTGCGTATAGAAGAACTAAGCGATAAGACTCCCGTCATCACCGGAGCTACATACACCTATTTTTCGGGAAGCGAGATCGATATCAAAGCGCTTACCCTACACTTTAAAGTATCAGAAGGAGCCACCACCAACATTGTATCCGGACAAAAACACGATTTCTCGAAACCGCAGCGCATCGTAGTTACTTCGCAAGATAAGAGTATCACACGCACGTACACTGTCGTAGTAGATCAGCGCTTAAATTACGAGGCAGAGCTACTATCTTTCGGATTTAAGGAATTGCAAACACCCTGTAAGATTAACGGCTTAAAGGTTACCTTCCCCGCAAAAGGCTTAAACCTGAGTGCTCTAACCCCCTACTACACCATTTCGGCAGGTGCAAAATGCAACTTACCGCAAAATATACCCGCTGATTTCTCAAAGCCCGTCCGCATCCTCATAACCTCCGAAGATGGGCTTACTACCAAAACCTATACCGTCACTCCACAACTCGCCGGACTTACCTTCGATTTCGAACGCTGGCAAAAGGTCTCCGATTACGATCAACCCCTCGGTGGCTGGAATAGCAGCAATCCCGGCTTAAAAATATCCAAAGACTTCTTAGGGAAACCAGATAACTACTCCGTGCAAAAGTCGACCGATGCGCATTCAGGTAGTTATGCGGCTCGCATTTCGACCGAAGGCATCTTTAAGGCTGGAAAATCCATCGCCTCGGGGGCACTATTTTTAGGCTCTTTTGACGCATCAAACATTGTAAGCGATCCCCTCTCGGGACCACGTTTCGGCGTACCATGGGCAAACGTAACGCCAAGTGTCTTCTCCGGCTGGTATAAGTATATACCAGGTAAGCAAATGGTAAATGCTAGTGGAAATGCTATCGATGGTACCGATGAGTTGGATCTCTATGCTATCGTCTTTTATGGCGATCAACTCAACTCACACAATATACAAAATAGCGACCGAGTACTCTATAAAGCACGACTAACCGACCTAACCCCTAAAAAAGAATATACGCGTTTTGAACTACCATTCGAAAAAACAGGCGTCACTCCTCCAGAAGGTGCCGTACTACGCTATACAATCGTAGCAAGCTCCTCCCGACGAGGTGACGACTTTGTAGGAGCCGTAGGGAGTATTCTCTTGTTGGACGATCTCGAAATAACCTATAAGTAATGCGGAAAGTGATTCGTAACAGAGTACTGTTTATCATCTTTTTAGGGTTGTCGCCCATGTCTTTGTTGGCGCAAGTTCGAGATAATCTCTGGCAACCGGGCAATACATTGCAGCAAACACATCGCACATCTACCCTTACCACAGATACTACAAACCATTATCTATCTAGCAGCGAACAAAACTTACAAGCAGATAATAAGGCATCGATCTGGGAACAAACCGTCGACCTTTCTAAAAAAATTACAAGCAACGGATCGCTAAAAGTTGGCATCCATCTCGGTGCAACAGCGCCTACACGAATCCCAGACGGCGTAAGTGTACAGTCCTATGCCCCAAACTTTGCACCTGTGATCGGATTTAGCCGACGTTTCGACTTTTGGCGTCGCTTCGGTTTTCAGATTGGGCTCCAATTCGAGTACAAAGGGATGCAGACGCGCGCTAAAGTCCACGACTACTATACCGAAGTGAATAAAGAGCAGGATGGCGTCATCGTTCGTTTCCGCGGGACATTTACCGGCGAAATCATGACCCAAGTCACCACCTCCTATGCTACCCTCCCCGTGTATTTCTACATGAATATTACGCCTAAGTACACCCTAAAAGCAGGTGGGTATGTCTCCTATGTCCTATCCAAATCCTTCACCGGAAGCGTAGAACACGGATACGTATGGACTCGCCCAACAGCCGAATCCAAACAAAGCGACAAAATTTTTATCGAGCACGAGGATTTTAGCTTTTCTAAAGAAATGCGAAATTGGGACACCGGGATCGAACTCGCGGGCGTGCATCCCATCATCAACAATGTCTATCTGGAGATCGCAGCATCGATGGGGCTTATCTCCATTTTTGACAGAAATTTTACGGGCATCTCATACCCGATGCAAAATATCTACCTCACGTTTGGCTTAGGATATAATTTCTCAAGCTATCATCGATAGTAGCGGTGCTTAACAACGCTGTTCGTACGCTTACCCTTTCGTTTCATGCCGTGACGCCGCCCGAGACCCGCGTTTCGGAACATGAGTGGGGGCAGCTCCTCCTAGACAACGGAATCGAAAACCTACACGTACGAAAACCAAATATGTCGGCAGACGAGCTCCGCGAATATTTACTCCCATACGTAGATAAAGGCTATGCTGGGCGCCTCGTACTCCATTCGCATTATCACCTCTGCACCGAACTCGGACTGGGAGGTATACATATTACCGAATCAGCTAAAGTTTCCTCCGAAACTTGGCATCAGTATCCACTCACCTCAATAGCTGTGCATAATCTCAACGAACTGCAAAAACCACAAATCGAACGCTTCCGGTATGCTGTAGTGAGTCCGGTGTTCCCGAGTATTTCCAAAAAAGGATATCAACCGCACTTTACCCTAGACCAGTTGGCACAAGCAATACCGACCGCACACGTGCCCGTTGTTGCATTAGGCGGCGTAACTCCGGAGCATTGTCGAACTTTATACAGCATCGGGTGCTGCGGAATTCTCTTTTTGGGTTATCTTTGGGAAACAACCAGCAGGCGCACTTTTCAGAAAAGATTAGATACTATTAGGGATTGTCAATATTATGGATGACCGACCTTACGCTCTCGCAATAGCAGGTTTCGACCCTACGGGGGGTGCGGGGATACTTGCTGATATAAAAACCATGGAAGCCCTAGACGTGCAGGGTTTAGCGGTACTATCGGCACGTACCGTACAAACGGAAGATACTTTCTACTCTTGCCAGTGGGAACGAGCTTCGCAGCTCTTTGCTACCGTCAAAACACTTAGCGATCGCTATCCTATCAAAGCCGTAAAAATCGGGATCATGCCCTCGTCTATTCCACTGATGCGACTCGTTCGCTATTTGCATACACTCCTACCCGAGGTTCCGATTGTTATAGATCCTGTAATGCACCCCTCTTCGGCAGACTATACGTTCATTGGAAATATCACCATGAACTTTTTGAAAATCTTACACCCTACCGATTTGCTAACTCCCAATAGTATAGAATACCGCAACCTTATTGCACCACTCTTTCGCCACAACGAATACCCTATCAACACGAATATCCTGGTCACGGGCGGACACGAGACCATCGGTTCGAGTACCATTACCGACCTCCTCTACACTCCCAATGGGAAATACGAACTACAAGTAAAACGCAGAGAAGGTAGCAAACACGGCACGGGGTGTGTCTTCTCGTCAGCAGTTGCCTCTTTTTTAGCACGCGGTTGGTCGCTTTTAGATGCATGTCGCGAAGCGCAAAACATTGTGGGGCAGTACATAGTAACTAGCAATACCCTACTTGGTCAGTTCCGTTTCCAGTAATGGCATATGGGTTGTATAGTTATACTAACATTTGTCTGCTACCATTTAAGTCGGATTACAGTGTTAATGCGGAACTAGAGCCTTGCACATGTGGTTATTGATATTGTTGAAGGGCGTAGTTGTCGGGATTTGTGCCTCCGTTCCTCTAGGACCCATAGGTGTGATCTGCGTTCAGCAAACTGTAAATCGTGGTAGGCGTGCCGGATTTGTCAGTGGCTACGGTGCCGCACTTGCCGACACACTATTTGCTACGGTGGCACTCCTAAGTCTGACCGTTATCCTAGATTTTATTAAAGCACACCAGCAAATTATACAAATCGGCGGTGGGATTATCCTTATCATTCTTGGAGTCTTTACCTTTGTACGCAATACCGTACGCCAATTCCGTAAGGATCGCAAACGACCCAAAAACTACGCACAGAATTTAGCCTACATCTTCTTGCTAACACTCACCAATCCCTTTCCTATTTTTATCTTTCTTACCCTTTTTACCGTCTTTGAAATCCACCAGAGCGATGCCTCTTTTGGGACCTTAACTGCTGCACTCCTCGGCGTACACCTCGGTGCAACGGCTTGGTGGTATATACTGAGCTATCTGGTGAGCCGCTTTCAGTCTTTTGTGCGACTTAAACAGTTATGGTGGATAAATAAAATCGCAGGGGCACTCATTATTCTCTTAGGCGTACTAGCTGTAGTCTACCCTCTCCTGTTCACAACCTCGGAATAGTAACCCTACCAACTCAGATATCATATTTAAGAAACGGAGATCTGAAAATAGATGAAGACAATACTACTGAATGCGATACGAAAAGAGAAGCCCTACGTATTGCTACTGTTAGTGGGCGGTCTGTTGCATCTCTTTTTTGCTCTTGTCAATGTAGCAACAAACGATCTGGTTATCAACCCGATCATAGCCCTCGGGATGGCACTCCTCTTCTTTGTCTCGTTCCTCGTAAATACCGATACGCCTATCTCCCAACTACAAAAAGATATTCTAATCTACATCCTCGGGTTCATACTTATTGCTTATATCTTCCTAAGCGAAGGAGAGGATTTGCCTTTTGTTATGGCATTCTTCTATCCCATCTTTCTCAGTATCTTCCAAGTCAGACAGTGGCGATGGATTGCCTTTATCTATGGTTTGGTCTACTCGGTTTTGCTCCTACTGGGAGCAGAGGACGAGGAAAGTATGTACGGAACTGTAGATCTAACGGTACGACTCCTATTGTTAGTCCTGTATTTTTTACAAGTCCTTCTCATACTGTATTTTGCATACAACCAGCGCACTTCTACCCAAGAACTTTCAACGCAACTCGAGCAAGCCAATCGTTCGAACCGTCGACTCGTGGAGCTCTTTGAAAGTGTTGTCGCTATTGCGCGCGATACTTCCGAAAACATGTCCATAATCATCAAAGACTTGGAGGACGTTGTCTTTGTCGACGAAAAATATACCAAGAGCCTCCGCGGATGTGTACTTAGCCTCAGCACTATCTACGAACAGTTCCTACTCACACAAGAGCAAAACGAACTCTCGCGCTTCAACGTACACAACTTTCTGGTAAGCTTGGTACGGAACAACTTTTCCGAATTTATGCAAGAGTTCGTCCCCAAATACTCTTTAGACGAAAATATCCCTGCCGAGATTATCGGTAACTCCAAACGACTCGCAGACGCCGTAAACCAATCTATCCAAGATCGGCTCTGGAAGAACATACACAACCGCCAATCGTTCGAAGTTAAAACCACCTACCTCAACACGCAAGAAGTTAAATACGTACTCATACAGCTACGTTGCGGAAACATCCCATACCCCGACGCTAAGGAACTACAACAAAAACGCTCGGAAGAACTCGAAGATCTGATCGGCGTGCGGCTATTCACGCAGACCACCGACCGTGGAATGGTGGTCTCCTTCTTTTTGCATGTACTGGAAGATACGGCAGCGCAAAATGTACCTGATGCGCACCCACAACCCACTATCGGACTGCGTGATATCAGTATCGACTTCGAAACAGCCAAAGCTGCCATTAAAGATCTCCACGTATTAGTCGCCGAGGATAATGATATCAACCAGAAGGTTATGACCTTCCTCCTTGCCAACTACGTAGCTACTATCGATATAGTTTCCGACGGACGAAAGCTACTACAAAAACTAAACGAACAGGAATACGACCTCATCCTCACCGATGTTCAGATGCCGCATCTAAACGGATTGCAAGCTACCAAACACATCCGCGAAGTGGAACATATGAACGGTGGGCATATCCCCATCATCGCACTAACCGCATATGCTTTACCGGGCGAACGCGAGAAATGCCTAAAAGCTGGAATGGACGAGTTCCTCTGTAAGCCCTTCGACGACGAACATCTGGTCATCCTCATGGCTAGTGTACTCGAAAAAGACATTCCCTATCGTAAAGACATACAATATCAATTCTGACACGCGAGTACAAACACGCCTAACTCGATGTCTACCTTTCTCTTTCCAGATACCATCTTTGGACCTGTCGTAAGTCGGCGGCTCGGAATCTCCTTGGGCGTAAACCTACTCCCAACTGCAAGCAAGTTTTGTAACTTTAATTGCATTTACTGCGAATGTGGATGGACAAAACAAAAAGAGAAACCCCTCCTGCCTTCACGTTCCTTCATCCGTGAGCAACTCTCCCAACGACTACAAGAACGTGCCCACAATGGAGAAAAACTAGACGTAATTACCTTTGCTGGGAATGGCGAACCAACCATCCACCCGCTTTTCCCCGAAATTATAGACGATACCCTCGAAGTGCGCAACCGCTATTTCCCAAGTGCTCGAATTGTAGTACTATCCAATGCTACTATGCTTCATCAAGCAAAAGTAGTTGCTGCCCTCAAAAAAATAGATCAAGCCGTTCTGAAACTAGATTCTGCTCGAAACCCAACAATGCAACTTATCGACGGACCGCAGATGTCCCTAACCGTAGAACAAATTGTAGAGCGATTGCACAACTTCGGACACGAGTACACACTACAAACTCTTTTCCTTACGGGTTCGCACAACGGGCAAATTGTAGATAATACAACACCCGAAGAGTTGGATGCTTGGCTCGAGAAGGTGGCATATCTACGTCCACGCGACGTAATGATTTATACCATAGACCGCGATACACCAGAAGCCGATTTACACAAAGTTCCCCTCGCTCAATTAGAAGCTATAGCGCGCCGCGTCGATGCTCTCGGTATTTCAACACAAGTACGTGGTTAACTTCTAAAGGAAAGTCCGTTACCATGGAACTGTCCCCGGATCCGCGGATCTCCCTTTTAGAACAAATTACCACTCCCGAAGATCTCAAGCAATTTGCCCTCACCGATCTGCCACAAATCGCCGACGAACTTCGACAATTCATTATTCGTTCGGTAGCCACCAATCCCGGGCATCTTGGCTCTAATCTCGGCGTAGTAGAACTAACCCTAGCATTGCTCTACGTATACGATCCACCGCACGATCACATCATTTGGGACGTCGGACACCAAGCCTACTCCTACAAAATCCTCACCGGACGACGTACAGCATTTACCACAAACCGCCACTATCATGGCTTATGCGGCTTCCCTCTTCGTAGCGAAAGTATATACGACTGCTTTGGAACCGGACACAGTTCTACCTCTATTTCCGCAGCTTTAGGAATGGCAACAGCCAATCGTCTCTCGCAAACAGCACAACATACCATTGCTATCATCGGAGACGGTGCGCTAACAGGAGGTATGGCTTTTGAAGCACTGAACAATGGCGGCGCAACTACCAACGATTTGCTCGTCGTCCTCAACGACAACAACATGTCGATCGACCCAAACGTCGGAGCTCTTAAAGAATATCTGTTGGATATCTCTACATCGCCACGCTACAACCGCTTCAAAGAGCATGTCTGGAATATACTATCCGCATCGCCCTTCAAACGAAAAGGACTACGAACATTTACACAAAATATAGACCGAGCCCTAAAAGGTGCCATACTCAAGGGGAGTAACCTGTTCGAAGAATTCGGGTTCCGCTATTTCGGTCCGATTGACGGACACGATGTCGAGTACCTAGCCATGATCCTCCACGATCTAAAAGCCCTCCCAGGGCCTAAACTTTTGCACTGCGTAACAGAAAAAGGACACGGCTACGAACCTGCCATTCGCGAGCAAACACTCTGGCACGCACCCGGAAAATTCGACTATGCTACCGGCGAACGTATTGCAGATAAAAAGCCCCGCGCGCCACGCTATCAGGATGTGTTCGGAAAAACTATTCTGGAACTAGCACGCAATAACCAGCATATTGTCGGAATAACACCCGCCATGCCAACAGGCTCCTCCCTCTCTATGTTAATGCAGGAACTCCCCGAACAAGCCTTCGATGTCGGAATCGCCGAACCGCACGCCGTCACTTTTGCTGCAGGACTCGCCGTGGAAGGCTATACCCCCTTTTGTGTCATCTACTCGTCGTTTCTACAGCGCGCTTACGACCAAATTATACACGACGTAGCACTACAAAACCTACACGTTATCTTCTGTTTGGATCGTGCAGGACTTGTCGGTGACGACGGCGCTACACATCACGGAGCTTTCGATTTAGCCTATTTGCGTCCGATCCCGAACCTGACCATTTGTGCTCCAAGCGATGAATACGAAATGGATGCCATGTTACGCCTAGCCGCAAACTCCTGCGGACCATGGGCTATCCGCTACCCACGAGGCGAAGCACTCGGTGCCACTGCCGAACACGCTACAACCGATCTCACTCGTGGCAAAGCGCGTTGTATTAGCTCCGAATCCAATTGCAGCGCTGTATTTCTTACTCTAGGCACTACATACAAAAACGTATTAGAGGCTCGCCAGCTCTTAGCACAAGAGGGAAGTATCGTAGCACATTACGACTTCCGATTCTTAAAACCACTCGACACTTCGCTTTTAAGCTTACTTACAAGCCAATACACGCTATTTTTTACCGTGGAGGATGGAATACTAGCCGGAGGCTTCGGAACTGCAATTCTGGAAGCTTTAGCGCCTGTTTTAGGATCCGTTCACCTCACCCGTTTCGGAATCCCCGATACCTTCATAGCGCACGGATCAGTAGCACAGCTACAAGACGAATGCGGTTACAGTGCGCAGAAACTCTACCAAGCCGTAAAAGAGAAAATAAATACCAACCTGCAAAAGAGTTGAATGCGACTGCCTCTTCAACAGTCTAAAACCTAATATCCGCTCAATAGCTCTTACGCCTCCTTCGCTTTCAGACGTCGGTACTCTGCCACCAAATGCTTCCGACTCTGCAGTACTTGCCAGCGGTACACAAAAAACGACGCTACAAAATAAACTGCACACTGTATCCAAAGAGCGAAGTACTCGAAACGAACTTCCCACAGACTAGCACCCATACTATTGATTTTCACAAAGCCGTTAATACCAAACGTCGACGGGAAAAGATACGATACGTAGCGCCAAAAAGGAGAAATAGACGACCCCGGCCACGAAATACCCGAAAGGAATAAAAGCGGTATCGACGTAAAGACAAATAGCAACATACACGTCTCCCGATTCTTAATCACCACCGAAGCCGTCATTGAGAAAAAGATACACGCCAACAAATACGGCACTACAAAACCTAACAACGTTTCCGGAACTGCTATCTGTAGCAAATTAAACATCCGCGGGACGGCACAAAGCACGTAAACAGAAACAATGAGGTAAAGCAGAAAATAGCACATACCCTTACCAAAAAGGATGCGCAACGTCCCGTCGTAATGCCGATTCATCGGTATCAGGTCGCGATACTTATTCCCCTCGCGCATAGTACCTGCCGACATGCCAACCCCCAGCAACATCGTCTGCTGTAAGAGTAGGATCAATACCGCAGGTAACAGGAACGACGCGAAGCCCGTCGTTGGATTAAAAAGCGCCACCTCCTCGTACTTGACCGGATAAGCCATCATTTCCTCTTGCTGGGCTGTAGTGGCGCCACTGCGTCGGATCTTTATCTCCTTATTCATATCCAACGACACCAAGGTATTAGACATAACCAACGACTTGTAGTAGAGCAAACTCCCCATATCGCAAAAGAGCGTGATGTTCGTTTGTTCGCCATGTGCGAGATCCCGACTAAAGGTTTCCGGAATATAAATAATCCCATACGCCTCGTTAAGCTTAAGCGCCATCCGTGCTTCCTCTATATCCGCACACTGCGCTACAATTTCCACGTCAGGGGTTGCGTCTACATTCCGGATATACTCCCGACTCAACGACGAGTGATCCTGATCTACTACCACCACCGGTACCTCATGCAACACCTCGCGCGAATAAACATAGCTATACACCAACGGGTAAAACAAGGGAACTAGGATAAAAAAGATGAAAATGCCCTGATCGTGAAAAACTCCACGCACCTCCTCCCAGAAAACATAAATCGTACTCTGTATCCCGCGACGAATAGCGCCCCAAAAACCTCCTCCAGACATGAACCTAATCACGGTATATATTTATAGTGGTAAAGAGCATTGTGCAAACGACGACCGATCAGAAACGGCAGCAACATAAAGAGCAATAAACCCAAGTAGTGTGCCCAACCATAAATCATACTATAACCGTTAAGCGCCTGCGCCACGTAAAGCAGATAGTAATGACGAAGCGGGAATAGGTTACTCGCCACCTGCACAGCATCCGGCATAGCCAACACCGGAAACGAAAAACCCGCTATAGAAAGCGAAAGTACGCCCCAAAGCGATGCAAAACTCAAACCCAAACGTAACGACGGAAAGACTCCTATCATAAACACGCCCAGAGACTGCGAAGCTAATACCAACACAAACGTAGCAACGAGCATCGGGAGAATACCACTATGACACGGAAAATGCAGGAAGCCATAGAGATATACATTGTAGAACACGCCCATCAATGTAAAAATGACCGTATGCGGAAGCAATTTCCCCACAAGCGCTACTGCCATAGAATCGCCACTAACTTGCAACCACTCTTCCACGCGACCATACTTAATCTCCATACCTATTGCCGTTACCGTCACCATCAGAATAAGGAGCGACAGAACCCCAGGCAAAAGAAGATTACTCAAGTAGATAGAATAGTTCAGCCACGGATTGTTTACTGCATGCGATTCCACAACAATGGGCTGTAGGTAAGCCATTGCCGATCGCTCGCTTGCACCTCTGGCATACAGTTGCGATCGCATGGCAGCGCCCGAAGTCAACTCACTAATTGTCTTCATATCGCGAAAGAGAAGCGAGCCTGCAATCAGGTACGAATAGTTGGAATAGAACGAGATGCGCGGCTGCCGGAAAGCTTGCACATCCTTCGAAAAGTTCTCCGGAATGTAGAAATAACCGTAAGTTTCGCCACGTTGCATAGCCTCACGAGCTTCTTTTACCGACGAATAGTTCGCACTAACTCCCGTTTGTGCAAAAGCATCCAAATTGCGCTGTATAGATCGCGAAAGAGAAGACCTATCCAAATCCACTACGCCAGCTGGTAAATCTTTCGGTAATCCATCGCGCATCAGTGTTGTGAAAAAGATATCGCAAAAAAGCGGCGCTATTACCATACAAAAGATGTAAAGCGGTCGCAACGTGAGGATCTTACACTCACGTGCCATAACGCGCACTAAACGACGCTCACGCTCGCCGAAAAACTTCATAACTAGCGCGCTATAAGCACAGACATACCCGGACGCAAATCGGGGATCTGCTCTAGGGGTGCCGCTTTTACTTCGAAGGTGCGAAGATCAAAACTCCCCGTTGCTTTGGTTGCCTTCCAAACGGCATACGAGCCCAAATCCTTAATGTAATACACTTTGAGACGAACCACCTTCTCGTCGAGTGCAGGGATCGTTGCCTCAAACTCAGCACCCATCTTCAGGTCTTGCAACAAGTCCTCACGGACATTAAAACTCACCCACTGTTTCTCGAGTTGCGCGATATTCATAATAGGTGCTCCCGTTCCAACCAACTCGCCAACCTTCGGAAAGATTTCCGAAACCTCGCCATCCGATTGCGCCAACAAGCACGTCTCGCTAATATACGACTCAACCTCGGCAACAGCTCCTTTAGCACGATCTACCAACGCCTGTGCCGCAAGTTTATCCTCGGCATCCGCTCCGTTCATCGCCATGCTATACTGCGCATAAGCAGCACGTTCGGTAGCCACGGCAGCATCACGCTGTGCTGTTACCTCGTCAAGCTTCTGCGTCGGTACCACTCCTTGACTATGCAAATTCTTCAGACGTTGGAACGACTTCTCTGCTATCTCCACGCCAGCCTTGGCCTTTTGCCACATTTCGTAAGCGGCCTGTATTTGTTCGGATCGTGCTCCCTTATTCGCTTTGGCACTCTGTGCCGCTGCTGCAGCTTCCGCAGCTCGAGCTTGCTCCATTTTAGCCAGTACCTCTGGAGCTTCCAAAATAGCAAGTGTATCTCCCGCACGTACCAAGCTACCCTCCTCGACCAAATAGCGCTGTATACGTCCCGGCACCTTGCTCGATACCCTGTACTCCGTTACTTCTGCTTGACCTTGGATTATGTCACTACGCTTCCGCAATAGAAAAAGCCCCACAACTATCACTACAACTATTACAGCCAACAGTGTTAAAAAGGCTAGGAGCGTATCATTCAACCGTCGCACCCACTTCATGATCTACATTAATATTGAAATTGTCAGACTCTATTTTCATCTCTTAAACACCCACACTCACACTCAAAATTAAAGCTCAGTACCGAGCACTCGCCGCAAGTTAAGATCGGCTAACTGCACATCTATTTTAGCATCCAAGCGTGTCGAACGGGCAGACATCCAAGCCGTTTGCGCCTCCAGAACCTGAGATACCGTTATCACACCCTCCTGAAAACCCAGATTCGCATAACGCAAATTCTCCTCTGCACGTTCCAAGTTTCCTTCTGCCATCGTAAGCCGTTTGTTCGATTCGCGAACCTTAGCAACTGCTTGGGCTACCTGCATTTCGATCTTTTCGCGCACATCGCGCATCTTTTCTTGCTGCTCGCGATACTCTGCCTTTGCAGCTCGTACCTTGTAAGTGGTTTCGTTCCAGTCCCATATCGGGAAGGATAGCGTTATTCCCACATTCCAGTTCCAACCAAATTTCTTCTCAAAGCCGTTGTAAAGCGACGGATTACTTACCACAAAATTACCCATAAGTGCCACCTGTGGCATGTATGACGAACGAGCGATATTCACCTTTTGTCCATAAATCTGCACACCCAAATCGAGGCTATGAAGCTCCGGACGCTGTGCGTAAGCCGTCTCCACGCTTGTAGTGCCCGTATAGGGAGTGGGATGGAAGTCCTCAGACTCCTCTTCCACAAGCCGAATTTTCGAATCAAGAGGCAAGCCACAAAGCTGACAGAGCAACATCCGCGAAAGGTAAAGACCGTCGTCCACTTTTGCGAGACTCATCTCCGCCTCATTCACTTTTACGCGCACCGAAAGCAATTCCGATTTTGTGGCAACTCCCTCTGCAAGCATCTTTTCTATATCGCTTTCCAACTTCTTGAGAAGATCGCGATAATGCGTTGCTAACTTCTGCTTGTTAACTAGCGAGATTACCTGCCAATACGCCTTGTCGGTACTCACCACTACATCGCGACGTGTGGTCTCCTCTTGGCTCTGTGCCAATTCTGCTGCCAAACGCGTAGCCTTATTATAGGCGTAAACTTTCCCACCCATAAACAGCGGTTGCGTTAGCGTAAGTGCGCCCAGATAAACCGTATGCGTATCCATTTCCAAATCGGATACCAACGAACTTCCTAACTGATTCAAGCCCGCCGAAAGTGCAGCACTACCATCTTTCGCCAACGACAGAAACGTAGGAGCTAATGCCGGATTCTTCGAGATTATATCCAAAATAGCACGCTGAAGTATCGGATTATTATTCAAGGATTCGGAAGTCGCCGTACCCAGATTTTCTAAATGTTTTTTCTGCTCCTCGTTCAAGAGCTCTACATTACGCCCATTGTAGAAAAACGCGCCGCGTGCCGTAAGTTTCGGTAAATAATGGGTAAACGCCGCCTGATGCTCACTTTTAGCCTTCTCCACGCGGAGTTTCCCCATTTGTAGATCACGATTCTTCTCTAAGGCTAATGCTCGACAACTATCGATATTCAACACCCGTTGCGCAGCTGCTACAACCATAAGGTGTAGAAATAGCAACACACAAAGCCACGCTTTCATTCCCCTCATTCCGTATTTGTTAACTAATCAAATTAATAACCTGCAAATGTAATTACTTTTCTATTGGAGTGTTGTACATTTGCTATACAAAATACACTAAAACCACTACCTTTACGCTGCATTTTATGCGTCCTCCGACGCAACATAACCCTGATTAGGAAAGAAAAGAATGGCAATCACAAGACTAGACGATCTGTTCGACGTCCTTCGTAGTAAGCCCCGCAAAAGGCTCATTGCGGCCTATGCCAACGACGCTCACACTATCGAAGCCGTGGCAAAAGCCGTAGAACTAGGTATTGTAGACGGAACCCTGATCGGAGACAAACCCACCATGGAAAAGGTTTGTGCTGACCTAAGAGTAGACATCTCGCAATTCGAAATCGTACAGGAAAGCGTAGATACCAAAGCGGTTGCCAAAGCTGTCGACAGAATTAATGCCGGTGAAGGCGATCTCCTCATGAAAGGACTCGTAACTACCGACAAATACATGCGCGGCATCCTACACAAGGAAAAAGGACTCCTTCCACCCAAAGCCGTACTCTCGCATGTTACGGTTATGCAAGTGCCTACCTACCACAAACTACTTGTCGTGGGCGATGTTGCCATCATCCCCGCTCCCGATTTCAAACAAAAACTCGCCATCACACAATACCTCATACGAGTCGCAAATTCACTCGGAATTGACATTCCAAAAGTCGCACTACTTGCTGCAACAGAGCAAATGTCAGTCGGAATGCCCGCTTGTGTCGACGCCGCACTGATTGCGAAAATGAACGAGCGCGGACAAATCCCAGGAGCTCTGATCGACGGTCCGCTAGCTCTCGACGTAGCTATTGATGCCGAATCTGCTAAAATTAAAAAGCTAACAGGTAACGTAGCTGGTGATGCCGACTGTCTCCTCTTCCCCAACATCGAGAGCGGGAATGTCTTCTTCAAGACCTGCACCAAATTCGCTAAAGCCGAACTCGGAGCTATGGTCATGGGAGCAAAAGTCCCCTGTATCCTTACCTCACGTGGCGACAGTGTACAGTCCAAAATGTATTCTATTGCACTAGCTGCTAACGCCGTAAGTTAAACGAAATCAACAATTAGTGTTATCATAATTCATGAGTACAGAGAAAATTTTAGCCATCAATCCAGGCTCTACATCTACCAAAATTGCAGTATTTGAGGGCGAGAAGCAAGTATTTATCGTCACTCTCCGCCACTCAACCGAGGAACTCTCGAAATATCCCAACGTGGCTTCGCAGTTCGAATTCCGAAAAAAACTCATCCTCGACGAACTAAAAGGCGCTAAAATCGACATAGCTACCCTTGCAGCTGTCGTCGGACGTGGCGGTCTGTTGCACCCCATAGAATCCGGAGTATACGAGGTTAACGAGCACATGAAAAAAGACCTCCTCGCTCCCGATTGCCGCCAACATGCCAGCAACCTCGGAGCACTTATTGCTGACTCAATTGCGAAAGAAATAAAAGGCGCACGTGCCTTTATTGCTGACCCCGTAGTAGTTGACGAACTCAGCGACGTAGCGCGTGTTACCGGACTACCAACCTGCCCACGTATCTCCATCTTTCATGCGCTAAACCAAAAGGCTGTAGCACGCCGTTTCGCTAAAGAAAACGGTAAAAAATACGAAGACCTCAACCTCGTCATCGCGCACCTCGGTGGTGGTATATCTGTCGGAGCGCACAACCACGGACGAGTGGTAGACGTAAACAATGCGCTCGACGGCGATGGACCTTTCTCACCAGAGCGTTCAGGATCTATACCCACTGGCGGACTACTCGAACTCTGTTTCAACGGGAAACATTCCAAAGATGATGTTAAGAAATTGCTTTGCGGCAAGGGCGGACTCGTAGCGCACGTAGGTAACAACGACGCACAACAACTCGAATTGGCAGCACGCGAAGGAAATGCCAATGCTAAACTCGTGCAAGATGCCATGTGCTACAACATCGGGAAGTGGATCGGGGCTATGGCTGCTGTACTCGGCGGTAAAGTAGACGGTATTATCCTCACCGGAGGTATCGCGCATAATAAGTACCTCGTAGAATACGTAAAAAAAATGGTCGAATTTATTTCGCCCGTTACCGTATATCCCGGCGAAGACGAAATGGCAGCTCTCGCTATGAACGCCCTTATGGTACTCCGCGGCGAATTCAAAACAAAGGAATACTAAAACTCGGTACTCCCTCACAGACCAGCAATTGCTTCATTACTACGAAAACGGTCTTCTCACAACAGAGTGGGGAGACTGTTTTTTTTGCAACATATTCATCCCCCAGACGCCCATTACTGGAAATAGAAAAGAAAAAGGGATCCTGGCGCAAGAGATCCAGAATCCCCTAAACAAAAGAAACGTAAACGCCTATACCTAAATTAAATGACCAAGCGCGAGCAAACTATCCAATCACAAAGAACGAACTAGCATCATTGAGCGTATCCGCCTGCGAATTCAGTTCCTCGGCACTAGTGGCCATCTCTTCACTAGCAGCTGCATTTTGCTGTATCACATCCGAGAGCTGTTGAATCGCCGAGTTGATCTGATCCACCCCTTGCCGCTGTTCCTCACTAGCTGTAGCTATTTCGTAAACCAGCTGTGCCGTACGTTTCACTTCCGGAATCACATCGTCCAAACCCTTTGCAGCAAGGGTGGTATCAGAGAGCGAGCGCGTCGAATAGCTTTCTATCTCCGAGGCAGCCTCGCGACTCCTTTCGGCTAGTTTCCGAATTTCACTAGCAACCACCGAGAAACCTCTTCCGTGTTCTCCTGCACGCGCCGCTTCCACTGCAGCATTAAGTGCTAGAATATTCGTTTGCGAAGCGATTTCCGAAATAATGGCAATCTTGTGCGTAATAGCTTGTACCGATTCTAAAGAGTGCTGAGAAAGATCGTTCACACTCGCAATCTTCTTCTCCATCGTAGAAGCTATAGCTTGCGTCTGCTTCGCATTCTCCGCATTTTGGTCGATGTTAGCAGCCATCTGCTCCATAGCACTACTTACTTCCTCCGCACCCGAGGCTTGTGTACTTGTACCTTGCGAAATCTTTTGTGATACCATATTCAACTGTGCACTCGCCTCTGCTACATTCGCAGCACCGTTCTTTACATCGCCTATAGCATCCCGTACCCGATGTGTCATCTCGTCGATCGACTGTGCCAGATTACCAAACTCATCCGTGCGTTTCAGAAAAACAGCCGGAAGTGATGTACTAAAATTACCTGCAGCACAGAACTGCATCTGCTCTACGGCCATACGCAATACCCGCGTAATCGTCGTAGAAGTATACTGCGACACAAAAAGCGCCAAGATTACAATCAGTATCAATATGATAATCGTATTCAGAAATATGGACGAATAGTCGTTCTTGTAAACCTCTACAAAATAATCACTTATATCGTCCAAAACATCCGAACATATCTTCCCTTGCGAGATAATATTGGCCTTCAACGTAAAAAGCTTCCGCGATTGCTCCAAAAGATCACTCTCTGCAGCTGCTAAATCTCTAATATGAGCAGCAACCAACGGATTCGGGGCTATTTTTGCTAAATTCTTATAGCACGCAATACCTTTTTCAAGTGCCGACAAATCTTCTTTAGCTCGAAACTGCTGAAAATTTTTAGTCCCCTCCAGCATACCCACCATCGTCCCCGCGACTACCACGTCAAGCTTCTTTACCTCATTCATTAACTCAGCATAGACACGTACGACATTCTCCATACTCTTTGCCGCCATTTCCGTCATAGCAGGAAGCTCCGTTGTCCAAACACGAAACTGTTTCAAATCTGCCAAAGCCGCACTCACCTGCTGAATCCCCTTTTCGTCCTTGATAGCATGCGTTAACTCTTCAGCTATCGCCAAACGAAGAGCAGCACTATCCAACAAAACATCAGCTTCCGTATAAAGATCCTTCGAAGGCTCTACTATGTAATTGTTTATAGCTATCGTAGCTGCACTCACATTGTAATTTGCTAAATTCGCCGAATGCATCAAACGAACTACCGAACGCGAATGGCGCGATTGCAATAGGATAAAAATCCCAAAAAAGACTATGAATAAGATTATAACACCAAAGAAAATGTTTAACCGTGCTCGTACCGAAAAATGCTTCATCACCAATCGTTTTTTTATTTCTCTAAACTCTACAATACCAAGAGCCCATGGCTAGGATCCATTTACCATGCTTTTAACTCTTTTCGTAAACAAATATAACAAAAATTCTATACTAGCAAAGTTTTTTTTTTTATCCGATTAACAGTATTTAATTTAATTAGTTTTAATATCCTTATTACTAATGCAATAGTACTCTGAAAATTCTTCTCATATGTGTAAAAAAGTACAGTGTGGACGTAATAAATAGCCGAAAATACACCTTTCTAGATGCATTTTTTAGACGCAACGTGCCCAAAAACGAAACATTTGAAATCGGAATGCGTAAAACGAATCCGCTGCACCAAGGTTTATGGTACTGTACTCTTAGGTGCGCGGTTGCAAATATGAGTATTTAACGAAGTTAACTACCTTTGCAACGTAAACGCGGGTTTGTACTTCTCGCCGGGAGGTGCGATCCGTTTTTTGTGTGTGAAAGGAGTAGTACATGTCAGATTTCATTTACCTCACCCCAGAAGGACTCGCGAAACTGGAAAGCGAGTTGCTGAAGTTGAAGTCGGTCGACCGCCCTGCTGTTATCCAAGCCATTGCCGAGGCGCGCGATAAAGGCGATCTTTCCGAAAATGCCGAGTACGATGCTGCAAAAGAAGCACAAGTCTTTTTAGAGAACCAAATAGCCAAACTCGAACAAACACTCGCAAAAGCTCGGGTTTTAGATACTTCGAAACTAGACCTATCGAAGGTGCAGCTACACTGCCGCGTAAAACTCATGAACCACACCATGAAAAAAGAGATGGAGTTTAAACTCGTCTCGCAAAGTGAAGCCGATCTGCGCGAAGGGAAACTGGCTGTAGAAACCCCCATAGCTAAAGCCCTCCTAGGGCATAAAGTGGGAGAAATGATTGATGTACAAGTACCAAGCGGACTCCAACGTATCGAAATTTTAGCTATCGGTCTGTAACACACATCGCGAGGCATGGCATCTATTTTTACGAAAATCATCCGTGGCGAAATCCCCTGTTACGAACTAGCACGCGACGAACACTTTATATCCTTCCTAGACATTAGCCCCATCCAGCGAGGACACGCATTGGTGGTTCCCCTACAGGAGGTTGACTACATCTTCGATCTACCACAAGCGATCCTCACCGCCATGCTACCCTTTGCACAACGTGTAGCGCGTGGTATACAAGCAGTGGTACCCTGCAAACGCATCGGACTTGCAGTGGTTGGTATCGAGGTACCGCATGCACATATGCACCTTGTACCTTTGCAGGAGGTTGGTAGTTTAGATTTTGGACTCCCGCGCCTCAAACTCTCCGACCAAGAATATCGCGATTTAGCAACTGCCATCCGTGCTAAGATTCTCTAACAGCTAACTTCGTTTACGCATTGCATTAATGTTAATGTGGGCAGAATCCTACGCATCGTAAAAGAATTAAGCAGAAAAGACACTTTAAATTTAATCAGAGGAATCCCTTTCCGAAAGGAGCGGATTCCTTTTTTTTGCCCGCATTTCACTACCCCATTTGGTACAATAAAAAATAGGTATTACCTTTGCCCTGTGATTGATGGTTGAAGGGAAGAGATTTGCGGAAATAGCTCAGTTGGTAGAGCACGACCTTGCCAAGGTCGGGGTCGCGAGTTCGAGTCTCGTTTTCCGCTCAAAAGGTATCGGAACTCGGTACCTTTTTTTATAAGCAGCGTTAAGATTATGGTTGCCCGGGTGGTGGAATTGGTAGACACGCAGGACTTAAAATCCTGTGGCTGATGAAGCCGTACCGGTTCGATTCCGGTTCCGGGCACACCACACTAAGGACTCCGATAGTTTTGTGAAGCTATCGGAGTCTTTTTTTTGTAGCAAAACACCTATCGTCCTTCCCCCAGTTTGCACCGGGGGATATACTTGGAAGACCCGCCCTGCAGGTTACCGCCGATTCGGTATCGCACCATCGCTCTCAACGCGTAGCGAATTTCTAGAAAAGCGAGTCGTGGTCGCCTATCCTCCGGTAACGCCGGGGGGAGGGAAGCAGAGCTGTCGCACAAAACGTTTCTCGCCCGCCAAGAGGTATCAGTCGCTCACAACGCTTTGCGCACGTCTACAAAGAACGCTTGTCGCTCGTCTAGAAAAATGTCTCTGAATTATGCGATACTTGTCTATTTATAATCATTTTATTTACATTTGTGCCCAGTAAACATATACTTAGATAAGTTTTTGGGCGATGAACTATATCGAACGCATCAATTTATTCTTTGCACGGTACGCCGCTTGGAGCATCCGGCATCGTGGCTGGGTACTAGCAGCAACACTAATAGGAATTGTAGTGCTCATCTTCGGGGTAAACCGCTTCCGCACCGTAACGAGTTTCGAGAGTTACTTTTTGGAAAACGACCCCATGTTGCTCAGAACCCGCGAGTTCAAAGAGATCTTTGGCAATGACAACTATGTGGCTGTGCTCGCCGAATCAGACTCACTCTTTGCACCCAGGACTCTCAATCTGTTACGCCAATTGAGCTCTGAACTCAAAGACAGCATCTCGTATGCCGACAAGCTCACCTCGCTCACCGATCTTGAGTTTATGAGCAATGAAGACGGCGAGATTCGAATCGATCAACTCATCCCCGATGAGCCACAAAGATCACCTATCGAACAAGCGAAACTCCGAGCAAAACTAGAAAGCAAGCCCGAACTCGCGCGACGCATCGTCTCCTCCGACGGACGCTACACATGGTTATTGCTCAAGTTACGTCCCTTCCCATCAATGGACTCTAAGGAGGGACAGGGTGCTGAGCTGCTGACCGGAAAAGAGACCGAACACATCCTGCAAAAAACAGAGTATGCCCCACTCCAACTGCGGGCGGCGGGATTGCCCTATCTCAACTACGCAAAGCTAGTATGGATGAACCAGAGTATGAGCAAAATAGAGCTGCTGGCACTCCTGCTTGCGATGATCCTCTTGCTGGTCGTAACGCGATCATGGCGAGGCGTGGTCTTGCCCATCGTAATTTCTGCAACGTCCGTGGTGCTCATGTTCGGCTTTCTAGGCTATTTCAGCTACGAAACTGACACAATGATGATGATCATCCCCATCCTAACGGGGTTCACACTACCCATTTCGTATAGTGTACACGTATTCACTTTTTTCCGACGCGCATTTTATCGACACGGCAAACGCAAACAGGCTGTAGTAGAAACCATGAGCGAAATGGGCTGGCCTGTCGCCTTCTCCGCACTTACTACCATTGCAGCACTACTAACTTTCTTGTTTATCCCCGTAAAGCCCCTCAATTTTGTAGGAATCGGAACGGCACTTAGTTTGCTATTCTCATGCATTCTAATCACACTTCTGTTTCCGACCCTGATGAGTATAGGAAGAGACCGGAATCCTGCGCCAGAAGTTCCAGAAAAACTGCAAAAGAAAGAACGAAAAACCGAGCAAGTCATGCAACGTTGGAGCGAATGGGTACTACACCACGGATGGCTAATCTTCGGAGTGGCGATATCGCTTACTATCTTCTTCCTGATCGGAAGCACCATGGGCGAAACAGCCTTTGATATAGAAAGCACCATGGGGCGACGCGTACCCTACGTTAAACGACTTTTGGAAATGACCGATACCGAGCTCGGATCGCTCTACTCCTATGACGTCTTGGTGGAATTCCCGAACCCCGATGATGCTAAAACTCCCGAACATTTACAACAGTTCGACTCCCTCGATCGTTACCTCCTCTCGCTCCCTCTAAGTAAAAGAACAAGCTCCATCCTCCCCGTCATCAAAGACCTCAACCGAACCATTAACGACAACTCGCCCACTCGCTACACCATCCCCAAGACCCAAGAAGAGGTGGCGCAACTCCTCCTTCTGTACGAAAATGCAGGGGGAAGCGAGATCGAATATTGGATGGACTACGACTACCGACGCCTCCGCATTTCGATGGAAATGGACTCCTACAACTCCGGCATCGCGGAGCAACTTATGCCACAAATCGAGACGGCGGCAAAAGAGATTATCCCCGATGCACACACGCAAACCGTCGGGACAATGCCACAATTTACGACCATGATGCAGTACGTAATCCGCGGGCAGCTAACCTCCTTCTTCCTCTCGCTGCTCATCATTATGGTGATACTGATGGTAGTCTTTCGGAGTGTGAAAATTGCCTTAGTGGGGATGATTCCCAACGTCCTACCCGGAATTGTAGTGGCAGGATTCATGGGGTGGTTCGGTATCCCACTCGATATGATGACAGCAACTATTATCCCCATCGTACTCGGGATTTCGGTAGACGACACCATCCACTTCATCAACCACGCCCACCTCGAATTTTACCGTCGTGGAAATTATAATGAAGCCATCAAACGAAGCTTCCGAGTAACAGGCATTGCAATGATCTTCTCCACGGTCGTGCTGTGTGCAAACTTTGGTACGTACGGTCTTTCGGAAGCAAATATGGTATGGCACATGGGGGTACTCTGTATTGCAGGATTAGCGACTGCCCTCCTTGCCGATCTCACCATTACTCCCCTACTTTGTCGAAAATTTAAGGTTTTTGGAAAGGAAGAACTATAATGCGAGGTATATTATTCTTTGGAGCTCTATTGCTCTCATTTGCACTACAAGCCCAAGACGGAACAGAAATTATGCGCCGAGTAAAAGATCGCCCCAATGGTGACACGCGCTCAATGGAGGTGGAACTCAAACTCATCAACAAGCGAGGAGATGAGCGTATCCGAAAACTAAAATCCTATTCCAAAGATATCGGCGATGATGTTAAAAGTATCATGTTCTTCACGCATCCCGGCGATGTAAAAGGTACCGGATTCCTAACTTGGGATTACGACGACCCAAAGAAGGACGACGATAAGTGGCTCTACCTCCCTGCCATGAAAAAAGTACGACGCATTAGCAGCTCCTCGGCAAAGAAAGATTATTTCATGGGTACCGACTTCACTTACGACGACATGGGATCGCGCAACGTAGAAGAGGATACGCACAAACTCCTCCGCGAGGAAGTCTACGAAGGTAACAAATGCTGGGTGGTAGAATCGGTGCCCCTGACAAAAGGCGAACTCTACTCCCGAAAAGTCGCCTGGATCCGACAAGACTGCTTAATGCCCTCCCGTGTAGAATTCTACGACAAACTCAACAAACTACACCGACTCCTCACCGTACAAAGCATTAAACAGGTTGGTAAATTCTGGGTCTTTGAGAAAGAAACCATGGAAAACGTGCAAACCAACCACAAAACGATCATCTCCTTCTCCAAACACAAATTTGACGAGCCTCTAGCCGACGACGTCTTTACCGTTTCCAAGCTAGAACGCGGTCTCTAATCCAACTCCCACAAAAAGGTATATAGCGCATGCGAGTCTGTTTCAAATTCTTTCTACTACTGGGGGGATGCCTCGGGTTACTAATCCCGAGACTCTGGGCACAGGACGATGCCGATGAAACCCCTGAATCGCCGTGGATCTTTAATGGCGACATCGGTAGCTATCATGCGCTACGCAGTGCCGAACCTTACGACTGGATGACATCGCGCACGCGTGCCCGTTTCACTCTCCGCTACCACTACAAGGACGTACGACTCTACACCTCTACGTATGTAACGTACCACGCTTTCATTAACGAATATACGGGGGTTTTCCCTCGCGAAGTTTATCTCGACTATACTACCAAGCATTTCGGTATGCGCGCTGGTCGACAAATAATCATTCGTGGCGTAGCAGACGGTTTGCAACTAAACGACGTTGTCTCACCCTTAGATTTGACCGAGTTCCTAGCCCAAGAATATGACGATATCCGCATCCCTGTCAATGCCATCCGCCTTTTCTACCTCTCGGAAATGATAACCGTGGAGGCGATGCTTATACCCACTTTTCAAGGTTATAAACTCCCACTCGAAAAACGCAATCCTTGGTCACCTTTCAAAAACTCATCCTACCCGGTAAGTATAGATAGCGATAAAGAACCCACATTTCAATTGAAAAACATGGAATACGGCGCGCAGGTATCATTTAACCTCCCCGGGGTAGATTTTGCGTTTACGGGGCTTTACGGTTGGAATAAAATGCCTACCTACCAAGCGCGCCTCGCTAGCGACTGGAGTTCGGTTATCCTTTCGCCACAATATGCCCGAAAAACAGTGCTCGGTTTCGATATTTCCAAACCTCTCGATGAGTTCGTCTTCCGAGGCGAAACGGCTTATACTCTCGGCGAGCTATACAACGCACCCAACCTATTGAGTGCTCCACTCAAAAAAGATCACATACAGGCACTCATCGGTATCGATTGGTATGCTTCGAACTCGTGGATGCTTTCTGCACAAGGAGCGTACGATCGTATTCTCAACTACAAGGACAACGAAATCGAAGCAAAAGAACATTCCATTCTCGCCACGGCACGTATCTCCAAAAAGCTCTTCAACGACCTCTTCTCTATCTCAAGTTTCGGATACTTCGACGTGCTGGATAACTCCCTATTCAATCGCTTTACACTCGCATATCAAATTACAGACGGACTACAGCTCAGTGCCGGCTACGACCTCTTCCACGGCGACAAAGGGCGTTTCAAACGTTACAAAGACAACTCCGAAATCTGGGCAGAAATCGTTTATAAATTCTAACACCAAATGCGTTAACCAATTAATTCTGCATCACACTATTATAGAGCGTTTCGTAGTCCTTTACGACGTCAAACTTGACCGTACTAGCAGCAATGGTAGCAAAGTGACGCCGAGCGCATTCTATTTTAGCTTGCTCAACCGCACGTAGTTGCATAATTTGCTCCGATCCCTTTGTTTCGGCTACAAAATAGATATGCTTTACATCCCCTTCACGAAAAACGATCGCCCAGTCGGGGTTGTACTTCCCCACAGGTGTATTGATATAGAAACCGCGCGGGAGCTTCGTATACACTTCCACAGCTTCTTGTCGCTCTAATTGCTCGGCGAACCGCTTTTCCGTACAACTATCTACTACCAAAAGGTCATATAACGATTTCTCGCTTTGTAGCGCATCAAGCCCCATAGTGCCACGAAGTTCTTGTTCTGAAAAGACGCTCACATCGTAGTGTTGCTCCATCTTGTGATAAACGATATGCTCTATCACTGCGATAGCTTTTTGTTCGTTGATAATATTGCCTGCACGGATAATAAACTCTTCAGGGTTCTTACGATACATAGCAAACGTTTCAGCTCGAATACCTCTAAGTATCGAAGCTATGGTACTACGTTTTAAGCCTGTACGCTGTACAAGCTCGCCAACAAGATCATATTTCACACCACACACTACGCCTTCCTTTAGCTTGAGATTACGCGTCGTACCCACTTGCATGGCACGCCCAGCCTCAAGTTCCTCCTTTGAACGAATATCGGCTAATGTACCTGTTGTGATGGCGATGTATATCTCCGTTACATGCAACGAGCGGTCAAGACTGGAAATTGCGCTAGCAATTAAACGAGATGTCTCAAAATCAACCTCATAGTAAGTCTTGCTATTGATGCGCTGCCACATAGCTTGAAACTCCTTCTTAGCAAACTGCTCTTCTTGGAACTTAGCCGATGCTCTACCACGCCCATTACCCACCTTCAGAACGTCAGGATTGAACACTTTGTCCAGCATTCCGACAATAGCCGCCTGTTCTGCTTGCCACTCGTTCAACAGTAGACTACCAGCCCGCCTATCTTCATAGTATTTGTCAGTAAGCTTGTGTTTTTTGAGATAACCTGCCGAAATTAACTCCTCGATAATATCGGCAGCCTGCGAGGCATTAAGTATTTGCTCCGTTCCATTAGCTCGAATTATCGTTTTACCCGTAAAGAACCCTTCCGTAACTAACACTGCACGCGATGTGATACTCTCTGCCAACTCCTTTTGCAAAGCTTCCGAAAAGTCCCTATAACTCTCGCTGGCAATTACGGTCAATATGTTGGTATCGTACACAGCATTGCCCAACAGGTCGCTGTCTTGTCGCTCGCCCCTTTGATTGACGCACAGACGCATACCTCGCCCTACTTCTTGACGTTTTTTTACCTCACTAGCGCTTTGTTTGAGTGTACAAATTTGGAAGACGTTGGGGTTATCCCACCCCTCCTTTAGGGCAGAGTGAGAAAAGATAAAACGAGTAGGCTCGGCAAACGAGAGTAATCGCTCTTTATCGCGCATTATAAGCTGATAAGCATCGGGATCGTTGGCTGTAGTTTCACCTCGTTTTACTTTCGAATTTATCATATTTCCCTTTTTATCCTGCGAGAAATAACCCGCATGGGTACTCTCGACACTTATACCCTTAAGGTATTGTCTGTAGTCTTCATCCATAAAAAGGTTCTGAACCTCGTTTAGCACAGACTGGTACTCCTCTTCAAAGATTTCAGCCCATTGCCCCTTACGCGTATTGCCTCCTGTTTCATACACACGGTAATTCTCTACTGCATCTATAAAGAACAGACTTAGCACTTTAATCCCCTGTTTATAGAGTAGCTGCTCCCGCTCTAGGTGTTTCTGTATTGTGGTGCGTATCTGAATACGACGTATCTCCTCTTCAGTCACTGCACCTACCGTTTGCCCTTCGTAAACTTCCTGCCCACTACTGAGGCGGATGCACCCCTTCACGCCATCTATTCGTTCAACGATAAAGCCATCGCGGTAGGCTTCAAGCTCGCCACTCGCAGCAAACAGGTCAAAACCTTCATTTACTAGACGCGTGCTCGTACGTAACCCTATTTGAGTAGTGGCATTGAAACTAATACGCGCCCGCGGAACTTCGCCTTTCTTCTTAGCAAGCACAATAGCATCAAGATAAAGATATCCTGTAGTACCTGTTGTACCTACCTGCTCCACACCTATTACCTCTATCTTCTTCACTAGCCGCTTGTTGAATGCATCTATAGCATCAAGCCGATACACCTGATTATAAACATCATCCTTACGGTGCGTAGCACTATACAAGAGCGAGAACAAGGGGGTGAACTGCTTTAATCCCAGACGAGTCTTATTATTTCGGTCCGCCCCCAGCACACTCTGTGGTTCGTCTATGATAAGGATCGGACGCGTCTCAGCGATTACGTCTATGGGACGACGCCAAGCAAAATCTTCCAGATGCATCGAAATACGCCGCGCATCTGCACCCGTAGCATTAAAAGCTTGTGTGTTGATCACCATTACGTGTATCTTAGAATCTGAGGCAAACTGGTCAATCGACGTAAGCCGAGAACTATCATATACGAAGTATTGCATGCGCTCTCCATACTCCTCTGCAAAATGGTCGCCCATAGTCTCCAGACTCTTGATTACCCCCTCTCGGATAGCCACACTAGGCACCACGACAATAAATTTCGTCCAACCATAGTGCTTGTGCAACTCGTACATGGTTTTAATGTAGGTATAGGTTTTGCCCGTACCCGTTTCCATCTCAATACTCAGTGCAAGCGTACCGTTATCATCACGCGATACACACTCTATTGGTTTTAGATCCTGACCGAGTTGCACCTCTCGAATGTTTCGCGTCAACTCCTCGTCGCTAAGTTCTATTTCATGATTTCGAAAGCCATGCGACCATAACGGCAATTTGCTTTTAGCAAGGTCGGTACTATAGGCAAATGCATCCTGTAAAGGTTGACCACGGAAAACCTCGATTACCGCACGTGCGGCATCGCGTTGGAAAGCTTGGTGCTTAAATTGTAGTTTCATAGGCACTTCAAAATGTAACGACGAGAATTCCGCAAAACATATCCGTTATAACTGCGTGACTTAAGCTCAGCTGCATCCTACTCTTTTTTCTTCCCGATTATTTCTATTCGCTTGATAGCCTCGAGGTAGTCTCGCTCCACATCGCTCAACGTGCGCTGTTTATATTTACGATACTCATTTGTGGCATGCTCCATTGCATCGGTATGCGACACCTTGCCCGCATCTTGCAAAAGCTGTTCGCCCGACATCGTCAAAATCCTGTCTAAGTAAAGCGCCCAGTCGTTCATCGTCATCGGTTGCTGACGTTCTGCCTGACGCTCTGCAAAATCTAGATACCCCGATACGAGCTGCCCCATTGCACGCAACTCTTTCTCATTGAGATAATTCTTTGCCGTACGAGCCTCTACGAGTGTGGGCTGATTACCCCTAAAAGTCAGAAGCCCCATAAATTCCTTTTCCGCATCTGCCCGTTCCACAATTAGCTCTGCCGCTGTATGCCCGTGAATGGCATAGTGGAGCTTATTCTGCACTTTTTGAAAAAATTCCTTCGTTACTGCTGCCCGCGGATCATAGTCTATACTAGTAGCATAGATCTCCAAAACTTGACGATAAAGGACTTTCTCCGTAGCGCGAATATCGCGAATACGTTCCAACAACTCTTTCCAATAACTTCCCCCTCCGAGTTGTTTCAGACGATCATCATCCAGCGTAAATCCTTTGATAATATACTCTTTCAGTCTTTCAGTAGCCCACTGACGGAAACGAGTAGCAATAATGGAACGCACACGATACCCCAAAGCAATTATCATATCAAGGTTATAAAAAGTAAGCTCTCTTTCTACCTTTCTATTCCCCTCTTCTCGAACCTGTCGGAAATTCCGACAGGTTGCTTCCAGAACAAGTTCGCCCTCTTCATAAATATGTTTAATATGCTCTACCACATTCGTTCTAGATGTTTGATACAACTGTGCCATCTGTGCTTGGGTAAGCCAAAGCGTATCCTCTTCGAGTGTGACATCTATCTTTGTTAGTCCGCTTTCATCTGTATAGATGATTATCTTCTCTCTTTCTTCCATCTCAATGTGAGCAATTCTAATCAATTGACAATTTGATGCATTCTTTCGACCACGCCTTCATACCTATCCGTTGCTTCTTTACGAGTTCTTTGCTCGCTAGATCACATGAATCCGCTTATAAGCTTCCTCATCGCTCCAGCCGCAAAACTGTTTAAACTGCTCGTAGAGGTTAAGTTTATCAACATCAGAGGTAAAACACGTTTCTCGAAGGATGACACGCAACGGATTCTGCCCAGCTATGTAACGAATTACCTCTAGGTTGATCGCACTATCAAAGCAAGCAACGAGTTCCCCCTCGTTCACGATATGCAGCATCTTGCCTGCCACCTCTTCCTTGCGCAACGGGAGGCTTAAATTTACCCCCCAATCCACCATACAACCGAAGAGCAGGTCTAGCTCTGTGCGCCCCGCTTTTACATTATCTACTTGTTCGAAAAGGTTGGCTTGACTCAATTGCGCGGGCTCGAAGTACACATCTTTCATATTCGACGAATCTACACGCAGCACACGAAAACCTGTATCCAAAGAATTTGCCACTTCGGGATGCTCTTCCCTAATTTTCTTACCTGCTCGACGAATTCGCTCTTTACCTATCTCTGGTATGGTAGAATAACCTGCCTTACACGCTTCGCTTCCTTCGGGGGTTGCTTCGGGGATCTGTACACAGATGTACTTACGTTTGCCTCCGTCCTCTGCATTGAGTTGCATTACAGCATGGGCTGTTGTGGCTGAACCTGAGAAGAAGTCAAGGATAAGGGCGTTTTTATCATTAAGAAGCTCGGCTAAATACTTCACTAAACTTACAGGCTTCGGGTATGAGAATACCGCAGATTGGAATAGGTTTACAACATCGGAGCGTCCTTGCAGTACATCGCCTACTCGGTTGTTGGGAATGATAGTATTGGGCGCAGAAGAGGTCGCCCGTTTCTTTGAGTATAAGATAAATGTTCCTGATTTTATGATGATCTCTGTGCCTTGCTCCAACTCTTTATCTAGATAATCTTGCCCCCAAATAACTCTTCCCGATATTGTAAAATCAGTAATAACTAGTCCATCTTTTACCTCTATCGCATTATGCAGTGTATATCCACTGCCCTTGTCGCCAGCAGGATATATACCGTCAGGTAAAAAAGTTTTGACAACTCCAGCTCTAAAAGAGAGTGTAGTAACCTTCATAGAGTTCTTAGTTAGAGAAGGAAGCCCTTGGCTCTGCTCTATAGTGCCATATAGTCTTTGGAGTTTATTTTTATCCTTGGTGTAGAGTAAAATGCTCTCTGCATTGGAACGTTTTAATGGAGAAGTGTTATCGGGTCTAAAAGTGCTCTCCCAAACATAGCAATCAATATAGTTGTCAGCCCCAAACACTTCGTCGCAAATCTTACGGAGGTGGTGCACCTCGTTGTCGTCTATCGAGATGAAAATTACCCCATCATTAGCAAGCAGCGTACGTGCCACAAGGAGGCGACTGTAAATCATAGAACACCAATCGGAGTGATAGCGCGGGTTACTATCAAGGTTCTTTCGCAAGCGGTTACCCTCTGCATCTACATTACCCATTGCCGCGTCTAGTTCAGCGCCACTCATGGCAAAGTCGTCATCATAGACAAAGTCGTTGCCCGTGTTGTAGGGTGGGTCGATGTAAATCATCTTCACCTTGCCGAAATAGGCACGTTGTAGGAGTTTCAACACCTCTAGGTTGTCACCCTCTATGTAAAGGTTTTCTGTTGTTTCCCAATCTACACTATCCTCCACTACGGGGCGCAGGGTTTTACGTGTAGGCTCCGCTGCCGCACGTTTAGCCTCTTGCTTCCCTACCCAATGAAAGCCAAAACGTTCCTCATCGTTATCGAGAATGGCATCGCCCAATAACTCTTTCAGTACTGCAAAGTCTACTTTCTGCGTAAGCTCACCATCAGCGCCACGCACCTCGGTAAAAGCCGAAGGAACTATCTGTTTCAAAGCCTCGAGTGTAAACTCACTATGTGTTGCTGTGGTGAGGGGTTGCTTTTTAAGATCCATACTTGCTTAAATTGCCAACTAATTTACTTCCTAGTAAGGAAACAAATTAAAGACAATTTTTGATCACTAAGGTAGGCAAGTGCTTTGTAACTTTAGCAGTTTTTAACTGCTCCAAAGCGGTTCGTCTGCCCACGTATTACAAAAGCCGAGTCCCTCTCTCAAAACAGAGGGATACCTTTGGAAGAGTGCAAGAATTGCCGCGCGAAATTGTTCGCCATCTTCAATAGCATTACAGAGATATAACATTGCCGATATCACGTGAAACGCCTTTTTCTCTTGACTCTCTGTCATCGATTTAACCAACCACGTATTCCGAACCTTACTCACTTTAGTAAGACGTTTGACCATCACTCTATTCCACACCCTGGAATGATGTGCCACAATGTTCCTAAGATTGGATATAGCCTCCAACCAACTTGATAAATCACTATGGATATTTAACCCAAAAGTATTCGCAATGCGCGATTTTGCAGGCAATTGATGTTTCAAGTTTTTGTAAAGTTTCGATAATGTCCCGAAAGTAGCTACCTCAAATATAATCCACGCCTCAGGCGATCGGGATAAATCAACACATTTATGATCAGTTGATTTGCCATACTTTTTCTTAAAATCTTTTGCAAAAATCTCGTTACTTCGTAAAAAGTCACCACGCAGCACTTCTATTATTTTAGAATGTTGTATTGCATCAGAAAAAAGGGTATTGTTTTCGTAAAATAACCCACCATATTCAGAAGAGAGCTGACAAACAAGCGTTGTACGCAAAGCAATCTCAATAGATTCGATTGCATTAAACAAAATAGGGCGTAGTTCTTTATCGAAAGAATAGCGACGAATAACCTCGTCAAATGAGGCATCTTGTGCGAAGATATGAGAATGAGGATCGGTCTGCATATCCCACCAATACCCCTTAAGGCGGTAATAGCTAATATGCTCTAGGTGTTTCTTAGCGACTTCCTTATCAGAAAACCTCATTCCACGATGCTCTAACAATTCTATTTGCTGAGCAACTGTGCGAAACTCTCTACCTCCCATCTCACAAAAAAAAAGACCCGCAAGCAGTTCTTATGGTATGCTAAACGGGTACTGTCCTATGTAAAAACGCAGTGCAAAATTACAACAATCTAATGGTGTAGCCAAATTCACAGGAATTGTGGTAGTGTCTGAAAAAGTGTGTAAGGTTGTTCTCGTTCATGCTCCTAGCGAAGGGATCTTGATACTGTCCTAAAAAAGTGTTTACCCATTAAGGGTTTATTGCACAGTAAACCCTGCTTATATCAATGATTTTTAGTAACTTAGCGCTATAATTAAGGGAGCTAAAATGAAGGAGAAGGCAGCTAGAGAAGTTAGTTTTGTGGAGTTGTGTATCGAAGAAAGGCGCGCGAAACTCTCCGACCACTTTCTCTATAAAATTAAAGAATGCGTCGATTGGGAGCGGTTGCGAAAAACAATCAGAAAAGGCTACAAGAAGAATAAAAACGCCACCGGAAATCCGGCCTACGACCCCATCGTTTTGTTCAAAATCTTGCTCTTGGAAAAATGGTATAAACTAAGCGATTATCAAGCCGAAGAACGTATCAACGACTCTTTCCTATTCAGCGACTTCATCGGTATCGCCTTAAGTGCTCCTGCGCCCGATCATAGCACGATTTGCCGCTTCAGAAACGAACTAACCAAGCTCAATCTCATGGACGAACTCCTAGATACATTCAATACGCAACTTGTGGAGCTGGGGATCTTGCAAATCAAAGAAGGTGCGATAGTGGATGCAACCATCGTCAGTTCGCCTCGTAAACCACATCGTCCTAAAGTCTTGGAAATCGCCGCAGATCGCGAAGATGCTCGCTCAGAGGCACAAAAACAAGAAGAGGAAGACTTCCATCAGAAACTCCGTTACACAGAACCGGGGATAGATCACCAAGCCCGCTTCGTGAAAAAAGGGAACAAGTATTATTGGGGTTATAAGCATCACGTGTGTACGGACAAAAGAGGTCTTGTGGTGAAACTGAATACGACTCCTGCCAATCGAAGCGACACCCAAGAACTTCCGAAATTGTTAGCAGGCGCCTTGCTTCCGGAGCATACGCGAGTTTTCGCCGACAAGGGGTATGATAGTGCCGCCAATCGTAGCTGTTTGAAGGATCTTAAGTTACGCGATGGGATTATGCGTCGGAAGCTCAAAGGGAAAGAATTTTCCGAAAGGGAACGTGTTCGGAATCGCGCCATCAGTAAACGACGTTGTTTTGTAGAGCACGCGTTTGGCGGTATTCATCTTTGGTTTGGTGGTGGGGTAGCTCGTTATGTCGGGGTAGAACGCACGCATACACAGGGAATTTTAGAGGCTTTGGCTTACAACATGAAACGGATGCTCCGCATTCCGTTGAGTAGTTAGTGGGCATATTGTGTCTTTTAGGAGCTAAAAGCTGTGAAAAGAGGCTTATGAAAGTCATAATCCTCCTCTAGTGGCGGTCTTTTCTTAGTGGCGGTCGTCCGTTTTTTCAAAAAAAATAACTCAAAAAGAGGGCTGGTGTGTGGAGGCGGATTGTGCAATGCTCCCATTAAACATAAAAAGAGGGACACCTCATTGAAGTGACCCCAAAAAGTTGTACAGGTTATTAACTAATTACTTTGTGAAAGAGTTCGGTATTGTACTGGACTCTTTCCTTTTAAGCGAGATTTGATTCTCTTGTTGTTGTAATAAACAATGTATTCGTCCAAAGCTTTTACGAACTCTTCGGGA
>CAUTNK010000010.1:0-86992 GCA_963540065.1 uncultured Bacteroidia bacterium
AGAAATCGAACTGAAAGACGTGCGACTCGAGTAAATTTGCACCGTTTCGAATGCGATCTTTCATTACATTCACATCCTGCTGGTCAAGGGTAGACGCCCAGATGTTGTACTTATTCGTAAGTCCGTTTAGCAAATTACCAGTGCCGGCGGCACAATCCCATACGTAGTAATCGTCCTGCCAGTTTTCGCCGAGGACGTCTGCTAAGTACTTTTGCGAGAGGTCTACCCAGATCTTTGGCGTGAAGAACGAACCTTTGCGTTCGCGAATGTCTTGCGGTACAAGCAAGTCTCGACGTTTGATGATGTAATCCCAGTACTCTTCTCGTGGTGGGCGTTGGTAGAGAGACCAGAACTGTGCGTGTGCCTTTTGCCCGTCCTTAAAAAAGACATAGCTTTCGCTGAATAAACCGTTAGCATCAATCTTTCTATCAACGATATAGCGGTTATCATTGAGAAGTACGAAAAGCGCCTCTTTAAGCGATTGGTTATTTTCGGAGAGGAGATCTGCTAGGAAGAAATCGCCGTCAATGATATTACGCTTCTTGAGTCCTTCCCAATTCACATCAATGCTCGGTTGCACAAGGGCTAGCCATCGTTGGTAGATGCTTACGAAGTTGTTTTTGTTGATCTGAATTAGCGTTGAGCTTTCGCTTAAGTGTTGCTTTATGAATGCTCGCAGCTCCTTCTCATGCGCATCATACCGAAAGACATACGCGGTTCGATCCAAAACATCGCGTACAGCGGCGTATAACAGTCCAAATTCGCGAGTTTTATCATCAGACGAGGTAACATTCCAGTTGAAGTCATTAAGCGCGAGAAACGGCAATATTTCGCGATACGGTAGGAATGCAATTTTCTCGGCATCGAAAGCAGCGAGAAAAGGCGGCGGCAGGTAGGTATCGAACGTGCGCGCTTTTCCGATGGTAAGGATTAGCTGTACGAGGGGTTTGTAGATATCTGCTACGGTACCGCGCTTGGCTTCTGCCCATAGCAACGAAACCGTATCCCCACCCGTTAACACATGTTTTGCATTCGCCTTTTGTTTTTGAACAGCGCAGAAGTCTATTTTTCCGATAATGGTATCACAATCGAAATCTGCAAAAAATGCATCACCAATGCGTGCTTTGAGCTCTTCTTCAGGTAGGTTTTTATACATGTTACCCCAATGGTTGTAATGCAAAGATACAAAGGGGGAGTATTGTTTTTAGAGGGGCTCCCTTTCGCCTTTTGTAAGGGCGTTGTGCGCAACATCCTTAAAATGCACTAACTTGGCTACTATAGATAATTAAATTAGTTACAGAGAACAAATGAGACGAGATTTACTTTTATTGCTCTTCTTGTGTGTTGGTCTAGGGCTCTATGCACAAGAACCGATTCGTTTCGGCGATCGCGAAGTGTATCTGAAGGCAAATGTACATTCTAAGGTACGCGGACAAAAAACCTCCAGTTTGGAATTGGGGGTTCCGACTGGCGATCGGCTCAATGTTTTAGTGCAGTTTGGGTCTGGAAAGATCGCTTATAATGCTCTGACGCAAAAAGGCGTAGAACTGGGCGACTATTTGGGTAGCAATGCCTACTACGCACAAGTAGTACCTGGTAGCCGTTCGAGCGATTTTGCGGGTACAGGACTTCGTAGCGTAGTACCTATTCGTGCGGAATGGAAGGTAGTGAATAGCTTATTGAAGAATGAAATCCCTGATTGGGTACAGGAAGGTAATGAACTTAAAATGAGCCTTTCGTGGTTTTCTACGGTTTCGTGGTCGACAGTAAAGAAAATTCTACAAGCAAAAGGTATTAAAACTAGTGCATCTGTCGTCTCAGACATTTTACGCACTACCGAGGTACAGGGCACGCGCGAACAATTGTTAGAACTCGCATCAGAAGAGTTTGTTTCGTTTATTCATTGGATAGCTCCACCACAGGAGTTGCACAATCGTGAGGGCGCTCGTTTGAGTGGCGCATCTACACTTCGGGTATCTTCAGCTCTCGGCGGACGTGCTCTGACGGGCAAGGGTATACGCATCGGGATTTGGGACGGAGACGTACTGGAGCACGTAGATTATGGTAAACGTACGCATTGTGAGGAGCTTGAATTATCGGTGGCATCCACGCAAGCACACGGAATGCATACTACGGGCACTATCATAGGGGCAGGTCTTCTCGACGATCGTGCACGTGGTATGGCGCCAGAGGCTGAGATCTGGACATGGAATTTTAATCGGCAGTCCAACGGAAAAATTCCAGCACAGGAGATGCTCGAAACCTATGAGGCACATCATATATCGCTTACTTCCAACTCTTACGGTTACCAGTTGTCTCGTTTATGTGGTCAAGAGGCGCGTTTCAATTACACTTATTTTGGTTATCAGCCCATAGACATTTTATCTTTTTATATCCCTACACTAACACATGTCTTTTCGGCGGGGAACGATCAAGGGGCTTGTAAAAAAGCATATAGCCATAGCGCGAATTACGCTAAAAATATAATTAGCGTGGCTGCAGTCAACTCATTTGGCGCAATGACCGACTTCTCAAGTTTCGGCCCTCTGTTAGATGGGCGTATGTACCCTATTATAAGCGCGCGCGGAGAGCAAGTTTATTCTACAGTTAACCATCAAGAATACAAAGAGATGGACGGTACTTCGATGGCCTGTCCTATCGTTACAGGTCATTTAGCACTTCTTACGCAGCGCTGGCAGCAACTCCACGGAGGCGCATTGCCATACAATTACTATCTAAAAGCACTGATAGCTAATACGGCACGAGATGCAGGTAACCCGGGCCCAGACTACAAATATGGTTTCGGTATTTTGGATGCTGAAGCTGCCGTAGTAGCCATGGAGAACGGTTGGCATAAGCTTGACCAGCTATCGCAAGGCGCTGCAGCACAGACCCATACGATTGATGTCCCGGAAGGCGCAAAAGAACTGCGAGTATTGCTTTGTTGGAACGACCCAGTGGCGCAAAAAGAGTATGCAACAGGTGATTGTCCATTGGTTAATGATTTAGATTTAAGCGTAGCCTATGGTTCTACAAAATATTATCCGTTCACTTTAGATGCTAAACAACCAGATGCTGCAGCGCTATCTACACAAAAGAACACTCTCGATAACATAGAACAGGTGGTTATAAAAACTCCGGTAGCAGGGAGGTATACCGTATCTGTAGGGGGTACTGTCAATCAAGGTGCAAAACAGCCCTATGCAGTAGTCTGGTATTTTGACAAGCAAAAGCCAACATTAGCAGCACCGCTTGTGGGGGATAACTATGCTCCTAGCGAGTCGATTTACTTGCGTGCTGAAAATATGGCGGGAGACCTGCGTTTGGAACTCTCTACCGATGCCGGATCTACATTCCGAGACTTAGGCACTTTTGCAACCTGCTCGGCATTCAAACTACCAAGCGATGCTCCTCTAACCGACAAAGCATTAGTGCGTGTAACCGATCTTAATGGTACAGTGCTACAGATGCAGGGCTGTTTTACCATTATGCCACAGGTGCAAAATGTAGCATTGCAAGATGCTGCATGCTCGGCAGAGGGTTGGAAACTGACATGGGAAGCAGTAGAAGGTGCTGCGAAATACGAGATATTGTGTGGTAACGTTGCTACTGGCGATTACGATAAACTGGATGAAGTACAAGTACCTACAACGGAGTATCTGATACCTACGGACAAGATTAGCGGCGATAGAAATATATATGCTGTACGTGCAGTAAATGCTACAGGGTTAGTAGGTCGACGCAGTGTCGGTGTACTTTCTACAAAGCCTAAGGCAATGATCTTAAAGCCGACTGATCTCCCTTATCTGGAATCGTTTATAGGATGGCCCTTACATAACGCTAGTGTAAGCCGCGGACGTAATTTAGGCATTGAGGTTCAGGAATCGCCTATAGGCATGGATCTCCCGAGAGGTTCGCAAATGCTGATTTGGTTTGCAAAGACGAGTGCAGGAGGAGGATGGGAGGAGCCCTTCAAGAACTATGCAAGAAATATAGGAGCACTGGATATTTGTAGTCTCGACCTTAGTAGTATTGATGCTGGGACTGAACTAGAGTTAGTGGCATACGTCTATATGAAGAAGCCCACCATGAAGAAAGGTACTCTATTACGTCTGCTTGTAGATAATAAAGAACAGATCGATACACAGGGACGAAGCCAAATAGAGGGTGACGGCGAAGAACATCGTATTGCTTGGGATCTAACTCCATTTGTAGGAAAGAAAGTAGCGCTCCGCTTCGAAACGGCTATGCGTACCAAAAATGACGCAATTATTCTTGCCTACTATCAGATTATTCCTAAGACTAAGCACCCCGATATCTCGTTGGCATGGGTAAACCATCCGGAGATTGAGGCAAAAGTAAATATGCGAGAAGAGGTTGTTCGTTTCAAGGTGCGCAATAACTCCTCGCAAGAGTTACACAATGTGCCAATAGCAGTGCTCGTGGACGGCGCACTCTCCTATTCAGAAACTCTTGAAACGCTTAAGCCCTTCGAAGATCGTGTAATAACGCACACTCACGATTTTACAAGTGCAGCAGCCCACAAATATTCGGTTGAGGTACGCGTGGCTGCAGAGGGAGATCATAATCCTGACAACAATGCAGACACATTTGAAGTCTACAACATAGGCGATGTACTGGCAATGCCCGAATTATCTTACAACGAAGCTTCAATGCCAGTTGTACCTTATAAATCTGTTACGATAAGTGGTAAACGTACGTTTGTCGACGGACAAGGAGCATTAGCGCCTTACAATAGAGATGAGGATGCTGTGCTACAAGTACTTCCTACGGATCCGAATGCAACAATACAGGTCAATTTCTCAGAATATGACTTTGCCGAAGGCGATACCCTAGCCATATATAAGGGCAATGTCCCTGCAGATCTTAAAGTTGATTTTAAGCAGGCTAGTGCGTATTTAACGGGCAAAGCAGATACGGTGCAAACCTTCGTTGCCGAGGCAGAGAACGGGGGGCTTACCTTCGCTTTTAAGGGGACGAACCGAAAGCCTGCTGCAGGTTGGGTGAGCGAAATTCGCGAAGTTGTTATGGCAAATCAGTGGAAGCTGAATACACTCACTACAACAGAAGGAGCAGATGCAAACCATAAAAAGCTTCATGCTGAAATTGAGAACCTCCTGCCAATACCCCTCTACAATGTTGCCATGATTGTGAGAATAAATGAAGTTGCAGAACGCATCGTAATTCCCACACTAGCTAAAGGTGTTACCGATTTTGTACTCCCTAAAGAACTAGATGTAACACCCCCAAGCAACCTTACTATAACTTGTATCCTAGCTAGGGATGGCGATACGAGTGACAATAGGAAAGAATTAACCATACTTAATGACCCTCTGTGGCACGAGGGTACAATTAAGAAGGAAAGAGACTTGTACATAAATACCCTTACAGCAAAAGGGTGTGAACCCTTACAAGTAGGCGCTTCGAAGCAAGTGCTCTATAAACCTGAGTACGTAGCACCGATGTATGCTACAGGTAAAAATGGCGTAGAAATAACTCTATCGCGTAACCCCAGACAAGAGAAATTGCCATCGCAGATCAGAGTATGGGTGGATGCGAACGGAAACAACATTCTGGAGGATACTGAACTATCTATAGCCGAATTGGATAAGACGCAAAATAAGTATTGGATCGAGATTGATTTATCGCAGATCGCCGATCTAAAAGCCGGGAAACAACGTGCCCGTGCTATGTTGTCTACAGCGACCGACTATATTCTGTTCAAAGAAGGAAAGGAGATAGAATGGGGATGTGTGGTAGACTTTACTGCCGACATCAAACAGGAACCTAACCCATACGATTACGAATTAGCTGTTCTTGCTTTAGAGGACTTAAAAACAGGTCGAGATCTGAGTAATGAGACTCCTGTGAAGGTTAAACTTCAGAATAACGGTCTCTCGCCATTGCAGAAGGTGAAACTCTCGTATCAGTTAGACGACGAAGCAGTAGAGACAGAAGAAATCCCATGCACTCTCCCACCACGTGGTGGCGAAGCAGTAGTCGAGTTTACCCAAAAAGCAGATCTGAGTAGGAAAGGTAAACATACTCTTAAAGTAATGCTAGTTGACAAGGATAGCAATGAGGAGGATAATGTAAAAGAAGTAGTTGTATACTGTATCCCTCCTCGGACGTCGAATCTTTACGGCTTGCAATTTGTTGGAAACCGAAAAGAGGCTCTCTATTTGCCTGAGGTCGGAAAAGCGATTGTAGGACAAGTAGATAAGATGACTTTCGAAGGCTGGTGGAAGCTAAATGAGTCGAAATCGTGCGAATTTATCAATGGGTCTGGACTCTGGTTAGCGAATCTGGTAGGCGAAAAAGATTATCCAGACAATACACTGGTTTTCTTGGCTGGAGAAAACGGTGCTTTTGTTAGCGAAAAGCCCGCAGTAACTATAGGAAAATGGCATCATATTGCTGTCTCTGTTGTGCAGAGAGGTTGGTGGTCAGTGGTAGCTACACCAACAGTTTATATCGACGGGGAAGAGATCGAGATGAAAAAGCTCGGAGGTGCCGAGGTGCGCTTCTCGCACTTGTGGCTCAACGGCGGATTAAATGGGAATAATGCAATGTTCCGTCTCTGGAAAAAAGCTTGTACACAAGAAGAGGTTAAAGCCAATATGACCAAAAGCGTACGTCTTGCTGATGGCAAACTCCCAGACGAGTGTGTGGGCGAATATCTCTTTACAGAAGGCGAAGGGACGGTAACTGCATATGGTGAGGAACGTTTTGCTTTGATTTTGAGCGAACGGAACGATCTCTGGCAGCCTTTGCAAGGTGTTGTGAATAGTGTTGTGATAGAAGGACAACAGACGACAACACAGTTCACTACGGCAGATGAAATTACAGTTACAATGCCAAAAGATTTTGCGTCTTTTGACAAGGTGAAGGCAAAGTTCATTTTGCATTGGCCAGAGGCAAAAGTGATGCACAATGCGCAAGAGGTAACCGAGGATACAGAGCTCAATTTTAGCAATACCGAGCACAAACTGCATTTTACGGCACAGAAGACCGATCTGTTTGGTACGACACTTACACAGCAATTTGATGTTAAGCTCGTGAATGACCTTTCGGATGCCTGCGACCTATTGAAGCTATCGTTATTAACAGCTAAAAATAAAGGCTTGAAAGAAGATCTTGTAATAGAAAATCCGGAACGGGTAATTGTTTTAGAAGCAGAAGAGGAGTCTAACCAACATTTAGATGCACAAAAAGCGGTATTGGTAATTAATAGTATCTCGACAGGCGCAAAGCTCTACAAGGGTACAGAACTAATACAAACAGGTGATGATTTTCAAGTAGATCTTACAACTCCACTCGTGCTCCGTGTCGAAGCACAAAATGGGCGTAAGAGTAAGCACTACACTCTTCGTCTCTCAATACCTCAAGCTCTCACGTGGGAAACCACACCGTTAGAATATACTTACACAAGTACTCTACAACAACTTAATGCAACTAGCTCGTCGCTACTACCTGTTATGTACTATAGTCTTGACCCGAGCATTGCAACTGTCGATGCACAAGGTAGACTGATAACGGTAGGTGTTGGCAAAACCACCTTAATTGCTTCGCAAGCAGGTAATGATGTGTACAAACCTGCAGATCCTAAGCAGCGCGACATAGAAGTATCGCCTGCCAACCTAACCATTAAGGTAAAAGATGTAACTATGCCACAAGGCGATGCATTACCAGAATTCGAGTTTGAGTACGATGGCTTGCAGTATGCCGAAACAGAGTATTTGGTAGAACACCCTTATGAGGTTCGTAAGTCCGACGGTACTGTTTGGAAAACGGGGATGCTTCCTTTGGAAGTTGGCACATATACACTTGCTCCGAAAGACTACTCAGCTCCCTACGTGGCAGCAAATTATCGTATTACGTGCCAAGAGGGAATCCTCACTGTTACCGCTCCGCAGGCTGCACAAGAGGTAACTTTTGTGGTACGTGACGAAAACAATGAAGCGCTGAAAGATGCTACATTGCAGTGGACAGGTATGAATCCTACTCAATCGTCTACCGATGGTATGATAAAAGTACATCTGCGTCCGGGGCGTTATCAGGTAGTTGCAACCAAAACTGGCTACAAGCACGTAAAGAAAAGTTTTGTGGTACAAGCTAGCGCACTACAGATTGAGTTACAACTTCTGAAAGAAGTACATACGCTTACCTACACTGCAGGTGAGCACGGAATAGTACAAGGAGTAATTCTACAAAAAGTAGCAAACGGACAAGATGGTAGCGATGTTGTAGCCGTAGCAAATGGTATACAATACCGCTTCAAACAATGGTCGGATGGTAGAAGAGAAGCTGTACGTACAGACAAAAATGTCCGAGGAGACGTTTCGGTTACTGCCGAATTCGAAGCATATCACCACACTCTAACTTATGAAGTGGACGAAGGGGGCGAATGGGTCTCGGGAGAAAAAGTACAAACAGTTGTGCCTGGTCAAGATGGTACGCCAGTGACGATAAAAGAGAAACCTGGTTATTTGTTTGCTGGTTGGTCTGATCAGATACCAGATCGCACTCGAACGGATCGTAAAGTGACGAAAGATCTGACAGTAAGGGCATGCTTTACGAAAGCTTGTCTGCTCGCATGGTCGGAAGATTTTGAAACAGACGCCACTACACTCCGTGACTGGACTTTTGGACCGCATAAAAAAGGAATGGGATGGATGCGCCGACCAATGAGCGACCTTAAAGATCTCCCCTCACCTTCGGGGAATGTATTGGCTATTACCCCATTGTACGAACAAGGTTATAATTATTACGAGCATTGCTGGGTTGCGACTCCATGGCTCTCATTGGAAGGACGAGATCCTGCATCAAAGGTTGTACTAAGTTTTACGCGTTACTACAAGAAGTCGACCAATGTCTATGCAATGGTTGAGTATGCATTTGAAGAAGGTGGATGGCATGTCGGGAAAACTATTACAGCAGGTACTGGAACTACCCCCGAAACCTTCGAACTGGATGCTGCAACTCTCGGTTCGCACAAATACATTCGCTACCGATGGTATTTGTCCAATAGCGAAACGCTGTCTGCTTATTTAGCACTGGATAATATCTCTGTGAAATTTAACCCAGAGCCCACAACTACTACTCCAATATTGCGTTACTATGCAGCAGAACATGGTGCGGTGAAGAAAGCAGATGCTACTACGGCGCTACTGTATCTCGAATTTACACCCACAGGCAACGATACAGACGAGGTAACGGCTATTCCTGACCAAGGATATGCATTTGATAAATGGTCTGATGGAGTCACAAATCCTAAACGCAAGGATAATGCAACGCTTACTGTAGTAGCTCGTTTCAAAAAGATTCTGAAACCAACACACAAAGTGCAATATGTTGCAGGTGCCAATGGTACTTTGAATGGTATTCTCTACCAAGTAGTCGAAGAGGGAGAAGCATCAGCAGCGGTTACAGCCATCGGAACAAGTGATTATGAATTTAAGGTATGGGATGACGGAAAGAGCGATAATCCGCGTACGGATCTTCTCACTAAAGATGAAACGTTTACCGCTTTATTTGCAAGGTTCTTTACTTTGACCTACAATGCAGGTACCAATGGAACAATTCGTGGTAATGCTACGCAAAAGATTGAAGAAGGTTTGAGAGGCACAGAAGTAGAAGCATTGCCTAATGCTGGTTATCGTTTTGTAACGTGGGATGATGGTAAAACAGATAATCCGCGTACCGATGCAAATGTAACCGAGAGCAAGACCTATACGGCAGAGTTTGAAGCTGATACGCCTAAGACTTTTGTAGTAACTCTCGCACCAGTAGAAGGTCAAGGAGATCTGAAAATAACGGGTATTGCAGAAAATAAACTAAATGCAGTACCTGCAGGTACAGAGCTCATGGCAGTAGCAACCCCTAAAGATGGTTGGAAGCTGAAGAGCTTAATGGCAGGCGATAAGGATATCTCGGCAGATGGTAAGTTTACAGTAACATCCGATGTTGAGGTAAAGGCGGTCTTTGAAGAAAAAGATAATCCGAATCCTCCATCCCCTGATCCGAATGCTGTAAACGATGCTATATTGGCAAACATTCAGGTAGCCCCCAATCCGTTTACAACGGAGCTTCGTCTGATTTGCAACGGCTCAACAGGTTGTTACGAATTACTTAATGCGCAAGGTATTGTAGTACGTAGTGGCAATATGGAGAGCAACGAGGTCGTAATCGAAACCAACGATCTTACTTCAGGTCACTACCTGTTGCGTCTTACAGCAGTGAATGGTGCAACGAAGACGTATCGGGTTGTAAAAAATTAGTCGGGAAGTAAAATTCGTAGTTCATAACGGACACTGCCTTTGAAGAGCTCCTCAAAAGTTTTTTCCAACTTTTGGGGAGCTCTTCATTTTTTCAGGAAAAGACAGTTTGGACGAAGTGATAGCGAGGAGACTCCTTCTTAAAATCTTCGAAAACGAGACTAACAACTATCTCCGCTAGTTTCGATAAAAAAGCCGCCAAGACGACGTCCCGGTATGAGTAACCGAATTATTGTAAGTATACGCACTCCGCGTACCAAATGCCATGCTTTCCTGCGTAGTATCTACCGCTTGTAATAATGCCAACGACAAACCAACAACGGCTCCGCTCAGATGCCCTTCCCACGAAATATTCGTATCTGCAGGGAATACGCTCCAAACGAGACTCCCGTACGCAAAAGTTACCACTAACGACAAGGCTGCCAAGCCCTTGCGATGCACTCGCCAACCTCGAAAAAACAGATACGACCCAAAAAGATAAATCAGCCCACTTGCGCCAATATGGTAGGAACTACGACCTATAAGCCACGTCAAAATACCCGTAAATAGCCAACCATACAACAGAACTCGCCACGCCTGACGCGGATAGAAATAAAAAAGTGCCACACCCAATACCAACAACGAAACACTATTGGAAAGCGCATGCTCCAAATTAGCATGCAATAGGGGCGAGAGTACAATACCCACCAACCCTCCTACTGTACGTGGATATATCCCCAACCAATAAAGCGCACCGCCATGCTCGCTCACTCCTACAGCATAAAACAACCAAAGGAGCAAAACTAACAGCATGGGAACCAGCAAACTCACCCCAAAACGCCGTCGCGCTATTTGCTCCTGAATAGACACCATACCACGTAGTTTTGCTGTATGTATATCAACCGGAAAGGGGCTATTCTGTATGCTACTCTTGGGATACTGCTAATTCTGTTTTAGCAAATTTTGGTACTGCTGAGCATTTAGCCGATCTATATCGACCATAATATTAACCGCTTTCGCTTTTTCCGTAGCGTTCGATTGGGAAAAGACATTGATAATCTCCTCCCGTTTCGCTTCCAAGAACAGCTGAATAGCCAACATATCGGCATCCGGGCGAGCTCTGTGTACTTTCTGCACCTCCGTAATAGCCTGCAGAATAGCCTCGCGCCCTTCAGGAATTTTATCCACCATCAAATCCAAGCCACGAAGATGGTAGGTATACATAGCACGACGTAGTGCACGATACTTATCGTTCATCATATTCTCTACTATCCAGTACCTGTTCTTCTTGGAACTCTCGTAAGCCTTCCAACCCTTTTCGGTAGCCGACTGTGCATTGTTTACTATCTGTTGCGCTTTCTCGAAGAACTCCGTCCCACCGAGTGGCGAAAAGGTATCATAATCGTAGCCCAAAATGATATAAACGTAAAATGCCAAAATAGCGGTAAGGTTATTCTGGTGCGCCGCTTCGTTAAATTCTAGCTTTTCGTTCTCGATGTAATTGAACTGGATATTCTGATCCAAGAAGTTGAGAATCGGAGAATGGTACGAGGTGCCAAAAATAGGTCGACGCAGCTGCAGATTCATCGTGCCCTTGTACTCATCGCCATTCTGTTCGTTAAGGGTAAGAATCAGCGTACATTCTATTCGTTCGTTTTCCGAATATTTGTGCTGCGTCCAAGGGGTATTGTTCAAGAATTCATAAACAGCCGTCTGCAGCGTGTTAAAGACATTGCGATTCGTCCCCTGTATCTTTTGCGAATTCAGTTGAAACGAGCATTTCAGCTCCTGCGCATTTACATATGCGGGCGACGAGAAGAGCAAACCGACAAGAGCAAGCAGTGCGAGAGTGTTCCGTTGTATCATGAGCGTTGTAATAGCATTTGTGCGACGCTTTCAGCAATGGCTTCCGAAAGGACTGTCTTTAGCTCGAGAGGGCGCGGTTGAACCTTTCCATCGGCATACACAAAAGTCGTTTTATTGGTGGCTGTACAAAATCCTGCCCCGGCATCTGCCAATGTATTCAGAACACACAGATCCATTCGCTTCTGTTCAAGCTTACGCTGTGCATTTTCTAAACCGTTGCCGGTTTCAAGTGCAAACCCTACAAGATACTGATGTGCTTGTTTATGCTCACCTAATGCTTTAGCGATATCGGGGCACGAGACTAATTCAAGATGTAAGACTTGCTCTTTATGCGGGATCTTTTGTGTTTGTAGTATAGCAGGACGGTAATCTGCCACTGCTGCTGCCATAATTGCGACGTGCATATCCGCCCACAATTCCAGACACTTCGCATACATCTGTTCGGCAGTCTCTACCCGATACAAAGTTGTTTGTTGCAAAGGTTTCGGATACTGTATACTCGGACCTGCTACACAGTGTACCTCTGCTCCCCGAAGCGCTAAAGCATCTGCTATCGCCGATCCCATTTGTCCACTGGAATGATTCGAAATAAAACGCACCGGATCCAGTGGTTCGCGCGTAGGTCCGGAGGTTACTAATACTTTTTTCCCGCGGAGGTTTCCGGCACGTGCTGCAAAATGACTTAAAACATGCGTCAGGATTTCTTCGGGTTCTGCCATCCGCCCCTTACCTTCCAAACCGCTTGCCAAGAAACCACTCCCGGGTTCAATAATTTCCACACCTGCATCTTTCAACTTTTGTTGATTCGTCTGGGTAGCGGTGTGACAATACATTTCCCTGTCCATAGCCGGTGCTACAAGAACTGGGGCGCGCATCGAAAGATAAGTCGTTAGTAGCAGATTATCTGCAATCCCCCCTACCATCTTAGCCAGAGTATTGGCTGTAGCAGGAGCAATAAGCATCAAATCTGCCCACTCACCCAGAGCAACGTGACTATGCCAATCGCCGTTGGTGGGATTGTAGAAATCGGTCAGAACCGGATGCTGCGAGAGGGTTGCAAACGTTAGGGGAGCAACAAATTGCTGTGCCATCGGTGTCATCAGCACACGCACCTGAGCTCCTTGTTGCACCAATAGGCGGACTAAATACGCAGACTTATACGCAGCAATACCTCCCGTTACTCCCAAAAGGATATGCTTGCCATTAAGAAGCATACTCGCGCCTCCCCTCTGCGACGATACGCTCTACTCCTCGCGAGCTTCGTCCAGCCCCGTAGAGAGTTTCGACTCTTCGCTTGTTTCGGTAATCTCGAACTTATGGGTCAAGAACTCTTGCAATGCTAGTAAAACAGGCTTCGGGAGTCGCTCGTACTGCCGGCTAAGTTCGATCTGTTCCTCGTTGCGGAATTCCTCGCGTTCCGGGCTATCATCTCCCGAATAGGAAAATGCTATGAGCTTATCGTTAAGCTCCACCTTGAGTTCCTCGCTAATCTGGTCTGCGCGTTTGGCTATGGCTACCGTCGTTGCATAGATATTGTTGGTTGTGCGCGCGAGCTCCATAACGTTTTGGGTCTTGGTATCCGTAGGCGCACCTGTCTTGCGATATGCTTGAAGCTTGTCCATGGGGCTAATTGTATTTTCGCTAACTAAATTTCTCTATTCTGTGTCTGTTCGTATCTCCTAACGCTCCGTAGGCTAACGAAGGTTTTCCGGAAGTATCGACATATCGGGCGTATACCCCAAATACTTCATCGAGCGCAGGTAATAATCGAGCACTTCCTTCGCATTTTTCGACGTCGGGAACTCACTGATATAAGAAAGCGATTCATCCACCGTCTGCTGATAGCGTTCTCGACGTTTGCTCACCACGCTATTGAGAGCCAGCAAATAGTTGCTCTTTACCAACAAATAGTACTGTTCCTCGCGGTAGGGCGATACTGGGTATTTTTCCAAACTGTGCTTAAATGCTGCTACAGCCGACTTGTACATATCCATGCGATAGTACAACCTCGCCGCCTCATATTCCTTGCGCAACAGTTTTTCATAAAGTTCTTTTAGATAACCATCTACCTCAACCATACGCTCACTCTTCGGGTAAACGCTTTTGAAGGTATTAAAGCTCTCGATGGCCTTGTGGGTATAGGTCTGATCCAGAGCTACGCGCGGCGAGAGCAAATAATTGCAATACGCTGCATTGTACATAGCCTCTTCTACAAAAGGACTCCGGGGATAGCTCGTGGTCAGTTGCTCAAAGCCGAAACTTGCCAACGAATAGTCGCCTTCTTCAAAATAGCATTTTGCGAGATAGTAGGCTACCGAATCGGCGCGCGCTGTTACCCTACTCATCGGAAGTACACGTTCCAAAAGCTCTTTCGCTTTACCATACTTCCCTTTCTGGTAGTACTGCATTGCCACCAGATACTGCTGTTCGGTATTAGTACTCTTCAACAGCTTTTCGTAGGTATTACAGCTCCACAGCAGCAAACCTATCAACGCCACTCCCAATACCACCAGTACTCCACGCATCCCCTGCACACTCCTCACGTATTTCCTAAAAATACGAACAAAGGTACGCTTTATTTTACGCGTACGCCCCGAATACCTTTTAATCTCCTTGCGCTGTTCGATCCCAACCGTTTACACTAGCCCCCAAAAAACTACCCACGTCGTAAAAGCTAGGATTTATCAATACCCCCGTTATAGGGGAGTCTTGCTAGTATGGAGGTAACACTCCGTGCGACAAAATGCGCATGAATCGTTTGATTAATAATGCAAGTATAGGCGATGCGCGCATCACCCGAAAAAGACAGAAAAAAAACGAACTTCTTAAATATTGCCTTCGTACAGAAAATACCTAGTGCTCCCAAACCCCGAAATATATACTAGGATTGTGTGCCGAAACGTTTCCTTCTTGCAGACTTTACTATTGTGACTTACCTAATTATATCTTTACTCATCGTCTTAGGGACGTCGCTTGTATATTCGTTTTTCCGCCTCTTAGTAGCGATATACGAATACTACCAGTCGCACTTCTACGCGCGCTTCGAATACGAACTTAATCGACGCACTTACGAGCTCATCAGCGAACGCGAAAAACTTGCCAATCTCCTCCATCGCGTTCTCCCCCGCGAAACAGCTAGCGAACTCCAACGCACCGGACGGGTCGACAACAAAGAGTGCCCGCAATCCACCGTCCTCTTTTCCGATGTGGTCGGGTTCTCTGCCATCGTAGATGCCGAGGATAGCGAAACCTTACTAGACTTCCTCGACCACTACATCTTTGCGCTGGACGGACTAGCCGAACGCCACCACGTAGAAAAAATTAAAACCATCGGCGACGCCTACATGTGTGTCGGTGGTATGGAAAAGTACGATAAAGCCAACCCCGTACGCGTGGTACTCATGGCCATGGAGATGCTCGAGACCCTAGATCAACTCAACCAAGAGTTCCGAATGGAAGCTGCACACTGGGGGATACGCATCGGGATAGCCACCGGAACAGTAACCTCCGGGATCCTCGGTCGCAACAAGCTCTCGCTCGACATATGGGGCGCAACCGTCAACAATGCCAAGCGTATGGAATCTGCCGGAGCAGAAGGACGAATCAACATCTCCGAAGAAACCTACAACGTCGTACATCGCTTCTTCGAATGCGAACACCGAGGCAAAATCACCATAAAAAACGGGAAACAGCTGGTAATGTACTTCGTAAAAGGAATCACCCCCGCACTCTCCGAAGACGGGAAAGGGCTGCACCCCAATCACGACTTTTATGTACAGTACCAGCTCCTACGTCTCGCCGACTTAAGCGAATATATCTACGACTGGCTCGAAGCCAAACTCCCCAAAGACCTCTACTACCACAACACCCGCCACACACAAGACGTGGTAATACAAGCCGAGATCATCGGACGTGCCGAGGGGATCACTGACGAACAACTCCTCCTCCTCGAAACAGCAGCCCTCCTCCACGACTCCGGGCACGTCATCAGCTATGCCGAACACGAACGTATCGGCGTAGAAATGGCATACCAAACCCTACCAAACTTCGGTTACTCGCGCGAACAAATCAACGAAATTGCGCGACTTATCATGGCTACACAGATGCCCGTCCATCCTAAGGACTTGTTGGAGGAAATTATCTGCGATGCCGACCTCGACTACCTCGGACGCCTCGACTACACCAACGTCGCTCACGCCCTCTACCAAGAACTCCACGAACGAGGTATGGTCGGCGACGAAGCCGCATGGGTCGGACAACAAATCGAATTCATCAACCGCCACCAGTATTACACCGAAACCGCACGGCAAAAACGAGAACTACCCAAACAACGACAGCTACAAGAATTACTCGCGTGGCAACAAGCCGCTGCAAGAGCCAATGCGAAAAGCCTATAAAACTAATTGCGAGAGTTATAGATCCTTTTACAAACCCTTGCACAGAAAAATATGTACATTTGTTACCGCAAGAGGAGTCTGTTGACCTAGAAACGTAAACCGGGGAAAGTGCTATGGAGACATCCACACGAAAGAAAATCATTGTGCCGTGGGATTTTTCCGAGGAATCGGAATATCCCCTCCTGCATGCATACCAACTGGCACAAGTCCGTGGAGACGATATTGTGCTACTGACTACACTTAAGCGACCGGGAATCTTCGGGAGTAAAGAAGCCTACACCAACCAACATATCGAACTACTACATCGCATAGAGGACGAGGCAGCACGCTACAATAAGTCCCTAAATACGGAAGAGACTCCCGCACCGACATCGGATACCACAGATGAGCAATCCGAGCTCGTAGCATCGAATCCCGATTCCAGCGTGGCAACAGGCAGAACACATGCACATGTCGATATCTTTGGCGAGGTACTCCCGTACGACAATCTTCATAACGAATTCCGCGATTACTACTACACCCACGACGCCAACCTAGTCGTAACCCGACAGTTTTTGCAGAATTCTGCAGGGAAAAGAAACGCAGATATGGTAGACTTCCTCCTACGCGTCAAGTCTTCCCGCCAAGAAGGAATCCCATTCATTATCGCAAACAAGCCACCTGTACATAAATACTATACCGATCTGGTCGTCCCCGTTACTCCACAACGCACCTTCAAAGAAACCGTTCGCTGGATTATACAGATTGCTAACTACTACCATTGCAACGTAAACCTCATCCGCCCACCAGCGCTTAACGACCAGCAACAAAAATTTAACCTCTCTACCAACATCAACTTCGCAAAAAAATTCTTCGAAGAAAGCGATATCGTCTACGGACTTAAGACCGGCAATCGAAAAACAAAATTCGAAGATGCTGTATTCGAATTTATGAATACCATCGATGCTGACCTGCTTGTGCTGATGAGCGATCAGTTTACCAGCTTCTTTGCAGGGAAAATAGTAAACATCGACACTCCGGTTATGTTTATTAATCCTATTCTTAAAAAATTCCAAAGCTTCAACTAGAACGCACTGGTTGGCGGGTTAACGCGCACGAGCTTACTCTTAAGCAACAGACTCCGGTAACAATACTGCTGTAGGTTTCTCCGTTGGGCAGCTACTTTAATTTTTGTTCCTGTTTTGCGTCATATTACCAATGCATTGGGTCGCTATGTCGACTTCCTGATCCTCCTCGGCGAGATCTTGGTGCTCTGCGGCGCTGTGCTCTATTTTGCCACCGATGCCCTAGACGCCTACCGTACCCAACTACAACTAGCACTCTTTTTAGTTATGGGGCTGCTGGGAATCCTACAGGGCGCCCGATGCGGACGAACATTGTGGGGGATTGTCGGTTTCCTCGGAGGTGCTATCCTGCTCGTCATTACTCTCCTCACTCAAACCGTCGAGATAGAACAACCACTACTAACCTATACCCCCTATCTACTCGCACTAGGTACGATACTTTCACTCCTCGCTATCCTTTTCGGCAAACACAAAGCGTAACGCAAACCAAACCCTATAGCAACTATGGACTTCCTACATTTCTTCGACTCTCACGAAAAGAAAAAACGCCTAAGTCACATCAAAGCGCTTCTGGAATTGGCTGCTGCAGATAACGAAGTAGCAGATTGCGAGATAGACCTCATTGCACAAATCGGGCTCCGGATCGGACTCACCCACGAGGAAACCAACCGAATCTTTCAACACCCCGAGACCATAACTTTCGTCGTCCCAGAATCCTTGGAAGAGCGCCTACTTCTCTTCTACGACTACATCTGTGTAATGCTTGCAGACAAAGTAATACACCCCAACGAACAGCAATTCTGTACAAATACGGCCGCAAAACTAGCCTTCCCCGAAGAGCTACGCGTGCCTCTCATTACTCGTGCTATAACCGGCATCCAAGAGAAAGAATCGCTACAAACAACCCTCACCGCACTCTTTGCTATCCTGGATCAGAAAGCGGTCTAACCCTTGGAAATATCGCGCTTCCCCTTCCTTTTTCTTCTTTTTTAACATTTCCCCTGTTTTTTCGTATACGGCGTTATAAAAAACTTTTCTAACTTTAGTTACCGGTTTCACAGGACGCCTTGTACGAATGAGCACGCAATCTGCAACTTCCACACCCGTTCCGTTAACAGGATTAGCATATCCCGAAACCCCGCGCGATAACCATAGCGACTCTTACTTCGGCACAAAAGTCGACGACCCCTACCGCTGGCTAGAAGTGGAGGACTCCCCCCGCAAATCGCAATGGATTGCAGCAGAAAATAAACTCACGCTCGCCTACCTAGAACAGATCCCTTTCCGGACAGCACTGCGCAACCGACTCCAAGAGCTCTTCTACTACGACCTCCAGTCCGTCCCCATCCTCACCGATGAGTACTACATCTACTCCCGAAAAGAAGGGCTACAGAACCAAAGCGTCATCTACCTAAAGGATCGGAAAAACGGAAAAGAACGCATCCTCCTCGACCCCAATACCCTTTCGACAGACGGAACACGAGCTGTTACCCAAATCGCTATCTCACACTCCTCCCAATATATGGCATACACTGTAGCAGATGCCGGCTCTGATTGGAATTCGCTCTACGTCCTCGATATCCCAACCGGCAAACCATGCCCCGATGTCCTACACTGGCTAAAATTTTCTAACATCGCATGGGCAGGCAACGGATTCTTTTACAGTAGATACGACGAACCCGATCCCACGCAAGCACTCACCCACTGCCACCAATTCCACAAACTCTACTACCACAAACTAGGCGAACCGCAGGAAAAAGATACCCTAATTTTTCACAATCCCTCCGCACCACAACGCAACCTATTCGGCACTACGAGCGACGACGAACACTACCTCATCCTAAGCGAATCCGACTCTACCGACGGCAACGCGCTCTATGTAAAAGACCTGCAAAACGATACTCCCCCAACGCAACTCGTTATCGGTTTCCAAAACTCCTACTCCTTTGTCGGAAATATTGGCACAAAACTCTACTTCCTCACCAACCACGAGGCACCAAACTACCGACTCATCGCTATAAACCTCAACACACCAGAAAAAAAGCACTGGATCGAGATCGTACCAGAGACCGAATACGTACTCAGCGACGCAACTCTCGCGGGCAAGCACATCGTTGCGCACTACTGCGTAAATGTTGCTTCACAGATTGCTATTTATTCGCTCACAGGCAAGAAATTACAGAATCTTCCGCTGGTGCCCTATGCCACGGCAACTGCCATTGCTGGTCGCCTACCAGAAAATACTTTTTTCTACAGCATTACCTCTTTTACCCTACCGCCCACGGTATACGCCTATAATCTCGACACCCAGGAGCAAAAAGAAATTTTCCGTCCTAAAATCCCTTTCAAGGCTGCTGACTACACCGTCCAACAGCAATTCTATCCTAGCAAGGACGGGACGCAGATACCCCTCTTTATCATTCACCGAAACAATCTGCAACGTAACGGAGAAAACCCTACGCTCCTCTACGGCTACGGCGGATTCAATATTAGTGTAATGCCAAGCTTTAGTGCCTCGCGCATCCTGTGGTTGGAACAGGGAGGCGTACTCGCTATTGCCAATCTCCGCGGTGGTGGCGAATACGGCGTGGCTTGGCACCAAGCAGGAACCCAGCTCAAAAAACAAAACGTTTTCGACGACTTTATCGCAGCAGCCGAATTCCTCTTTTCGCAAAACTACACATCCCCAGCTCGCCTCGCCATACAAGGTGCCTCTAACGGCGGACTTCTCATCGGTGCTGTTACCAACCAACGCCCCGAACTCTTCCGTGTTGCTATACCACAAGTAGGGGTGCTCGACATGCTCCGTTACCAATATTTTACCATCGGATGGGCTTGGAAGGACGACTACGGCACCAGTACCGAATCTGAAGAGCTTTTCCGATACCTCCACGCCTACTCACCACTACACAACATACAACCGGGCGAGCACTATCCTGCTACCCTAGTCCTGACTGCCGAGCACGACGATCGAGTCGTACCCGCGCACTCATTCAAATACATAGCCGAACTGCAATATAAGCAACCGAAAGGCACTCCCAAACTCATCCGTATCCAGACAAAAGCCGGGCACGGTGCCGGGAAACCTACCTCGCTTGCTATCGACGAATTAGCTGATATGTACGCGTTTATCTTCTACAACCTAGAAGTTAGACCTACCTTCTAACACAACACACAGAATCACCCTAACGGAAAAAGGCTCTTCTGCTTGTCTATCGAAATTCGCTTGTTATCAAAACTCAGCGGCGTAGGCAAAAAATTAAAATTGTATTAGTTTTGCACGTGTTTACGATTGGTTGAATGCATAAACCCAAAGATGATGAATAGAATTGGTTTGGTTGCGGCAGCATTGGCATTGAGTATGTCGGCAATGCTAGTAGGGTGCGACAACCCAGAAAAGATGAAGGATGTGCCACAGGAAGCACTCCCAAAAATGGAACCGAATCCGCTTGTCCTAGTCGGAAAAACCGTCGAAGGCAAGATTAAAGGGACCTTCCCCCCAAAATACTTCAATAAGAAGGCTAAACTGGAGCTGACTCCAGTCCTGAAATACGAAGGCGGCGAACTCGTACTCCCTTCTAAAATTTTCCAAGGAGAAGACGTTACGGAAAACAATACCGTGATTAATTCCGACCTCGGTGGAGTATACTCGCACGAGTTTAAGTTCGACTACAAACCTGAAATGATGAAGTCGACCCTCGAACTCCGAATGACCCTGTACTACAAGGACAAAAAAGTGCCCTTCGACGCAGCGTATAAGCTCGGAGTAGGGGTTAACGTTACACAGAATCTGGTGCAGCTCAGTGCATTCCCGATTCCGATGCCACACAACTTCGATCCTTCGCATATGTCAGAAGCTGCTGCACAGTTCAAGTACAAAATCCAACAGGCAAATATTCTTAATAGCGAGTTCACGCGCGACGATATAAAAGCCCTCCAAAAAGCTATCCAAGACATCAGCGAGAATCCAAAAGCAACTCTCGAAAAGATTTCAGTTAAAGCTTACGCCTCGCCAGACGGTCCGGTAGCCCTTAACGACAACCTATCGAAGGGTCGGGGAAAAAGTGCACAAAATTGGCTAGAAGCGCAACTCAAAAAAACGAAAAACACCTCAACAAACGCTATCTCGATCGACGAAGTTGCTACTGACTGGGATGGTTTCAAAACCATGTTGGAACAGTCTAACATCGAAGAAAAGGATCTCATCCTACGCGTCCTCTCTATGTATTCTGATCCTGATGTACGGAACCGCGAAATGCACAACACCGGGCGCGTATTCCAAGCAGTTGCAGAGAAAATTCTCCCAGAACTACGCCGTGCACGGATGGTTGCGACCTACAAACTCGAAGAACGCACCAAGGACGAAATCAAGGCAATGGTTGCTGACGGAAAACTCCTTGAACTCAACGAAAACGAAGCTTTCTATGCAGTGACTCTCGAACCCGATTTCGCAAAACAAGAAGAACTCTACAAACAATTGGCTGAAAAATATTCCAGCATCCGAGCTTACAACAACCTAGCTAGTAGCTATTTATACAACGGCAAACGCGAAGATGCTCGCCAAATGCTCAGCAAAGCACAGGCAATCGACGACAAGAACCCCTACGTTCTCAATAACCTCGGGGTATTGGCTATGCTCGACGGGAATGCTGAAGAAGCTGAAAAATACTTCACTCGCGCTACAGATACCGACAAGCTTCGTGTAAATGCGAACCTCGGAATCTGCGCTATTCTTCGTGGTGAATACGAAGCAGCAGTAAACTACCTAACTGGTACCAACTCCTTCAACCAAGGTTTGGCACTGCTATTAACCGATCACTCCGAAGCGGCTAAGAATGCCTTCTCAGATATCAAAGATGCGCATTCCTACTACGGTTTGGCAATCATCGGTGCTCGTACGCAAGACGAAAAAATGTTGCTCGACAATTTGCGCACTGCTATCCAAAAGGATCCCAAATTCAAAGCACGTGCTGCTAAAGACGTAGAATTTGCAAAGTTTGCACAGAACGAAGTGTTTGCAAGTCTTATCAAATAAGCAAACCGAGCACATTACATATAACAGAAAACGGAAAGGGGATACCTCGGAGGTGTCCCCTTTCTGTTTCGCCTCCGAGCTTGCCCCAGCAGGCTCTTAAGGCTCGTAGCAGTACGCGCCCTTTTCCCGAATGTCGTATACCTCTACTCCCGCTTGCTTAAGCATTTGTAACGCATCGCTCCTAAGCCACTTAGGATAGGTAGCATCAAACACTACCACCTCCGCAACACAAAAACGTTGCAATAACTCAACAACGTCGGCACGCGTACCACGAGTTAACAACAGAATATCGACTGGTTCTGCAATCCGCTCTTGCTCGGTGGGTTGTGTTAGTGGCAATGCTATACGCTTTTGTTGCCATTCTATACAGTAGCCGTAAGTGGTTTTCTGAACCAACGGACTTGTATCAAAGTCGTTATAAACAACCTCCGAACCCCAAATACTTTCGGCATAACGCGCTATATTTTGTTGCGCACGAACCGAGTCGAATGCATAGATACCACGAATGCTAGAACCCTCACGAAAACTTAATGCAATTCCATAGTTCTGCTGATAAACAAGCATTTCGCTGCTATGCCTTTGCTTATAATTTTGCACACAGACACCTATCGCAAAAAGCCCCAGAAAACTTAACGAAGCGAAGATAACCCACCGCCGACGGTAAAGAGAATACATCCCTCCAAACAGTAACGCACTACCCAAAAGGAGTGCCAATACGCCGGAAATCCGCAAACCACTCAAGCTAACCAACGGGAGCGCTGCAATCTGCTCAGAAAGATACAACAACCATGATGCTAAAATTCCCAATAAACCGCCTAAAAGACTTGACAGGCTATATCCTATAGGAAGTAGGCCTACAACGAGCGAGAGAGGCGCTAAAAGCGCTGCTAGAGGCATTGCAATTATATTGGTTAGGAGAGCCAAAAGCGGCCATGTCCCAAAATACCATAGAACTATCGGCAATGTTGCTAATTGTGCACAAAACGATACCACCAGCAGCTTAAGTACCCACCCCAGAATACGATTCGACGACGGCACAAGCCCCCTAAACAGCGGATACCCCAACACTATACCCAATACTGCACTAAACGAGAGCTGAAAACCCAAATCGAACAACGACGACGGACTCAGCCACAAAATAATTATCCCTGCACCGGAGAGTACATCTACCGTGTGCCACCGCAGAGAAAAATAACGGCTCACTCCCCACGCCGTAAGCATTATCGCCGCTCGCAATAACGAGGCACTAGCACCTGCTATCAGCACAAAGATCCAAACTCCTAACAGCGGAACGAAATACCGTAAAAAACGCAATACCCGCCTATCCTCAAAGAAGACTCGCGAAAAGAATGCAAGAATGGCATATACAAACCCGACGTGTAGCCCAGAAAGTGCTAATATATGCGCAATACCCGCCTTTGTAAAATTAGTACGGATCTCAGACGAAAGCGATTCACGTTGCCCAATACTCATCGTCTTAACCAGCTCTAAGGTATCGCCACTTAACCCTGCTGCCTGATACCCCGCAATAATACGATTACGAATACGGACAAAAAGCGACAACCCAACACTATCATGCCCTAGAATTTGCAGAGTATGAGCTACGGCATCACTCGAAAAAAGGTTCCCGCCACGACGTTGAAAAGCTTCGAAATCGAATGCATTGGGGTTACCTCCGTGTACCGAGGCAAACGAAACCCTGCACAGGATACTATCACCACTACGCAACTTTGCAGCAAGAGTATCTGTATTGCGAAATCGCAGTATCCCCTTACACGTATACCTCTTCCAACTCCCTGCTTCGTAGCATGCACAAAGGCTTACTGGCGCTATCCGATACCAAGACGTTTGCCGAACCTCGCCTGTAATACGTGCTACCGTAGCTAATTCGGTAGCCTGCGGGAGTGGTTGCTGTTCGTAGCGATATACTGCCTCACCTCGCAATACTCCCAAAAACAGCATAAACACAAAGAATAATCCAAAATCTACCGCCGGAGAATGAGTACAATGAGCATATCGTCCAGCATAGTTCAGTACGAGAAATCCCAATACAAAAAACAAAGGGAGCGAATCGCCTAAAACGATCTCCCCCTCAGTTCCTAGAAAAATCCCTACAGCAAATGCAAGTGCCAACCAAGCAATCCAGATCCGAGCCTCGCGGACAGCAACAGAACAAAGCGCATCGGCGACTAATGCTCGGAGCCGAGCACCGGGAATCTGTAGCTGCGGCACTCCCACTTTTAAGTGTTGGACTTACTCAAGTCGACAAGGGTAATCGGCTTCGAAATTGCCACTTGCAATATTTTTAAGTCGACGTTGCAGCAAACGTTTCTTTACGTTCGAGAGGCGATCCACAAAGAGCTTCCCTTCCAGATGATCGTACTCGTGCTGAATGACGCGCGCCACGATGCCCGAAAACATTTCCTCGTGCTCGACAAATTGCTCGTCGCAGTAACGCATCCGAAACGATGTCGGGCGAACCACATCGCTATGAAGCCCGGGGAGACTCAAACACCCCTCGTTAAAGTTACACGTCTCTTGCCCATATTCCAATATCTGTGCATTGATAAAAGCACGACGGAAGCCCTTAGCTTCTGGATAATTATCGGAAAACGCCGACGCATCAATTACAAATAAACGGATCGACAACCCTATCTGTGGTGCTGCTAGTCCCACGCCATCCGATTTTTCCATGCTTTCAAACATCTCTGCAATGAGTGCCTGCAGCTCCGGATACGATGCATCTATAGGTTGCGCAACTTGCCGCAAAACGGACGAACCGTAAATATATATGGGTCTCATACTTGCAATTCTTTCAACGTGCGAGTCTGTAAATAGGACTGAAGGATAATCACGGCACTCACCTTATCAACTAACGCCTTATCTTGCCGTTGTTTTTTTCGAGCGCCACTTGCCAAAATGGCTTGTTGTGCTAAGTGCGACGTAAAACGCTCGTCGTGCATTTCGATAGGAAGACTAGGAAACGTACGCTGTATATGCGTTACCAGCGGAGTAATATATTGCATAGACTCGGAAGGGAGACCTCGAAGCGTCTGGGGATAACCCACCACAATACACTCAACCTCGTTGGTTTGCATATAGGTTTTAAGATAAGATACCACCTCGTGGGACGGTTGCGTACAGAGCCCTGAGGCTATTACCTGCATAGGGTCTGTAACTGCAATCCCAGTCCGCTTTCTTCCGATATCTAGGGCAATAATACGTCCCATACACTCACCGAGCCAAAACTAAACAAAATCGGTAGGCGAGGTATTGCGCACAAACGTGTAGCTCTTCTCAATTTCGGTATACATTACCTTATCTTCGTCCACCGTGGGTACTACAGCACGGAACGCAGCAAGCGCTTTTTCGAGAATAGGCGATGTCTTGGCAGGACGACGAAATTCTACTGCTTGTGCTGCATTCATAAACTCTATCCCAAGCACACGTTCGGTATTATCCACCACACGCAAAAGTTTTGTTGCGGCATTAGCACCCATCGAAACTAGATCCTCCTGACCATTGGACGATACTATAGAATCTACACTAGACGGAGTACACAGCTGTTTGTTTTGGCTCACCATAGCCGCTGCTGCATATTGTGGGATCATAAAGCCCGAATTTAACCCCGGCTTAGCTACTAAGAACTCCGGCAAATCGCGCAACCCAAGAATAAGCTGTGCTGTCCTACGCTCCGAAATATTAGAAAGCTCGGATACTGCCATTGCTAGGAAATCGTAGGTGAGCGCTAACGGTTCGCCATGGAAATTCCCGCCCGAGATTACCAAATCCTCATCTGGCCAAACTGTCGGATTATCGGTTACCGAATTAATCTCGGTCAGTACTACATTTTCGGCATAATGAATAGCATCCTTGCACGCCCCATGTACTTGTGGTACACAACGGAAAGAGTACGGATCTTGCACATGCTTCTTCTCGCGAACTATAAGCTCACTCCCTTCCAAATACTTACGTATCGCAGCTGCCGTTTCTGCTTGCCCAGCATGAGGGCGTACAGATTGGATATTCTGATGGAAGGGTTCGATACGACCATCAAAACCTTCCAACGACATTGCTGCAATCATATCGCTCCACGCCGAGAGACGCTGAATACGCAACAATGCATACACCCCGTGAGCACTCATAAACTGCGTACCATTGAGGAGAGCCAGACCTTCCTTAGATTGGAGAGTGATGGGTTCCCAACCAAAATGTTTATAGACTTCGTGTGTTTGTCTGCGTTCACCACCGAATCGCACCTCACCTAAGCCAATAAGGGGTAGGAAAAGATTGGCAAGTGGAGCTAAATCGCCCGAAGCTCCCAACGAGCCACGATCGAATACTATAGGCAACACGTCGTTGTTGTACAGATCCAAGATACGTTGCACGGTCGCGATCTGTACGCCAGAGTTACCCAACGAAAGCGCATATGCCTTGAGAATGAGCATGAGACGGATAATTTCCGAAGGGAGCTCTGTCCCCGTACTACATGCATGCGACTTCACCAAGTTTTCTTGTAGAGTGGTGAGCTCCTCCCGACTAATACTCCGATTGCACAAGGAGCCGAAACCCGTCGTGATTCCATAAATGGGTTTATCGACCGCCTCCATTTTCCGATTGAGGTAGTCGCGGCACTTCTGTATCCGCGACTCCGACTCGGCAGATAGTTCTATACGGATGGACGGATAAGCAAGCAACTCGCCCAACTGTTCTAGAGTAAGCGGCTCGGGGGAGATATAAAATACATGTTTCATCATACGCTATACCTTAAAAAGGGATTACCTATTTATGAAAATCCTCAGCACTCGCAGCCTTAGTGCGTGCAGCAAGAAGCCAATCTATCGTATCATTGGGTTTGCCTTGGTATTCTTCGCTCGTTTGCATATTACGGACAGAGAGCGCCTCAGATGCTGGGAACCATTCCGCCACCCAAGGGATTCCGTGTTTATTCGCAAACTCGAATTGTTTTTTCACCCGGACGCTGTCCGGATATACCAGAGTTCGGATACCCTCCGCACGCAACGCATTGGCTAGTACCAAAAGTTGGGATAATTGTTCCGGATCGTTGTACAGAACTAAGACATCCGCCATCGGAACCTTTGTATCGAACATACCCCGATCGCGCATTACATCGTAGATCCTATCCACGCCGAAAGAGATCCCCACGCCGGTAACTCCTTCCAGACCAAAGATCCCCGTGAGATTGTCGTAACGACCACCACCACAAACCGATCCCATGGCAGCATTGCGAATCTTAACCTCGAAAATAATCCCCGTATAGTAGCTCAAGCCTCGTGCTAAGGACGGACTAAAATGCAGCGTAACCGACTCGTCTGCAAACTCCTGATCCGCCATCGGACGTTTTGCTGCCACAGCATCTGCCAAGGTAAAGGGCGCGCTGCTTGCCATTTTGCGCTCATGTGCCAGTGTAACACCTTCCCGACTATACAGTTCGATGATGGGCGATAGACACGCCTGAAGTTCGTCGACATACTCCGCAGGGCACCATTCCTGCAGTGCCATTATCGCGGCATACGACGACGCCTGCGAACAAACAGAAAGTAACCTCGCTACCGACTCCTCTGCAAAACCCATCGTAAGCAATTCGGAGGTTACTGCAGCCGCACCCACTTTTTCCAATTTATCCAAGGCTACCGTCATAGGAACCAAGAGCTCTGGGTGCCCCATTATCTTTGCCAACAACTCTAAGAGCGCACGATGATTAATGTAAATATCTATCGGGAGTTGTAAATGCTTAAATACGTGTGCTACGAGATCTATAAGATCCTGTTCGCAAAGCAACGAAGCACTACCCAAAATATCTACATCGCATTGCAAGAACTCGCGGTAACGCCCTTTTTGTGGTTTATCTGCTCTCCAGACGGGTTGCATCTGATACCGACGAAACGGGTGCGGCAAATGCTGCCAGTGGGTTGCCACATAACGGGCAAGAGGTACGGTGAGGTCGTAGCGCAAACCCTTCTCGCAAATAGCACGAGTGAGGTCGTGACGCGACAGGGTACGTGGGTCTGCGTCGATGCCCTTCAGACAGTCGCCCGAGTTCAGAATTCGGAACAAAAGCTGATCGCCCTCGTCGCCATATTTCCCTTGAAGGGTAGACAGATTCTCCATGGCGCCCGTCTCTAATGGCATAAAACCAAAGAGTTCGAAGTGGTGACGAAGCACCGATAGGATTTTATTGCGTTCCTGAACCTCCTCTGGCGAGAAATCGCGAACACCCTTCGGAGTCGTTACCTGTGTCTTTACCATATCCCCTCCCCTAGCGAACTTAATCCTCTGCAAAAATAACACATTTGTAGCGCCTAAAGCCGCATAGTACGGAGATCTCGTGTTTCGTCTATCAGGAGGAAGTGCCGTAGAAGTAGTCAAAGACCTTCTCACCTATACTGCCCAAAAACAACCTCCAAACCTACTTAACGCACCTTCCACTCCTTGATATTTCGAGTCTCTGGGTCAAAGGTTACGCCGATGCAAACGATTTTCTTTTCCGTGCCGAGATAACGCGCAGCATAACCCCGCTCTTCGATTTGCGCCAAAGCCTCTTCTGGCGTCCCCGAGCCTTCCAGCTTAAACTCAAAAACGTAGATAGCCTCAGCAGTATGTACTACAGCATCGGCACGTCCGCCCGGGCAATGCACCTCCGTTTCGGTACGCTGTCCCATAAGCGAAAAGACCAGATAAACAGCCACCTCGCCGTTGTATTCGTGGTAGTTTTCCTTCTTCTGATTGCTATACGGAATGCCGCCTATAATAGCCTTTAAGTGCGTCATAAACGTATCGACATCCCCAGAACGAATCGCACGCAAGAACTTCGAAATTTCGGTGCCAGAATCCGCAACCACCGAAGAATAACCCAACAGCAAATTTTTCATAAAGCCGTACCGCACTTCTTCGTTCGGGAAACCCAGAAGATACGTGCCGTAGTCTTCTAGTTTCTCTTTGATTGTCAAATAGCCCGCCTGAAAAAGGATCGGGATAGGGCTACGCGCCTCTAAGGGACTTATCTGCAGACCTTCCTTCCCCATTTCTACGTCTTTTTCTAAACTCGGTAACGGAAACGCCTGCTCCTGAAGATACTTAACCAAGAAGGTGGGCGTTCCAGTAGCATACCAATAATCGCCTAATTCTTTCTTTTTCAATACATTGAGAAGGCTAAACGGATTGTATACGTGTTCGCCATCTTCGCTAAACAAGTAACCGTCGTAACGCTTTTTAAGCTCGGAAAGCGTATCCTCGTAAGAGATCCCCAATTTAGATGCAAGCGATTCTAATTCAGGCGCAAAATTGGACACAAGCTCGGTTTCAGTAACACCGCAAATCCCCGCATACTGCGAATCCATGCTGATATCTTCAAGGTTGTTCAAGCCGCTAAAGATGGTCAGCTTGCCAAAGCGAGTTACCCCCGTCAGAAAAACAAAGCGGAGGTATTGATCGCTACTCTTAATGACCGAATAAAAACCGTGGAGCTTGGCACGAAACACCTCATACAGCTCTGGGATGTGGAGGGAATCCATCAGCGGTTTGTCATATTCATCAATCAGAACAACCACCTGCTGCCCCGTCTTCTCGCGAGCGCGCCGAATAATGCCCTCAAACTTACCGGCAAAAGTATCCTCCTCCGGGCTACTTCCGTAAAAGCGTTCGTAGTAAACCAATTGTCGATTCAAAAGGCTATCTAAAGAACTATCGTCTGTAAACGACTCGGGATTCAACGAAAAATAGAGCACCGGATATTTTTGCCACGCAACTCTGCCCTCTTCCCCTGCAAGTTCGGGCTCTCCATGTTCGAGAAACAAACCGTTGAATAACTCCTTTTTCCCTTCGAAATATGCGACTAGGGTAGAGAGCAGGAGGCTTTTCCCAAACCGACGCGGGCGGCTAAGGAAATAGACTTTTCCGCGCACCAAATCCCGGATATATTGCGTCTTGTCTACATAAACAAAGCTCCGATTACGGATGTCTTCAAAATCCTGTATCCCGATCGGTAAATTTCGTTGTGCTGCCATCTTCTTGCTCCCACTTTGTACTACGAAGATACAAAAAGATAGATCCAACCGCGCACCGTCACTCCAGCGTAGACTCTGCTGCGATGGTAGCGCAAATGCGTAAGTACCAACGTACGTCGTCGTAATCGAGGCGGCGACCGATGCGCTTCTGCAACCAGAGGCGCGCAGGCTGGTATGCCCCGACGTAATGATCCCACACGCGAAGGGGGACGTGGGCGAAATACTGCGTATCGTTAATCCAAACACGCCCCTCGGGGGCGTTCCCATCAAGGACGTTTCTTTCACCCAGAGGGGTTTCTTCGTAACGAACCGCTGTTACCTCGTTACTCCCCGCCACCTCGAAGGTAGCCACTTGGGGCAGCTCTAACGACTCGTCCATGAGGTGTAGGCGACGCAACCTTGCCCCACGTGCAGCAAATAAGCGGTATTCTGCTAGGTCTCTGGGGTAAGGGATACGTGGGTATTCTATCTTGAGGAATTCGAAGTATTTGACGCGATACTCGGGGTCGTGCAATACCCCATAGACGTAATCAAAGACCTCCTCGCCCGCGACGGACTCTCCCACTGCCACGCTTATCTTTTCCAACACCTCGGTGCGCATATTGAGCTCGAGGGGGATAGGCTCACCCGTGCGCGCCTGTCCTGCGGCGAGCTCGGCGGGAGTGTAGTCCCAGCCTGCGGGGATGCGGTAGAGGGGGCAGGCAGTTGTCACCTCACTGGGGCGATTGGATACGGTACAGATGTCTATTAGCTTATTGGTTATAAAACAATGCCTATATTGATCAAAGGAGGTCACCATCCGCGTTGTACAAAGCGCATAATTCTTTGCACAGAGCAAAGACCCTAACAGGCGGAATCGCGGCCTGGCCGCGATTCCGCCTGTTTTACCCGTGTAGAGAGTATAGCGCGTGTCGTAGGGGCGATAGGTATAGGGGAGAATCACCCCCGAGTGTGTCTTTTCTGCACTCGCTAAATCCTCAACCGCCTGTTGCAATTTCCAGTCACGTGTATCCTTCCCCAACTCTTTCCCATAGCGTCGTCTCAATTCGTCCTCTTTCAGAGTTAAGAGATCCTCTTTTAGGCTTTCGCACTCGGAGCAAGAGAATTTTGCAAGAAGCGTATCGCGCGTGGTAGTCATTCCCGCCACGTGTTCTATAAAGAGCTCCTCAATAGAAAAGCCTCTTTCGTAATCATTTTTTTGTACAAAGTCCTTGGGTACAAAGAAATAGTAGGGAGCTACGGGATGCAACTCTTTCCACGATACGGTACTGAGACGCAAGGTCTCTAGGGCTGCAAACTTCTCCTTTCGTAAACCATAGAGCTCAGCATAGTGGAGCGTTGCTTGTCTGTTTTGCTCCTCTTTCTGCTTAACCAAAAGTGTAATACTTACCCCCGTTTGGATGTTAAACACATTCTCGTCCTTCCCGCCCTCGGGGGTCTTTTCCTTAAGACGGCTATTGCCGTGAAGGTTCAGGATATAGATTTCGTCAAAGACCCGCAGCAACTCCGCACGCATAGCACGGTGTATCACCCCTGCAAGGAAACTATTACTCGTAATAAAGCCCACAACCCCTTCGCCCGTCCGCTCAACTTGATACTGAGCAAAACGGATAAACTTCAGATAGTCATCAGAGAGGGAATTTATATTCTGTTCTGCCAAACGATAGACGCCTCCGCCACTACCGCGCACCGCGTTACCATCTGCATCAATATAAGGCTTGTAACACTCCATTAACCCCTCGATCCACTCGCTCTTGTTCTTACTGCCGCGACTATAGGGCGGGTTACCGAGCATGACCATTACCCGCATGTCGCGCTTAAGCGCATTTGCTGCCTCCGCTTCGTCGTCTATCGGGAAGAGCCCTCCTGTAGCAGGATGTTCTTCCTCCAAGGTGTTCGTCAAGTAAATACCGTAGCGTGCATCACCGAGGGAAGTCGCCCCCGTCTCGTGAAAGACATACTCTAGGTTCAGGTGTGCCATGGCGTAGGGCGCCATCAGTATCTCATAGCCATGGAGGCGCGGGAGGAGGTGGTCTTTTACGTAGTTGTTCCACACGCCCGTTTGTCCTGCGAACTTGCTATAGATTTTGCGAACCACCTCAACGAGGAATGTCCCCGTCCCCGTGGCAGGGTCTAGAATCTGCAAGCGGTGTTTGCCGTCGGCGGCTTGCGAATAATCTGCCAGTCCCTCCTTTAGTCCAAACGCCTTTTGTAAAAGATCGTCTACCGAACGAACAATAAACGACACTACGGGAGCGGGAGTATAGTAGACTCCGCGCGCCTTGCGTCGCTCAGGGTTATAGGCGGTAAGGAAGTCCTCATAAAAAAGCATAATAGGGTCGCGCTCCGCCCTATTCGTATCGAGGAGAGTGCGCACGTCGGTCGCCCCAAAGACACCCACAAGGTCGTCAATGATCCACGCAATGCGCTCGTCAAGGTTATAAACGCCAACGTGTTGAAAAAGCTCACGCAGGAATGGATTGCTCTGAGGGATGAGCCTCGCTGCCTCTTCTCTAGAGAACGTCTCGAGGTGTTCGTCATGATAGCGCGCCGCAAAGAGTCCGTAGACGAGGGTTTGGGCATACCAATCGGCAAACTCGGCGGGAGAAACGTCGCTCATCAGCACATCCTTCATCCGACCCAATTGCTTAAGGAGCTTCTGCCCTTCCTTACTCTCCGTATCGTCCAAAATAACTGCCACCGCGCGTGAGAGAAGTTGCGCCTTCCCCGCCATCAGCAGTGCTAATCGCTTAGGAGATGTTATGGGCGAGGGTTGCGCATCGCGAAGGTGTGACACCAGTTCTTCAAACCGTACCTCGGCATCTGGGATCAGGATGAGGCGATCGCCATCCTGTTCAGCTACCCGCACTTCGCAAACACACTCGCCATCTTGGTAGAGCAAAAAGCGCAGAAAATCTGTAAAGACCACACACTCGAGCCCTTGTTTGTAGCGATCGAACTGCTCTTTATTCTGCTTGGTGCCGCGGAGATCGGCGTCGCCGATGTCCTTAGTTTCGAAGTAGGCGACGGGCGTGTTCTCCTTGTTAAGCAGCACAATATCGGGGGCACCGCACTCGATGCGCTTGGGCTCGTTGATAACGGTAAATTTCTGAAAAGCAGGGAGATCTTTGAGAAATTCCACAAGAATCTGGCGCAGGCTGTGTTCTGTAGTAATCCCCGTCTTGTATTCTTGCGCAAGGCGAGCGATGTAAGCTTGTAGCGGGCTCATCGGCGGATTTCTTTGCTTCAAAGATAGGATTTTTAGACGGGCATTCTTTTAGGCGGACGCTACGCGTTTTGCGCAACTGCTCTTTCCCCCCAGCGTTACTCTTTCTAGGCGGGCGACAAGCGTTTTTCTAGACGTTCGCTACGCGTTGAGAGCGATGGATTCTTTTCGGACAATCAATACCTTATATGTACGACGAATGTTTAAGGCAAGACTTACTGTCAAAATGGCACCCACACAGTACATGGCATATAGCTTGCAATTTAGCTGGTCACACAAAAGTACATTCGAACGAAAGGAGAAATTATACAAATGGGAAAGATAATAGGTATTGACTTGGGGACAACGAACTCATGCGTCGCTGTTATGGAGGGTAACGAACCTATCGTTATCACCAATAGCGAAGGAAAACGAACCACGCCCTCGGTCGTTGCCTTTGTGGATAACGGCGAACGAAAAATTGGAGACCCTGCAAAGCGACAAGCGATCACCAACCCCAAACGCACCGTATTCTCGATCAAACGGTTTATGGGCGAAACTTACGACCAGGTACAACGCGAGATCTCGCAAGTGCCCTACACGGTAAGCAAGGGCGACAACAATACGCCGCGTGTGGCGATTGACGATCGGCAATACTCCCCGCAGGAAATTTCGGCTATGGTGCTTCAGAAAATGAAGAAAACAGCCGAAGACTTCCTCGGTCAAGAAGTAACCGAAGCCGTAATTACCGTTCCGGCCTATTTTAGCGATTCGCAACGTCAGGCTACCAAAGAAGCTGGCGAAATTGCCGGGCTCACCGTAAAACGTATCATCAACGAACCAACTGCTGCGGCTCTCGCCTACGGTTTGGACAAGCAACACACCGACCAGAAGATTGCAGTCTTCGACCTCGGAGGCGGTACGTTCGATATCTCGGTTCTCGAGCTTAACGAGGGGCTCTACGAAGTGAAGTCAACCAACGGCGATACGCACCTCGGAGGAGACGACTTCGACCAAAAGGTTATCGACTGGTTAGCCGACGAATTCAAAAACGACGAAGGCATCGATCTGCGTAAAGACCCCATGGCACTCCAACGCCTTAAGGAAGCTGCCGAAAAAGCTAAGATAGAGCTCTCGGCAAGTGCAGAAACCGAAATCAACCTACCCTACATTATGGCGGTAGAGGGGATGCCCAAACACTTGGTGCGGAAGCTCACCCGTGCAAAATTCGAACAACTGTGCGATAGCCTAATCCAAGCTACCCTTGAGCCATGTCGGAAAGCGCTACAGGATGCTCACATGCAGCCCAGCGATATCAACGAGGTTATCCTTGTAGGTGGTAGTACTCGTATCCCTGCCATTCAGCAGATTGTAGAGAAATTCTTCGGCAAAGCGCCCCACAAAGGAGTAAATCCCGACGAGGTCGTGGCAGTAGGTGCTGCTATCCAAGGTGGTGTACTAGCGGGCGATGTGAAGGATGTCCTCCTACTAGACGTTACTCCGCTTTCGCTCGGGATCGAAACCATGGGAGGCGTATTTACCAAACTCATCGACGCTAATACCACAATCCCGGTAAAGAAATCGGAAGTCTTCTCGACGGCAGCTGACAATCAGCCCTCGGTAGAGATCCACGTCCTGCAAGGCGAACGCTCCATGGCACGTGACAACAAAACCATCGGACGCTTTAACCTAGACGGAATACGCCCCGCTCCGCGTGGTGTACCGCAAATTGAAGTCTCGTTCGATATCGATGCTAACGGGATCCTGAACGTCTCCGCACGCGACAAAGACACCGGAAAAGAGCAAAAGATCCGAATCGAAGCTAGTTCCGGACTCTCCGAAGCCGAAATAGCTCGGATGCGCGACGAGGCGAAAGCTAATGAAGCCGCTGATAAGCAAGCGCGCGAACGTGTAGATAAGCTAAATAAAGCCGACAGTGTTATCTTCCAGAGCGAAAAACAACTGAAAGATCTGGGCGATAAACTCCCCAAGGACAAGAAAGAGGCTATCGAAAAGGCGGTTGCGAACCTTAAAGAAGCGCATGAGAAACAAAACCTCGACGCACTCGAAGGGCTCATAGACCAAGTGAACAATGCTTGGCAAGCGGCGGCACCCGATATGCAAAATGCTGCAAACGCTGGTGCAGAATCCAACGCGGGCAATGCATCCGATAGCAGTAAGAAGGATGGCGAAGTAACGGACGTCGATTTTGAAGAAGTGAAGTAACTCCAGCACCTAAATTTGAACTGAAAGAGACATCCCATAGCTTTATGAGATGTCTCTTTTCTTTAAACATACTCTCCATACGGGTTTATTGCACAGTAAACTCTGCTTATATTCGTGATTTTTAGTAACTTAGCCCTATAATTAAGGGAGCTAAAATGGGAATATTGCACAATTACAGTTGATATAGATTATTGTGGAATTTTTGTTGTATGTTGCCCTCGCAGCAAAACATCTGCCGCCTTTCCTCCTCCCCCCGGTTTGCACCGGGGGATATACTTGGAAGACCCGCGATGCGGGTTCTTCTAGAAATTCGCTACGCGTTTTGTGCGATAAATATCTCTTGACGGGCGGATCACGTTACGCCTCTACAATTTTCTAGACGCACGAGAAACGTTTTGTGCGGATGCCCTTTCTCCCCCGGTGTAAACCGGTGGTATCTAATGGATTGATTATCATTATTGTAGGAGTAAAACGTAATTCGCCCGAATAAAATGTTAATAATCAATCAGTTGAATTATTTAAGCAATCGATCAAATCTCTAAATATTCTCGAATAATCAATTATGCAACAGTCTCATTTTTGCTAGCACGATGCTAAAACCCCGTACATTTTGTGTCTCTGAATGCCAGATTTGAAATATCGACTCTTTTGGGCTCTGTTTTTTGATCTTTTAGAGGCATTTTTAGGCAGTTTTCTGCCCAATCCGGCAAAATAGAGGGAGAAAGACAGAATTGTCTAACAAACAAGTAACCAGTTATTTATGCAATATTTACACTTAAAACCCTTTAGGTATTTTTTGCATTTTTCATTTTGAGAAACTCTTCTGTCAAAAAAAAAACTTACTTGTCAAATAATTTAGTGGAGACATACAAATGAGACGAAAAAGACAAACTATAGGTTGGTTCACAGCACTTTTAACTCTGACTTTGTTGTGGGTATCGCCCGCGATGGCGAAAAACTACGGACTCTACATTACTGGCACGCAAGTCACCGATGCCAATTGTAATAATCTAAAAGATATTGAAGGCGTTACGGTAGCCGAGGGAGGCGTATTCAAATACGACCCAGAGAAGAAAAAGCTGACGATGAAGGGAGTAACTGTGTCAGCTGGTGGTAACAGTGCAATTCAGAATAAAGGCATAGAGGGGCTAACAATTGTAGTATCGGGCACAAATAGTTTAACTACAGCAGTGACTGCCTTGTACTGTCTTGTGTCTACGGAGATTGAAGGCAATGGTTCTCTTACGGCAATTGGTGGTGTTGTGGGTGTTTACGTCAAAAAAATGACTGTCTCCGACATCACGCTCGAAGCGACTGGGAAGTGGGGCCTTGCTGGAAGGGACGGTAATCAGAACGAAACCCTCACCCTCAAGAACGCTAAGGTAAGTGCTAAGGGGACAGAGGCAGCTATTTGTGATCTCAAGACGTTTACCCTAGAGGGGTGTCAGATAGTAGACCCCGAGGGCGGCAAGTTTGACGAAACGAAACACGCTGTAGTAGATGCCGAAGGGAATAAGGCAAAGGAGGTGAAGATTGAGCCAACAGCTGTAAAGTATGAACTCTTCATAGCTGGCACGCAAGTCACGGCTGACAACTGTAATAATCTAAAGGATATTGAAGGCGTTACGGTAGCCCCAGGAGGCGAGTTCAAATACGACCCAGCTACAACAACGCTAACGATGAAGGACGTAACAGTTTCTGTAAAACATGTTGTCAAAAATGCAATTCACAACAAAGGCATTGAGGGTCTAAAAATTGTAGTATCGGGCACTAATCGCTTAGAATCAAATATAGTAGTCTTGTATGCGGAAGCTTCTATAGAGATAAAAGGTCGTGGTTCTCTTACTGTAATAAATAACAGTAACGCAAATATAGGCATTTACCTCGCTAGCAGTAATACAACCGTCACTATTTCCGATATCTCCCTCGAAGTGTCTGGTAAATGGGGCATTTCTGGCGAGCCAAGCGAGACCGATCAAGCTCTTATCCTCAAGAATGCGCGGATCACAGCATCTGGGACAGAGGCTGCTATTGAAGACTTTACTTCATTTACCACCGAAGGGTGCGAAATTGTAGAACCCGCAGGTGGCAAGTTTGACGAAACGAGACACGCTGTAGTAGATGCCGAAGGGAATAAGGCAAAGGAGGTGAAAATAGAAAGATCGATACCTGTAACAGGAGTAACGGTAACTCCCAAAACGGTAGATTTGACGGTGGGCAAGACAAAACAGCTCACCATCTCAGTAGAACCTGACAACGCTACCAACAAGAACTACACTTGCAAAAGCGATAATGAAAGCGTAGCTACCGTCACCAATGCAGGACTAATAACTGCCGTAAGCGTAGGTACTGCCAATATAACCGTAACCACAGAGGACGGGAATAAAACCGAGACATGCAAAGTAACAGTCGCGCAGTCCACCTCGCCCGATAATCCAAATGCCGTAGAAGAGGCTATATTCGCCAATATCTCTATTGCTCCGAATCCATTCTCGTCGCAATTAAGAATTAGCCATAAAGAGGCTATAAACGTACGCTACGCGCTTCTAGATGCAAGAGGCACTACTTTATACCAAGGTGTGCTAGAAGGCGCGGAGACAACGCTTAATACCGAAAATCTAAAAGCAGGTATTTATTTATTGCGCTTGAGTGGCGATAAGGGAGCAACGAAAACAATAACAGTCGTAAAGAACAGATAACGAGATTAGTAGCAGCACGCTGCCACTAAAAACAATTAAAACACAACGGATATCCCCAGAAAGAGATATCCGTTGTTTGTATCTGCTAGAAAAGCTTTTGGAAAGAAGTATAAACGAGAACAACCCACTTTCTCAGACACCACCAGATTAAGCCTTTCTAAATAAGGAGTATTTTAGCATGCTGCTAAAACATCCATACGATAGGAGATCTGTAATACTCGCCGTTAGTAAAACGTGTCTCGCCTAAGGCGTGCTTTTTTAATACTAACTTTACACAGTTTAATAACTACCAAACTACAGTCGTATGATGCGAAAAATTCTTTTTATAGGAGTCCTAGGTATGGCATTATTAGCGTTCGGATGTCAGGAGTTTCAACAGAAAGAGGATAATTCTACCTCTAATCTACCGTGGAAGATCGACCAGTTTGCCGATCTCTATATAATGCGCTACGAGATTCCCGACTGGGATTCCCTCTCCCTCCAACAGAAAGAGCTTTGCTATTTCCTAAGCCAAGCCGCCCTCTGCGGACGCGATATCCTCTGGGATCAGAACTACGAACACAACCTCGCCGTGCGTCATATCCTCGAAGCTATCTACGAAGGCTATAAAGGTGAGCGGAAAGGTGAAAATTGGGACGCATTTGTTGTCTACCTCAAGCGAGTATGGTTCTCAAACGGTATTCACCACCACTATGGCGAGACAAAAATTATCCCCGAGTTCCCACTTACCTATTTCCAAGAGCTCGTAAAAGGTACGCCCGTAGAGCGCTTCCCCGAAGAGTATCGCAATACCAACGAACTGCTTACCTTCTTTACCCCTATCTTGTTCGATCCTACCATCGCTGCCAAGCGCGTGAACAAGGACAAGAATGATGATCTGGAACTGATAGTGGATCTGATCCGAACCTCGGCTACCAACTTCTACAAAGATGTAACGCAAGACGAGGCACAACACTTCTACGATAGTTTGCAAAAGGCTGTGGGCGACGAACGTCTTTCCTACGGTATGAATTCGCAACTCTGCAAAAAAGACGGCAAAGTCCAAGAACGGATTTGGAAGTTGGACGGGATGTACTCGCAAGCTATCGAAAAGATTGTCTACTGGCTCGAAAAAGCCGAAAAAGTAGCCGAAACCGATGCACAAACCGCAACTATCCGCAACCTCATCCGCTTCTACCGTTCTGGCGATCTCCACGACTTCAACGACTATTGCCTCCAATGGGTGAAAGATACTGCCGCACGGGTGGACTTCGTCAACGGCTTCATCGAGGACTATGGCGACCCCCTCGGACGTAAGTGCAGCTGGGAAGGGTTGGTGAACTTTAAGAATATCGCTGCTACCCGCCGTACCGAAATCCTTTCTGCCAATGCTGCTTGGTTCGAAGAAAACTCTCCCATCGACGAAGCCTTTAAGCGTAAGGAAGTAAAGGGGATTACCGCCAAGGTGATCAATGCCGTAATGCTCGGTGGCGATTGCTATCCCTCTACTCCTATCGGTATCAACCTCCCGAATGCGAACTGGATCCGCGCAGAATTCGGCTCTAAGAGTGTAACCATCGAGAACATTACTGCCGCGTACGACAAGGTGGCGCAGGGCAACGGCTTCCTCGACGAGTTTGCGAATAGTCAAGCCGAAATCGATCGTATCCGCAAATACGGAGCACTGAGTAGCAACCTGCATACCGATTTACACGAATGCCTCGGACACGGGAGCGGGAAACTAGCGCCGGGTATCATCGGAGACGAACTCAAGAACTATTCCGCAACCCTCGAAGAAGCACGTGCCGATCTCTTCGGGCTCTACTACATTCGCGACCCGAAGATGGTGGAACTGGGTATCCTCCCCGAGGGCGAATACTCCGAAGCCGAGTACGACGGCTATATCCGTAACGGGCTCATCACCCAACTCACGCGCATCAAACCCGGCGAACAAATCGAAGAGGCACATATGCGCAATCGGGCACTTATTGCAAACTGGTGCTACGAACACGGAAAACAAAACGATGTGATTGCTTGGAGTGTGCGCAACGGAAAACGCTATGTAGAAATTAAGAACTACGACGCTCTGCGCGACCTCTTCGGCCAACTCCTCCGCGAAATACAACGCATCAAGAGTACAGGCGACTTCGAAGCAGGACGTGCCCTAGTCGAACGCTACGGGGTTAAAGTAGATAAGGATCTCCACACCGAAGTGCTCGAACGGTACCGCAAACTCAATCTCGCACCCTATGGTGGTTTCGTAAATCCGATTTTGGAACCTGTAATGGAAGGCGAGCAGATTGTCGACGTCCGCGTACGTTATACAACCGACTATGCCGGACAAATGATGGAATACGGCAAAAACTACAGCTTCCTACCCATTCATAACTAAGCCGTTAAGCACAATCGAAAATAAAGGGAAAAATGAAAAAGACACCTCTCTGCGCTTTGCACGAAGCACTGGGCGCTAAGATGCAAGAATTCGCGGGCTACCTCATGCCCATAGAATATACGGGGATTAACGACGAACATACTACTGTTCGCGAACGTGCCGGGATTTTCGACGTCTCGCACATGGGCGACATCTGGGTAAAGGGACCCAAAGCGGTGGCACTCCTCCAACAAGTAAGCTCCAACGATGTAGAAGCACTTGCAGACGGTCAGGTGCAGTACTGCTGTTTCCCGAACAACAAAGGGGGAATTGTAGACGATTTCCTCACCTATCGCCTCGGAGCAGAGGAGTACCTTTTGGTGGTAAATGCTGCCAACCTCGATAAGGACTGGGCTTGGCTCTGTAAACACGCCGAAGCATTGGGCATGAAGCCGGGTGTAGACCTCATTAATGACTCGGAGGAGATGTCGCAAGTGGCAGTACAAGGTCCGTTGGCGATGAAAATTGTGCAGAAACTGGTCGCCGAACCCGTGGAGGATATGAAATATTACACCTTCCGGATGGTGGAGCTGGCTGGCAAGCAGGTGCTCCTTTCTATCACGGGCTACACTGGAGCTGGCGGCTGTGAGATCTATTGTGCCAATCCCGATATCGTTGATGTATGGAATGCACTCCTCGAGGCTGGTAAAGAAGAAGGACTGCGTCCTGCCGGGCTCGGAGCTCGTGATACCTTGCGCTTGGAAATGGGCTTCTGCCTCTACGGGCACGATATCAACGATACTACATCGCCCATTGCCGCCGGGTTGGGGTGGATTACCAAACTCACCGACAATAAGAAAAACCTCGTGGCACGCACCCTGATCGAAAAGGTAAAGGCAGAGGGACCGGCACAGAAACTCGTAGGTTTCGAAATGATAGACAAGGGCATCCCGCGCCAACACTACCCGATAGTAGATGCCGATGGGCGTGAGATAGGCGAAGTAACCTCGGGTACGATGTCTCCGTCGCTCAAGAAAGCGATAGGTTTAGGTTACGTGGTAAAAGATTTTTCCAAGGTCGGGACGGAGATCTACATCCAAGTCCGAGGCAAGAATCTAAAGGCACAGGTCGTTAAAATTCCTTTTTATAAGAAATAGTCTCGGAGTGTATTCGAACTTTAGAAAAATAAGCGTCTACATTTTCTGTAGACGCTTATTTTTGTGCCTTATAGCAACTCCTAGACGAAAACGTATGGTAGCCCCACACCCCCTTCCGCAACAACCGTTAGCAACTACAATTGCTGTCCCTTCTTCGAAGAGTATTGCCCTGCGTTGTATGCTTTTGGCAAGTGTGGCACGAGGCACGTCTACACTTACGAATATTACCTTTTGCGATGATGTGCTAGCTCTTCTACAGATATTTGATCGGCTACAAGTTGCTTACGAACGTCGTGGTTCTACGCTTTCCATTGTAGGACGACCGTGGCAGGAAGTTAGCGAGCTACCCTGTAGCGAATCGGGTTTCCTAGCTCGTACTGTACCCTTTCTGGCGGGTGTACAACAGACAAGAAGTTATATCACCGGGCGAGGCACACTACTCCGGCGCGATCTCAGTGATCTTACTGCTCTTTTTCGTGCTGCAGGCGGGACGGTATCTACTACCCATAGCAAACTCCCTCTGAACTTTGGTACTCTTCAACCTACAGCGGAGATACATGTGCCTAAACTAGACAGCTCTCAAGCACTATCCGGACTATTGATGGCGCTTCCGTTAATAAACCACGCTACAAGCCTCACAGCGCCTCTATTACCTAGTTCTGGATATATTGATACTACTTTGCAATGTATCGAAGTCTTTGGCGGATTAACGCGCGAGATAAGTGGTAATCTGTTGCAATGGGAGATAATGCCTAGCAGCTATACCGCACAATCGCTCGCTATCGCGGGGGACTGGAGTGCCGCAGCGCAGCTAATGGCATTTTTACAACCCTCGGCATCGTTAACTCTTACGAATTTGTCTGCGACAACCCTACAGCCCGATCGGGCTATTCTACAGCTTTTGCCACAGATCGGCATTAGCCACACTTGGCAAGGCGAAGCATTACACTTGCAGGGTGGCGAGGTCTTTCGCGCTTTCTACTACGATGCTACCCATACCCCCGATCTCTTTCCGCCTCTTACAGCTATTGCCGCTATTGCCGAAGGGATATCTACCATTGGCGGACTGCATCGCCTACGCAACAAAGAATCGGATCGAGCACAAGCACTACTTACAATGCTACAACAATTTGGTATCAGAGCTTGGCGGAAGGACGACGATCTATGTATCGAAGGCGGTAAACCGTATCCTAACGATATAATTGCTACACAGCACGATCACCGCATTGCTATGGCTGCCACGGCGATAGCACAACATGCGCCAATACCTGTGTGTCTCGACGATACGGAATGTATAAAGAAGTCGTTTCCCGACTTTTTAAAAATTCTATTTGCCCCGATTTAGGAGATAGAGATAGTTAGTTCTGATTCAACGAAACAGCCTTCCACTCCTTTATATTTCGAGTCTCTGGGTCAAAGGTTACGCCGATGCAAACAATTTTCTTTTCCGAACCGAGGTAATGATTAGCATAGCCACGTTCTTCGATTTGTGCTAAGGCGTCTTCTGGAGTCCCAGCTCCTTCCAACTTAAACTCGAAAATATAGATGGCGTTGGGTGTGTGTACAACAGCGTCGGCACGACCTCCGGGGCAATGCACCTCCGTTTCGGTACGCTGTCCCATAAGCGAAAAGACCAGATAAACAGCCACCTCGCCGTTGTATTCGTGGTAGTTTTCCTTCTTCTGATTGCTATACGGAATGCCGCCTATAATAGCCTTTAAGTGCGTCATAAACGTATCGACATCCCCAGAACGAATCGCACGCAAGAACTTCGAAATTTCGGTGCCAGAATCCGCAACCACCGAAGAATAACCCAACAGCAAATTTTTCATAAAGCCGTACCGCACTTCTTCGTTCGGGAAACCCAGAAGATACGTGCCGTAGTCTTCTAGTTTCTCTTTGATTGTCAAATAGCCCGCCTGAAAAAGGATCGGGATAGGGCTACGCGCCTCTAAGGGACTTATCTGCAGACCTTCCTTCCCCATTTCTACGTCTTTTTCTAAACTCGGTAACGGAAACGCCTGCTCCTGAAGATACTTAACCAAGAAGGTGGGCGTGCCAGTAGCGTACCAATAATCGTCTAATTTACTCTTTTGTAGAACATTAAGCAGGCTAAACGGATTGTATACATGTTCACCTTCTTCGCTAAACAGGTAACCGTCGTAATGCTTTTTAAGCTCGGAGAGCGTATCCTCGTAAGAGATCCCCAATTTAGAAGCAAGCAATTCTAATTCAGGTGCAAAATTGGACACAAGCTCGGTTTCAGTAACACCACAAATCCCCGCATACTGGGTATCCATGCTGATATCATTAAGGTTGTTCAAGCCGCTAAAGATGGTCAACTTGCCAAAGCGAGTTACCCCCGTCAGGAAGACAAAGCGCAGGTACTGATCGCTGCTCTTAATAACCGAATAGAAAGCATGCAGAATACCCCGATAGCTCTCGTGCAACTCTGGTATGTGGAGTGTATCCATAAGGGGCTTGTCGTACTCATCGATGAGGAGCACCACTTGACGTCCGGTTGCTTGGTAAATGCTTTCTATCAGATTAAAGAAACGGTCTTCCAATGCTTCTTTAGTTCGTTCAACAGCGTATCTCTTTTCCAGTAATTCTAATTGAACGTTGAGCTTTTCTACCAATTTCTCTTCACTGATATAGTACTTTGCATTCAAATCAATCCGCAGTACCGGATATGCTACCCATGGCTCACGTCCCTCTTCTTCTGCAAGTTCTGGCTCGCCATGTTCAAGAAACAAACCATTGAATAACTCCTTTTTCCCTTCGAAATATGCGGCTAGGGTAGAGAGCAGGAGGCTTTTCCCAAACCGACGTGGGCGGGAAAGGAAGTAAACTTGTCCTCGCAGCAAATCTTTGATATATTGAGTCTTATCTACATACAGATAGCCCCGATTACGAATGTTATCGAAACTCTGTACGCCAATGGGTAAATTCCGTTGTGCTGCCATATCCTTGCCTCCGCTTTTGTACTACGAAGATACAAAAAGATAGATCCAGCCGCGCCCCATCACACCGGCATAGACTCTGCTGCTATCGTCGCACACACACGCAGGTACCAACGTGCATCGTCGTAATCGAGACGGCGACCAATACGTTTCTGCAAGCACAAGTGAGCGGACTGGTAGGCGCCCCTAACTTATCATAGACGGGTTAATGCACAGGACAGGAATACCTAGCGGATTGATCAGGATTTGTTGATCGGTAGAGTTCAGCATCGGACCGATGGTCTGCGTAAGCATAATCAGGAATAGATCGATCTCCTTTTTCTGTGCCAGATCGAAAAGGATACTTTTAAAGCTTTCGTTCTTCTCCGCTTGTATTATGGTATACTGTATGGCGTTTGAGTCAAAGACCTCCTTCATAGTCAGGACATTACCATCTCGCTTGGCAACGAGCCCCGAGTCGTTGTAGGCTTCGGTTAACACAAAAATATGCGATCCGTAGAGTTTTGCATTCCGTACCGCCCACTCGAATTTGCCTTTTTCCATATTGTTGGCACCGAGAGGCATCAGAATCCGTTCGAAAGGTTTGCTATGTGTCGGTGGCTTCTGTACCACAAGGAACGGGATGTTCGAGTCGGCAATTACCTTCACTGCCTTCGACGCAAAGAGTTGCGCAATACCTTTCGTCTCGTGAATCCCCATAATCACGAGGTCGGCGTGTACTTCTTCGGCATAACCGGGGATCTCGGTAGATATCTTTCCTTCGCAGACAACACACTTGATATCCGATTTCGAAACTGCCGAATAGCGTTTTGCGAGTCGCTTCAATTCTTCTTCTTCTGCTTTAGCAATTTCCTGCCCGCTATCCACAACATGCAAGAGGTGGATCTCCAATAGGGGATGGAAGGCTTCTAGATAGGTGACATATTCAAGTGCGGCTTCTGCGACGGGAGTAAAATCACAGGGGATTACAATCAACATTGCGGTTTTCTTTTTATTTCTGTCTCAATAATAGCACGCTGGTACTCGGGGGTTAAAAACGTCGACCACGGAGGCTCATAAAAATGGCGCGCAGTGCTGGCGAGACTCGACCGATCGTCTTTTCGCATTGTGCAAGATGGCGTTCTGCTGCATCGAGATGCGTCTTGATAGCAGTCTCGCATACCGAGCAGATCCGGAGCTCGTCGTAAAGCGCCATCACTTTACGGATCTTATCTGCACGTTGCAACGAACCGAGTTCCTTGTAGGTGTTGAATTGTTCTAATTGGTTAGCTGATGCTCGTGTCTGGAGGAGCACCGAAAGGTAGGTCTGTTTGTTGGTTACAATGTCGTCGCCACATTCCTTACCAAATTCGTTACTATCGCCATACACATCCAAGTAATCGTCTTGGAGTTGAAACGCCAGACCTATTTCGCGAGCAAACTGAATAAGGGATTCTTCTATATCACAATACTTAGAGGATGCGAGTAGGAATCCGAGGCGGACGCTCATCTCCAGCAGTGCCGAGGTCTTGTGGGCAATCATTTCGAGGTATTGCTGCTCGGTAACCAGCGGACTCTGTTCGAACTCCATATCCCACTGCTGCCCCATACAAACGCGCATAGCACCGTCGTTGAAGCATTTCAGAAGTTCGGGGAGTTGTGCTTGTGGCGCCTTCGCCAATTGTTCGTAGGCAAGGATATTCATAGCATCCCCCGAGAGGATGGCTGTATTAACATTCCAGCGTTTCCAAACCGTAGTACGCCCACGACGCAATGCCGAGACGTCCATAACATCGTCGTGGAGTAGGGTAAAATTGTGGAAAATTTCTATTGCGATGGCTACGGGCATTACATCCTGTAGGGCGATCGGAGCCTCCGAAAGCCAGTCGGCAACCGAGATACAGAGGGATGGGCGGATACGTTTCCCGCCACTTTGCAGGGTATACCAAATAGGCGAGTAGAGATCTTCTGGCGCTTGCTGATGCACCAATGCTTGTAAAGCTAGCTCGATGGCAGCACGTATATCATCCAATGAATAGCCCATTCGCCCCCTCCCGCACTTGGCTAAGCAAAGATAAATCTTTTTAGGAAAAAATGAACATATCTGCGCTGCATACAAAAAGTCGTTACCCACCGCGGATAACGACTCCTTACTCAGAGCGGGAAACGAGACTCGAACTCGCGACCCTCAGCTTGGGAAGCTGATGCTCTACCAACTGAGCTATTCCCGCAACGAATCCGGTGCAAAGGTAGCGAAATCTTCTAATACCACACCCTCTGGCAATTGCGATTGCAAAGCCTTACCGAGCGCCGCTTTACGTGCTAAAAAAGTTGCATAGGAAGGGCTATAAATGTTGCGCGGCTGGTGCTGACACATTGCTCTATAGGCTTTTACTTGTTCGTACAATTTGGTTGTAGCGGGTGCAAACCAACACTCTTGTAAGCGCGCTTCGATATACTCCAATGCCGTAGTGTTGGGCTGTAGGAGATCCGGATCGTAGAATCGATAATCGCGAAGTTCGTCGAGCATAATCTCGTACGACGGGAAATAGTAGGCATTCGAAACCGAACGCAAAAGTTCATGAATGGATAAAAGGAGGGTTGCTTTACTTACCGAATTGTCAGACATACCGTCGCGGAGGTGACGAATAGGACTTACCGTAAACAGGAACCTCAATCCTAGGTTATGCTGCTCTAAATCGCTAAGTATCTGCTGCCAGCTTGTTACAATCTCGGTGGTAGTGAGTAGCTCGCGCTTAAAATCGGTTTGTGGGAAGTGGTGACAGTTCGCAACAACCTCGCCCGTCTCAGTAATTCGATAGACCCAAGCGGTACCAAAGGTTACGATCAACCACTGGGCATTGCTCAATGCACTACAAAGAGTTTGGTTAGCTGTAACAATTTTCGCAAGTGCCTCCTCGTGGGTAGGGGCAGCAAGCGAACTATGATAGTCGGTCGATACCCAGAGCCCATCCTGATGCTGAAGGCTTGGCAACGGGTAATCTTTGTCTAATGCGCGACTAATACTCTTCTGGATCGAAAGCGGGTTAAAAAGAACTCCACAAGGATTGGTAACTACACGAAATGCGGCATTGTGGAGTCGTGCGCCTATTCTATCTGCAAAGCAAGACCCTAAACAAACCAACCGATCGCTATACTGGAGCGGAGGAAGTTGCCGACAAGCAACTTTCGTATAAAACTCCATCGCATCCTCTATTCCAAACAATTCGAACAATCGGTATGTTGATCCGAGCAGCATTCATACTCAATTTGTAGTGTGGCATGAGTTATTTCGAATTGGCGATGTAGCTTTTCCACTAACTCGTCGCGTAAGGCACTGGCACAGCTAACTGTACAATTCTCGCATAATGAAATATGCGCTTCTAGGTGGAGCTGTCGGTCGTCCAAACGCCAAACATGGATGTGGTGAACATTCTTAATCCGCGGATCGCTTTCGATAGCAGCACGCAATTCGTCAATGTGAATGCCGGGAGGCGTCCCCTGCATCAGGATATCGACACTTTCTTTGAGTACATGCCACGTGTGCCAGATGATATAAACACCTACAGCAACTGTAATCAGAGGATCGAGCCAATAGAAGTCTTCCCACAACCAGATACAAACTCCACCCACAATTACAGCGACCGACGACAGAGTATCGCCCATAAGATGGAGGTATGCCGCTTTTACATTCAGATTTCGCGCTTTATCGTGGTGTAAAATAATTACAGATGCTAGGTTAGCCAATAGCCCAGCAACAGCTACAATTAGCATAATTAAGCCATCGATGGGCTCCGGATTCCGAAAACGCCGATACGCCTCTACAAAGAGATAGAGACAGATACCGATCAAAACCACCGAATTCAGGAAAGCCGCCAAGATCTCGAAACGTCGGAACCCGAACGTTTTACGCTCTGTAGGTTTACGTTTCGCAAGTAAATGCGCGATGTAAGCTACGAAAATAGCAGACGAATCGGCTAGGTTGTGCAGAGCATCCGAAAGAAGCGAGAGACTATTAGAAATTATTCCGCCAACGATCTCTACTACCGTAAAAACAATATTCAAAAGCGATGTGGCTAACAAGCGTTTCCCCGTAGCATCGGCATACGAATGACTGTGACTATGTGCATGGTGATGCCCATGAGTATGCGCATGGGCATGTGAATGTTGGTGCGAGTGCTCGTGGCAGTGACAATCGTCGTGGTGAGAGTGTTCGTGCGCCTCCATTATTCTATCTCCGTTATCCTTAATGCTATTTACAAAGTTAGCAGAGTATAAGCGATTGACAAACTTTGCCACCACCTCTATACGATGAGGGAGGATATGAGCCTCTTTAACGGCTCAGGCTTTTTAACACGGAGGTAAAACCCCGTGTGGTGGGGAGTAAAACAGTGAGGTTCTGTATTATTCTATCAAAAAACCATACTCATATACCTTCGGTACGATCTGCAGGCGGAGTTGTTCCATGGCATCTTTGAGGTTGGCGAGTAGGCGGTTATAGGTTTCGTCAGTACTTTTGGCATTCATTTTGCCTTTTTCATTCCTACCTTGAAAATATTCGCGTATATCGTAGTACGATGCGTTAGGATTGGCGTTGGGTTTCGTATGATAGTAACACCATAGCTCTCTACCGGCATCAAAAACGGCAGTGGCTTCTGGAGAAAAGATAAGGAACTCGGAGGGTACGAAAGACCGTTCGCTTAGCAGTTTATTGCTTTTGGGATTGACTCGTGAGGCTAGTTTACCCGCCATGAAGTCTGTCATAAAGTGACTATCGAACTCATCATGCGCACCAATTTCACGCTCAGTAAACGGAATCCAGTAGTTAGTGCCTAGTTGGCTTTGAATATTGTTTTTGGGACTAAAAAGTGCGAATGTGAGGCAGTTGTTCTGAAACTCAAGATCGCGCTCCCAGTCACATTTAGGCGACAAAAACTGATCACGATCATTGAGCCAAGTTTGTTCCATACAAAGCCGCACGGCAAAATAAACTGCCATAGGAATTAGATTATTCGCACCGATCGAATATTTAGTAGCATTGCTTAATGTACCATTGGCATTTATAATTTGCTTATTAGATATATATAAGTCACGATTATGCTGAAAATCAGGTCCATAATTACCAGTAAAGCCAATTACTAACACCTCACTAGGCAAACTATATTTTGTAATCCAATCAGTGATTCTTTCACGCGGGAGTACGCCAAAAGTTTTATGCTGCGGCACATTTTCCGCTCCGTACACATCAAACACACACTTCTGAATGGGGGAGGTACTTTTCAAATCCCATATAGCGAAGGCGATAGGAAAATTGCCATCCACATTGTCGAATGTATAAGCGGGGACTACAAATCCACCATTGAATTTTGCTAGAAAATGTGCACGAAATTTTTCAAAGCCAGCTCCCTGAATGTATTTCGCCTTACTGAATAAGGCTATTTTGCAAGTAGGGAGCTCCTTTTTAATGCGAATCAAGAATTGCGCAAAGAGTTCTCGGATACCCAGCCCCAGCTCTGCACCATAATCTTTCCACACTTGCGTAGTAGTGGCTACTTCGTTCTTATTGCGCGCACCTGTACGCGTACGGGCATTACCCGCTTCGGCATACGGAGGGTTGATATAAATTACCAGCTTGCTCTGTTTCTTAGGGTCGTTTAGTATTTTTTGTAAGCTCTCTGGCAGTTTACTAAACGGCTCGTTCAAAAAATCGAACTGAAAAACATGCTCGGGCACTAGGTTCGTTGCATTGCCATTGGCTATGCGTTCGTGCACCACTCGCACATCTTGCGGATCTAGCGTAGAAGACCAGATACGACTCTTTTCGGTTAAACCGTTCAAAAGGTTGCCCGTACCAGCCGCACAATCCCAAACATAGTATTCGCTTTGCCAGTTTTTACTGAACGCTTTTGCTAAATACTCCTGCGAGAGTGTTACCCATTCTTGTGGTGTGAAAAATGAGCCCTTTCTCTCACGCAAATCTGGCGGTACAAGGAGGTCTCGCCGCTCAATGATGTAATCCCAGTACTCTTCGCGTGGTGGTCGCTGGTAGAGATCCCAGAATTGCGCGTGAGCTTTTTGCCCATCTTTGAAAAAGACTTCGCTCGAACTAATCAACCCTAAGGCATTTACACGCCGATCTACAATGTAGCGATTGTCTTGTAGCAGGACAAAAAGCGCCTCTTTAATTGACTGATTGTTTTTTGCAAGAAGATCTGCTAAGAAAAAATCGCCATCGATGATATTGTTCTTTTTAAGAATATCCCAATTGGCTTCGATGCTAGGTTGCACCAGAGAAAGCCAACGCTGGTAGATGCTCACGAAGTTGTTTTTGTTGATCTGAATTAGAGAGGAGCGCTCACTCAGGTGTTGTTTAATGAACTCACGCAGCTCTTTTTCGTGCGCATCGTATCGAAAGAGGTACGCGGTTTTATCTAACGTTGCCTTTACAGCGTCGTATAACAGTCCAAACTCGCGCGAAGATGTGTCAGACGGGGTAACGTTCCAGTTGAAGTCGTTAAGCGCGAGAAAGGGCAATATTTCGCGATAAGGAAGGAAGGCGATCTTCTCGGCATCGAACGCAGCAAGAAATGGTGGCGGCAGATAGGTATCGAAAGTCCGAGCTTTGCCGATAGTAAGGATGAGTTGTACCAAGGGTTTGTAAATATCGGTAATTATACCACGTTTTGCTTCTGCCCACAACAACGAAACAATTTCTCGTCCCGCTATTACATGCTTTGCGTCTTGTCTTTGGGTAACGCAGAAGTCGATCTTTCCGATGCGGGGTTTACAGTCGAAAGCAGCGAAGAATTGTTCGGCTACGACAAGCTTTAGTTCCTCTTCCTGTAGGTTGGTGTACATGTTAGCAGATGGCTATAATGCAAAGATACAAAGGAGAGAAGGATTCTTTTTTGGAAATTTAGTTGGGGTTGTGAGCTCCTTACTAGAGCGAGTTTTTTTTAGTACGATGGTAAACTCTGTGCATTTTGCATCAATGGTGCCCATTTTCTGGCTTTTATAGAGGCATTTTTAGGCAGTTTTCTGCCCAAATAAGCAAAATAGGGGGAGAAAGACAGAATTGTCTAACAAACAAGTAACCAGTTATTTATGCAATATTTACACTTAAAACCCTTTAGGTATTTTTTGCATTTTTCATTTTGAGCAACTCCTCTGTCAAAAAAAAACTTTCATTTGTCAAAATATATACATATAGGAGGTTCAAATGATGAGACGAAAGATACAAACTATAGGTTGGCTCACAGCTCTTTTAGCACTGGCTTTGTTGTGGGTATCGCCCGCAATGGCAGAGAATTATGATCTTTACATTGCAGGCAAGCAAGTAACAGATGCTAATTGCAACGACCTAAGCGGAATTGAAGACGTTACAATGAAAGCTGGCGGAGTATTCAAATACAACCCAGCTACAAAAACGCTGACGATGAAGGATGTAACAGTGTTGGTAGGGAATAAATATGCAATTTATAACCGTATAGAGGGGCTAAAAATAGATATATCGGGTACTAATCGCGTAGTAGCGACAGAAAATTACGCCTTGTTTTGTTCTGAATCTACAGAGCTAACAGGTAGTGGTTCTCTTACTGTCGTTAGTAGCCATGCTCATACAAGTGTATACTTCCACAATACTCTCACCATTTCCAATATCACGCTCGCAGCATCTGGGAAATGGGGCATCGGTGGATTGGATGGTACGAAGGAGACGCTTATTCTCAAAAATGCAAAAGTAACTGCCACTGGCACAAAGGCGGGAATTGCAGAATTAGCCGCGTTTATCACTGAAGGGTGCAAATTTCAACTACCTACGAACGCTAAGTTTGACAAAACCAAACACGCAGTAGTAGATGACGAAGGGAATGTGGCGAAGACGGTGATGATTGTGCCTATCATTGAACTTTATATAGCAGGCACACAAGTCACAGAAGCCAATTGCAACGACTTAAGCAAAATTCCTGGTGTTACAGTAGCCGAGGGCGGCGAGTTTGAATACGACCCAGAGAAGAAAACGCTGACGATGAAGGGGGTAACTGTGTCAGCTGGTGGTAACAAAAGTGCAATTTGGAATAGAAGCATAGAGGGGCTAAAGATTGAGGTATCGGGTACTAACAGTCTAAAAGCAAAAGGTAATACAGCCTTGACCTGTCGCACTTCTACAGAGATTGAAGGCGCTGGTTCTCTTACTACAACGAGTAGCAATAGTGCTGCTATTTTCGTTGATGGCACGACTCTTACTATTTCCAACATCACGCTCGAAGCGACTGGGGAGTGGGGCATTACTGGAGATGACGGTGATAAAGAAGAACTTATCATCAAGAACGCTAAGGTAACGGCTAAGGGGAAAGAGGCGGCGGCTATTGGTGATCTCAAGACATTCACCTTGGAGGGGTGTCAGATAATAGCCCCCGAAGGCGCTAAGTGGAATGATGAGAAAAAAGCTGTAGTAGATGCAGCAGAGGAGGTGGCGAAGAAGGTGAAAATAGAAAGAACGGTACCCGTAACAGGAGTAACGGTAACTCCTAAAACGGTAGATTTGACGGTGGGCAAGACACAACAGCTGACCATCTCGGTACAACCTGCTACAGCAACCAACCAACGTTACACTTGCCAAAGCGATAACGAAAGCGTAGCTACCGTCACCAACACAGGACTAATAACTGCTGTAAGCGTAGGTACTGCCAACATAACCGTAACCACCGAGGACGGGAATAAAACTGAGACATGCACAGTAACAGTCTCGCAATCCACCTCGCCCGATAATCCAAATGCCGTAGAAGAGGCTTTATTCGCCAATATCTCTGTTGCTCCGAATCCATTCTCGTCGCAATTAAGAATTAGCCATAAAGAGGCTATAAACGTACGCTACGCGCTTCTAGATGCAAGAGGCACTACTTTATACCAAGGTGTGCTAGAAGGCGCGGAGACAACGCTTAATACCGAAAATCTAAAAGCAGGTATTTATTTATTGCGCTTGAGTGGCGATAAGGGAGCAACGAAAACAATAACAGTCGTAAAGAACAGATAACGAGATTAGTAGCAGCACGCTGCCACTAAAAACAATTAAAACACAACGGATATCCCCAGAAAGAGATATCCGTTGTTTGTATCTGCTAAAAAACTTTTCGACAGAAGTATACTCTACTTTATCCGAGACAACTCTATTCTTTCAGAAACTATCGCATAAAAGCGAATGGGGTAGAATATAAAAACGAATTGTACAACAGTCTCAAGAGCGTGTCAAAACCAACAAAAAGAGGCGGCACTAGGTGTCGCCTCTTCAATATCTCTTAGTATATAATCTACTGTGCTTCTGGCAGTTATTTAACTACTTCTTTGTTAGGCAGCTCGAGACCGTAACCCTTCTTTTTGTCGATAGCCTTAAGTGCAAGTCCGAGTACAAGCGCTACCACACCACATGTCGCAAAAATAAGCATCGGCAAGGTATAGTTGTATTGCAACGGATCCTCCACTCCTTGGTTTACAGAACGGAGTACACTGCCGATCATCATCGGGAAGGCAAAAAGACCAATATTCTGAATCCAGAATATTACCGCATAAGCCGAACCAAGCAGTTTGTTGTCAACCAACTTCGGAACACTGGGCCAGAGCGATGCCGGTACCAACGAGAAGGAGATCCCTAGCAGCACAATCGCAAAAAAGGCAACCACAGAGCCTAGAATACCCGTCCCTTTCAGTGCAGGGAGTGCCAATGCAAACGTTACATGACAAACAATAAGAAGGAGGGCACCAAAAATAAGCATGGTAGCCCCTTTACCTTTTCGATCCAAGAAGTTTCCTAAAAATGGTGTGATTGCTGCTGCACCTAGCGGGAAAACTGAAAAGATAAGACCTGCCGACTCTTCAGAAAAACCGAGGTTGCACTGAAGCATGTTGATAGCATACTTCTGGAATGGGAAAATAGCCGAGTAATACAGTACACATAAGAGGGCTACAATCCAGAACACACCGCTCGAGAAAATCTTACCTAAGTCTTTGATTTGGAACGGTTCTTCAGGTTCCTCGCCACTTTCGCCCATCTCTTTTTCGAGCTTTTTGTCCATGAAGAAGTACACCAAGAAACAGATAAAGCCAACCAAAAGCAATATTACGCTAAAGAGCACCGAACGCGAAACGTCGATACTACCACCCATACGCGCAAATGCTGGCGAAATAAGCACGGCTGCTGCCACCCCAATACGAGCAATCGCCATTTCGAGCCCCATGGCAAGCGCCATCTCCTTACCTTTGAACCACTTTACAATCCCCTTAGAGACGGTTATCCCTGCCATTTCTACACCACAGCCGAAAAGCATGAAGCCAATAGCAGCCATCTTTGCCGAGGAGGGCATCCCTTCATAGAATGGGAAAAAGTTCCAAGTAGATTCTAAAGCCTTATCCAACGCACTCCCGGTAAATGCATCGGAAACCGCATAGTACTTTAGCGAAGCACCAACAATCATCACAATGCCAGAAAGGACTGCCGTATTGCGCACCCCGATCTTGTCTAGGATAATACCCGCGAAAATGAGGAAGAAGACAAAAACGTTTAGGAAAGTTTCGCTGCCTTGATATGTCCCGTAGGCTTTCGGATCCCAACCCTTGGAGGTCTCTAGCATGGACTGAAGGGGCGAGAGGATGTCCACAAACATATAGGCAAAGAACATCATGAGTGCGAGCATCACCAGCGCCAACCAACGGGCTGCCTTAGAGTCGCGCAATAATTGTCGAGTAGCTTCTACCATAACCTAATTCTGTTTTGTTAATGGATTACGAATCCTTGTTTACACTCCGTAAAAGTAGGAGTTTTATAGGAACTAACACTTTTTGTTGATAAGTTTACCTCTACCGAAGGTTATCGGTCAGCCCCTAACAGTCTTAACAAAAAAGTACTATATTTGGAATACTACTAAACAGATTTACTCCAATGGATTTCAAAGGCATCGCAGATCTTATGGGCGAACGCGGGAAGTCGCTCTTCGAACACAAAGCTACGGCTATCGACAAAAGTTTACTCCACCTCCCCGGTCCCGACTTCCTAGACCGTGTAGTGGCGCCCTCCAATCGAACACCCCAAGTGTTGCGTAGCCTAGCTGCTATTTTTAACCACGGACGGCTGCGGGGGACAGGCTATGTATCTATTCTACCTGTAGATCAGGGGATCGAACACACGGCTGCTGCTTCGTTTGCGCCGAATCCGCTCTACTTCGACCCGGAAAATATCGTAAAGCTCGCTATCGAAGGCGGTTGCAATGCTGTCGCGTCTACCTTTGGTGTGTTGGCAGCAGTATCGCGCAAGTATGCTCACAAGATTCCGTTTATCGTAAAACTAAATCACAACGAACTACTTACCTATCCCAACAAGTTCGATCAGATTATGTTCGGATCGGTCGACGAGGCTTGGAATCTGGGGGCAACAGCCGTGGGCGCAACCATCTATTTCGGTTCCGAAGAGTCGAACAAGCAAATTATCGAAGTGGCAGAAGCCTTCGAACGTGCGCACGAACTCGGCATGGCGACCGTACTGTGGTGCTATCTGCGCAATCCCTCTTTTAAGAAAGATGGCGTAGACTACCACGTAAGTGCCGATGTGACTGGACAAGCAAACCACCTAGGAGTTACCATCCAAGCAGATATTATTAAACAAAAACTCCCCGAAAATAACGGCGGTTTCAAAGCACTAAACTTCGCTAAAACCAACGAGAAGGTATATACCGAACTTACCTCTACACACCCCATAGATCTGACGCGATATCAGCTACTGAATTGCTTTGCAGGTCGCTCGGGACTTATCAACTCTGGCGGAGCATCGGCAGGAGCTACCGATTTAGCCGAAGCAGTTTATACAGCTATCGTTAACAAACGTGCGGGAGGTACAGGACTTATTAGCGGACGGAAAGCTTTTCAACGTCCGATGAAAGACGGTGTGGCACTGCTGAATGCTATTCAGGATGTTTATCTCTGTCCGGAAATTACCATAGCCTAACTTTTATTCCTAGTACACAGAACGCGTAGTATGACGCGGAACATGCTAAATAAAGAGCGACATAGCAGTGCAGCCGTGTCGCTCTTTTTTCGTTACAGGAGTATGCTGTTAGTCGTACTCGTTCTCTTTTTGTTGGGTTTCTGGTTATCGCCACAGACAACGCATTTTACTCCGATACCGATAGTAGAAAAATCTTTAGCCGACAACAACCTACAGCAACTGCACTACCCTACACCACCACAGCGCTTATCGCTGTCTGACAAAAAACACAAAAAGCCCTCCAAAGCTTCGGGAAACGCTCCAAAGTCCCACCTAAAAGAACAAAAACCTCAACCCTTCTACCCAGATACTGCTAGTCTAGCTACATGGATCAGATTAGGTTTTTCGCCCCGGCAAGCACAAGTCATTATCAATTATCGCACAAAATGCGGCGGATTCCGGAATAGCCGACAATTCAGAAAATGCTTCGTAATCGATTCCAGTGCCTACCAACGTATTGCCCCCTTGCTACTATTTCGCAACAAACCACAAGCACCTACCAAACTAGCTAAAACAGAACTAGGGCTAGTGCCATTCAACCCGGATACCGCCAGTGCTACAACCTTTTGTGCTATAGGTTTTTCGCCCCGTCAGGCACAGACCCTAATTAACTATCGCAAGGCTCTGGGTGGTAGATTTGGTACTCCCGAACGTTTTGCCAAATCGTTTGTAGTAGACTCGGCTATGTTCGAACGCCTGAAACCATACCTCGTTTTTGAATAGTAGTTTCTGAACGTGCGTTTCAAATAAGTGCACAGATTACCTAATTTTTGTTACAACAGTTTCATCTCCATACTCATCGCCCTTCTCGCCTCTTGAGCCGAATTTTACTCGCAGAGTTTTCGTCTTATCAGTATACTTGAGAATGTACAGTATGGTATAACCATAGGAATCTTTAGCAGCCCCTGTACACGTTACAATCCCGTTCGTATTAGACTGAACCGTAAGCGTCACACTGCGTCTTCTGCTCGAACCATAGGTGAAAACAATGCTGTTGGCGCTTTTCTTTTTTATAGTCCAAGTCACCTTAACCATACCGCCGTGATCCTCTAGTTCGCCTTTATATTTTCCCACCATATTCGATAACGGCACGCTATTGCCAGCACTAGCCAACGATGCTAGGCACAAAACCATAACGGTTAGACTTAAGAAACGCTGAATTGAGTTACGCATTCTCGTAAAAGTATTGTTGAACAATGAACAGACTTCCTAGCAAAACTACAAATAAGCTAGCGCTCTTTCACATAAAGCTCCTCCTTCCACTCCTTTATGTTTCGCGTCTTTTCGTCGAAACTGACGCCAATGAGGTGAATCGGGCGCTTCGTAGCACGAATCTTCTTGAGGTAACCCCGCTCTTTGATCTGAGCAATAGCATCGTCAGCAGAACCTTCGGTAGTTACCTTAAATTCGAAGAGATAGATATGTTTGCGCGTGGTGACGAGCATGTCGATGCGACCTGAGGCACACACTACCTCGCTCTGCGCATGTATCCCGAGCAAACGAAAAATAGCATAAAGTACCGATTGGTAGTACTGTTCGCGAAGCGGGCGCCCCGTCTCGTCATTCGGAATGTTGCCGTAGAGAATTCCAGCCAGAACTTCCTCCACAAGCTTCATGCTATCTACCAAGTTGCCCGCGTTGAGCCATTCGTAAAGATGCCAGATTGCAGGTGCTACATTGACGCGCTGAAGGCGAGAGGAATAGTAGGGTAGCAGTTCCTTTAAGAATCCGAAGCGCACCTCCTCATTCGGGTAGCCAAGGCGTAGGATGCCAGCAGATGTAATAAACTGTTTGATTGTTAGATAGCCCGATTGAAAGAGAATAGGAACAACAGCATCATTATCGTTGTAGCGGAAATCTTGTACATCATTCACCCCAAACGTCAAATCATTATCGAAATCGGGGATAAACTCTTGTTTTCGCTTGATATAATTGACAAGGTAGGTGGGCGTTGCGGTCTCGAACCAGTAGTAGCCGTAGGCTCTGTTTGCCAATACGTTAATCAGACTGAAAGGATTGTATACATGTTCCATCGAACTAGCAAACGAATATCCGTCGTATTTCTTTTTGAGGGTTTCCAAGGTGGTTTCGAATGTGCTTTTTTGCGCTGCAGCAAGCGCTTCTATCTCTGGGATAAAGTGTTGTTCGAGCTCTTGTTCGGTAAAGCCACATACGCCCGCGAAGTCGTCTACAAGGGTTATATCTTTCAGGTTGTTGACGCTACTAAAGAGAGTAGTTTTGCTGAACTTGGTAATCCCTGTTAGGAGGGCAAAGTGTATGGAGCCGTCGCATTGCTTAATCACTTCGTAGAAAGCCCTGAGCATCGCCCTGTTGGCTTGGTTTAGCTCTTCATTTTCAATGGTTTCGAGGAGCGGCTTGTCGTACTCGTCTACTAATATTACGACTCGTTTACCAGTTTTTCGGTGAAGAGTTTTTATAAGGCGAATAAGTCGGTCATCGGGCATAGATCCCGATTTTTCGACCTCGTAAATGGACTCTAATATCTCTAATTGCATAGAGAGTCGCTCTTTTAGCGCATCAGCGTAAGTATATACTTTTGCATTCAGGTCAAAGTAGAGCACGGGATGCGCTTCCCATGGTTCGCGTTTTTGTTGCTTGGCGAGTTCCACCTCTGCTTTCTCGATATACAGTCCTTCGAAAAGCTCCTTCTTTCCTTCAAAATAGGCTTTAAGGGTAGATAGAAAGAGACTTTTCCCGAACCGGTGTGGGCGACTCAGGAAGAATACACGTCCGAGCAAAAAAAGCTTTTCGATATACTGTGTTTTGTCTACGTAGAGATCCCCGTTGCTGCGTAGGAGTTCAAAATCTTGAGTGCCTATGGGCAGTCGGCGCAGAGCATTCATTGTACAAACTGTTTTGTTTACACGAAGATACGGAAAAACGGTTTTCTAGATGTGCGACAGGAGGCGTTGAGAGCGACGGCGCGATACAGAAGCTGCAGATTTGTCTACTGTGCGAATAACGAGAATGTTTATGTACTATTTCTGAGTTTGGCTTTTCCCAACCCGAGTTTATTGCACAGTAAACCCGTTGAGTAGTTAGTGGGCATATTGTGTCTTTTAGGAGCTAAAAGCTGTGAAAAGAGGCTTATGAAAGTCATAATCCTCCTCTAGTGGCGGTCTTTTCTTAGTGGCGGTCATCCGTTTTTTCAAAAAAAATAACTCAAAAAGAGGGCTGGCGTGTGGTAGCGAATCTCGTTTCGCCCCTACAATTAATACGTAGCGAATTTCTAGAAAAATGCGTAGCGCTGAAAGACACCGGTCTAAAATGTAATCAATACCCCGCTGGATATAGTAGTATACGTCTTACTAATCGCAATGGGTGGTACCTCGTCGTAAAACAGCGCATAACTCCCCCACAACGAAAAATGCGTCGTGAGCTTATACCGTAAATCAACTCCAAGAGCCAGACGCGGGCGAAGAAAATTCTTGGACAAAAGCCCCTGATAATATCCACTGGTAATCAACGAAAAATGATCCGTTGCAATAAGCTTAAAACTAGCAAAAAGCTGCACTTTGCCATGGTGCGTTTCGACGTGTGTAGGGCCTACCTCTAGCGTTGGGTCGTCCCAATGTTCGTATTCGTAAAAGAAACCAGCGCCCGAAGTCCAAACTAAGTGCTCTTTCTGAATAATCCGGAAACGAATCTGCACTCCTGCCACGGCTCGCACTTGCATCCCTCGCGATCCTGCCCATTGTGCTTCGCTGTACGGATAAACTTCGATATACGGACGAAGCAAGTTGCGATACTCTATATGCACAAACCCATCGCTTACGTGCACCTCGCGCCCATAAGTCGACAGTGCCAACTTATTGAGGATGGTTAATGCGCGGTTTTTCCCAACCATGATATTGATATTTGCCGTATTCCGCAGATTAAACACTTCTTTTTTCTCTGTACGGAAGCCTACCTCCGGCGCAATAGAGCCTTGTAACCGACGCGAGGTATCTATCACATTGGTTAAACTCTCGGTAAGGAGCATCTGACCCAAGCTCACGAGCGGCAATAACAAGCCAACACAAAAAAATAAATACTTAGATATACAACGCATTCGGTTATCCCTCCAACTTCTGAAAGAATTGTAAGACATCACTAAAAGAGCCTTCCGTCTCCGCTCCAAGGTCGTCCAAAAGCTCTTTCGATGCCACTTGTTCTACAACAACTTCTATTTGCTCGGTTGCAGTATGCAGAGTAATTTTCTCGCCAGTGCGAAATGTAGCATCCGAACCTAAAAGACGTCCGTCGCGAGAAGCCATTAACCAGCCGTTTCGCAAAGCATGGCGAGGATCCAGTTCCTGATTGGCTAAAATGCGCAAAAAATAGTCACGCTCAAACCGCTGAAGATTCCTCAGTATCCAGCTATTAACTTCTGCAAATTGTTTCAGAATAGTAGCCGAATATGTAGTTAAGCAATTCTTTATCAGGAGTTCCGTAGGTTCTATACGTCGTGTCAGTCTGTGGTGCGGCTCCTGTATCAAGGCTTGCAAACGGATGGGCAGCATTTCCAACTGCCGGAGTAGGCGTTGTTGATACGAAAGTATGTGCGCCCTTCTACTTCTCGCAAAAGCATCTACAAGCTCCGTCAGCTGCGCAGTATAACCCACAACCTGACCTAGCAATGCCGGGAGGAATTCGCGCGTCCAGACCAAAAGCGCATGCTCGCCATCTCGGAAAAGAGTTTCTAGGGTTGCAGCTACTGCTGTAGGCGTCTTAACCGACAGATTCGCTACATAATCTACTACCGATACATCGCGCTCGTGTCCGATACCAGCCACCACAGGCAACGGGAATTGCGCTACGGTAGCTGCCAAGGTATACGAATCGAAACAGCTTAAGTCCATCTGTCCGCCACCCCCACGAATAATCACCACAATATCCCACTCCGTATACTCACTACGAATCCGCTCCAGCGCCGCCCGTAACGATTCTACTGCCTTATCGCCCTGTACGAGAGCCGGAAAGAGTTTTAGCTGAATCTGATAGCGCTCCGTGGCAGCTTGCAACTGATGACAAAAATCCTGATAACCTGCAGCTTGTTGTGCAGATATTACAGCAATCCGATGCGGGAATTCTGGAAATGCAAGCTCCCGATTCAGATACAATAACCCTTCGCGTTCCAGTTGCTCTAGCGTACGTTGCCGTGCCAATGCCAGCTCGCCTAATGTATACTGCGGATCGATATCGATAACCTGCAACGTAAGCCCATAGCGTACCGAATATTCTACCCGCACTCTTAGCATAAGCTGCAAGCCCTTTTGGAGCGAGGTGTGCGTCGTATCTTCAAAAAAAGAACGAATCTCTCTATACCGATTCGACCAAATCACCGCACGCATACTAGCGAGAGTGGCATGAGTCTTTTCGTCGTAATCAGTCAGCTCCAGATAGCAATGCCCCGAGGACGCCTCGTTAAGTGCAGCAATCTCCGCCACAATCCACAATGGGATCTGGAATTGCGATTCTACTGCATGCTGTATTCGCTCTGCTAGTTCGTGAAGCGATAAATACTGCGAAGGCATCTCTTTTAATTTCCTAAGGCGTCAAACGCAATCAACAGACAACGTAAGCTTCTCCCTAACAAACAGCAACTTAGTGGTTCTAAGTACCGCGTTTATTACCCCATAGCCAGATTTGTAACCGAGGCGAAAAACGAAAGCCATGACGAATAGCCATCTCTACTGCAACAGGCGTAGTGCGTTCTAACTCTTCTCGCGTCGCACCAAGAGGCATAAGCAGCACGATATCCGATTGTCGGAGGCGGAGGCTAGAAAGGAAATCGAGCAATAGCGACTCATCCGCACGAGCTCCTATCACAAATTTAAGTTGGATTTGCGAGGGCGCTTGTACACTCCGAAGCCAACTATTGAGAATATCCGCATATTCGAGCATACTAATGCCCTGCGCAGGTAAAAATTGCGGACTGAGCTTCGGCGAAAAGCTCCACAAATGTACAAAAGGCAGTAGGGCGGGTGCAAAGATCGTCGCATTGCTTTCCACTGTAATACGAAACGTAGGAAGCATCGCCTTGAGTTCGACAAAGAAATCGTGCAAGGCAGCAGCTTGTAGTAACGGCTCGCCACCCGTAACCACCAAATGCCGCACCGCACCACAATGTGCCCGAATACGTTGACACAACACGGTAGACGATTCTGTAACAGCTTGCAGCGGATCTAGAGCATGTAATGTATCACAAGTTTGGACTCTCTTCTGCTCGTCTATCCACTTGCAGCGCATATTGCAACCCGAAAGACGCAAGAAAAGACTCGGAGTGCCCGCAAAAATACCTTCCCCTTGCAATGTACCGGAAATAGATAAATCGAGCGCAGAAACGCCTCCTAGGGGGCAAGGAATAGGAAATAGTCCCTCGGGCGAAAGTCGCAGTTCAGACATTCAGCACCGGATCCTCTACACCAGCCGCGCGGAAAGCTCTTGCTCGCAACAGACAGCTATCGCACTCACCACACGGTTGCTCGCCACCTCTGTAGCACGACCATGTATGCGCATAAGGTACTCCCAAACGCGTGCCCAGTAGTATCTCCTCCGCTTTGGTCTGATGCAGAAACGGAGCACAGATCTCTAACGGAACGCCTCCTATCAGCCGACGTTCCGTACCCGCATTAATCGCCTGTTGCATAGCTTGTATAAACGATTCGCGACAATCTACATAGCCCGAATAGTCTGCCTCGCTCACACCTATGTAAAGATAACGTGCGCCCACACTCTCGGCAATCGAAGCAGCAATCGACAGGAAGACCATATTGCGAGCCGGCACATAGGTATTCGGTGCGGAATCACGCGCAAGATCCCCTTTCTCTATCTCGTCGCCAGTACCCGTGAGCGCTGAGATGTCCCACGGCGTAAAGGGTAGATTTACAATATAATGCTTAGCAATTGCTAAATTTTTCACATGCCACTTGGCACACTCGAGCTCCTTATCGTGTTTTTGCCCATAAACAAACGAAAGAGGGAAAAGCTCCAAACCCTTGCTGTGTGCTAGGTAAAGCAGCGTAGTAGAGTCCAAACCGCCCGAGAGGAGAACTACTGCTTTTTCTGGCATTTTGCTTCATATTGCGCATTACGTAGCAACTCGCGAGCATTTTCGAGGGCAAGTGCCGTAACCTGTTCGCCACTGAGGAGTTTTGCTAGTTCCACCACCCGTTCCTCGTCGGTTAAGAGTCGAATATTCGACACCGTTTCGCCCGCATGCGTTTGCTCCTTATACACCAAAAAGTGATGTTCGCCCCGTGAGGCTATCTGCGGCAAGTGGGTAATATTCAGGATCTGCAAATCGGCAGCCATGCGTTGCAACATATTGCCCATTTGTGCGGCAACACTTCCGGAAACGCCCGTATCTATCTCGTCAAATATAATAGTAGGCAGCGTAAGCGAATGCGCCATAATAGCTTTTAAGCTAAGCATTACACGAGCCATCTCGCCACCGGAGGCTACTCGCGCTAACGGCATCGGGGTAAGCTGTCGATGCGCCGTGAATAGAAATTCTATCGTTTCTGCTCCTGCAGGAGTTAACTCTGCTTGCGGAATAAGCCGAACCTCGAAAACGGCTTCTGGGATTCCGAGTTGTTGCAGATTTTGCTGGATCTGTTCCGAAAGCGCTTGTGCCTTCTCATTGCGTTTCTCGGTAAGTTGCTGTGCCAAGGCGTACAGAGTTTTTTCGAGAGCTTGCAGATCGTCGTTGAGGGCTTGCAAATCAAAATCGAAGTTCTCCAAAGCAGCAAGGGTTTGCTCGGTAGTAGCCTTTAGCGCAATGAGCTCGTCGCAAGTTTTACAGTGGTACTTTTTCAGCAGACGTTCGAGTAGTATGAGCCGCGCCTCTACCTCAACCAGCTCAGTTGTATCTTCCGGAAAAGTCTTCCACTCCCCCGAGGCTTCTTGTGCCAGATCGTGCAGCTCGATAGTGGTGGTTTCTAAACGCCCAACAAACTCCTCGGCGTGCGGGTGCAAGCTCCGGATCCGTTCCAGACGCATACGAGCCGTTTTTAACTGCGAGAGTACCGAACCCTCGGTATCGCCTTCCAAGATCTCCAGAACTTCGCCATACGCTGCCCGTAGTTCCTCGACATGTGCTAGGGTCTTCTGACGGATTTCGAGTTGTTCCAACTCCTGCGATTGCAGACGTGCCTCGGTCAGCTCTTCCAAACGTAGGGCAAGCTCTTCTTTTTCGCGCGCAAGTTGTTCGTGCTCACGCACCTTCGCAGCGATCCTATCTTTGAGTACGACCCAACGAGTGTAGTGGTGGCTATAGTCGTTAAGGAGTTGTTCGTTAGCTGCAAACGAGTCGAGTACCAAAAGTTGAAAAGGTGCATCCTGTAGAAAGAGGTTGGCATGTTGCGAATGGATATCTATCAACCGCTCCGAAATCGCCTTTAATTGCAACAGATTAACCGGAGTATCGTTTACAAACGCACGAGACTTCCCAGTGCTACTCACTTGCCGACGTATCAACAATTCTGACGAGTATTCGAGATCCTGCGACTCAAAAAATTCTTCTAAACCATAATTCTGGATATCAAATGTAGCCTCGACCACACACTGTTCCGCTCCCTGCTTAATAGCAGAACTATCTGCTCGCGTACCTAGTATCAAACTTAATGCCCCTAACAGAATCGACTTCCCGGCTCCCGTCTCCCCCGTAATAATATTAAAACCCGAGTAGAGATCTAAATCTAGGTGCTCTATAAGCGCATAATTTTGAATAAACAGATGCTTGAGCATTAGCGTTGTATATTAGGCTGTACGCCAATCCATCGTAAAACAAACAAAAAGAGCGACTCCACCTCGAGAGACGGAATCGCATTTCATTCTCCCCGATGTAGGATACAAAAAAAGGGAAAAAAACGGAAACAGCAGCCAATAGCCAGTTTATGCCACTAAGCTCCAGCAAACTTATACTCTGCTTGGATATCGCTGGTGAGGCGTGTAAAGAGCTCTTCCTGCAGATTATCTGCCACATCCAAAGCCTGCAACAGGATACGATCCGAGAAGCTCTGCAACAAATCCTGCGCGTGGAGCGGAAGTGTCTTATAATTCGCCAAGTACTGCACTTCCATCTCTTTCTGACGTTGGGTTATCTCTGCTTCGAACTTTGCGTAAGTCTCTTGTATCACAGGTGCATAGGCATTATAATTGACCATACCAAGAGTCATCACTTTCCGCATTTTCCAGTAAGCAGATTCGACACTAGAGCGATCTGTGCCCAGTAGATACGCTTTCGGATACGACGTTATACCTTGATAAAGAGGAACGAAGACGCCCAGATCTGCCATCCCCATAGCATAATAATCAACACACCCGATAGGTTGCGGCAACTCCGGACGCACGTGCAAAATATGTGTCTGTGTAGTACGAAATATAGACACCGGGCGGTATTTCTCTTTCGGGTTGGAGTGTAGGTAAGGGTCGTGCTCTGTGCCATTGTAATGGAAGCGGAAAACCCTTCGCATATCGTCTAGAGTTATGGGTTTTTGCGCTTTAGCAAATACGGGGAAGGTGTTCTTGGTTACATCATTCTTAATATCCGGACTTAATATCCCCTGCAATCCCCACACACGGGGATAGTTGTAAGTGGTGTCGAGTTGTACATCGCGAATATATGCCAAGTGGAAATCGAACTCACCACCAGCAGGGTCGTAGAGTTTGTGTTGGATGGCGAAATCGATCAGATCGGCAGACGCCATATAGTTTGCTTTATCCTTCGGGTCGTACTTTCGGAAGCGGCTCTGATTTCCTGTTACAAAATACTGATCCTCAGGCATCCTGCAAGCCAACCAACGGTGCCCAGATGCGGTTTCTAAGTACCAGATTTCGCTATTATCCACAAATCCGACACCAAAACCTTCAGCAACACCAAATTGCTCGATCAACTTACCCAAACGCTCTACACCCTCGCGAGCTGTACGGATATAGGGCAACACAATATTGAATACCGAATTCTCTGCTACGCCACTAGCCACTAGCGGGTCGGCAGCTAGGGCTTTCTCGCTACTAAAGATACTCTCGGTGGCACTCATCCCAACCCCCGCAGTGTTGAAACCTGCACTCCCCCAGTGCCCCGGCAAATCGAAGGTAGGCATGGCGGTATAACCCAGCGCCTTTTTAGGGAGATCGCATTGGAACGGACTATCGCGCGCTACAAAGCTCTCCGGTCCGTTGTCGGTATCGGTATACATCTCGAGGTTCTTGGCATACATCGCGTTCCAGTCCTCGGAGCGTGCCACCATCATCGACCCGTCGGCAGTCATCTGTTTGCCAACAATTACCGTAGTACATTCGGATGGGAGGTGAGAGGACTTTTGTTTGTTAGAATTCATCTTTTTATACGTTTTTTGCGATCTCAGAAAAAGAGGAAATAACGCGGTGTACTCGCCTTGTAGGCTACATACTCATCGCCATACTTCTCTGTACAGAAGCGTTCCTCAGCTAGGATGATACTATGCGTTTCGAAAGCAAGTAACAGCGTGGCAATAAGCAACCACAACGATGCCGATGCTATACTTGCGGCAATCATACCCACCGTAAAAAAGAAATACATCGGGTTGCGCGACAACTTGTACACGCCTCGCGACACCGTCTGATGTAGTGGCGTTTGTAGATATGCCACCAATGCCGCAACAAAGCCTATAAATGCTAAAAAGAACAGTGCCAAACCTACCCAAAAGAACGTAGTATGGAGCTTAAGCGGGATAAAAATAGATACCACAAGCAGGGCTATCTGCCAGAGGAAACTTAGGCGTAGGTGTACTTTATCCTTGGCAGTGTACCACGACGTGTCGGTAGCGCGCTTCCCTGCATCGCGAAAAATAGCCATTAGTACCAGCTGTAGGATGAAAAGACCAAAAGCCGGGATCCACGCATTCCACAACCCTAGGCTGAGGTGTGTGTAGTAACAGATACAGTTCATGCCCTCTTACGATTTACCATGCTAAAGTAGTAAATTATATAGAATTAATCTTTGTAAGGAAGTCAGCGCATCCTTCCTCCTTGCCTAAAATTTTCAATTTTGTAGTTTGTAAGCGACGCAACATGAACTACGACAATTTACAAGAGGAAGAGCTCAAAGCACGCATTGGCGATGCATTCTTTTCGGCATTCGATTGCGATACCATCATCGGTAAAATAGACTTCTGCGTTACCCAACCCCTTGCACGGCGCAATACAAATAAAACCGCAGCAACTACGCCCATTATCTCCCTCCTCTGGGCAGAAGCCAAGCGCGGTAGCGTTACCGACATCTACAAACCTTTGGTACAACTAATCCTTACCATCGGCAAAGCTCGCACGTTTGATACGTATTTGCCGCCTCCGTTTCTCGCTGCATTCGATGCCGAGAAAATTGCCTTCCTCCCGTATCGCGAAATATTGCCCTTTCTCGCGCTTAATGACTTCAACTGGAACGTTACCCCGTCTGACACTTCTTCGCGCGAATTTGGGCTGTTATACGGCGCTGTACGCGATGTTTTGGATCGAACCGCCTATGTCTTTCGATACGATGCTCACGAAAAAGAGCTGCGAGAGTTCATTAAACAGCACCTGAGCGAAAGCTCAACGCTAATTCAGATCAACAAAAACAACTTCGTAAGTATTTACCAGCGATGGCTAGCCCTTGTGCAACCAAGCATTGACGTGAATTGGGAAGGACTCAAGAAACGTAATATCATCGACGGCGATTTCTTCCTAGCAGATCTCCTCTCCGAAAATAACCAATCGCTTAAAGAGGCGCTTTTCGTACTTCTCAATGATAACCGCTATATCGTTGATAGAAAGATTGATGCTAACGGTTTATTCAGCGAAAGCTATGTCTTTTTTAAGGACGGACAAAAAGCTCACTCGCAGTTTTGGAGCTTGTACCAGCGCCCACCCCGCGAAGAATACTGGGATTACATTATTAAGCGTCGAGACTTGCTTGTACCACAAGATGTACGCGAACGCAAGGGCTCCTTTTTCACGCCAAAGATCTGGGTAGACCTCTCGCAAAAGTACTTAGCCGACGTCCTTGGAGAAAACTGGCAAGACGAATACTACGTTTGGGATTGCGCTGCCGGCACGGGAAACCTGTTGAACGGACTCACCAACAAGTACAACATCTGGGCATCTACCCTCGACCAACAGGACGTAGACGTGATGAAAGACCGCATTAAAAATGGTGCAAACCTTTTAGAAAGTCATGTCTTTCAATTTGACTTCTTGAACGATGAGTTCGATTGCGGTAAGCTCCCCAACGACCTACTCGCCGTACTCAACGACCCAGATAAGCGCAAAAAGCTAGTAATCTATATCAACCCGCCGTATGCCGAAGCGGGGAATGCGCGAACTCCCACAAGCACTGGTCGCAACAAAAGCGGAGTGGCAAAGAAAAATAACGTATACCTCCGCTACAAAAGCCAACTAAAAAAAGCCGCTGGCGAACTCTATGCCCTGTTTCTAACACGGATCTACGCTGAAATGCCTTCCTGTACGATTGCAGAATTTTCAAAGTTGAAAATTCTGCAATCGGCGAATTTTTTGCATTTTCGTGCGTTTTTTCGTGCATCCCTCGAAAAAATGTTCCTCGTTCCCGCCGACACTTTCGACAACGTACAAGGCAATTTCCCCATCGGTTTCAAAATCTGGCGTACCGACACACACCGCACCACTTTCCCATTAGCCAACGTCTACGACCACCATGCCAACTTCTTAGCGCAAAAACACATCCACTGCCCTAGTCCGGAGCAACTTATCAGCCAATGGATGAAAGAGTTCCCAACTAACAGAACAGAACTTGCACGCATTAACCCTGGGCGCAACGATTTTCAACACAACCAGCTAATTCGCTTAGCACACCAAATCCTTGCAGATCACAACAAGGTTGTAACGCCCACGTCGCTCCTTTTCCATGCCATCTATCTTTCCGTTCGCCTCTGTATAGCACCCACTTGGCTTAACGATCGCGACCAGTTCCTCTACCCCAACGACGGCTGGCAGACCGACCTCGAGTTCCAGACCAACTGCCTAGCATTTACGCTCTTTCATGCACAAAATCGCATCTCTTCTAAAGAAGGCATCAACCATTTTATCCCATTTACCGAGCAAGAAGTCAATGCTAAAGAGCGCTTCGAAAGCCATTTTATGACAGACTTTATAGCTGGTAAACTTTTTCACCCATTAACCCATCAAAGTAAAACAACACTTCAGGCTTTAGCTGAGGAAAAATCTTTTATCCCCTCCGAACCACTAGTATTTTCTGCAGAAGCTACCGCTGTTTTCGACGCTGGACGCGAACTCTGGCGCTACTATCATACGCAGCCCGGTGCCAACCCCAACGCCTCGTACTACGACATTCGTGAGCACTTCCAAGGGCGCAATGAGAAAGGGCGTATGAACGCAAAAAGCAACGATGCCGAATACAACCGTCTCTTGGGCAACTTGAAGGCAGCAATGGAGGAGCTGCGGCTTAAGATTGTGCCGAAGGTGTACGAGTACGGTTTTTTGATTTCCTAGACCCTGTATCCTCAGGTTTACGCCGGGGGAAAAATAGAGCGCTCGCGCAAAACGCTTGTCGCACGTGTAAAAAAAGACAGCGAACAAGATCCTAGGATCCTGCCGCTGTCCGCATACACACTAAAACCGAACCTATTTACCAAGCGTCGCAACCATAACTGCCTTAATAGTGTGAAGGCGATTCTCTGCCTCGTCAAACACTATCGAAGCTGGCGACTCAAATACCTCCTCAGTAACTTCGAGAGCATCTGCCCCGTACTTTTGGAAAATCTCTTCGCCTATGGTCGTTTCGCGATTGTGGAATGCTGGCAAGCAGTGCAAGAACTTGCAATCGGGGTTACCCGTTAGCTCCATCGCCTTTGCATTTACTTGGTAAGGCATCATCTGCTTAATACGCTCAGCCCAAGCTTCTGCTGGTTCGCCCATCGATACCCATACGTCGGTATAAAGGAAATCGCAACCCTTTACAGCCTCTGCCACATTCTCAGTAATCATAATCTTTGCACCCGTAGTCTTAGCCACCTCTTGCGCCATTTTTAAGATAGCAGGATCCGGCCAGTAAGCCTTGGGAGCAGCAGCACGGTAGTCCATACCCATTTTAGCTGCACCCATCATAAGCGAATTGCCCATATTGTAACGAGCATCACCTAGGTAGCAGAACTTAACCTGACGGAGTGGTTTATCGATGTGTTCCTGCATCGTAAGGAAGTCTGCTAGGATTTGCGTCGGATGCCATTCGTTAGTTAAACCGTTCCAAACTGGTACACCAGCATACTGTGCTAAGGTTTCGACCTTAAACTGCTCAAAGCCGCGGTATTCAATGCCGTCGTAGATACGTCCTAACACGCGTGCTGTATCCTTCATAGATTCTTTTTTACCCATCTGTGAGCCCGAGGGACCGAGATAAGTAACACCCGCACCCTGGTCGTGCGCTGCGGTCTCGAACGAGCAACGAGTACGTGTAGAATCTTTTTCAAAAAGCAGAACTATATTTTTCCCTTTGAGTAACTGCTGCTCTGTACCCGCATATTTCGCTCTTTTCAGATCAGCCGCCAAACGTAGGAAAAAACGAATCTCTTCGGGGGTAAAATCGTACAACTTTAGAAAATGACGATTCCGCAAATTAACTGCCATGACTATATTACGTTTTAATGGATTCTTCTTCTACTTGGAAATACGGGTACCTCCGTTCGTACCAAGGCTATTGGCATCTGTTATCACACTAACCTTTCCTCCTGCTTGCACAAAATCTACAGCAGCTTGAATCTTCGGAGCCATATTGCCTTCGCCAAACATCCCTTTTGCAGAATAGTCTGCCAACTCTATAGTAGTTACCTGCTCTAGTTTCTTTTCGTCGGGTTGACGGAAGTTGATGTAAACATTGGGTACATCTGTTAAAATGTAAAACTCTTCAGCTCCTATCTCGCGAGCCAGTACCGAGTTTGCCGAATCTTTGTCGATCACCGCTTCGATAGGTTCGAGAGTCTTGTCGGCTTTATATGCTACAGGGATACCGCCACCACCTGCAGCAATTACTATCACTCCGTCGTCTGCCAAGCGTTTTACCAACGAGGCATTTAACACTTCAATAGGTTTAGGCGATGGTACCACGCGTCGCCAACCCGATCCCGTAGTGCGTACCTCTTCTTTGAAAACCCAACCCTGTTCTTTAGCCAAGCGATCGGCCTCGTCTTTGGTATAAATCTTACCCACACGCTTAGTAGGGTTATCAAATGCCTTATCCTGTTTATCGACAAGTACGGGAGTAAGGAGGCAGCAGACCTCGCGACGGATACTATGCTTATGCATAACGGCACGTAGAGCGCTTTCGATCATATAACCTATCGACCCTTGCGACTCTGCAACACAAACATCTAAAGGCATTGAGGGTACTGCAAAAGTCTCCTCACCTGCTGCTTGTTGCATCAGGATATTACCTACTTGCGGACCGTTGCCGTGTCCGATCACCAGATTAACACCCTCTTTAAGCAACGGAACCAAATGTTCCATCGTATCGATAGTATTTTCGATCTGTTCTTCTACTGTCCCTTTTTGATTGCCTCGCAAAAGCGCATTACCGCCAAGGGCTACTACAACTGTTCGTGCCATGTATCTTAAATCTTACACTTATAGGCTACAAAGGTAGCAAAGAAACGTATAAGAAGACGGAACCCACACAACTACAATAAAAAACAGGCACCACCCCAGATGAAGCGATGCCCGTTGGCTTTCTTCCTAAGGGCGTATCTCACTACCGAGATACACCCTATTTATTGTCACTCTTTTACGACACTATACGCCTTGGTACCTCCCCTAGCGGTAAGACGTAAAAAATATACGCCCGCAGGGAGATCGGCAGTATTAAGCACTGTTTCGCCGCCTTGCAATTCGCCAGAGCGCATTACCACACCATGAGTATTTATAAGCTCATAGCAAGCATCTACAGGCTCGTTGTTTCTAACGATTAACTGCGCAGTAAACGGATTCGGAGCAAGCGTAATACCAGCAAATACTACATCTTCTACAGCTGCAGGATCCGGCGCGGGAGGAGTGGGAGCCGAGCTCTTTGCTTCTTGTTTTAGCGTCACTACCTGCTTAATAGCCGTATTTTCTTTCAAAGCAAACGTTAGGTCTGTACTACGCTCTGCACCCGGATTGGCATCCGCCTTAATGGTTAGTTGCGTAGTACCCGCGTCGCCCGAAGTCTTCTCTACAGGCAGCCACGAAGCATTAGAACTCGTTACTGTCCAAGCGCCAGTACTTACCACTTCGAAGTAGTTGAGTTTCGTCTCGCCAACAGCTGGGAAGGTATAACCCTCGGCTGGTTTTACGGTAATCGATTGCGGATCGCTACTCTTGCCTGCTTGCGTGAGTGTTAGTTTATACCACACCTTAGCGTCCTTTTTCAGAACAAACTGAATTTCTGTGCTGCGTTCTTCTGTACTCGGGTTGGCATCGGTTTTTATCGTAACCTTCGTAGTGCCCAAGGAGCCCGATTTTGTCTCTACTGGGAACCAAGCCGGATTCGAGCTTGTTGCTTCCCAGTCGCCCGGACTGAGTACTTCATAATAACCGGTTTTCGTCTCGCCAGCAGCGGGGAAAGTATAGCCTTCTCCTGGAGTAACCTCGATAGATGCATAAAGTTGATTAAGCGCAATTACCTCGCGCTCAGTAGGATCTGCCTCCAAGAAAAAGCTCAGCGCTACATAACGCCACGCCCATTCTTCGTTCGGCTTGATCTTAAGCGTTACCGTAGCACCGGTAGCTCCTTCTTTGGGCGATACCTCAACACTCGCCGGAACTGTACTCTCGTCCAATTTCCATTTTCCGGTACTCGTTATGGTTAATTTCCATTCGCCACCCGTACACGATACCATAGCTAGGCTTTTGTCTGGTGTAATTGTTAGCTTGGCGGGAGTTCCACAAGCGTGGGTACCTGTAATCCCCGGAATCGCTTCAACGGTTGCATTGTACCCTATCTTCCAATTTTTCGCATCCGTAATAGCTTTATTGGTAGCTTGCGCTATACGTACCTCATTTACATCAGCCGAACTGTATGCAACCTGAATCTCACCAGGCTTGATTTTAGACTTCCTATCAGGGAGTTGGCAATAAATGGCGTTGAGTGTAGAGGAGGAAAAACCGTTGTGATAAGCGAATATCAGGTCTAAATTCGGCTTCCCACTCACATCCAAACTAGTAAGATAATTGTAACTAACATCCAGCTGCTCTAATGCATTATTTGCTGTTAAATCTATATTAGTCAGTCTATTTGCCCCGATCCACAATTGTTTTAGTTTCGTGTTTTTAGTTACATCTAGTGTAGAGATGCTATTACGTGCTGCATTTAGAGTGAGCAGTTCGGTACAGCCCGTTAGATCCAGCTCGCTCAAGTCATTGCTGTAGCAGTTCAAAATTGTTAGTGCTTTATTGGCTTTTAGATCTAAACTGGATAGCTCATTGTCGGAAATATCGAACCAATTCAATTTCGTAAGTGCATGTACATCTATCTCCGAAATCTTATTAAATCCACACTCTAAGTGTTCTAATTCGGTATGCGCACCGAGATCCAAACTAGCTATTTCGTCATTGGAGTCACAGACTAAGTATTGTAATGCCGTATTTGCGCTAATATCCAAAGCTTTTAACTGATTATAACTACAATTTAATTTCTTGAGTTTGGTATTCGCTTTGAGGTCTAAGCTGGTTAATTTATTACCGGCACACCACAATTCTTCTAATGCGGTATTCGCTTTCAGATCTAAGCTCGTAATCTTGTTCTGATTGATAGACAAGTATCTCAGTTTTGTATTCTTCTCCAGATTAAGAGTTGAGATTTCATTAACCTCACAACGCAATTCTTCCAATAGCGGATTCGCACTTACATCGACCCCAATAGCATTGTTTTGGAAAACGTTTATAAACGTGATTGCGCCATAAACTTTAATTTCGGTACTCTCTGCTTCGTAATAACGACTGCTTGTAGCAAGCTCCTCGTGTGAATTCTTAACTCCCGTAACTTTTGTCCAGACGGAGGGATCCTGAAAAGACAACCGTATCTTGTCTGTTCCGGGTTTTAGGGTAATAGTAATCCACTTATTCATATCTACTTTACCCTCTTCGGCATGTAGTATACCTACACCGTAGAAGAGGGCAAACACGGCACACAACGTGCTAAAAACTACTAATTTCTTCATGTCTCACCTTTAGATCAATTGTTAGCAAATGTAAAAAAAAACTAACCACAGTTGCATTATTATGCATGTGCAGTGAGTAGTGGCATAAGGAGGGCCCTCCTCCCTAAACCCTTGTGGTACATGTACAAAAAAGGAGACAACCCCTGTGGAGGTTGTCTCCCTATACGCTTTCAAATTAGGTATTAATACCTAAAACCTGTCGCGCTTAAATACCAATAATAGTAAAGTCTACACGACGGTTCCGAGCCCTACCTTCCTTGGTTTTGTTGGTTGCTTTCGGCTTGTCTGGTCCGTAACCCTTAGCTTGGAAACGCTCCTTAGCAATACCTTGCTCAATAATGTAGAGTGCCACCGACTTAGCTCGTTCTTTCGAGAGTCGTTTGTTCATAGCTGCACCACCCACATTGTCGGTATGTCCGCCGATTTCGACCTTCACGTTCGGGTATTCTTGGAAGAACTCTACCAAAGCATTCAACGAACGGAAGGATGTCTCTTTCAACTTACTCTTTCCGGTTTCGAAGAAGATGTTCTCGATATCTACCGACTGACCCACTTCGAGCGGCGTTACATAGAAGTCTCTTTGTACAACATCGCGGGGCTTCGCATTCCGGAGGTCAAGTACTTCGAGTTTATTGTAGAAATTCTTGATACTCGGTACAAGGTCGTAATCTGCACCTGGCAATAACTTCAGAACGTACGTAGCATCAGCAGCTTTATACTCGAAGTTTGCCGAGATAATCTTGTTCACCTTCATCTGCACCTCTATACTCGGGTCAAGGGGCTGTCCGGTTTTCGTGTTAATGATACGTCCGCGCACCGTTACTAGATTATCCAGCTTCGGTTTTGCCATTACGTTTTGCGTCATCTTCGCGTATTCCGTAACACGCGTTAGATCCACCTCTGTGGGAATCGACGTATACTCATCCGCCTGTACCGAGAACATGTATTTTCGCCCATAGGTCAAGTTCACCGAATAGGTAGACTTAGCTGGATCAAACTTCAGCGAATCGCACTTTTTTCCGTCGATTAAGAGCACCGGCTTGTTCTTTGCTGGGATCGGGTTATTGGATAAGCTATTAAGCAAAGCTCCAGATATATTCACATACGGAAGTGTATGGAACGTAATGCGGATTTCGTGTTCTGCGTACAGTTTACTCCCCGTCACATCTATCACAGCACTATCCGAAGTATAATAGGGCAAATTCGCAGTAAATGTATAGCGCTGACCGAGCGGTAAAAGTGCAAAGAAAGTCGACTCGTTCATTACAATCGAGTCGCTCTGCTCTCCATTCAGACGCACTTCTATCTCCTTATCCTTCGGCATCAGATCGTTCGTACGGGCATCGATCAGATAACCCTTGACTTGGATCCAAGGGCGCTCCTCAACAAGCATAACCCGATACAAATCCGCCTTACCAAACGACTCGCGATGCGAACTAAAATAGGCATAGGTACCCGCCTTGTGAGGCGTAAAATACGAATCCCAGAGGGCGGAGTTCACCGTATCCGAAATAGCTCGGAGATCCTTCCACTCGTCCATAGCATGACGAACAGCCTTTATCGAATCCTTCTTTTCGAGTTTAATGGTATCGTTGTAAGGATGTACTGGTGCTACCGAATAGATAGTACCGGGGTCGGGGGTTGTCTTATCGCGTCTAGCACTGAAATACAGCCTACCATCGTAAGGCGAAAGGACAGGCGACTCCATGTGATAGAATTTCTCGAACGGACCCTTTAGTAGTTTCGGTCTGGAATACACACCGGGCTCAATTTGGTGCGATACATACATCTTCATACGCGTCCCCATCCAACGTGTAGAGAAGGACATAAAAATATAGCGAGCATCGGGGGTAATCATTGCTGTAGCGAGGTCGCCTTCGTTCATCCAGCTATACCATGGCATACTAATCTGTACGGGCTTTTGCCAAGTACCTGTGCTATCGCGTTGTATGAAAGAGAAACCTTTCCGAAGCCAATGTTCGCCAGCATCGTCAAAAACTCCAGAAATAAGGAATGTTTTCCCATCAGCAAGTACCCCGTGCAGGGCATTATAGCGTCCGATGTTAACGGTATTTGGAAGTCTTTCGGGATCCGTCCAACCGCCGTCTGCTTTTTTGCTGGTCATCCAAATGTCTTGGCTGTCGTTAGCGCCAAAACGGTTGTCCTTATGATCCATGCGCGAAAAATACAACGTATCGCCTGTGATAGACATTACAGGGTTTACCTCGGCATACTCCGAATTAACGACTGCGCCTAAGTTGGTAGGGGGGAACGACTGCGCTTTACTCGGCGAGCTACTCATAACCCAAAAGAGCAACGCGAGACAAGAAGCCCAGAGGAGGTTCTGACTATTCATAGTATTAAAAACTTTTCTTGTATACATAGTAGCGCCTCCTTACTTTTGGGTTAACCGATTGTTAGGATAGAGCGGTCCGAGGACGATATTCATCCCGACTCGGACGTTGGTAGCCTTCAGATCTATCGGGTTAAGCGCTCCGTAGAGGTTGTCGGTAATGAGGTAGATCTGGTAAGCGCCAGGGGTAAATACAAGCCCCAAGCCGAAGTTCAGGAACGAGCGCTGATTGTAGCTAACGGCAAACTGCCCCGAAAAGATAGCGCTATAGCCCTGTTGTATCGATGCAGTAACCGACGGGTAGAAATGCCCTTGGTGTGCGATACCCGCAACGGAGAGACCTGCCGTGGTTTGTCGCGCTAGCTGATACGTACCCATGAGGTAGAACTTCGGCGCAAGAAAGGTATTGTAGGAGTCGGATTTTGTATCCTTGTCAAATTCCTTGGGGAGCTGTTCCGAGAAACTCTTCCCGACCAGATAATCCCACGCAAATCGTTTTTTGAACAATATTTGGTAGTAACCAGGAACACCCAATAGATCCGAAGTCTTGTTTTTCGTTCGTACGCGCTGTGGATCGTTGCCCCAGTGTATCATCCCCAGATCGGTAAATGCAAAAGTTAATTTTAGCTTTTTCAACTTCGGTGGCGTATACGATACGGCTGCCGAGAGGGCAAAACCGGGGTTGTCGCCATGGAAAAAAGAAGACGCTAATTCTGACATCTGCGGTTTCCCATCCTTTGTCGGGATCCCAGACATACGGAGATGCGCGTCTGTTTCGAGTACATGTACAAAACGGTGGGTTGGGTCGTCGAGCAGACGGACACCAAGTTTATTGGTTTCGGAAAGACCGTTAAAAGTACCAAAGAGCAAACTTACACGCCCACCGAGAACCCAGTCTTCAGCAACAGGATGCGACGCTCCTAAAGTAAACTCGTAGTAGTTGGTAATATTGAGACGGGTATCTTCCAAATCGAGCCGCTTCCCGACCAACCACTTATTCCCTTCCACAGGAATACGAGCGAGTACCGTGGGATAGTGCAACGACTCGTAGGTCTGGTTACGAATCCCTAGCCAGAAGAACCATCTTTGCCATGCCATACGGAAGTGCAAGAGATCAAAGGAGGTCTCGGTATATGCCAAAGCTGTTTTATGACTTCGCAACTCGGAGTTGAGTTTATTCGGGAGCAGGAATCTCGCATTCCCTCTCTTTTCCGATACACTACGCAGAGAAAAGCCATTATTCACAACACCGAACTCTATAGACGATAGTACGGGGATCCCGATGCTATAGCGGTGCATCGGACGTACTGCGGCATTTGCCCACGACGACTGAAAAGCGAGATCGTTGTACGGCAAGAGCATTTGTGTTTGCGCCTGCGCTGCTGCGATAGCACCGAGGGCTATTGTAAGTACAATTAGTATCCTTTTCATTTGCAGCGCATTAGTTTTTATTAGCAATATCTTTTATATCCTTAGGCGTAACACACCCCTTAACCTCTGCAGCAACCTGTAGAAGGAGGTAGTTATCCTTGAGTACGCGCACTATCTTCTTCTCGGCTGCTCGGGGGGTAATAAAGTAGTAGGTAGTCCGGAAGAACTTCGCATTCTTAGACAGATTCTCGTACTCTTTTACCGACATAGCATGCGTATGCTCCAAAAAAGTAGGGTTAATAGAACGCCCGTCTGTACCGACCTCGGCACTCCGGATAAAGAGCGGGAATTCGGTGTCAATAACATTTGTCGGATCGCCACTCATGTTAATGCGCATTATAGTATTCTTATCTTGGTCTAAGAACTCAATTCTACCGTAGGCATCCATGGGTAAGGTGTTGTAAAGTGCGATATGTAGTTTGATGGCGTCTTTCACATCTCCGGTATTCTTCTCGTTCTGGATGTACTGGTTGTACTCTGCGGGGAAGGAGCCGTCTGCAATCCCCATTTCGGAGACCATCTTCGAGGTTACTAGCGAGCCCACAAATGGGATTCTTGTCTCCACTTCTACGTCTACCGAAGCACTGGAGAGTGGGATCTCTTCCTCGTCTGAACCTCCTCCCGTTGTCTTGAATTGCGCAGAGAGATCAATATTGAGTTCGTAGAGTGTTTTCCCAAAGGCATCGTCAATATTAGAGTTCTCTTTATCCAGAATGAGCGTTCGTTCCGTCTCCTCTGCAGTTAGAGAGTTAGGCTTAGGAGTCGCTGAAGTAGAGATCCAAAAGGTACTCGCTTTTTTCGCCTCGGGGATATCTGTATCGGGTTTGTTGTTAATAGGGATGATCGGCGCTCCGTCCTCTCTTTTATCGCTAGGCTCTATTCTAACGTTTTGCGCAAAGAGATCAACAGGCGAATTAATATCTTTTTTTACCTTCAAACGAACCACCGATTTGGGTAGGACTGCTTCGCCACGGAGGAGATTTCCGAAGATATCGATGTTTTTCTTAAACTTCGCTATTGCCTGCACCGGAGTACCACTACTCTTCCCGAAAGCTTTCCGCAGATATAGGTTTTCTGCTGCAACCGTTACATAAACCTGCACTTTGCCATCGCCCGTAATACCACTAAGAGTTAAACCATCAAGTACATATTGAATCAGATTATATGTATTCCCATGTTTAAGCGGCACGGCATCATTCTCACCGGCGATATACTCCTTTAAATCTAAAAAGATCTCTTGCCCATATTGTACTTTAAATACTTTTGAAGGGCCGTTGAACTTAATATTACCCGTCAATTCTGTAGAACTCGCTCCCGCAGTTGTATGCTTGTATGAAATAAGGAGTCCAAATTTTTTAGTTTTTTTTGGATCAAAATATACCTTCGTAAGATCTTTTCCGGGGAGAAGGTGCCACGCAATATTAAAAGTCGTAGATGTTGGGGTTGACGATAAATCAAGCGTAGTAGAAAGTGCCGTAGGGAAACTTTTCACCTCTGTATTCATACCCGGGATGGGCATCTTTACCGTCTCACGATAGACAGCCACACAGGTTCCGTCGGATTCATATTCAAACTGCGTTTTTTCGCTTTCGCGTTTTAACAGTCGTTCCATAGATAGGGAATCGCGGATAGCATTCCCTATGACTACAGGTCGGAATGGCTCATATTCCAGATCCAATACCTCCTTGTAGCAAGAGGTCATACTGAGGAGGCAGCTCCCCAATATGAACCACAAGAGCCCTTTTTTATACATAATGATACTTTTTAGTTTTCCCTATTCCTTATTTTGCGTCGCAAAAGCGTCCACTCTTTCTAACGCAAAACTAGCTCATCGCTCCTATACACATCATATAAAGGACGCCCAGAAAGTGATCTAGACGTCCTTTTTGTTGATTAACACTCATAAATAAACTCCAGAATCCAGGGAGGAGAAGATAGAAAGGAGTACCGATTGGTATACTCCTAGTGGAGAGGGGAGCCACGTCCTTTTAATAGAATTTCCCTCGTCTGTCCACAATTTTTGCCATTTGTTCAAGAGCCGAATAGGCTTCGTACGATGCCCGTCGCGAGAACTCTTCGCGTGCTTGTTTCAGATCCAGCGGTTTTGCATTCGGATTTTCCGTTTGCTCCTCTGCCTGCAACACATAAATACCTTGCATGCCGCGAATGGGGGCTACAATTTTCCCTTTTTCGATATTCGTTGCTACAGCCACTAACGCGGGTTCGTAACCCTCGGATCCAAACGAATAACTATCGTAAGTTACGGCATTAGCACGCTTTACAGCATCGCCTAGTTTTTCGGCAATAGTCTCCATAGTTGCATTATTCGCAATAGCTTCCTTCAGTTGTTTTTCAAAAGCGGCAGCTTTTTTTTCTTTTATTACCGCTTCGGTAAGATCCTTTTCGAGTGCAGACTCCGCAGCATAGGTTCCGTCACTCTGCTGCACATTGGTAAGAAGTGCAATAACAAACTGATCGCCGAGTTCGAAAACCGACGATACATCGCCCAACTCCGCATTGAATGCCCAACGAACTACTTCGCGAGAATTATCGAGACCGCGTACAGACGTCTCGCGATCTTCGAGGCTGGTAGCTTCCTGACGATCGAGGGTACGTACATCGGAAAGCGAGTCGAAATTCTTTTGCATTTGCTTGAGGTAAGCTTTCTTATCCGATTCAAACAGGCTTGCAAACCAATTCGGGCGCTCGATATGTACGGCAGTTGTAAACGAACTCGCTTCGTTGAATACTTGCTGGTAGGTGCGCTTGCCGGGTTGTACCTTATGCACTAGGATAGCTAAATCTACCCGTTCGGAACCCCCTTTTTGTCCGAGCACCTCAATAATGTGCACCCCGTAGTTGGTTTTTACAACCTGTATATCGCCTTTCTTACCTTCGAAACACGCATCGTTGAACTCTTTTACCATACGTCCTTGTGCAAACCAATCTAAGTCGCCACCCTTGGATTTGGAACCTGGGTCGTCGGAATACTGTTCTGCCAGAGTTTTGAAATCGGCACCCTTACGAATCAACTCCGCAACACTATCTGCCATCTGCTGTGCTTTGTCGCCCGGATATTTATCGGTAGAGAATAGTATGTGGCGGGCATTCGCCGAATCGGGCAACGTTGTATGACGGAGCATACGCGCTACCTTATACGCTTCATTGTCGTAAACAATAGGCGATACATCGCCCTCTTGCGCTTCGGCAAAAGCCCATGCAGCAAGTTCTGCGGGGAGGTCTTCTTTAGCATACCATTTCCCTGCATAGGGTTCGTCGCCGAGTTGTGAGACATACTGTTTGGGATTATCGGTAGTACGCAGATCGCCCTCGTTCTTTTGAATAGCTTTTTCTGCGGTTTCTACATCATCGGGCTGTGCCTTTACCGGGAAAACGACATAGGTGATATCGCGGCGCTCGCCTCTTCTGTAGTTTTCTTTATGCGCGAAATAGTAGGATTTGCGCTCAGCATCGGAAACAGAAAAAAGCGAATCGGGCTCGCTCGAATATTTCTTTACGAGATACGCCACTTCTGCCTGTTTTTGCTGTAGTTTGTTGTTGAACTCCGCTTGTTGGGTGGTCATCCAAAGCCCCTTGGTAACGAGGTTGGTGTATTTCTGCATGAGCTGGTCGTCGGCAATCCCCTTCTCGAGTTCGTACCAGTAGGCTCTCTGCTCTGGGGTTACGTTTTCCAAGTTCTGTAGGAAATTGAGCATTCTTTCGCGATCGAACTCTTGGGTCTCCGGATTGGTAAAGACTTGCTTAATAACCGATGTAGGTTCGTCGCCCAAGACAAGGGAAGAGAGCTCGTCGTCGGTCACTGCAAGCCCTATTTGTTGGCACTCCTTGCCGAGGATCTGTTTTTGCAGGAAGGTTTTCCAGACCATCTCGCGGATCTGCAGTTGCAGTTGCTCGGTTTGTGGTTGTCCGGAGAGCGCTTGTCGGATTTTGAGTTGCTGATCAACAGTTGCTTGATATTCCATATAGTCGTAAGCCTCGCCGTTTACGCTACCGACTTCCATGGCACTCCTGTTAAAGATGGACTGCCCAGATCCGAGCAAATCGCCCAGAACGAATGCCAAGAGGGCAAGCCCTAAAATAATTGTGACAAAGACACCTGCCTTGTTGCGCAGAGTTTCCAACGCTCCCATTTTATCACCTACAGTTTCTTTTTGAACAACACTTAGTTCTGAATAACGTGCAAATATACGGTTTTTTAACAGGGAGGATTGTGGTGTGGGAAAAATGGAAATGCTTTTAGCGGTCTGTTCAAAAACGGAGGATACCCGATTCGCAGCAGATTCAGGATGGTTTGCAACGATTCTCTTGAGGCTAAAACAAACTCGTGCCCGAAAGGGTGTATTGCACAGCTGGAACAACTTTTTGTAGTTATGGAACAACTGGGTAGAGAAAATCTATAACCTTTGCACAGCTTTGTTATTAACACGTTGCAACGATGAAGAGAACATACTGGTTTGTTACCGCAACACTCGTGCTGCTATTCTTATGTGGCGTCGGGAGTGCCTTGGCAGAGGGACGCCCCTTTATTACCAAATGGAATTGCAAGAAGGGGAAGGAGGTCCCAATCCCTATCATAGGCACCTACAAGATGCTCATAACCGATGCCAGTGGGCAGGAGAAGGTAAATGAGACGGTGACGGTTGCGGATGCTCTCAACCCTTATATCTTTAAGCCTACCGAGGACGGTATTTATACCGTGACGGCGGGGCCTGAAGGGGTGGAGCGTATACAGACGGAAAATAGGAATTACCTTGAGTTGATCGAGGTCGTTCAGTTCGGTACTGTGGAATGGACATCTATGAAGAATGCCTTTCAGCGATGCTTGAATATGACCTTTGCAGCAGACATAGACATCCCCAATCTCTCAAAGGTGACTAATATGTCTAATATGTTTTTTGAGTGCAAAGCCTTTAACTCGTCACTAAAAGGGTGGGATGTGAGCCATGTTACCAACATGTGGGGCATGTTCTATAATTGCACCTCCTTCAACCAGTCGCTAACAGGGTGGGACGTGAGCCATGTTACCAACATGAGTAATATGTTCTCTGACTGCACCTCTTTCAACCAATCGCTAGAAGGTTGGGATGTGAGCCATGTTACCAACATGTGGGGCATGTTCTATAATTGCACCTCCTTCAACCAGTCGCTAACAGGGTGGGACGTGAGCCATGTTACCAACATGAGTAATATGTTCTCTGACTGCACCTCTTTCAACCAATCGCTAGAAGGTTGGGATGTGAGCAATGTGACCGACATGAGTTATATGTTCTCTGACTGCACCTCCTTCAACCAATCGCTAACAGACTGGGATGTGAGCAAGGTGACCAACATGCTGGGCATGTTCTCTGACTGCACCTCCTTCAACCAATCGCTAGAAGGTTGGGATGTGAGCAATGTGACCGACATGAGGTACATGTTCTCTGACTGCACCTCCTTTAACCAATCGCTCGGTGCGTGGAAAATAAAGACTGTCGTGGGCGGGCTAGGTACTACGGCAATGAACATAGAGAACTACTCAAAGACCCTCGTGGGGTGGGCAGAATGGGCTAAAGAAGCAAATATAAGGGACTTAAATTTTAACAAGGTTCAAGGACGTGTCTTTAATGCTAAGGGCAAAGAGGCACGCCAGAAGCTCATCGATGCGTATGGGTGGAAATTTGAAGGAGATAGGGAGCTAACCTTTGAGGTGACGCTCGTACCGCCCGAACATGGAACGCTCGCAATAGAGGGCTACACTACGGAAACGCTTAAAAAAGTAAGCGATGAGACAGAACTCACGATAACGGCTACTACCAATGAGGACGGCTACGAGCTAAAAGAAATACAGCTGAACGGCAAGAAGCTCGAGGGTAAGACGTTCACCGTAAAGGCAGATACCAAGGTCACGGCAGTGTTTGGTCTTAAGACCTTCCCTGTAACAGCCAGCGTAAAGGATGGTAAAGGTGGCGAAGTTAAGCTCGAGGGTGCAGCAAATCTAGACGCTGTGGAATACGGCACCAAGCTTACTGTTGTAGCGACTCCAGATGAAGCCAATGGCTACAAGTTCAAAGCCGTAACGGTTAATGGGACGCCTCTCGCCGAAGGAGTAATGACCTTTGTGGTAAAGGAAGCGAAGACGGTAGAGGTCGAGTTTGCATTAAAGACCTTCCCCGTCACCAAAGAACTAAAGGGTGTCACGGAGGGCGAAATCACCATTACGGGGGCAACGAACCTCGACGCTGTCGAGTACGGTACGGAGCTGACCGTCGAGGCTACAACCACAGAAGAAGGCTACGAACTGAAAGAGCTACAGGTGAATGGTAAGAAGCTTGAGGGTACGAAGTTCACCGTAAAGGCAGATACCAAGGTCACGGCAGTGTTTGGTCTTAAGACCTTCCCTGTAACAGCCAGCGTAAAGGATGGTAAAGGTGGCGAAGTTAAGCTCGAGGGTGCAGCAAATCTAGACGCTGTGGAATACGGCACCAAGCTTACTGTTGTAGCGACTCCAGATGAAGCCAATGGCTACAAGTTCAAAGCCGTAACGGTTAATGGGACGCCTCTCGCCGAAGGAGTAATGACCTTTGTGGTAAAGGAAGCGAAGACGGTAGAGGTCGAGTTTGCATTAAAGACCTTCCCCGTCACCAAAGAACTAAAGGGTGTCACGGAGGGCGAAATCACCATTACGGGGGCAACGAACCTCGACGCTGTCGAGTACGGTACGGAGCTGACCGTCGAGGCTACAACCACAGAAGAAGGCTACGAACTGAAAGAGCTACAGGTGAATGGTAAGAAGCTTGAGGGTACGAAGTTCACCGTAAAGGCAGATACCAAGGTCACGGCAGTGTTTGGTCTTAAGACCTTCCCTGTAACAGCCAGCGTAAAGGATGGTAAAGGTGGCGAAGTTAAGCTCGAGGGTGCAGCAAATCTAGACGCTGTGGAATACGGCACCAAGCTTACTGTTGTAGCGACTCCAGATGAAGCCAATGGCTACAAGTTCAAAGCCGTAACGGTTAATGGGACGCCTCTCGCCGAAGGAGTAATGACCTTTGTGGTAAAGGAAGCGAAGACGGTAGAGGTCGAGTTTGCATTAAAGACCTTCCCCGTCACCAAAGAACTAAAGGGTGTCACGAAGGGTGAAATCACCATCACGGGGGCTACGAACCTCGACGCTGTCGAATACGGTACGGAGCTGACCGTAGAGGCTACGACCACGGAAGAAGGCTACGAGCTAAAAGAGCTACAGGTGAACGGTACGAAGCTCGAAGGTAAGACGTTCAAAGTAACGGGCGAGGCAAAGGTGACGGCGGTGTTCGGTCTTAAGACCTTTAAGGTAGATAAGACCCAGGAAGGCGAGGGGACGCTTACTATTACTGGTTTTGAGAACTTAGAGGCAGTGCCTTATGGTACGGAGCTGACGGTAAGCGCGACGCCCAATGCTGGTTACGAGCTTAAGGAACTGAAGACGAACGATGTGGATATCAAAGCTACGATGAAGTTCAAAGTCACGGCAGCGACGACGGTTACGGCGGTGTTTGAGAAGAAGCAAGGAAATGCAGTAGAAGATGCCGTGTTGGCTAATATTAGCGTAGCGCCGAATCCGTTTAGTAGCCAGTTGCGTATTCTGAACCCCGAGGGGATTGCCGTTCGTTATGAGTTAGTCACCCTTACGGGGTTTATTGCACAATCCGCCACCACTCACCAGCCCTCTTTTTGAGTTATTTTT
>CAUTNK010000011.1:0-86025 GCA_963540065.1 uncultured Bacteroidia bacterium
TTTACACTCGGATATTTCTGATTAGTTTTGGTTGTTCTATGGTTATAAATACAAATAGAGGTAGAGCCGCCAACGGTCTCAAAAGAGGATTTTAAGTGGTTGATGGATTCTGTAGATAGTGAAATTGTAACACTCGACTCATTGGGGATAGTAAAAGGGGAAAAGCTCGGACGCGCAATAGTTAGAGTCGTAAGTAAACTAGATAGCACGAAAATAGCCACTTGTGAGGTGATCGTCACAGACAAAGCTTACAACTACCCATTATACAGTCCGTTAGCAAATTTGTATCGCCAAATCTATCCCTATCTACCTTGGCTCTGGAAATTTGAAGAAACTCTCTATTGGTTCGACAATGAGTAGATGAATTCTAAGCAAAGAGAAGGAACGAGCATAATCCAAAAGTTATGCTCGTTGCTTTTTTATAGCCAAAAAATATTGTACATCTACTACTTTATGGCGTTGTTGTGATACCCACACCGCATTTTCTGTTCGTCCCGAATACCCCCAGCTTTGCTTATTCATAGCTTTTTTCCAGAATTTACGAAATTTGACCTACAGGGAGGGCTTATTCTACAAGCATGTAGCGCCACACGTAAGCGTAAATCTCAAATTGCTTTTGCTAAATCTAGTAACACTAAAATTATATAGAATGAACAAAGTGGTATGGTATAGTTACCTTATACTTCTGTGTATCGTCCCGTACAGCCTTTGGGGGCAGCAGGAAGTACAAATCGGTAAATGCAGGTTTGTACCCGATCAGAATATTGCTGTACGTGGCAAGAAAGCGATCGAACTAGGGCAAACAACCAATGGGTATTACAATACGTTGGTACAGTTTCGTCAAATCCCAACAAGTTCCGAAATCCAACAATTAGAAAAGCAAGGGGTCAAACTAGGTAGTTACCTCGGAGGGAATGCCTATTTCGCACTAGTAAGTGCCACGAAACCCAAAGTTGTAGAAGCACTGCGGGGTCGGTCTACACTCAGTTCGTTAATGCCTCTGCGCAGCGAGTGGAAGATAGCACCTAGCTTGCAGGAAAAGGAACTCCCCGACTATGTACGCGAGGGTGAGTATTGGAAGCTCTCTGTGCATTATGCCGAAAATATATCTCCCGCACAAGCTCAATTGGCACTGCAACGAATAGCAAGAGGGATTTTACGAAATTCTGAAACGTTCCGAACGATAGATCTTACACTTTCGCCCGAACGAATTGAAGAGATTGCGGTACTCCCGTGGGTACTTTCTATAAACCCGATAGACGCTCCTATGCAGTTGAACAACCAAGATGCAAGTGCGCTGAATCGGGTGGCATTACTCCGTTCAAATTCGCCGCTATACGGTGCGCGACAATTGGACGGAGAAGGGATACGAATTGGTATATGGGACGGCAACGTCATGCAGCATCCCGATTTTGGGCAACGTATACATCGCCAAGAATACGAATCGCAAGGGCAAGGTAGCGAGCAGCACGGAACGCACGTGGCAGGATCAATACTCGGTAGTGGACTGCTCGACGTACATGCTCAGGGTATGGCACCGAGGGCAGAAGCATATACTTACAATTTTATAGGGCGTAACGAACTATCCTCGCAGGAGGAGATGTTGAATGCAAAACGTGCTTTTGATATTACACTAACCTCCAATTCGTATGGGACACCGCTTGCAGGGCAATGTCGTTATTATAAATTATTACCCTATCGTCAGAACGATTTCGAGTTAGACATTTTAGCGAGACAGGAGCCGACCCTCTCGCATCAAATAGCTGCAGGCAACGAACAATCGTATTGTTCGGATATTACCAAAGAGCGTTACGGTCGAGCAGGTTATGGTACAAGTACCTGGCGTGCTAAAAATGTAATTTATGTTGGGGCGGTAACTCCCGACGGACAGGTAACCGATTTTTCGAGTTTCGGTCCGCAGGACGACGGACGTATGTTCCCGACCATTATGGCAAAAGGCGAGCAGGTCTATTCTACACAACCCGGTACCAGCTATGCCAATATGCGAGGCACTTCTATGGCTTGCCCTGTTGCCTCAGGGACATTGGCGCTATTACAACAATACCACAAAAAACTATTCAACAACAAACCCATCCGCAACGACCTCCTAAAAGCTTTGGTGATTAATACTGCAGACGATGCCGGGCGTAAAGGTCCCGACTTCCAATACGGCTACGGGATTTTAAATGCAGCCAATGCAGTAGATTGTATGGAACGCGGATACCTCTATACCGATTCGGTAGAATCGGGTAAAACGCGAAGTTTCGTAATCTCTACCCCACAAGGTGTAAATTATAAACAAGCCAAGATAACGCTGGTATGGAACGATGCTCCTATGGAGAAAGCGTTAGATTTCGGAGAGCCTGTCCTTGTGAACGACTTAGATCTCCTCGTGGACGGGAAAGAGTTATATCGTCCATGGGTTTGTAATCCCGCAAAAGGGAGAGTAGAGGATCCTGCAGAACGCGCTGTGGACAGATTAAACAACATCGAGCAAGTAACACTAACAAAAGACGAATTCGGAACCGGTTTTACGGTGCGTGTGAGCGGGACGCGTATCGTAGACGGAAGACAGCATTTTGCACTTGTGGTGTGGTTTGAAGAGGTCAAAAAGCCACAAATAATTCCACAAAGCGATCAACTAATATTAGAACCCGGACAGGAATATGTACTCCATCACCAAGGCTTAACAGGCGAGTATACAGTAGATTTGTCGTATGACGACGGTAAAACCTTCCATTTCCTAGGTTCTGTACCAAAGTACAACGGTGGTGCACAAGATGATTTGATAGTAAAAATCCCAACAGATGCGCCAATCACTACTAAAGGACGTTTCCGAATAATAGGAAAAGATGGTGGGATTGCTATTTCACCCTTCCCTATCGTAATTGCACCGTGTATTAAGAATCTACGAATCGTAGAAGATGCTTGTGGTACTGTCACACAGAAATTAACATGGGATAAGCTGGAGGGCGACATAGAAGGTTATACCGTTCTCCGAATTAATACCGATACAGAGACGCGCGAAGTGCTTACTGAGCTCGGAAAAGAGGCGCAGGAGTATACCTTACCTACCGAAAAAGGGAAGATTCATTATTACACTGTAGCAGTGCGGTTGCATGACAAAAAATTAGGTCCAACGGCACCCGTAGTTCGTTCGTATGCTGCGAATAAACTAAAATTAGGGTTTACCAATTTACCTTTTAAGGAAAATTTCCATGTCTTCCCCTCTCCATATTTCCATCAGAGTGTGGGAAAAAATGTATTTACCATTTATAAGCCCTATACTCCCGATTTTACACCTGGTAATAATAGCCTAATAGCAGTTACACGAAATGTTAAGGATTATTTTAACGACGACGAGTATTTCAATAATCCTACTCAGATGGTAACTCTGGAGATGTGCGATCTGGATTTGACCGAGCTCCCGACAACCGATCACGTCTTTTTACATGTGCATGCGAGAGTGGCTGATGGTAGTACAGATGAGCGGGGATCAGCTCGTTTTAGAGTCGTAGTGGACGGACTAGCACAAACCCCGATAGGTTCCGCTACGGAAGAACAGCATTCCGTTGTAGGTACACAGGAATATATTTATAAAATAGCTGGCGGTAAATCGCATAAGGTGGAAATACAGTTCTGTGGGCGTTTGCGTGATGATAATTTTATTCTGAGTGGTATAGCAATAGATCGTCCAGCACCTACACCAGATATAGCATTGACGTTGCTGAAAGATTTTAGTCGTTTCGAATCGCCCGGAGAAACGGAGTGCAGGGTTTTGGTAGAGAATCATTCTAGTACGCCTCTCAAGAATGTTGGGCTACGAGTACTTGTAGACGGAAAATGGGTTGCGACGAAAGTTGTAGAAGATCTCTTAGAGATGGCACGTACGGAAGTTCCGATTGCCTTGGATTTGCGTACCTCTGACCCATTAGGTGCCATTCGAGATATTCAGATAATAGCCGATAATGAGAACGATCCGACGCCTGCAGACAACGTTCTGCATTTCTCATACAACTATCGTGGCGAGATACTTTGTATGCCAGAAGCGGAAATAGAGATTACTGCTCTAGGAAAAGTACCCGTTGACCCAAAAATTACAATACAAATAGACTCGCCCACAATCTTTACCGATTGCGGAGGACTCTACGGGAACTATGCAGAGTATCAGGAAGCGACCCTGAAGATAGTTCCGAAGGATCCGAAACAGCGGGTAAGAGTAACGTTTAGGAAATTTGAAACGACGGGCAGTAACACAGGTTTGTTTGTATACACGTCAAGCGTGCCTCACGATTTACGTCTCTATAGTGTACCCGTCAAGGAAATTCTTACAGGAACTCTCGACCAACCGGTTACGTATGTTTCCGAGGCTACCGACGGGGCTATAACCTTCTTGTTTCAGTGTTTGTACGATCTGGCAGCGGGTTGGGAGGCTGAGATCGATTTTGTTCCTGTTGCTAACCCGCTAGCAATTACGTGGGCGGGGGCGCAGTTACAATCGACCATGGTAGAGACGGAGGTGCCGGTAAAAGTACACTTGTTAAATCGTTGGAAGCAGTCATTTCAAAATATTCGGGTCTCACTTTGGAATGGTCGCAATGTACTGATGGACGCCATGCTGCCGGAACTTAAGCCAGGTAAGACGGAATTCATTTTCCCAAAGACCTTACAATTAAAGGCTCGTGAACTTAAAGAGCTTGGAGTCTTTATTGAGGCAGAAGGCGATACGGAGTGGAAGGATAACCATTACGACGTTTTAGCTGGGTTCGATGCTTATTGTATCCCGATGTCTTATCGCCGATTTACCAACCAATGGTTAAAGAAGATTGCTTTTGAAAATCGAGAAATCGAGTGGACTGCAACACGTACGCATATTATTTACGATCTCGACAAAGTGCTCACACTCTTTAAGGGCGATGGTAAAGTGAGAGTTAAAGTAGAGGCAAAAGATGTAGTTACACCAGATCAGACCTTGCTTTTCTATGTAGATTGGAATGAGGACGGACGGTTTGCTGTAGAAGAAAAAGTGCATATCCCCACTCAGGAAGACGATATCATTACTTTTGAAATAGCTGCTCCAGACGGTGCCTCTGCTGGTAAGAAACGAGCACGTCTGATGTTGGTAAAAACATCGGAATTAGCAAGTTATCCTTGCGCTACAGAAAACATTACTACTGCTGATATCCACGATTTTACTATCGATTTGTACGAAGGAGCCAATCCACTAAACAACGACCTCATGCTTACAAAGGTGGATATCGGCTCTACGGGACTTAACCTCTCTGCTGAACAAGAGATTAAAATCACAATACAAAACCTCTCAAATGCGAACTACAAGACCAAAGTTAAAATCCAAGTAGATGTTGATGGTACGCTTTCTAACGAAGAGTATGATTTCGAAACGACACCACTAGCACCGTTTATAGGTAAAAAGACGTTAACCTTGGCAACAAAAGCCAATTTGGCTGCAAAAGGATTGCATAAAGTAAAAGTGACAATAGCTGAGCAACCCCGTGTTGTAAACGAAACAAATAATATACTCATAGGGCAAGTGTGGTGTAATATCCCAGAAACGGACGGATTCTATGCAATCGAGATGCTCTCCAATACTCGCGAGTATGCCAACGAACACGTGGATTTATCAAAGGCTTCAGATAAGATATCAGCAACTTCCGACTTTACAATAGAGTGTTGGGTAAATCTGAATCACCCGCAGAGTGGTTATATCTTCACCTCACAGCAAATGCGAGTATTATCGTTGTATAAATATTCTCAATACCCGGACAATGCACTTGCTATACTATTGGGGATCGGACAATATTCCTTGTTAGCCATCACACCTGCCAATTCGTTTATGCCAAACCGTTGGAACCATCTTGCATTGGTTGTTTCGGATATCCAGCCAACTGTCCCGTCCTCTAGCTTAGAAGTCTATATCAATGGTAAAAGAGTACCACTAGCGATCGAGGGTGGGGGCGTGCCAAACCTTAAAGAGTTGCATTTTATGCCACGTTTGAATGCTCGGGCAGATGGTTTACGTATTTGGGCGCGAACTCGAACCGAAGAAGAGATCCGGACAAACATGTATTCTTCTTTAGCTTCAGTTACCCCTCCTGCTGCTCTGGAAGCTGAATTTATGTTTGATGAGGGGGATGGTAACTCAGCATCATTTTCGAGTAATACTCCTGCAGAGATTCTGATACACGATATCAATCGTTACCAAAAGAGTACACCATATTCTGTTTGGCAACCCAACACACAACTGTTTGATCCTATGACAGATGTTAGTTTTACGCAGCAAATAAGAATAGAAAAGGGGGCTACTACAGACGAATATTCGGTAATTTTCTTAAAAGGTGCGACTAAACAGCAGAAAGTACAGATCCGTTCTGTTTGGGATGCTACATCTTTTGAATATGAAAAAACTCAGGGAATTTGGGAAGCTCTTACGACTGACACAGAGCTCGATTTTACCAATCCAGTGAAATTAAAAGCGAAACTTACCCTTTTTGGGAAAGAGCTGGAGCAAACGGTTATGTTTGTTGGGAAAGAGGATAAGTCTAACGAATGCTCTATTATCGAACTCGCGATAAAGAAGGCACAGAATCCCGGATTAATAGACGATGTAATTCTTTTAAAACCCAGCGAAAATCAAGAAATAGACGTTAAGGTTGCACAGGATTTTAATCCGGCGAGTGTAAAACTAAAAGTAGTGCTCTCTAACAATGCTAAATTGTATTATAAAGGCAATGAAGTATTGAATGGCGAGATAACCTTGGATATGCAAAAGCCAATATCGCTCGTAACCCTTGCAGAAAATGAGGTGAGCACTAAGGCATATACTATCCGTTTGAGTCTAGAACAGAGTATAGAGTGGAATTTCACACAGCTCGAGTATACCTACGGAGACGCTTCTGTTAGGCATAATGCTAAGGCGGTCGGAGGTCCTGTAGTTTTTGAATCGTCAAATCCCAAAGTAATTACAGTTACGAATACCAATATAGTATTTTCCAAACCTGGTGAGTCAATTCTAACTCCGCATCAGGCAGGTACAGGACTTTATAAAGCGGTTGTTGGACCGAGTAAAAAGCTGATTGTAAAAAAACGTACCGTAAAGGGCTATTTGGATATAACACAGTTACGCTATTCGGAACCGAATCAGTGGAAATTCCGTTACGAGGGGCTGGTAATACCTAGTGATGCTACAGCAATCCCCTCTCCTATAACCTACTACGAGATAAAAGATGCAAACGGTGTAAGCTACCAATCTACAGCAAGACTACCTATAGGGCATTATACACTTACTCCGAAGCAAGGTCTCATTTTCGGTAACGAGTATTACAATGTTATATTGCAACCTGCTGCATTGGAAGTTGTACAGGGCGATTGGAACGATGTCATTTTTGACGTGCGCACTACCAACGGCGAGTCCATTGAAGCGGCAACTGTAAAGTTTGATGACTTGCAGTTGAAAACAGGAAACGATGGGCGTTGTGTAGTACCGTTACGTATAGGTCAAAAAATACGTTACACGGTAAATAAAGGCGGATATTCGAACATCGCGGCAGAGTTTGTAGTAAAAGCAGGAAATCCACAAGTGATCGATGTAGTAATGAAAGCTGCCGAACTTACAGTTACCTATTCGGTAGAAAATAGCGAGATGGGGCTTATTGTCGGAAATTTAGAACAGCATCTTGCTAAAGGCGAGAATGCATTGCCCGTGGTTGCGATCGCCAAAGAGGAGTATATTTTTGTGGCTTGGAGTGATGGGAAAACCGAACCTAAACGTTTGGACGAGAAGGTGGAACAGAATCTATCGTTAGTAGCAAAATTCCGAAAAAAAGGTCGTTTTGTAGAGTACGAGCTAACAAAAGGCGGGAAATGGAAAAAAGGACTACAGATACAAGAAGTTTTGGAAGATCAAGAAACAAAAGAAGTCGAGGTCGAGCCATTAGAAGGTTATTTCTTTAATCGTTGGAACGATTATAAACGTACCCCTAACCGTGTGGACGACTATTACGACTTGGAACCTGAAGGCGAAACCATTTTCACTGCATATTTCGACCCATATCAGACCATACCGAATGTTTATGGCTTTGAGAATGGACATCTGGTAGATGGCGGACAAGGTTGGGATTATGACGACACTGAGGGGGAGGTCTGCCCATGGGTAGTAACCAATGCACCGCAGCAATCCGTCTATAAGTTAGATAATTATTGCGCTGTAATCAATGGCTACGAACTTGGGAATCAGACTGATAAGAAACTCTCGCATCTCATCTCTACGCGCTTCCTGATTCCGGAAAATATAGATACAGATCTGGATGTGCAATTTGATTACATCTTCTTGAAGAGTGTCGGTGCTAAATTTTTCTGGTCGTATAGTTTTGACGGAGAAAATTGGATAAAAATCGGCGAAAATCTTACAGAAGCTTTTGTTAAACGAAATATATCATTCCGTTTGCAGAATGCCGAACTAACGGGTAAAAAGTTTGTACAGTTCCGTTGGACATATCAGGCTAAGAAAGGTGCATTAGTTATGATGGATAACTTCTTGCTTGCACCTGTTTCGACAACTGCCCCGATACTGCATTTTATAGCTTCTCCTTCCGAAGCGGGTACTTTTGTTAATGCTGATGGTCTAGTAACCGATCTCACGGTACCCTATATGAGTATTCCTAAGCCTATTACAGCGATTCCCAAACCAGGGTATGTATTTGACGGTTGGGGGGATGGAATAAAAACACCTCGTCGAACCTTTACTGATCCTGTATTTGTGGGAGCTACCTATACGGCAAATTTCCGTAAGGAAGATATATTCCGTCTGCGCTACAAAGTTTTACCAGAGGGCGCCGGAAAAGTAGTAAGCGATGGCACAGCACTAACTGAGCAATTAGTAGAAAAAGGGAAAGCAGCAAAAAAGGTTATAGCCGTTCCCGAACTGGGCTACGAGTTTGTGCGCTGGAACGATGACGGTACTACCGAATTGCAAAAAACAACGACCAATATACAAGCAGATGCCACTATTGAAGCCGTTTTTGTGCGTGTGCAGCGCAAACTTACCCTACATATTGTAAATGGTGGGAAGGATGTTACAGAGGCAAAGGTATTTGTCGGAGGTAAGTTACTCTACGCCGATATGTATGGAAAAGTATCGACATTAGTAAATGTTGGCAAACAAGTATATACAATTACTGCTGAAGGGTACGAAACTAAAAATTTAACCCTTGAGGTAGCTACTGAAGACATTTACCTTGAGATCGAGCTCACCAGTAATACTGTAGTACATCAATATCTACTACAGTTTGCTGTTCGAGATACCGATGGAGCACTAGAAGGCGCAACAATTCAGATTACAAACGAAACTTTGACAACCGATGCAAATGGTGAGGCGTCGATCGCTCTTTCCGATGGCACCTACCACTACAAAGTAGAGAAGGAGGGGTATGAACCTAAGGAAGGCGATGCTACGATTGCTGGAGCTGCAAAGAAAGAAAGCATCGAACTTGTGAAGATTGCAAATCCTTCGCCAGAAGCAGTAGAAGAGTCGTGCTTGCATGCAATAGTTGTTGCTCCTAATCCGTTTGGAGATATTCTACGTATTTCGAATCCCGTTGTTGTAGATGTACGATACGAACTCCTAACGCAAGATGGGCGTCTGCTTTTTGCTGGAATATTGGCAGTGGGACAAAACCATATCGCAACAGACAAATTATTGCCTGGGGTCTATATACTTCGTCTCACGTACAAAAAACACCAAGAAATCCGTCCACTCATAAAAGAATAATCGCCGTGTAATTCTGAATTTCAAGGAGCCTCAGACTATTACAATCTGAGGCTCCTACTATACAATAACAACAAGAAAAGTATACTATCGCTCTGTCTCTTGTGCATAGGGCTACTTCTCTAAGCACAAGAGACCATTTATTTCGGCGACCGCAAGGTTTACCCAGATCCTAATGTTAGTGGGGAATGTTGCACAATTGCTATCAACATAGATTTCTATAGGGGGGTAACGTGCTTAGAACACTTACCGTCCCCCCGGTTTGCACCGGGGTATCTATGGATTGATTATCATTATTGTAGGTGCTTAACGTGATACGCCCGAATAAATATATTGATAATCAATTAGTTGAATTATTTAAATAATAGGTCAAATCTCTAAATATTGTCGAATAATCAGTTATGCAATAGTCCCTTAAACAAAACACTTCGTACGCGTGTAAAGAACGCTGCTTCTAGTTAGCTTCTAGTTTGAGAGCATTGCACAATCCGCCACCACTCACCAACCCTCTTTTTGAGTTATTTTTTTTGAAAAAACGGATGACCGCCACAAGAGGGGTTTATTGCAGAGCAAACCCTAATTCGGGGTTTAGCAAAAGCATATTCCTTAGGCGTTAAGTAGCCGAGCGTTTTCTTTTTGCGGGCAATTCTCTGCTAGCAATACGTAGATTGTGTACCTTTGTTCTGTTGTTAAATATTGCAACAATCGTTATTCTTCAGTAGCTGTATATGTCGCTTGAATTGGGGATATAAAAATGATAAAAAAGTACTACACACTAAAATTTGTTTTATTAACTGTATTGTTTGCTTTCTTCCTCTTGCCTGTAATGGCAGAAGAGTACCCACTTGAGATCTTGGGGCAGAAGGTCACGGATGCAAATAAGGATGATCTAACCCAAATAATAGGGGTGACACCAGGGGCAGAGGTCATGTTCCGATACGATGCCGAAGCGAAAACCTTGATCATGAAGAATGTGACCATGGAAGTTACGGGACAAGCTGCCATTAAAAACACAGGAATACAAGGATTGAAAATTATCGTTTCTGGTACAAATTCCCTAAAAACTGATAGGGTGGGACTCTATTGTATCCACTCCACTTCGCTTGAGGGCGATGGTTTAGTTTCTATTTCAACTAGCAATACAAATGCAGCTGGTGTCTTTATTATCAGTACATCCACACTAACTCTCTCTGATATTACACTGTATGTTGCTGGAGGGAAATGGGGAATTGCGGGAAATGATAAAAAAGGAACCCTTGTACTTAACAATGCTGAGGTAAAGGTTACGAGTGCTCTAGCTGCCATTGCAGATCTTGACGATCTTATTCTAAAAGATTGTACCATACGAAATGGCACTTTTGTCAAAGGAAAAAATACCGTGTTAGATCAAAACAACGTAGTAGTAAAAAATGTGTACATAGAGCCAGTATACGACCTTTATATCCTCGGAGAACAGGTAACGAAGAAGAACTGCCAAGCACTACATGAGATAGACCCTAATCTTATAAAGGTAGGGAAGAATGGGAAGTTTACCTATAGTCACAAGGCCAAGACTTTGATGCTGAAAGAGGTTACAGTGAAGAATAGTGACCAAGATGTTATTAAGAATAGCAAAATAGAGGGACTGACCATCATAGTATCTGGGAAAAATAACTTGCAATCTACCAAGCCAGGACTTTATCTTTTTGCCACAACCACTCTCACAGGCGATGGTGAGCTCTCCATTCAGACTCAAGAGGCTACGGCTATCTCAATCCTACGCGAGAAGGATCTGCACATTTCGAATCTTACCCTAAATATCGATGGGAAGTGGGGTATTGCCGAGGAGAATGGTCGTTTGGCTAAAAGTTTTACTCTTCAAAATACTATCCTAACAGTTAAAAGTACGGAGTATGCAGTTGGAGACTTTACCCTCTTTAGCACCCAAAAGTGTGCGATAATACAGCCACAAGATGGACGGTGGGATGAAGAGAAGCATGCCATAGTTCACAACAACGGAAACAAAGCCCTAGAAGTGAAGATTGCTCCTATCAATGTTGAGAAGATAGAGTTAGAACCAAAGACCTTGGAACGGAAAGTAGGAGAAACTTGGACATTTATCCCTAAGCTATTTCCTAAGAATGCGACGAATACAGAGCTCAGTTGGTCTAGTAGCAAACCAGAAGTTGCCTCGGTAGAGAACGGGGTACTACAGGCAGTAGGACGGGGCAAAGCGACCATTACTGTGACAACTCAAGATGGTGGGCATACGGATCAGTGCGAAGTAACGGTAATAGAAACTTTTAGGATTACAACGAAAATTACAGGCAAGGGTACTCTTACATTCACCGATGCATCAGATCAGCCTCTTACCCTCTCGTCAGTGCCCTACGGTACTGTAGTAAAGGTCGTAGCAACGCCAGAGGAAAAGAAAGGCTATATACTAAAAGAGCTCAAGGCGAACAGTATCCCCATTCAGAACAAGAGGTTTACAGTAACAGCAGATACCGAGATAGAGGCGCTCTTTGCCCTTAAAACGTTTGTCATTACAGAAAAGATTACAGGCGAAGGGACACTGATCTTTACCGATGCGTCGGAGCAGCCTCTAACTCTCACGGCAGTACCCTATGGTACAGTAGTAAAGGTCGTAGCAACGCCAGAGGAAAAGAAAGGCTATATACTCAAGGAGCTTAAGGCGAACGGAGTGCCTATTCAGAATAACACATTCACAATAACTGCAGATACCGAGGTGACGGTGCGCTTCGAGAAGCAAACCTTTGCTGTTGTTGCAAGTGTGAAAGAGGATAAGGGCGGTAGCATCGAAGTGACAGGCGCACCTGATCTCAAAACCGTAGAGTACGGTACAGAGTTAAGCGTGAAAGCTATGCCCGACAAGGAGAGAGGCTACAAGCTCAAGGAAATACTTGTGAATGAAAAACCACTCGTGGGAAAGACCTTCACAGTTAAAGAATCCACGAAAGTAGAAGCAGTCTTTGAGAAGCAAACCTTTGCTGTTACGGCGAAGGTGCAAAATGAGGTTGGCGGCTTGGTTGCGCTCTCAGGGGCAGAAAACTTCGCAGCTGTGGAGTTTGGTACAGAACTTACGGTGGTAACAATGCCCGCAGAAGGATACGTGCTCGCCGAGATACAGGTGAACGGAGTTGCACTCCCGAAAGGGGCTATAACCTTTACAGTGAAAACGATAACCACTGTAACTGCTCTGTTTGAGAAGAAAGAGGACACAGAGCCGCAAGCCGTAGAAGATCCATCATTAGCAAGTATCACCTTAGCGCCAAACCCCTTCTCCTCGCAGTTGCGGATCGTTAATCCCAACGGTGTAACCCTTCGTTATGAGCTAGTGAATCTAATGGGTACGGTGCTTCGTTCGGGTGTATCGGATAGTATCGAGCTCTTTATTGCGACCTCGGAACTCCCCGCAGGTGTCTATTTTATCTGTTTAGAGGCGCAAGCAGGCGTACGAAGGACGATAAAGGTATCAAAGAGTACTGGCTATTAAGAAGGCTGAATTCAAGTCACCAATGCAACAGTTCCCAATGGGACTGTACTCTTTTACTCGGCTCTGTCGCAATGCAGATGACGGAAACGACTTATGCGCGTCCGATCGCTATTTTTAAGGATTGGATAACGTTGTGCTCGTCTGATGCTCTCTGCTATGGGGCTAGTAGAAAGAGCCCCTCGCTAGGAGCATGAACGAGTACAACTCCTTACACACTTTTTCAGACACTACCGTTTACATCTTAAAAACGTAGGATCCAAAACTCGCCAGAGAGAGCAAAGGCAAGGCACTTACACTCTTGCGTAGCCTCTATGTAATTCTAGAAAAAACTTTTAGAGAAAAAAACGATCTGTAAGATCGCAAAAGAAAGCTACCCTTCAAGGGCACTAGCTCCCGAAACAATTTCGAGAATCTCGTTCGTAATCGCTGCCTGACGTGCCTTATTATATTCGAGTGTTAACTCGTCCACAAGGGTATTCGCATTATCCGTGGCTTGTGTCATAGCTGTCATACGCGCACCGTGCTCACCGACGTAGTTGTTAAGGATGGCTGTATAAAGCTGTAAACGTGCAAAATGCGCAAGCGTATACGCGAAAAACGACGAGGCATCCGGCTCAAAGATATACTCATGCCCCACTGCTAGTCCGCTATCTGGAGGGATACAAGGCAACAACACATCGCTTACCGGTATTTGCAGCGCTGCACTCTGAAACTTGTTGTAACAAACAACAACACGCGAATACTTTCCCGCTACAAAGGCTTTTTGCAAATTCTCGAAAAGCTCTCCCGTCAAATCAAAAGAGGGTCTATCTACCAGTTTTTCACTGGTAAAGACTAGCGGATGCGACTTCAATCCGTCAGCTGCTTTTTTCCCTAAAGCAAAGAAATCTACTTGCCGCCCTTTTGCTTTCTCCTCGGCTAGCAAACGCAATGCAAAATCGATAATACCCGCATTGTAGCCACCGCACAACGACGAATTGGAGGTCAGAACCAATACCGCTACAGGCGCATCGGCATTTACCACCGTCATCAGAGGGTGCGAGACATTCCCACAAGCAGTAAGCGCAATAGCCATCGTATCGCGATACTTGTCGAGATAACGCTGAAACTGCACGGCTTGCTCCTGTGCTTTATGAAACTTTGCAGCCGAGACTACCTTCATAGCACTCGTGATCTTCCGGGTCGATTTTACCGAACCGATTCGTATACGAATATCCTTCAAACTAGCCATGAACGTAATTTCAAAAGACGAGCAACAGGTTAGCTATTTTCAATGCCTCCGAGGCTAATACTCCGTTTCAGAATAACCGATCTCCACTACAGACTTCCGAACTCCCTACTCGCTACTGCTGGCGAATTTCCAAAATACAGACTCACACAGCAACTCCTGTACGAAATCCCCCCAACTTCTGCAACCGAATTCTAAGCGTTCCCCCTAAAACTTAATGTTATGCCTTTCCTAGGAAAGATGGGAGCAACATCCCAACCACTTGCTCGATAGCTCCTGTAGCCTCATCGTCGTAAGTACCAGCGCCAAGCTTATCCAAAACCGCGCGCTGCGAGGTTCGCATCTCTTCCAAAAAGACCTGTTCAAACTCCCGAACACGGTGCACCGGAACCTCCTTAAACAAACCCTTAGTACCGCAGTAAATAATAGCAACTTGCTCGCCGACGGGCACCGGACTGTACTGCGGTTGCTTGAGCAGCTCCACGTTTTTAGCACCTTTATCCAACACGCTCTTAGTAGCGGCATCTAGATCAGATCCAAACTTCGAAAAAGCTTCCAACTCGCGATACTGCGCTTGATCCAACTTCAACGTTCCGGCTACCTTCTTCATAGACTTGATCTGCGCATTCCCGCCGACACGCGATACCGAAATCCCTACGTTAATAGCAGGTCGCACCCCAGCATTAAAGAGCGTAGATTCCAAGAATATCTGACCATCGGTAATCGAAATCACATTCGTAGGAATGTATGCCGATACGTCACCCGCTTGCGTTTCTATAATCGGCAAAGCGGTAAGCGATCCACCACCCTTTACCATCGGACGCAGTTCCTTGGGCAAATCGTTCATCTGTTCCACCACTTCTTGCGACTCGATAATCTTCGCAGCACGCTCCAAAAGTCGGCTATGCAAGTAGAAGATATCGCCTGGGTAAGCTTCACGTCCTGGTGGACGACGCAACAACAACGAGACTTCGCGATATGACACTGCTTGCTTAGATAAATCATCATAAACTACCAAGGCATCGCGCCCAGTATCTCGAAAGAACTCTCCAATAGTAGCTCCAGCAAACGGCGCAAAGAACTGCAAAGCCGCCGGATCAGACGCCGTAGCCGACACAATTATGGTATAAGGCATCGCGCCCGCATCCTCCAAGGTCTTCGCGATATTGGCAACGGTCGAACCTTTTTGCCCGATAGCAACATAAATACAGTAAACGGGTTTGCCTTTTTCGTATTCCGCCCGCTGATTGATAATAGTATCTATCGCAATTGCGGTTTTCCCCGTCTGACGGTCTCCAATAATCAACTCACGCTGTCCTCGTCCGATAGGAATCATCGCATCTACAGCTTTCAGACCGGTCTGTAGCGGCGTTTTAACAGGTTGCCGGAATACCACCCCTGGGGCTTTTCTTTCCAGCGGGAGCTCGTACAGTGTGCCCTCTATATTGCCCTTGCCATCAATCGGCTCACCGAGTGTATTTACGATGCGCCCAAGCAGCCCTTCACCTACTCGTACTGAGGCGATCCTGTTACTTCTACGTACCTTTTGCCCTTCCTTAACGAGCGAGCTATCTCCGAGGAGCACTACCCCCACGTTATCCTCTTCTAGGTTCAGAACGACGCCACGTACCCCCGATTCAAACTCAACCAATTCGTTGGCTTCAACACCGCGTAGTCCGTAAAGACGCGCAATACCGTCTCCGACCTCTACTACACGACCAATTTCTTCAAAATCCTTTTCCGCATTCAAGCCTAGAAGCTCTTGGGCTAGGATTTCCGAAATCTCAGAAGCTTTAATCCCTGACATAACAACCCTCAATCGTTGGATTCGTTTACAATTCTGACAACATAGTACGGAGCTCGCCCGCGACACTACAATCGAGCAACGCGTCGTTTACCTCTATAGTAAAGCCTCCGATGAGATCTGACGCAATCTCGTAATCGACTTCTACATGGTCGCCGAAACGCGCACGCAAAAATGCTAGCAGACGCTCCTGCGAATGCGGAGTAAGCGCACGACTGGTAGAAAGCAGTGCATGTACTATACCGTTCCTTTGACTGTAAAAAAGTCGAAACATTCGAAGCGCACGACCGAGGAACTCTGTTCGTTGATGTCGTTGCATCAACTGCACAAAATTCTGCAACGATGGCGCCACGCGTTGCACCATGCTTTCTACAAACGCTTGCTTTTGCTGTGGGGTAACCACCGAGCTCTGCAACATTTTCCGGAACTCCGCACCCAAACGTGCAAGAACCTCGGTCAGGAGTCCCGCTTCATCATACATGCGTCTCCCGAGCTCAGGATCTTGATTCACCGCTGCCACAAGCGCCTTAGCATAGCGCACCGAGACTCGCCCCTCGTTCATCTTTCTTCACACAGTCTGCGTACCCGACCTTACTTAAGCTTGCGTAGAATTTGTATTCTTAACAGCCATCATCTCGTCCAGCACACGATCCAAGAAGCGTTCCTGCTCGTTGTCGGTAGCAAGACGTTCGCGGAGGATTCGCTCCGTAGTTTTTACCACCAATACGCGCACCTCGTTACGCAATTCTCTACGCATGGCTTCTTGCTCCAGACGCATATTTTCGCGTGCCTGTGCTGTAATACGCTCTACCTCTTCGCGAGCTTGTTCTCTTGCCTCGTTAAGGAGATTTTCGCGTTGTGCCCTAGCTTCTGCCAAAAAGAGTTCGCGCTCTTTTCTAGCATCGGCTTCCAAAGCTTGTCGCTGCACCGTCCACTCCTCAAGGGCGAGGCGATGCTTTTCGGCACTCTCGAGCCCCTCGGCAATCGAACGCTCACGACTAGCCAGTCCACCCAAGATAGGCTTCCACGCAAATTTCTTCAGAACAAACAGGACGAGCCCGAAGGCCAAGAGCATCCAGAAGAAAAGTCCGAAATCTGGGGTAATCAAGCTCATCCCCGTGGTACTCCTATGCTAAGAACAATACCAAGACAGCAGCAATGATAGCAAAGAAAGCAAGCCCTTCGATAAGCGCCGCTGCCACAATCATATTCGAACGGATATCGCTAGCTGCTTCGGGTTGGCGCGCGAGCGCATCCAAAGCTTGTACACCGATACGCCCAATACCCATAGCTGCACCAATTACCACAATACTTGCTGCAAATGCTGCACCCATTTTCGCCAATGCTACAAAATCCATCTCTAACTCTCTTTATTGATTATTCAGATTTTCAACTCAAAAGCCTCATCGCTGAGGTATTCGTCACATTCAAAAAAAAAACTGCCCTTATCTTCTACTTCTCTACACTAGTTCAACTAACCCTAAATCGTTTTTGCTTAAACCCTTACCCTCGCAACTTACACTCATACACACTACCCTGCACCAAAGCCGACCTAATGCTCATCGTGACCACTGGTTGCCATCCCAAAATACATGGCACTAAGCATGGTAAATACATAGGCTTGAATAAACGAGACCAAAACATCCAAAAGGGTCATGAAAATCGCAAAGAAGACGGAGAGCGGGCTCATCCCGTAGGCGGCAGCGGGTGCCATAGCTCCAAATAGGAAAATCATACTAAAGAAAACCAACACAATCATATGCCCGGAGAGCATATTAGCAAAAAGTCGGATCATCAACACGATCGGCTTCGTAAACATCCCCGCCAGTTCCACAATAGGCATCAGAGGGATAGGAAATTTAAGGAAAGCCGGAATCCCCGGGGTGTTAAAAATATCTATCCAATAGTGCTTATTCCCACTAAAAGTCGTCACCAAAAAAGTGAAGAGCGCAAGCACCATCGTTACTGTAATATTGCCAGTAAGATTCGCACCTGCAGGGAATATCGGTATCAACCCGAGTAGATTACTAAAAAGGACAAAGAAGAAAATAGTAAGCAAAACCGGCATAAAGCGCGGTAGCTTAGACTCGCGGATACTCGGTTTGGCGATATCGTCTCGAACAAATACTACCAGTACCTCTAGTAAATTCTGTATCCCTTTCGGTGGTGCTAATGGCTCCTTCTGATAGCGTTTCGCAACGCTTATAAAAACCCACAGCATCAGGGCTAGCACAAAAAGCACCCCGAGGACATTCTTCTTAATACTAAAATCGAGCGGAGCTTCCAAAACCTCGCCCGTAGCACTCACCTCCTGTATGGAAGTAGGTCCGCCTTTTTCAGGTACCACCAACCGGAAACCTTGGTAGGATTCATGACCGTGATGAAAGCGACTCGACAAGAAACAAAACCACTCGCCGCGCACTTTACTGTAGAGGATCACCGGCAACGGCACACTTACATGCGTATGCCCAATGGTTACAATATGCCATTCGTGACTATCCGAGATATGATCGAAGATCATCTGCACAGGGTCATAGCCCTTCTTCTCGGTATGCGCTACGGAATCTGCCACAGGCACGGAATCGGGCGTAGCCTCACCCTCCTGTGCGCGCGTCCCCGCAACAGCAAAAGCTCCCAACAGGAATAATAGCAATGTTCGTAACACCACTCCGCCCCTCTATTTAGCCACCTGCACAAAGGTAAGCACTTTTTTGATATATGGTAAATATGCTACACAAAAGTACAACACTCAAAACACCACCGCACCCTTATTATTCCTCAATGGTTTCGGAATTTCTGTGTGCATGTCGGCACGCCGCCTGCAATTTTAACGATTCGGTATGCACAAGCTCACAAAGTTGACGGACATAGTGTGTATCAAGACCGCGTTCTATCCCGTAACGGAGGTGATGCTTAAGGAGTTCGTTCCATCGTTCTTCGTGAAAAGCTTGCACGCCGTGTTGTAATTTCCATTCGCCTATTTTGCAAACGACCTCTGCACGTTCGCTAAGCAGATCTAAGATTTTAGCATCTATAGCATCTATTTGTTTTCGAAAGTTAGCAAGTTGTCCGTTGTCTGTTAGTTCTAAATTTTTCTGAAGGGGTTGTAGTTGATCCAACATTTGAAAAAATGCCGTCGGCGTGAGCTGTTGTCTCGCATCACTCAGTGCAGTTTCGGGTGTCGGATGAATCTCTACCATAAGTCCGTCCAAGGCATAATCTAGGGCTTGCTGCGCGATATTTGCAACAAACTCCCGCTTCCCCGCAATGTGACTCGGATCACAAAGGATTCGGAGGTTATTGCCAAACCTAGTTCGTAATTGCAGAGGAATATCCCAGTTCTGGGCGTTTCGATACAGACCTTCACGAATGGAAAAAAAACCACGATGTACGGCAATCACTTCGCTTGATGTCTGTGCGGCAATACGTTCGATGGCTCCTATCCAAAGTTCCAAGTCAGGCGATATCGGGTTTTTCACGAGCACAACTTCTGTATCCACTGGTAATGCGTCTGCAATTTCTTGCACTGCAAAGGGATCGGATGTCGTACGGGCGCCTATCCAAAAGGCACGGATACCATGCGCAACAGCTTCCCAAACGTGCTCTTTCCGTGCAACTTCAATACAAACGGTAAGCCCCGTAGTTTCTTGGATCTCACGAAGCCAAGGAAGTGCCGTTGTTCCTAAACCCTCGAATTGTCCTGGACGTGTACGCGGTTTCCAAACCCCTGCCCGAAAATAAGCAACCCTACCATCTTGCTGTAAGAGCTTTGCAACCGAAAGCACCTGATCGCGACTCTCTGCCGAACAGGGACCAGCAATCAACAGCCCCAGCGCCTGTTTCAATTGAGACGACACCCTTGAAACGTTTAACACCCCACCCTACTCCTCCAAAAAACCGTACGCGTACACCTTCGGAACTATCGCCAAACGCAATTGCTCAAGTGCCGATCTTAGGTCAGAAAGCAACTGATTGTAAGTCGCATCGCTACTCTTCGCATTCATCTTACCCTCCGCATTACGACCCTGAAAATAAGCACGTATGTCGTAGTACGAGGCATTCGGATTTGCAGCCCCCTGAGCGTGATAGTAACGCCAAAGTTTTTTACCAGCACTAAAAACATCTATAGCCTCGGAAGAAAATACTAAAGGTTCAGAAGGAATGAAAGATGACTCGCCCAGCAAATTCTTATGCTTCTGTTCCGACTCTACGCTCAACTTCCCCGCCATAAAATCCGTCATAAAGTGACTCTCAAACTTCTCCTGTGCATCGACCTCCGACTCTGTAAACGGTATGAAGTGATTAACACCGTAAGTAGACTGTATATTATTGGTAAATAGTAAATTAACTAAGCAATTACTAACAAATTCCATATCGCGCAACCAACCCTTCGTAGGCCACAAAAACTGATCCCGATCATTCAACCAAGTTGCGCGAATCACCTGACGAACTGATACATACGCGCAAACCACCAGCAAATTACGGGCACTCACCAAAGTATGACGACCGCCCCGGGTTCGCCTTGCCTCAATATTATCTACAAAAACAGTATTAAAATGCTGAAAATCATTCCCAACAGAAGCTAAATGCGCTATAGCTTCCTCTTGCGCAATTCCATGAGAATACTTCGCAAGCCACTGACTGATAAAACGTTTACCATCATAACTACTGCATACCTTACGTCCCAACGATTCGCCTTCCGTACCAAATACCTGAAACGTATGACGCTTAAATTCCTCGCGAACAGACGTATCCCAAACATAAAAACCGATCGGAAAACGACCACGAACGTTGTCAAACGTATAAGCTGGTATCAGAAAACCACGACACAATTTCGCCTGAAACACGCGACGAAACTGTTTAAAATTCGGAGCCTGAAGATGCTTCAACGTCGAGAAATGCCCTAAGATACAATTCGGTAACTCTTTGTAAATGCGATAGATAAATTGTGCAAAAAGCTCCGCACTCGCCTTCCCCAACTCATCCTTGTAACGCTCGTGGATCCCACTCGCATGTACCGAGCGACGACCTTTGCCCAACCTCGCATCCCCCTCTACGTAAGGAGGATTAATATAAATCACCAGCTTCTTCCGCTTTTCCACATCACAAACAATCGCCCGCAAACCTTCAGGTAGATTGTCGAACGAGTCGTTCAAAAAATCAAACTGAAAAACGTGCTTATGCAATAAATTTGCGCCATGCTCAATACGGTCGTGCATAACATCCACATCCTGTTTATCCAACGTGGACGCCCAGATATTATATCTGTTCGTAAGACCATTCAGCAAGTTACCCGTACCAGCAGCGCAATCCCAGATTACATATTCCTCCTGCCAATTTTCGCCCAACTCGTCTGCTAAATACTGCTGCGAGAGCTCCACCCAACGCTGAGGAGTGAAAAAAGAACCTTTGCGCTCGCGAAGATCCTGAGGTACAAGCAAATCACGACGATTAACCAAATAATCCCAAAACTCCTCGCGCGGAGGACGCTTGTAAATGGACCAAAACTGCCTGTGTGCCCTTTGATTATCCTTAAAGTGAACTTCCGCAAAAAGGAAAAGTCCCGAAATATCGACCTTCCGATCCAACGTGTAGTGGTTATCCTTCAAAAGAACATAGAGCGACTCCCTAATTGTCTGATTCTCTGACGAGAGCAAATCCGCTAAAAAGAAATCTCCATCTATGATATCGCGCTTTTTCAAGCCTTCCCAATCTACGTCTATGCTCGGCTGCACAAGGGCTAACCAGCGCTGATAAATGCTCACGAAGTTGTTCTTGTTGATCTGGATGAGAGACGAACTCTCGCTCAAATGCTGCTTGATAAACTCGCGGAGCTCTGCCTCCTGCGCATCGTATCGAAACACATACGCCGAGCGTTCCAAAACATCGCGTACAGCACCGTACAACAGCCCAAATTCGCGCGAAGAAGCGTCAGACGGCGCTACGTTCCAGTTGAAGTCGTTGAGCGCCAAAAACGGCAATATTTCGCGATACGGAAGGAAGGCGATCTTCTCTGCATCGAATGCTGCTAAAAACGGCGGCGGCAGATAGGTATCGAACGTGCGAGCCTTGCCGATAGTAAGAATTAGCTGTACCAGAGGCTTGTAGATATCAGCAACCGTGCCGCGTTTCGCTTCGGCCCACAGCAAAGAATTAATAGGAGCAGTTTCGGTTGCATCGCAGCGTGTAAAAGATTGGGTAACACAAAAGTCGATCTTGCCGATAATTGTAGCACAGTCGAATGCGGCAAAGAATGCCTCGCCGATACGTGTTTTAAGTTCTTCCTCCGGAATATTGCTATAAACCATAGCCTAGGAACAAATCTGCGTCGTGGACAAGAACAAAAATAATGAATAGCAAACAATTGACATTAGAAATACCGAAGCGTCCAAATGATTTTTAGTAGCTACCTTAACCCTCCGAAACAGGTGCAATACACAGCTATGAGATATGATGTAGTGGTAATCGGCGGCGGACCTTCCGGGCTTTTAGCTGCCGCTCGTTCGGCAAGCGAAGGACTACATGTCCTATTGCTAGAACGTATGCCACGCTTAGGAACCAAGCTACGAATTACGGGCAAGGGGCGTTGCAACATCACCAATATCCGCGACTACACGGAATATCGCGAAGTACTCTATGGCGACATCGAACTTGCCATGACTGCCCTCAAAGGGTTTCCGCCCAACGAAATCGTAAACTTGCTCAACCGTGAGGGCGTACCTACTATCGTGGAAAGAGGCAATAGGGTCTACCCACTATCCGGACGGGCATCGGAGGTAGCAGAAGCGCTAACACGATATGCAACGCGCGCTGGCGTAACAATTACCCCCCACTGCTCGGTACAAAAACTCGTACACGACGGGGATGAATGGCTTATACAAACAGAACAAAACACTAGTTTCCGATCGCAAGCTGTAATACTAGCAACCGGCGGGAAAAGCTATCCACGTACCGGATCCGACGGCACAGGCTACCAACTTGCCCAAAACTTAGGGCACCATATCACCCAACTTTTCCCGTCACTCGTCGGCTTTTACGTCAATATCGATTGGGGGATTCGCGAACGACTCCTCATCAAAAATGTCGGACTTACACTCTATGCTAAAACCGAGCTCCTTGCACAACTATTGCCCGTAGATATCGAGATTTGCGACGATTACTTGGGGGGACCCGGTATACTACGTCTGAGCCGGAAAGGTGTAGAAGCGCTCCTTGCTGGTACTCAACCCCTAATTGCCATCGATTGGAAACCCGCACTATCGCCCGAAAAGTTAACCGCTCGTATCCGACGCGATCTACAAGCTCGTGGCAACGAACTCATTTCCTCCTTAGCACGTGCTTGGCTTCCGAGTGGACTCATCAAACCTGTCCTTCGACGTGCACAAATTAGTCTACGCAATAAGGGGTCAGAACTCGGAGAACAGAAAATCGCACAACTCGTAGGATGCTTGAAGCATTTCCCACTCAACCTGCTTTCTGCTGAGGATTGGGATCGCGCAGTAGTAACTGCTGGTGGTATTGATACTTCGGAAATAAACCCACTTACCTTGGAATCGCGCAAGCACGACTCGCTATACTTCTGTGGCGAGATACTCGATATCGACGCAAATACCGGTGGCTACAACCTGCAACTCGCCTACGCAACGGGATTTATGGCAGGTGGAGCGGCGGCACAAAAAATCCGTTCGTCAAGCCACTAACAAGAAGCTCAGTGCGAATAATCGTTCCAAAGCTCTCCGCTTACATCTGATATAAAAAAACAGCGACACTCGCACACGCAAGCATCACTGTCAAACTAAAATTTTTTATCCAACCAAATACTTTCTGAAGGGCGGAATACACTAACTCTGTAAGAAGAAAATTACAGGGATCGTGTATCCGACACGTGCAGGCTTTCCACGTTGCTTCCCTGGCGTCCACTTCGGGCTAGATTTCACAACCCGCATCGCTTCCTTATCCAAAATAGGATCGACACTGCGTACTACACGTACTTTACCCACCGATCCGTCAGGTTCTACCACAAAGGCAACTTGTACTCTACCTTGGATTCCGACCTCGGCTGCTGCTTCTGGATAGCGCGTATTTTCCTTAATATACTGACGAAAAGCCTCGAGTCCACCACCGCGGAACGAAGGCATCTCTTCTACAAAATAAAAGATTTCTTCCTCGGCAACTTCTTCCTCTTTCACCACCTCCTCGTAGTCGTAAATACCGACAGCCGCATTTTCTTCAAGCTCGGTGTTGAACGGATCGAAGTCCTCGTCAAGGTTAACATGGCGATCCACTAGGTTAATTTGCGAGATAATCTTCGGAGCTTCCGGTGGTGCCATTTCGGGTTTCTGCTCCTCCTGCTGGGTCATCGGGATTTCCTCTTGTTCAACAGTAGCAACTTGCTGGTTCGTAATCTCAGTATCGTACTCGTATTTGCTTTTCCAGTTAAAAATAACCAAGCAAATGAGCAACGCTATATTCAAGCCTCCTATAAAGAAAATGCTCTTATAATGCTGCAAATTGGCGCGCAAGGTTTTCTTATTTTCCATTATTGTACTCTGTGTGTAGACCGACTACAAACCTCTCAATACCTTTCCAAAAGTACACTATTTTTTTTTTGCAACAAAATAACGTTACACCGGTTGCTATAGTACAATTCGTAACGATATAGTAGTTATGTGTAAATTTTTGTAAATTGCGATAGAAGTTTTTAACCCTAGGTAAGCAAGCGATGAGCCAACTATCAGACCTTACACCCCAGCCCCTTTGGAAACTTTTTGATGCTTTAACGAAAATACCTCGCCCTTCCAAGCACGAGGAGCGCATCAGCGAATATTTAGAACATTTCGGCAAGGAACATGGGCTGGAAACCTACCGAGATGCTGTAGGGAACGTACTCATCCGCAAACCCGCAACACCCGGCATGGAAGACCGTAGGTCGATCATTCTACAAAGCCACATGGATATGGTTTGCGAAAAGAATTCGGATACGGAGCACGATTTCATGCAGGATCCCATCCAAACCTACATCGACGGCAACTGGTTAAAAGCCAAAGGAACTACCCTCGGCGCCGACGACGGAATCGGTTGTGCTGCACAGTTAGCCGTACTTATAGACCCAGAGGTTGTACACGGACCACTAGAATGCCTCTTTACCGTAGACGAAGAAACCGGGCTCACGGGCGCGTTTGCTATTCAGGAAAATTTCTTCCAGAGCGACATACTACTAAACTTAGACTCAGAGGACGAGGGCGAAATCTTCATCGGCTGTGCTGGAGGCATAGACACCATTGCGCACTTCACCTATCGAACCGAAAAAGCACCCAACGGCTACCAATTTTACAACATCGCCCTCTCGGGGCTCGTAGGCGGTCACTCTGGCGACGATATCAACAAAGGACTAGCCAACTCTATCAAACTCCTAGCACGAATTCTCCTACACCTAGAGCGCGAACTACCCATAGCCCTTGCGACATTCGAAGGAGGGAATCTCCGCAATGCCATACCTCGCGAGGCTTATGCGGTAATTGCCATCCCCATCGAAGAGCACGATAAAATGCTCCACTTCGTAGAACGCTTCGGGAATACCCTTGTGCGGGAATACCAGACTACGGAACCCAACATCCAAATTAATGTCGATGTTGTGGAAGCGCTCCCCGTGATGGTCAATTACGACAAGCTACGCCTCCTCCACCTCTTGTATACCACACATCACGGCGTTATTGAAATGAGCCGCGATATCCCGAACCTCGTAGAAACCTCAACCAACCTAGCCTCGGTCAAGCAAGTAGAAACCGACACCTTGGAAATAGCTACCAGCCAGCGGAGTTCGGCAGATTCGGCACGCGAGTATATTTCCACTGCTGTAGAAAGCACTTTTTTGTTGGCCGGCTGCACCGTTTTACAAACTGATGGTTATCCGGGTTGGGCTCCCAATACGCAGTCGCCCATTCTACATATTGCAGAGGAGGTCTACCAGAAACTATTTGGCAATAAACCCGTAGTACGTGCTATTCATGCCGGTTTGGAATGTGGGCTCTTTTTGGAAAAATACCCAAGCTTAGACATGATCTCGTTCGGACCAACCATCCGCGGTGTACACTCCCCTGACGAGCGCTTAGATATCGCCTCTACGCAAAAGTTCTGGCAATTTCTAGTCGAAATCCTACGCAACGCACCCAAAAAGTAATTCGCAACAGAAAAATACACCGCAAACTACACCCGTTTGGCTGAAATATTCCGAACGGTAAGGAGGCTTGCAGCAAGTCCTAAAACCAGCAAAAGTAGAAATACTCCCACCAGGTCGAGCGCTCGCACCTCGACAGGATACGCTTTTATAACAAACGAACTAACATCGCCCAAGCTCACAAAACCAAAATGCTGCTGAAGGAAACTTAGCACTAGTCCAAATAGCATCCCCACTGTTCCGCCCAAAAGCGACAAAAACAGCCCTTCCAAGCGAAAGATAGTACGAATACTAGTAGGAGTAGCACCCAATGCCGTAAAGGTGTAGATATCGCTCTTCTTTTCAATCAGCAACATCGAGAGCGATCCCACCACGTTGAACATAGCAATCAGCAGAATTAGCGCTAGGATAATAATTACAATCAGCCTTTCGCTGTGCATAGTACGATAGAGAGTTGCATTTTGCTCTTCTCGCTCGAGAATATGGCACTGCGTTGTAAATCGTTCGTCTAGGCGCTTTTTCAGGTCTGTTAGTCTTGCCCCTTCCCGGACATTGATGGCAAGCGAGGATATATAACAGGAATCGTAGTCTAAGAGCTTCTGCACAAAATGTAAAGGCGCGAGCACGTTCTTTGTATCAAAATCGGCATGCACTGTAACGATACCCGTCCAGCCCATTATCTTTTTACGGAAGGCTGTAGTCGGGTCGAGCCAATTCCGTGCTGTCCGATTGGGCATATAAACGCTAATACCTTCGAATTGGGCGAGGTGTGCTCCCAACATATAGGTCATGCCCGCTGCCGGCATTAGAAGCGCTTGTGAGCCCCTTTGTAGGCGAAATTCGCCATCTATACAATGCTCTGCTAAGTGCATCATCTCAACATACCCATCGTCCACACCAAGCAACGTTCCTAAATGCGTACGATCCTGATAGCCAAAGAGTGCATTTTCTTCAAAGGTGCGTCCGATGGCGAGGACTTCGGGTTGTGCGGCTAACCATGCATAATCGGCACCATCGCAACGAAAGACTTTTCCCTCTCGCGCTTGAAGTAACAGATCGCTCTCCAAGGAGGAATACATAGAGGTGACAAGGGATGTAATGCCATTAAAAACAGAAAGCACCACGACAAGCGCCATAGCACTAACCCCTATCCCGATCATAGCAATGAGCGAGATAACATTAACGGCAGTATGCGCTTTTTTCGCCAGCAGGTAGCGTGCAGCAACAAAAAAAGGAAATGTCACGAACGAAAACCTATTATTTTCGTGCAATATACAATTTGTCCTCTAACCGGATGCAGTAACGTCTGCGTTCCTCTTCTGTAAGCTGCGCAGCGTAGTCAATTGCGGAGACGAGAAACCCAGCTTCTGCAAGTCTGTCTACGTAATCGCGCCCATAGAGTCGGAGGTGATCCTTTTGGTGGTAAAACTTTTCGCGCAGCTCGTCGGTATTAATAGTCGGATCTTCGAGTGTCGTGGCACGTGTGGGATCCAGAGGTACTAGCAGTAGCGCAATCCCATTGGGAGCAAGCACACGGTAAAGCTCACGCATTGCGAGTCGGTCGTCCGGGATATGCTCCAGCACATGATTACACAGGATAAGGTCAAAAGTTTGATCGGCAAATGGCAATTGCTGTATATCACAATGAACCGATGCCCAAGGCGACTCCAGATCGGCAGATGTATAACGAATCCCAGGGATGGCTTTCAACTTTCGCTGTAAACAGAGCTCGGGAGCCATATGCAAAACACTGTAGCGCTGCCGAGTAATATCGAGCTCACGATCGAGATAAAGCCAGATGAGTCTATGTCGTTCGAGCGATAAGCTATAAGGCGCTAAGGCATTTTTTCGCTGTTCGATGCGTCCGTAAGCGAGTAAACGACGATAGTGGCGCCCATCGATCGGATCCTCGTAGCGTTTCCCGTATAAGAAAATTGCTAATAGGCGCCCGCCAATTCTAGCAATACGATGGAGAATAGGTCGCGGCACCGAACGTGCTAGTGCTGCTATCAGCCCCATGGCTTAAGTTATTGTTCGTCCTTTTTGATAGCAGCAAGGATACTTTCGATCTTTTCTACTTCGTCGAGCGAATTATCTAGCCGAAAAAGGAGCTCTGGCACAAGACGCAGGGTACTTTTCACTCGCTTTCCGAGTTGGTAACGGATTTCGGATGTTTTATTCTGTATCTCTGCAAAGATTTCCGCCTCATGCTCTTTAGGAAAAACGCTCAAGTAGACCTTAACTTGTTCGAGATCCTGCGAGATCCACACATCAGTAACCGTAATCAGGCAACCCGCAGCTAGGTGTCGCAACTCTTTTTGAAACATCTCGCTAAAGTCGCGCTGTAGTTGCCGAGCAATCTTCCGTTGTCGCAGCGTAGTGCCTTGTTCCTGCATCTTTATTAGAGATTTACGCTTCCTTCCAGATAAGTTCTTCTAGGGTTCGCTTCGGTACGCAGTGTACTAATTCCTCACGCCAGTAACGAATTCCGTGCTCTGAATCGATTGGTCGGATCTGTACCTCTTCAGCTGCAGTACCCAAAGCAATTACATAGAGTACACGCCAACCCTCGGGGAGATTCAGGATCTTTGCAAGTTCCTCGCGCTTAACGTTGTCGATCAGACACGCCCCTAAATCTTTTTCAGCAGCCCCCAACAGAATATTCTGTGCCGCAAAACCCGGATCTACAAGGCGGAGGCACGGATCTGCAGCATTTTCCAACTGAATGATATAAGCTGCAGGACGCTCGCCCTCCGAAGGACCGTCCCAATCTGTTAAATAAGCTGCCCATCCCAGAGTTGCAAACACCTTCTTTCGAAGTTCAGGTTGCGTAACTATGCAATAACGAATAGCTTGCTTGTTGGCCCCACAAGGAGCTAGGCGTGCGAGGTCGACTAATTCGCGCAAAATGAACTGCGGAATAGGGCTATTTTCTCTAAAACACCGAACTGTACGGGCTTTTCCTACAATTTCTCGTAATTCCATTCTTAGAGGAGTATAATATTACACCAGTCTACAAAATGGGTTAGTATTGCCCTTTTTCCCAAGCATCCTGACAAGCGCAGATCAGGTTCCTATCGCCGTAACCGCCATCAATTTTGCTTACTGTAGGCCAGAATTTAGCATTCCGCACCCACGGAAGAGGATACGCCGCATCCTCACGCGAATAATGGTGCTCCCAGTTGTTCGCCACTAGCTCGTCGGCGGTGTGTGGCGCATTCTTTAGGAGGTTATCGTTTTTATCTGCTTTCCCTGCAGCAATCGCCAACATCTCCTCACGAATCTGAAGGAGGGCATCGCAAAAGCGATCCATTTCTTCTTTTGATTCGCTCTCGGTGGGCTCTACCATTAGAGTTTCGTGTACCGGGAAGGAAAGTGTTGGCGCGTGGAAACCGTAGTCCATGAGTCGGCGCGCAATGTCGGCAGACTCCACATCGTAATCCGCTTTACAATTTCTGCAATCTACAATCACTTCGTGCCCGACACGTCCTGTTTCGCCGGAGTAGACAATACCGTAAGTATCCTTAAGGCGCGCTACCATATAATTCGCGTTAAGAATCGCATTTTCCGATGCTTTTTGTAAGCCCTCAGCTCCTAACATTCTGATATAGGCGTAAGTAATCGGTAGGATGCTAGCACTCCCCCACGGTGCCGAGGAAACTGCCGTAATTCCGTTTTTCCCTCCTACCTTTACACAAGCGTGACGTGGCAAGAAATCGAGCAAATGGCTCGCCACACAAATAGGTCCGACACCTGGACCGCCACCGCCGTGAGGGATAGCAAATGTTTTGTGCAGATTTAAATGACAAACATCGGCTCCTATATAACCGGGGCTTGTAAGTCCGCACTGTGCATTCATATTGGCGCCATCCATATAGACTTGCCCTCCCGCTTGGTGAATGATATCGATCATTTCGCGGATACGACTCTCAAAAATCCCGTGCGTGGACGGATATGTTACCATAAAAGCGGATAGCTTGGGTGCGTACTCCTGGGCTTTCTTACGGAGGTCTTCCACGTCGATATTGCCACGTTCGTCGCACGCTACCGTAACAATCTCAGCGCCTGCCATTGCAGCACTTGCCGGATTAGTACCATGTGCCGAGGCTGGAATCAGAATGGTATTGCGATGCCCCTCGCCGCGTGCTATATGATACTGACGAATGACCATCAGCCCCGTGTACTCGCCAGCTGCACCGGAATTTGCTTGTAGCGAAGTACCAGCAAAGCCCGTAATTTCGGCAAGATACTCTTCCAACTCCCGAATCAGTTCGCGATATCCTTCTATCTGATCTGCAGGAGCAAACGGATGTATTGCACCAAACTCTGCCCAACTTAGCGGTAGCATCGAAACTGCCGAATTCAGCTTCATCGTACAGCTTCCGAGCGGTATCATGCTATTCGTGAGCGATATATCCTTACGAACTAGGTTGTGGATATAGCGCATCATCTCTGTTTCGGAATGGTAGGTGTTGAAGACACGCTCCTGCATAAAGGGAGTTGTGCGCTCGAAGCCTTCAATCGGTTCATTTACATCTGTAAATGAAATTGGGATAGCAGGTTTCTCTACAGCAGCCGCAAAGATCTGCACGACTTTTGTAACCTCTTCGTTAGTAGTTAATTCGTCGAAGGAGAGAGTAACGGTTGCGTCATCTCTGTAGTTCAGATTCAGATTTGCCTCTGTTGCAAGCTTTTGTAACTTGCCTACGATTTCCTTATCTACAACTGCCACACACAACGTATCAAAGAAGGACTTGGTAGACAGCTTATAGCCTAGTTCTTTCAGCGCTTTTGCCGTTTGTAGTGCAGCATTGTGGGCATTCCGAGCAATACGCTTAATCCCCTCCGAACCGTGATATACAGCAAACATACCTGCCATGGTAGCTAGTAGTGCTTGCGCAGTACAGATATTGGAAGTAGCTTTTTCGCGTTTAATGTGCTGTTCGCGAGTTTGTAGTGCCATACGGAGAGCTCTATTTCCTCGGCGATCGACCGAGATACCGATTACACGTCCGGGCATATTACGTTTGTAAGCTTCACGAGTTGCAAAGTAGGCAGCATGCGGTCCACCAAGCCCCATCGGGATTCCGAAGCGCTGTGTAGAACCGAAAACGATATCTGCATCCCAATTTCCGGGTGCTTCCAACAAAGCTAGAGCGAGGATATCAGCCGCAACAGCAACCAATACCTTTCCGGATTCGTGCGCCGTCTGTACAAAATTGCGATAATCGCACACGGCACCGTCTGCATTTGGATACTGTACAATAGTACCGAACTCGCGCCCTGTAAATACATACTCGGCATAATTACCACGTACGAGCTCTATACCCAAGGGTGCGGAACGAGTCTTGAGCACCGAAACCGTCTGTTCGAATACCGAATTATCGATAAAGAGAACGTTTCGTCCTTCTTGTACCGCCGCACGCCCCCGGAGGTGGAACATCATAATCATAGCCTCAGCAGCCGCAGTACCTTCGTCAAGCAACGATGCATTGGCAATTTCCATGCCTGTGAGTCCGAGCACCATGGTCTGAAAGTTCAAGAGAGCTTCGAGTCGCCCTTGGCTAATCTCTGCTTGATAGGGAGTGTAGGAGGTATACCAATCGGGATTCTCAAGAACGTTCCGGAGAATCACAGCTGGAGTTGCTGTTCCGTAGTATCCGCATCCGATGAGCGAGCGCACGAGCTTATTCTTGTGGGCTTTTTCGCGCAAGATTTCCAAGACTTCCCACTCGCTGCGTGGTGCTGGGAGCCGAAGCGCTTTCGGGAGTCTGATATCGTAGGGGACTACTTGTTCGATCAATTCGTTAAGCGACTGCACTCCAATGGTTTTTAACATCGCCTCGCATGCCTTCTGATCGTTGCCTATATGTCGTTTTACAAACTCCTCTTGCGCCATTTCCGTATACTTTTACGTTTGAAGTTATTGTAACAAAAGTAGGCTTTTTCGCAAAAGCGACAAGCGTTTTGCGCTTTTCTAGACGGACGCTACGCATTTTGCGCAATAGATACTACTTGGCGGGCATTACAGACAATGCGTCCCACATAGGAAGAGGGTTTACACGCACGAAAAAAAAACGTTTTGTGCTTTTATTTTACAAAACGAAAAGGGCGCATCACGTTACGCCCCTATAGAGATATTCGACTCTATAAAACTAGCGCTTATAGGGTTCCTGCGTGTAATTCGCAAAAAGTGCACGCACCATCTCATCACTGCGACCCAATGTTCTGGCTGTCTCTTCCCCTTTAGTATAACATTGTACGGCCTCGGTGCGCATACCTAGCATATCGTAGCAGAAGCCAAGATTACGCCAAAAGAGCACTGGGAAAAACCACCCATCGAGATCATGGATACGAGGCTGCAACCGCTTACTCACTTCTACCGCCTCGGCATAGTGCGCCTGTAGGAAATCGAGCCAAAGGCGTTCGAAGTCGTAATGTTCAGTACGGGTTGCTAATGCAGCCCACTCCTTCATAAATTTCTCTGCCAGTTCTATATTTTTTGCTGGAATCTGTTCAGGACTCATGTCCATTTCCGGACCGTGCAGTAGAGGGACAAATGCATTGGCATACATAACATTATCATCGAGGTAATAACCTCTTGCCAAGTTGTGCTCTATATAATCTATTTCGTTGCGTGAGGGCTCGATATCTTGCAGTGGTAGAATGTCGTTTAATGCTACCAGCTTAACGGAGTTGCGTTTAGCGAAAGCATCGTCAAAGTAGTATTTATGTTCAGCTCCGGTAAATACAATTACTCTTTTTGCCTGACTCGCGGAGATAACGCTGTCTATACGCGATAGCATTTTGGCATTTCGAAGTTCGGAGTGCAAATTCATAACGCCATCGCCATATACTGCTATCTCTATTCGGTATGCCTCGCGCGTGTAGTCGTTGTAATCTTGCCCATTAAAGAACTCATAGCCCTGAGTATTACTCCACCACACACTATCCATAGTGCCATATTTCTTTTCAAAAGCTTGTATCAGACTACTATTTTGCATAAGAGAATCTGCCACCCGTTTTTTGTTCTTGTAGTCCTCGGTCTGCATATATTCCTTCCGCGCTGCCCTTACATCATAATCTACCCCCCAGTGATCAATAGGGAAACAACTTATGTTATGCTCAGCACCGTAAATACAGGCTAGAGCCATCTCCTTCAGATAGTTTTTCTTTCTAAAGTAGGAAGGCGGGATCTCTACGCAAATCGCATCGGGTTTGTAGGTTGCGAGAATGCGCACAATATCATGATAGGTATAATGCGGATTCGCCTCATGCATGCTATGAATTGTACCCACGACAAGAACTTCTGGAACCTCATTGCTCTTTTGCGCCATTACGGCGCATCCCCATAACAGAGCAATGAGTAGTAGGACACTTTGCTTTACAGACATCTTGATTCTCTATCTCAGTAATACAACAACTCTACAAATAGCGCACGACAAGCATTCTTTTACACGCCCGCCGAGCGTTCTTCTAGGTGCGCGCTACGCATTTTGCACTTTTCTAAAAATTCGTTGCAGGTTTCACCTTCCACGCTCCAATATTGTGCGTTTTGGAGTCGAAAGTTACGCCGATGCCAAGCACTTTTTTACCCTCGGAAAGATAACGCGCCGCATAGCCCCGTTCTTCGATTTGCGCAAGTGCATCCTCCGGAGTGGCTGTATCTTCGAGTTTGAATTCAAAAATATAGATAGCGTCAGCAGTATGTACCACAGTATCGGCACGTCCGCCGGGGCAATGCACCTCGGTTTGCGCAAACTGCCCCATGAGCGAAAAGACTAGGTAGACCGCTACCTCGCCATCGCGCTCGTGGTACGTCTCGCCCTCCTTTATAGTATTGTACGGGATCCCGCCGATGATAGATTTTAAGTGCGTCATGAAGGCATCGATATCGCCGGAACGTATTGCCTCCAAGAATTTTGCAATTGCTACCCCAGAATTGAGTACGCTCTCAGAATATCCCTGCAACAGGTTTTTCAAAAATCCGTAGCGAACCTCTTCATTGGGGAATCCGAGGCGATAAACACCGAGGTCTGATAAGTATTCGCGAATGGTGAGGTAGCCCGTCTGAAAAAGTATCGGTATTGGATCTTTTGTGGCTAATGGGCTGGTTTTCAACCCTGCAGCATCGAGTTTCACATCCCCCTCTAGGTCGGGAAGAAAGAAGCGCTGATCGCGTATATACCTAACCAAGAAAGTCGGAGTGCCGGTAGCATACCAATAGTCGTCTAATTCTTTCTTTTTCAGTACATTGAGTAAACTAAACGGATTGTAAACGTGTTCCCCTTCTCTAGCAAACAGATAGCCGTCATAGCGTTTTTTGAGTTCGGCAAGTGTATCCTCGTAGGAGCGATCCAATTTAGCAGCAAGTGTTTCTATCTCGGGCGCAAAATTCGAAACAAGCTCAGTTTCCGTAATACCGCAAATCCCCGCATAGTGCGGATCCATGCTGATATCTTCAAGATTGTTGAGACCGCTAAAGATTGTCAGCTTACCAAAACGCGAGACCCCCGTCAGGAAGACAAAACGAATATATTGGTCGTTACTCTTAATATTCGAATAAAATGCATACAATAGCGAGCGGAACTGCTCGTACAACTCGGGATTATTTACTGATTGCAAAAGAGGTTTGTCGTACTCATCGACCAAGAATACAACCTGTTGCCCAGTCTGTTCGTAGGCTCTGCGGAGAATTCCTGCGAAACGAAGCGTTAGAGTATCTTCGCTGGTGGATTTACCGTATAATTCTTCCCATTGGTTCAGGTGATAGACGAGTACGCTCTTCAGTTCTTCGGCATTTTTGTACTCTCCAGTGTTCAAGTCTAAGTGCAACACTGGGTATTCTTGCCACGTCTCGCGTCCTTGTGCTGCTGCGAGTTCGGGTTCTCCGTGTTCGAGAAAGAGTCCATTAAAGAGATCCTTTTTCCCTTCGAAATAAGCTTTTAGGGTGGATAGCAAGAGGCTTTTCCCAAAGCGTCGTGGGCGACTCAGGAAATAAACCTGTCCTTGCATCAAATCTCTGATATATTGTGTTTTATCTACATACACATAGCCTCGATTGCGAATATTATCAAAACTCTGTACTCCGATGGGTAATGAGCGCAATATACCGGTCATCTCTATCTTCTCTTTTGTAGTACGAAGATATAAAAAAGCCCGCTTGGTGTGGTACCTTATCCTATTTCAGACAAGCGAAAAGAACTCGATAGCCTGCCGTAGTTTTTCGGCCTCCTCGCTTAATTGCGTAGCACTAGCCGACATTTCCTGACTCGAGGACGCATTGTTCTGTATCACCTCGTTAAGGGCGTTGAGAGCCATTGTAATCTGATTTACGCCCCCTCGTTGCTCATCGCTTGCTACCGCAATTTCTTCCATAATAGCTCGCGTTCGTGCCATATCGGGCAGTACGGCATCGAGGCGTTCGTGCGACTTCTGTGTAGCTTCTCGCGACTGCTCGGCAAGATGCACAATCTCGTTAGCAGCATCGTTGCTTCTTTCAGCTAATTTACGCACCTCTGCGGCGACCACCGAGAAGCCTCTTCCATGATCTCCGGCACGTGCCGCTTCCACGGCAGCATTCAGTGCTAGGATATTGGTTTGAGTAGCTATTTCGCTAATCACCAATATTTTCGAACTGATCGTTTCGACCGACTCGAGCGATGCCCTCGATTCGGTACTCAGCTCTTCGATGCGTTGCCCAAGTTCGCGCGATAGGGTTTGCGAGCTCTGTGCGCGTTCGGCATTGCTATCAATATTTGCCGACATTTCCTCCATAGCACTGCTCACCTCCTCGGCATTAGCTGCTTGGCTGTTAGAGCCTTGTGAAAGGATTTGCGAATTCGAATTCAACTGCTCGCTAGCACGCGCTACCTCGTCGGCACTCTGCTTGATAATGTTTAGCGTCTCGCGTGTTTTATCGATCATGGTTGCAATAGCACGCGCCATAGCACCGAACTCATCCTGAAAAGACTGGTAATTCTTTGGGACATCGTTCACAAACCTCCCATCGGCACACTCTTGCAATTTCGCAGTAGCAGCTTTTACCATCCGGACAACGAAGTTGGTCAGCAAGGGCAAGGAAACTATCGTATTCAGAACCGCCAGGGCAAACAACGAGATCTCGATGCGCATATAGTAACGATAGGAAGCATCGCGGAGTTGCTCCAAACGGTTGTCGTGCGCAACAAGCAACTTGGAGAGCTGATTGCTCATAGCTATAAAGGTATCGCCGACCTCGTCCTTAGCAGCTGTAGCCTGTATGGTTGCATCGACCGCGGTACGTAGCGCATTGATCATCTGCGCTTTTTCGGACTCAAAGAGGTTCTGCTTAATCATATCTACGAGGGTACTTTGCGCTTCGATGAGAGCCTGTGTACTCCGAGTGTCGAAATACTCACCCAGTTTACCGCCCAGCGCAATCATCCGCACAATTGCAGCACTGCTGGTATATTCGTTCGTACGGAGAGCAGCATAAAATTTGAGATAGTGTTCGCGCAGAGCGCTTTGCGCTTGCAGTTCTTTCTTTTTCGATTCGAAACTCTCGTGCGACTTGCTTTCGTACGCTCGCCCCATCTCCAGAAGCGAACTCGTAAGGCGCGCCATTTCGGCATCGTCGTTATCCAACTCTTTTGCGAGCCTCTCGAGGTAGTCTAAGGAGAGCAATAACGAATCTAGGTAGAGCTGACTACGTTCGTATTCGGGCATATTACCACTCAGATAATAAGCACGATAGTGGAATCTGGCTTTTAAGAACGCTCGTTCCACACTATTCGAGCAATCTAGTATTGCATCGTTTTTTGCCCGCACGATATTCTGCTGCCGAACAAAGAGTCCGACCAAGAGGAAAAGCACTAAAATGGAGGTAAAACAGACTAAAAGTTTCGTCCGCAACCGCCAATCATACCAACGTTTCATTCTCTTTTGTTTTTTGAAAGAGAATACGTTGTATGATGTCGGAATGTTCTAAGAGTGAGTGTTTTTTCCGATCTACGCTCCCTTTTTCACACGTAGCTGTGGCGACCCGGAGTAGTAGATTTCTCCCGAACCTTTCACGCGCTCCATGTAGAGTTCGTCCAGCACATTTATGTGTATATCTCCCGAGCCATTAAGCCAAGTATGTGCGACCTTACAGAGTAATCCTCGCAATGCGATGTCTCCGGAACCAAAAATAGATGCTTTTAGAAGGTTTACATTACCTCGCAACACTTGTATATTTCCCGACATAGTAAGCTCGGCATTGTATTCTCTTGCTTCCAGTTCGCCGATTACAATATCGCCACTACCTCGGAGTTGGGTTACCAGTCGATTTTCTCCGTACACTCGTTTGGCTCGAAAACTACCCGATCCCGTAATTTTTACATCTGCTGATGCGGAAAAAGCGACATCCGAGATATAATAATCACCACTACCCACAAGGGTCATCTCTGCTTTCCTACAAGAAAGGAATCCTAATCTTAAGACTCCCGATCCCCGAAGGGTAGTTTCTATATCCTCTGTTAGATGTATGTTTTTGCCTTTAACATCGCCAGAACCTACAAGCGAAAATGATGCTGCTTGAGCATTCAATTCTTTAAATTCTACATTGCCACTCCCCACAAGACTTACCGAAAAATGCTCATTTACCGATAGTTGGTCTATTCTTACATCGCCACTCCCAGAAAGGGTTATCTGGAAATTATCCGCAATAAATCGATCTCGTAAATCGATATCGCCACTCCCACGCAGTCGAACCTCTTCGAGACGTGGCAAAGTAACGTAGTAAACAATTTCAGGAAACCCGTTCAGACGTTCGTCCTTAGCCTTTGAAAAAACTAGTGTCTTGTTCTTTACATTAAGTTCTATTAGGTCTAATGCTCCCTGATACTTAGAAACAGCTCGTACAGAAAAGGTTTCGGCCTGTCGGAGAATAACATCTACGGGGACACCTAGATCAATCTTATCAAAATTTGTAATGGTATAACTCCGCTCTTCAGGGGTTACTAATTTTTGGAATTGAGCAGTCTTGCGATTTGGTATCGTCCCTTGCCAAGCTGTTAGAAATACGATAACTATTGCCGATAGTACAACTATGTATCTCATCGTTCTATTCTTTTTTTGTTGTCGCATACGTAAGACGCACAACGTTTCTAAAAGTTACACTACTATTTCTCCCGATAAATTTACCTTTTTTATATATATTTTTTTCTACTTTTGGTAGTTGTATGGCGATTTTAGTACTCTCACTTCAATGATAGAACAAGATCTGAGCAATCTATCGGAAAAGGCACTTGTAGATTGGGAACTCGTCCAACGTGCCTGTAAGGGCGATGAGGAGGCCTTTCGAGTCCTTCACGATAAGTATCGCAGTAAAATCTATTACTTGGTACTGAAAATCGTCAACAACCCGACGGATGCCGAGGATGTAACTATCGAGGCATTCGGGAAAGCATTCAAAAATATCAAACAGTATGTACCACGCTATGCCTTTAGCAGCTGGCTATTTAAGATAGCGACCAACAACAGCATCGACTATTGCCGTCGGAAGCGCCTCCTACAGAAAGACTACGAGGAGGTTGGGAGTGAGATTGTCAGTAAGGAGCCTATCATAAACACAGTACTTGATCCGGAGCAACAACTTATTCGTGAACAAAACATCGAGCGCCTCCGACACTTAGTAACGAACCTCCGTCCGCAATATCAACGCTTAGTACAATTACGCTATTTCGACGAACTCTCCTACGAGGAGATTTCCGTAACCCTCGACCTACCTATGGGAACCGTAAAGGCACAACTTTTCCGGGCACGTAACATGCTTCAGGAGATTCTACGCGATTCGCCCGATGGAGATTTCAAAGACAACTGAGTGGAGCACCCTCACACAGCTCTACCCTTCTCTTAGCGATGAGCAGATTCGGCAATTAGAGCATTTCGTAGAACTCCTTTTAGAGTGGAATACGCAGGTAAACCTGATCTCACGCAAAGACACCGAACAAGTCCTCTGGCACCACATAGCACATAGCTTAAGTCCACTCCTCTTTTTCACATTCCCCGCTTCTTTTCGCATACTCGATTTAGGCACTGGTGGGGGGCTCCCCGGCATACCATTAGCGATAGCTTTGCCCAACGTCCGATTCTGCTTAGTAGACTCTATAGCCAAAAAAATACGGGCGGTAGAGACTATGTGTGCATCGCTTAACTTACGCAATGTAGAAGTACAACGCTCGCGAGTCGAAGAACTACGCACTACCTATCCGTTAGTAGTTACTCGTGGAGTAGCACCACTAACGCAACTCTGGTCGTGGGTAAGCCCCATACTAACCGATCCTACTCGCGAAAATACAACCACTCCACACGGTTTACTCGCCTACAAGGGATATCCATTTACCGAAAGTTTGCCAGAGGCTCAGGCTATCGTGCGCATCTATCCACTCAAGGATCGAGTCCCGAACGACTCTTTTTTGGGAGCTAAAGCACTAGTAAACGTCTTTTCTTCGATTTAGAACTCTATTTACCCGAAACGCCGATTCCGCACTACGCCATTTCTAAGCAATGGGTATTTCGTACCTTTGCTAGGGTTGAGGTCGTCGCTCCATTCCGAAACAGACACTTCACACGGTGTGCGTATGCTAAGGAATTTTCAAGAATTGTTAGTAATCGGTGGCTTGTTTTGCCAACGTGGCGGGCTACGTACCTATAGCTCTTTTCTTGTAGAAAGAAAGCATACGCAGGTAAGCAGATTCGGTAGTTTATTTGTAGTACTCTTGTTTTTGTCGCCTTTGAGCTCCATAGCACAGGACTCAGTAACTACTGCTACCAGCACACCTAACTTTACACAGTTGAGTGGCGGCGAGAAATCCGATTCTGTACAAAAACTACCGAGCACACTATTCCTTCACATGCCTCCGCAAGTAGGCAGAGGTTACTTAAGCACTTGGCAATTAACCCCTGAGGCTTGGCGCTACGATTCGGTAACGGTAGATACCCTTTTTTCGCACTCCCACCTCTTTGAAGAACGGCTACAAACCGGTAGCCTATACACGCACACAGGGCTACGTTACGCCCCCCTCCAGTACGACGAATTCTTTTTACGCACAGCTCACGAACAGGACATCCCGCCCAGCTTTCGGAGTCTTTGGGAACACTTACGCGCGGAACATCGCAATTACTCGGCACAAGGTCCCTACTCGCATTTCAATGCAGCGAAAAATATAGGTTCGGGCGAGGGCGAGTTGTATGCCCGTTGGTTCTATACGCAAAACTTGTCGCCGGGACTCAACTTCGGTTTCAACCTACTACACGCCGAGGACCTAAGCGATATGATCAACTTAAAGTCGCGATACAACGTGGGCGAACTTTTCGGGTCGTTTGTCTACGGAAGATTTTACCTGTCGGCATCGGCATCGCTACGTCGTATGGAACACCACCTGAATGGCGGCATGACCTCCGTACGTTGGTTGTTAGACACCGTCGTAGCACAAGGGCAGATACCCACATATCACACCAACAACAATACCCTTGCCGGGCAGGATACTTACACGCTCGAAGCATCGTACGATTTGGTTCAGTCGCATACCGAGCACTCCGACTCGCTACATTCGCGCAAAATTTACGACCATTCCCTTTTAAGCTTATTGCTACTGCAAGAGTATCGCACGTTATCGCGCACCTACATCGAACCCAAGCCCTCCGAAACGCGATCCTACAACATAGCCAACAACTATACACACGACTCGGTGCACGTGTCGGAGTATAACGGTCGGTTCGGGATTGGATATCGTCACAACGAACATATCGGTTACTCCCTACCAACTTTTCGGCTTTGGGGCGGTTACCATTACGAGGCTTTTAGTCAGCCGCAAGCGCTTTTGTACCTGCGGGGTTACGCACAGCATCAGCAATCGAGTTTGTACGTTGGAGGGAATGCCGATTACCGTTTGCGCATCCTGCATTTAGGAGTATATGGCTACTGGTACGGTTGGGGCGCGCGTGCAGGAGATTGGTATCTGGGTACGAACGGGAACGTAACGCCTCTGCCACATCTTCGCGACATACAACTAAGGGTTTCGTTTGCCATGAATCGGTCGCGTGCACATTACCTAGAGCAAGTCCATTTTTCGAATACCGCCTCGTGGGATCTACGCAACAAACTACTGCCCCGTACCTACTTACACATGGGAGGCGAACTCCGTTTACCTTGGGCAGCCTTGCGACTCGGAATGCAAAACCGATTGTATCGCAACTACAGCTATTTCGACAAAGATTGTCGTCCGAGCCAATCGCCGCTTGTAAACATCTTGGCGGGGTATATACAGGAGGATTTCGTGTGGAACGGCGTAAATCTTAGCAGTCGGTTAGCTGTCCAGAAAAGTTCGGAACCGCTAGTACTCGCTTTACCGCTTTTAAGCGTTTGGGGTAGTGTAGGCTATGAACTCGATGTAGTTCCGAACGTGATGCGCATCCGTTTGGCACTCGCCTGCAACTATCGCACTGCATACTACGCCGACACGTACGACGTGCCGTTGGGGATTTACCATCGTCAATCGAGTCAATTGCTAGGTAATTACCCGTTTTTAGACTTGCTGCTGAACGTAAAATGGAAAACTGCTAACCTGTTTGTAATGGTCGGACACCTGAACGACGACTGGTTTTCGCGCAATTCGTTTGTAGGGATAGGCTATCCCGAACGCGAACGCTACTACCGTTTTGGCTTTCAGTGGTATTTCCAAAAGCCCGAAGAGGAGGAAAAAGCCTTCGGACAATAAAATTGCTAATCACTCTGCAAGGTGCAGATACAGCCTACTACCTCCGTACAGAAAGTAAGTATACGTTGTTGCTAGATGGATAGTACAGCAGGTTTATTTTGGGTAGTGTATTATCTCTGAACTGAGTATAAATACCTACTTTTGTTGCGTTTTACAAGGTAAAAAGGGAAGAATGGAGCTCAAGGAAGTATTAGCCATTACCGGGAAATCGGGGTTGTATAAGTTTGTTGCGAAGAGTCGGCATGGTTTTGTAGTTGAACCTTTGGGAGGCGGCACTCGTTTTGCAGTATCAATCATGAACAAGGTGAGCTCGTTAGCTGATATCGCAATGTTTATGCACGATAAAGACCTACCCCTTGCTAAAGTCTTCACAGCCATGCTTCCACACGAGGCTGCTATTACCGCTTTGGATCTCAACGATAGTAAACGAGTACACGAGGCGCGAGAACTTTACGCCAAGATACTCCCCGATTATAACGAAAACAAAGTGCGCGATCGCGATATCGTTCGTGCCTTTAAGTGGTTTCTGATTCTTATCACACACGGAGTTCGTGAGTTTGAAACCACAGAGCCCGAAAAAGAGCCAACAGCTACTACAGCTGCGCCCGAAGAGGCTTAACATTTCGCGAGTTTTTTCTAAACCAATAATCAAAGACTAAAAAAAACATGGAGCAAACAGTCGCTCATGGGGCGGTGTCGGCTTTTTTGCTGATACCGTTTATTTTAATGCTTCTCTCTATAGCTATTGGTCCTGTCATAGCCGAGCACTGGTGGGAGAAGAACCGCAACAAACTAATTGTAGCCTTGGTGCTAGGAATTCCCACTGCCATAATCCTCATAGTACAAGGGATGGGGCACGAGCTCGAACATCAGATAATATTCGACTATATCCCGTTTGTAGCGCTCTTGTGCGGACTATTTACCGTAACGGGCGGGATCCGGTTAAGTGGCGACATCAAAGCTACTCCCGGTGTGAATACGCTCTTTTTAGGGATTGGTGCCGTCCTCGCATCGTTGATGGGGACTACGGGCGCGGCGATGCTCCTGATCCGTCCGGTACTCGAAACCAACAAACAACGAAATTTCAAGGTTCACACTGTTCTTTTCTTCATAGCTATTGTAGCTAATGCCGGCGGTCTGCTAACGCCACTAGGCGATCCACCACTCTTCTTGCTCTACCTACGTGGTGCTCCCTTCTCTTGGTTCTTGAACTTAGCTCCGGAGAGTTTGGTAATCGACCTCGTACTCTTGGCAACCTACTACATAATAGACCGCATCAACTATGCTAAGGAGTCGCAGGAAGCACTAAAACGCGATGCCACCGAAGTGACCCCTTTACGCATACACGGTGTACTCAATTTTGTTTGGTTGCTCGGGATTGTAGCTGCCGTAGCATTTGTCAACGAGCAATACATCCCACTGATGAAACAAAACGACTACTGGAAGTTCCTCCGCGAGGGCGTTATATTTGCGATGATGTTCCTATCACTCGCCACTACCAAACGCACTATCCGCGAAGCCAATCGCTTTACATGGGATCCGATCCTCGAAGTGGCATTCCTGTTCATTGGTATTTTTATTACCATGACCCCTGCCCTACTCTACCTAAAGGAACATGCATCAGCCTTACCTCTCAACTCGCCGCTCCACTTCTTTTTCGCAACGGGCGCACTTTCCGGTTTTTTGGATAATGCTCCAACAGCGCTAGCCTTCCATTCTGTAGCCTCCGGACTCCCGCCAGTAGCCAACATGCCCTACGTAGCTGGCATCCCAGAAATCCTTCTAAAAGCCATATCTATGGGAGCTGTCCTCTTTGGCGCTATTACATACATCGGTAACGGACCGAACTTCATGGTAAAAGCTATTGCTGAGGCAGAAGGCGTCAAAATGCCCAGCTTCTTCGCTTACATGTATAAGTTTTCCCTTATCCTCCTATTGCCACTGTTTATCATCATTGGTTTCTTGTTCCTCTAGACTCCGCCCACAACACTTCGATTTTTACACGCCTCTGCAGTAATTGCTGTAGAGGCTTTATTTTTGCGTATAACGAAACCTTGGATAAAAGTCATGAAACGATCGCGAATCCCTTATACACCTGCGTATTTTCCTATATATCTTTTTGCTCTTCTACAACTTATACTCGCTTGGGGGTGTGGTGAGAAAAAACTAGTACGCGTTGCTCCCTATTCGTCAGAAACGGCACAAGCCTCGCATAACCTCGTGTACTATCTGCCTACTACAGAGCTCGATATCTGCTTTACGGTCGTGAACGAGCGCTTTACCCCCGGTCCGTATGCGTCGTTTTGCGAACGCTTTCTAGGTTTTACGCCCTCACAACAGAACACCGAACCACTGTATAAGATAACACGCGTATCGGTCACTCCTCGTCAAGAAGCCGATTTAACACACCCTTTTGTAGCACAACTGTATACTCCGAATGCGCCGCTGTTTTTACAACTTTCCGAACGTGGACTCCTTTTTCCATCGCAGCAGAACTATGTAGCAGCGGCGAGCACTCAATCGGTTGCCAACAAACCCCAAGAGCATCAGTATACCGATTTATCGTCGCAGCCCTTTATAGATTCGGAACGCAGTGTGCTACAATCTGTGAAACAGAGCGATAGCAGTTTTGTCAGTGTGCCAGTAACGCGCGAGGTATCAGTAAAACGCAGTCTGGAGGAGAAAGCGCGCCAAGCAGCAGAGCAAATCTTTTTTTTGCGCAAGCGTCGTCTGGATCTCCTAGCAGGAGATGATATGCCTACTACTCCGAATGGTATTTCGGTTGTGCTGAACGAAATTGCTCGTTTAGAAATCGAATACCTATCGCTGTTTATGGGAAAGACCCTATACGATACTTTGTACTCGCATGTTTATTTTACTCCGTCTGCCGATGCCGCCTCTGCCATCGTTTGTCGCTTCTCGCCGAACATGGGGATTGTATCATCGGGCAGTATGATGGCGAGTCCGATTCTTTTCCGAGCACAGCTCGAACTCGAAAAAACTCACATCAATTGGAGCGAACTCCCCACGCTTCAAAACGCTTATTACTATCGGGCACAACGTCCGGTGAGCATCGAACTCGTCCTAGGTGCCGATATGCTGTATCAGGGGCGCATTGCCTTCTCGCAGTATGGCGAATTGCTACACGCACCACTAATGCTACAACTCCCCCGGTAATCGCAACCCTAATAAACCACTGTGATGGGCAACAGCAACTATCAGGAATGCTTACGCAGGGCAACGGCAGAGGCTATCCGTGTCCGCAGACACATCCATCAATATCCGGAACTCTCGGGCGAAGAGTCGCAGACCTCTGTATTTTTACAGAAAGAGCTACGTGAGCGCAATTGGGAAATCTATCCCATCGCCGCGAGTACTAGTTTTCTTGCTTACAAAGCGGGGCAAAAAACGCATACCATTGGATTTCGCGCCGAATTAGACGCTCTCCCTATTAATGATACCTCTCTTGAATTTCCAAGCATGTACGACGGCGTTATGCATGCTTGTGGGCATGATATGCATATGGGGTTAGGAGTCGGACTTAGTCTTTTGCGCGATTGTATAGGTAATGCACTCGCATGGCCTAACCTATTACTCGTATTCGAATCGTCGGAAGAGGTACTACCCGGTGGTGCACAATCCATTCTCGCTTCGGAAGTATTCCAAACGCACAAACCGGATCGGATGTTTGCTTTTCACTGCGAACCCGACTTACCTGTCGGTACAATCGGTATCTGCCCCGGCTCGTACATGGCATCAGGCGACGAAATCCGCATCACCGTCTACGGGAAAGCTGCTCACGGCGCGCTTCCACATACCGGAGTGGATACGCTTTTGGTTGCAGCCCACGTACTTATTGCTTTACAGTCTGTAGCTTCGCGCAATGCACCGCCTAATGCTCCTATGGTGCTGTCGTTCGGGAATATAGAATGCAACGGACGCATGAACCTTATCCCCGCTTCGGTACGTTTGGATGGCACACTGCGTACTCATTCCGAGACATGGCGCGTAACAGCCAAACAGCGCATTGTAGCAATCTCCGAACTTACCGCTGCCAGTTTTGGTGCCCGCGCCGAGGTAGCTATCACACCCGGTTACCCTACCCTGTACAACGAACCGGAATTAGCGCATCAACTTCCTACCCTGTTTAAGGATATCGAAGGTTTGGAACTCGTGACACTCACGCAGCGCATGACCACAGACGATTTTGCCTATTTTGCACAAACAATACCCTCGCTTTTTCTTCGCCTAGGTGTAGGCCCTACAGGCAATCTGCATTCTGCACAATTCTGCCCATCCGAAGCTGCATTCCCCTATGCTTTAGAAGCGCTTACTCGGTTAATGACGTGCGACTAGATTACCGCCACTCCTACCAAACGATCACTCCCGTAGTCTGAATTAGGAAGCATGTATAATCCGCATAAAAACTGTATATTAGCCTAACGAGCGCAAAATATAATGGCTGCCACTCCACGAACTACACAACAAGATCTACCCATCGGACTACAATCGTTCGAGAGCCTGCGGAGAGCCAACTTTCTCTACGTAGATAAAACTGAATTTATAGAGAAGTTGCTGCACGGGAAATACTACTTCCTTTCCCGACCACGTCGTTTCGGGAAAAGCCTGTTCCTATCTACCCTAAAGGCCTATTTCCTAGGGCAAAAAGAACTCTTCGAAGGTCTCTACATCAGCGAGCGTGAAGAATTTCTTGCTGCCGAACAAGCACGCCAACCGTGGATAACGTTCCCCGTACTGCACTTAGATCTGAATGCCAAAAACTACGTGAGTCGTAAGAGCTTACTAGAGATTTTAGATTTTCATTTATCGGATTGGGAAGAAAAATATTCGATAGCAAGAAAAGAAGAAACCCCAGAAGATAGATTCAAAATCCTCTTAAAAACTATCTACGAAACTACCCATCAGCAAGTTGTAATCCTCATAGACGAGTACGACAAACCCCTCCTCGAAACCATCGAACCCAAAGACGCTGAGCTCAACGAAGCGTATCGCAAAATCCTAAAAGGATTCTACGGAGTTCTCAAAAACTGCGACCAATATATCCGCCTTGCATTCCTCACGGGCGTTACGAAGTTCGGCAAAATCAGCATATTTAGCGATCTTAACAACCTGCGCGATATCAGCCTAGAAAACGACTTTTCGGCAATCTGTGGCATTACTGAAGACGAACTCCACAAGAACTTTCTACCCGAAGTTGATCTGCTCTGTGAAAAGAAAAACCTCGACCGCGAAGCTCTGTTCAAAAGATTGAAGAAACAATACGACGGCTATCGTTTTTCCGAAAACGGAGTACAAATCTACAACCCCTTTAGCCTCCTAAACGCTTTTGCAAAAAAGGATCTTGGCGACTATTGGTTCTACTCCGGAACCCCGACTTTCCTTATCAAATACCTACAATCGGAGCACTTCTTCATTCCCGATCTCGACAACGATAACGTGCTCATAGGCAAGAGCATGATGGAAAACATGCGAGCAGACCCATCGCAACTCGTTTCTATTTTCTATCAGTCTGGTTATCTGACTATTAAAGATTACGACGAACACGACGGCATCTACCGACTCGGTTTCCCGAACAACGAGGTGCGCTACGCATTTCTCGAAGTGCTCCTACCGAGTTATCTGGACTGGGGAATGCGACCCATTACTGTCGAAATTTCAGCCTTTAACAAGGAAATCGACGCCGGGAAAGTCGACGACTTTATGACTCGTGTCAAGTCCATTATCGCGGCTATTCCTTACAGCACTGTCCCGCGAAAGAATATCAAACTCCGCGAGGAGTATTATCAGGGTATCGTGGCAGTAATCTTCCAAATGCTGGGGCGACTCATCCAAACCGAAGTACACTGCGCAACTGGGCGTGTAGACGCTATTTTGCACACCGCAAACATCATCTACATTTTCGAGTTTAAGCTCTGGAGTGCAGGTTCTGCCGAGGATGCTATCGAACAGATTAAAACTCAGGGGTATGCCGACAAGTTTCTATCAAGTCGTAAACAAATAGTGCTCGTAGGTGCAAGCTTTGATTCGCGACGGCGCAACCTCCGTACCTGGAAAACAGAAAGGGTAGAAGTAACCCAATAAAATTTCCTCCCCCACCCCAAAAGAGAAAAAACGGTGCCTATTTTATTCTCGCAACCGTTTGGGAAGTTTGCTCTGTACCAATTGGTACGACTTGTAAATTAAGCCTCTTACCAGTTCCTGAGGGAGTCTATCCGGTTCTAAAAGCGTAATCCAATGTCGTTTATTGAGATGATAACCGGGGATTATAGTATCATAACGTGCACGGAGTTCTATTGCCTCTTCTGGATCACATTTTAAAGAAAGAGGTATCGGATAACCAGATATACGTGCCAGTAAAAATATATGCCCTTTAAGCTTATATACTAGGATATCTTCTCCAAACGGAGTACACTCTTCGGTATCGGGTAGGGCAAGTACGTATAAGCGTATATCTTCAAACATCGGAATATAAAAAAGAGGTACGGCGCCCTTTACAGATGCCATACCTCTCTAATGAAAAAAAAATTGATTACTGCACCTTAACTACTTGCTGCGAGAGCACACTACCATTAGCCTCAGCACGCAGAATATACATACCGGTTGCCAAGTTCTGTAGTTCGGTCGTGAAGGTTTGTGTATAAACCCCCTCTTCTTGCGACTGTTGCAATAGCGTCTTTACCAACACACCCTGCGCATCATAAAGCGCGATTGTTACCACAGCTTGTGCATTCAGCGTATAATTTACATTTAGTTCGGCACTGAACGGATTCGGATACAGGTTTAGTGTAGTAATATTCCCCTTCGCCCCTTCCTTTTCAGCCTTTGCCAAGATAGCCGGAGCTTCTACGATAGCATTGTAAGCACCTTTGAGAGGATAGAGAGTTCCGTCAGCACGTTTTTCGAAAATAAGCGACAGAACCGGGTAGCGATGCGACTTAACATACCAACGATAAGTAACCACCGTAGTGGAATAGTTGCTGCTGTAGGTAAATGTTTGGGTCGTAACCACACGGAGTACTTTCTTGAGCGTAGTACCTGGGAGCAACAGGGTTCCGTAAGCGTCGGCACTTACTTCGTAAGCCAATTCGAAAGGTTGACGGTAACTGTTGTCGGTATAGTATTGTAACCCTTTGGTTTTTCCCGAATACGTCTCGCCATAAGCAAATGGGTAACGCATCTTAAGAACGGGTTCGTCGTACTCGCGCATAAAAGTCCCTACACGTGTAGCTAATACACGGAGTTCGCGATCATTAGTCGTCATGAATGCTTGCAAGTCGCTTTCAATCAACAGAGTATTGCTAGCATTGAGGACGCTTGCTGGCGGATTGTACAAAGCTGGCGCTTCTACAGTGCCATAGAAAGGAGCTTTTTGTGGTAGAGCACTAAAATCCCAAGTCACTTGCTTTCCTGCCGCACCGGGAGTACTGAACTCGGTCTCGATCATCGGGTTAGGATTACCGGGCAATAAGCCGTGAGTCTTTTCTTTCAGGACGGTCTGTGCAAAAGCAACCGTAGCAGCCATCAGAACTGCAGCTAGTAGTACTAGTCTTTTCATTTTCTTGCTATTTGTGTTTACAAATTTATTCAAAAATAATAACGTTTTTGATACAACGAAAGTTTGTTGAAGGTTATCCTACTTAACACGACGGAGGACTATCCAACGGAAAGGTTGCGAGTCGTCCAAAAGGAGATACTCCTCGCGCAGCTCTACCCTATGTAACTTTTGCTTGAGGGTGTATTCCAGAGCTTTATCTTCGACAAGTACTCCCGATACAGGAAGCGTCTGTTGTCCGAACTCTCCGAAAGCTCTGGTCAGGACACTCGGGAGTGTCACTAATTTTTCTGTAACGGTTGCCTCTTTTCCTAGCAATTTCTCGTTCTTTTTTGCATGCGAAAAAAGTGTTTTGTAGATAGTTCGTAGACGCTCATTTCGCCATTTTTCAACATTCTGGAATTGGGGTTTGGAGATATCTATAAGGTATTTTGCGTCGCGGAGTTCCTGTGGAATATCTTCTTGCAGAAAGTAGTCGGGGTCTAAGATTCTCCCTGTATAAACCCACTTCCCGTGCCAAGTAGCAGCGAGCACTTTATCAGAGTCAATCGCTAAATACTCCACTGCGGATTGTTGTGGTTGATGTGTTGGTGTTATATCTTTCTTTCTGTCGTCACAACTAACTAATAGTAACGATAAGCAGCATAGACTCGCTAAAATTCTTATATACATATGCTCCTAAACTTTATTTTAGTACAACAAAAATACAACCAGTTTTGCTCATTGGGAGTGTAACAGTATCCTCTAGGCATTTTTTAGGCCATCTAAGTTCAATCGTTGCAATAAACAAAGAGAGCACCCCATTATGAGGCGCTCTCTAACATTTCTAAGGAGTAATAACGGATTATTTCACGATATGAATCGCTTTACGAGCGCCGTTACGCTCTAGCAGAAGCATGTAAATGCCGGATGGAAGTTCTTCCACTGCTAGACGCAATTCTGTAGCGCCATTGGGTTTTACCGAACGAACAACTACCCCTTGTGCATTCAACAATGCTACATTTTCTACTTCAGCAAGATTGGTTACTACTAACTCCCTAACCATTGGGTTCGGGTAAGCAACTACCCCTGCTAACACTGCATCTTCTACAGCAACAACATTCTTTAGATTCACAACAAGCGTAGCTTCTGTAGCCGACATTTTCACCTTATAGCTTTTATCTGCTTCGGGATTAACTACCGTGTTGTTAAATGTAACATTCTCTATCATCTTACCCGCAGGAGGCGTTACTGTAATTACGAGATCTGTACCAGCTTTTACTTTCGTATTTTCCTTAACCTCGGTAGTACCAGCCATAATCTTCACCGTAGCGCCATTAGCTGTTACCTTGATTACATTTCCTTCGCCTGGTTGTGGTGCTGGATTATCCTTCAAAACAACGGTTAATGTAGCCGCAGCATCGGGCATATTACCTTCATACTTATCTGCAACTAAGGTCATAGTTTGAGCATTGAGCGTAACCTTATCGATCGATTTATCGCTAGGTACTGCACTCACCTCAACCATCAACTTTGTACCCTTAGCAACCTTATCGCCATTTTTTACTTCGGTTGTGCCATTCATCACCTTTACGGTTGTGCCATTATCTACGATTGTCAGAACATTTCCTTCGCCTGGTTGTGGTGCAGGATTATCCTTCAAAACAACGGTTAATGTAGCCGCAGCATCGGGCATATTACCTTCATACTTATCTGCAACTAAGGTCATAGTTTGAGCATTGAGCGTAACCTTATCGATCGATTTATCGCTAGGTACTGCACTCACCTCAACCATCAACTTTGTATCCTTAGCAACCTTATCGCCACTTTTTACTTCGGTTGTGCCATTCATGACCTTTACGGTTGTGCCATTAGCTACGATTGTCAGGACATGACCTTCGCCCGGTTGTGGTGCTGGAGGGTTAGTACCTAACGTAACAACAAGATTAGCATCCTTGTTAGGCATTGTAGCTTTCCAGTTGTCGCCATCCTTAGTTGCTGCGTCATCATTTAGTTTTACCGACTCCACCTGTTTTGTAAGATCCGTCAGCTTAACAGCGATCAGGAGTTCTTTCCCCTCTTCAATATCAGAGCCAGATGTTTTCTCTTCTCCGTCTACCGTTACAGTAATAGTAGCGCCATCGGGGTTCATAAAATTAAGTTTGTGCGTCACACCTGCCTTAGCTTGGAAAGTAACTATAATTTCGCACAGATCTTTTTTATCTTTAATTACCTTACCTATATAGGTTGTAACGTTGCCAACTGTTGTAGCCTTCGCAGTAAAATCTTTATTGGCAATCTGAAGTGTTTTGAATTCCTTGGCTGCTGGATGTGTAATGGTTACACGCAAATCAATTCCGCTCAGAACATCATCGCCCGGTTTTCGCTCTGTCCAAGTCTTTCCATCTGGGGCTGTTTCTACTTTTAGAGTCCCCCCGTCAGGATTCTGATCGAACTTAAATGTTGCACGCAATCCTGCACTAGCATCCGTGCTCCATCCCAACAGTAGAGGTAGGAGTAACACCAATGCCACTCTCGAAATGTTTCGTAAATTCATCATAGCTTCTCTCTTAATTAATTATTACAATTGGTTCTCACCACAAATATAACGCCGCACTAGTTTATAAAACTAGTAATCTACTTGCTAGGTTTAGATGTATTTTATAATTCACCACTCTTCTTGCATATTACCGTTCCTTTTCACAACAATTAGTCAAATAGTGTATTATTACAATTTAGAGTGATTATACGTTATTGTTGATAACAATACTCACGATTCTCAATCATTAAGCTCATTATAATAGGCAAGTAAAAAGGGAAGCCCACACGTGACTTCCCTTATATGTAAAACTTCCTAGACTCAGTATTTCACAACTTTTATTGTCCTTGTTGTACCTTCCGGCGCGATTAGGCGTAGCATATAGATCCCCGATGTGAGCTCTGTAGTATGAATTTCGGTCATTTTAGGGGTTAATCGTCCAGCTAATACCACCACTCCTTGTGTATTGAGCAACTCATAGCTACCATCCCAAAGCTCGTAACCAGCAACAGATAACTTTTCTGCAAAAGGATTAGGCATTACCGTGGTTTGTGCCAATGCCTCTTCTTCAATCCCCGTTGTTGGGGCAACAACTTCAATGGTAACAGTTGCGCGCTTCGTTTCGTCGTCTAGACTAATCACAGTAATGTCGCACTTACCCGTTTTCAGGAGCTTAAAGTTCCCAGGATGTACTTTCGGCTTCATAACAGATATATCGCTGACTTCGAAACGAACCGTTTTTACCGTTGCCCCCTTTATGCCATTTTCTTCGTCTGCCAGAGGTAATACACGCCATTTCAGACGGAGTGTACCCTTCTTCAGTTCGATCTTTTCCGGTGCTTTCCGAATTTCAATACCTGATACAGGTTCCTTCCAGACCTTGAATTTCTTGGTATTAACCACATGCGAACTAGACCTACTCGTAACAGTCATAGTCACCTCGTCGGCAACTTTCATAGCTCGGAAAATATTCTTACCTAGCGGCTTAATAATTCCTTCGGGACTAAAAGCTACGTCATACTCTTGATTAGAGGCGTCCTCTGGTTCGATCTGAACAAGAAGCAGGAAATCAGCCCCGAGTTCAATACCTTCGCCTTTTATCTCTTCAGGTGTACCCGGTTTCGTAGTCCAAATCTTTCCAGGGTTCGATCCTACCAGAACCTTTGTTACTAACTTCTCCTTAATCACAGCCTCAAACTCAATCTTTAAGGAGGGGTCGGCATTCGATATTCCTATACAACGGATCTTTACACCTGGAGGAGTACCTTTTTTTGCACGTTGCGATGCCACATCTACGTACTCTTCGTTGTTGTTGGGTTCAAATGACCAAGTGATGCTCTTGTTCGTTGCATTCTCTGGTGTGTAAACGATCTTAGGATGACCAGGCTTCCCGAAATCGGCTGTAAGTGTTTTCCCTACATACCATTCGTAGGTAGCACTAGGTGCTAACCCTTGCAACTCCATATTCTTTAAGGGCGAAGGTTGTACGAGCACTAGGAGTTTACGAGATTCGGGGGCTTTAACTGGATCCGACATCAAACCTCCACCACTTTCGATCTGTCGGTCTTCGTATTTCAGAGACCAACTCGTTTCGCCAACCGAGGTTGCAAAAATTCGGGTATCCTTCTCTATGATAAGGAGTTTTTCCAATTTAGATCCCGCCTCGGGTACTATAGTATAGCTTACTTCATCTGTTTTGCGCACAGTGTTTTCACCTGCCACAAAGTCTGTTTCTGCAATCTTACCCTGAATCTTCCCCTTTCCGGATCCTACAGTACTCACATAAAGTTTATAGTCTGGTGCGCTAAATTCGGTTACATCAGTTTTATCAAATACTACATCTATCACCAGATTTCGGTCACTCTTTGGCACTTTCACCTTTAGGTTATCTCCTCCGAAGCGATAGTAACCGGTGGGTTTATCGTTATCATCTTCTCCTTCGCTACGCAGTGTAACGCTCATAAATTTGCTTCCCATTGCAGGTGCTAGGGTTAATTCGCTTTCATTTGTAGAATTATCTACTAGGTTGTCGCCGATCTGTATTGCCGTAGCACCCAGATTACCAGTAACTGTTCCTTGTCCGCTACCGTATACATTGAGCTGAACAAAGTGCTTTCCTGTACCAGCCGTGCGTGTTTCTTTTTGGAAGACAGCCACAAGTTCGATATCGCGATTCTCTTTTAATTCTACAAACTCACCGGGTTTTGCTTTATCGGTAACATCTGTTATTTTCCATGTTTGAGCAACTACCTCTGGGTCGCGATCCATAAGCAAAACGCGGTGCGAGAGGAATTGTCCTTCAAATGCAGGCATCGCCTTACGTTCTCCGCGTTGCATAGTAACCACTCGATCTGCAAATTTAAATTGTCCGGGTTTTGCTTCATTGAATCCTGGTAGACGCCACTTATATTGCCCATTATCATCTTTCAACTCCGCTACAGTTGCAGCCATACTGCTAGAATAATACAAGCCGTTAGCTATAATCTCTAGCCTTTTATAATTTCTTGCTTTCCAGGTTGTAAGGAGTTCATCTACCTTCGCTTCGTTATATGCCACATTCTCAATACTTATTTTTTTCTCACCTGCTAGGAGAGCGGTGAGTTTCCAATCTTTAATCGAGAAACTAAAGCTATAACAACCAGAGAAGATTCCCTCCATCTTCTTAACATTAGCAACATTCCAATTTTTTAGGTCACTATTGAAGAGACGGCAACCGTTAAACATATTGCTCATGTCGGTTACCTTCGTCACTTTCCAATTCGCAAGATTAGCAGCAAAAGCAGCACAACCAGCAAACATTCCCGCCATATCGGTTACTTGTTCCACATTCCATGCTGAGAGATCACCATTAAACTCCGTACACCCCTCAAACATCTGCGACATGTTGGTTACATGACTCACATCCCATTCTTTTAGCGATGTTCCTTCAAAATCGGAACAACCGTAGAACATACGGTTCATTTTGGTGCATGCTGTGAGTTTGTTTTTCCAAGCACTGAGATCCTGATTAAACTTCGCAGCTCCGGCGAACATATTGGTTATACTCTTCGCTTTTGCAATATTCCAAGTGGATAGATTGCTATTAAAAAGAGTACACGCCACAAACATAGCAGTGAAATCTTCTACGTTGGTTACATCCCAATCTTTCAGGTCAGCAGTCAGGTTCTTACACTGGGCAAAAGTTCGCGATAACGACTTTACCTCTGTAAGTGTTGGTACGCCTGCCGAGGCTAGGATATCTACACTCGCACAGCCTTCGAATGCATTAGCAAGGTCTTTCCACTTAGCCGTCCCCCACTGTTTTACTTGTAGCAAGGCTTCGCGATTGATAGCACCACGAGCATAAAGCCCCGTAATTTCGTGTGAGGCTTCTACCTCGTATTCTCCAGCTGCGGGGAAATCAATAACCTTTCTTTTGCTTGCATCCGTAACGTTTACTTCTCCGAGATTGGTCGGCGCTTCGGCAGAACCCACCAACTTGTACTTAAGGGTAAACTTACCTAAGCCGGGAAAAGTAATTTTCTTATTAGCATCATCCACCTTCCACACCGTAACAAACGGCTTCTCTTCGGCACGGACTGTACCCGCCACAAAGAGTGTCAGCAGGAAGAGCGCTGACAAAAAATACGTTGTCAGTATCCTTTTCATATTAAAATCTACAAAGGATTAAATTCAATTCATTCAATGTGTTATTGACCGATCTCGTCATGTCATTATGGAACATGGCGAGATCGGTCGTAGAACAGTATCTTAGCGTTTTACTATTCTATGAATTCGTTGCTCGCCCGTTTTAGTTTCTAGGCGCAACATATAAAGTCCTGCAGGCAAGGCTTTGGTATTTAGGAGCGTCTCACTATCTTGTAATACCCCTTTTCGCACGACAATGCCTTGTGCGCTCACCAACTCGTAGCAAGTACCTTGTAGGTTGTTTGAGTCGGGTGCAACAATTCGTAGTTCATCGCGGAATGGGTTTGGCGATACGCGAAAAGCCTCTAACGCTTTCGCATCCTCAACCCCGGTTCCGTAATCGGGAACTGGCATAGCCGACGACTCGGGTTTTGTTACCTTGAAACGTCCCACCAATTCGGGTTCGAAATCAATATACTGATAGACTTTCTTGGTCTTCCCAGGGTTCTCGGGATCTGCTTCTAATTCTACCACCTGATAAACGACGTGGAAAGAATACCCGTCTCTGGGTGCCCATGTAACAGGGTAGCGGACATGGAAAGTCTCGGTATGATTCGGGGGGAGATAACATGTCCCGATACGATATGATGCGATGGTATCTATCGAATTATCATTAAAGAACAAGACCTTGAGACCGGTATCTACACCCATATTCTTTTCCTCATTTCCGATTTTGATATCGAACTCAAGGAAATTGCCTTGAACGACTTCCGCAGGGACATTTTCGAGTTCTGCCTTATACTCCTCGCTATAGTTATACGCAGGCTTTTTCTCAAATTCGGCAACAGCAAAGGCTTCAATAGGATAGTAACGTCCTCCGACCTCGAGCATCTGGTCTTGGTTTGTTCCATTCGCCGAATCCCAATAGAAGTGCAGGAAGTTAGCATCTATCTCCTCGGGGAAGGTGGGGAGTAATTCGCGGAAGACCTGCGTCTCGCCAACCTCTAAACGCAATGACTGCACAAAGACGAAGAACTGCGTACTTGACGGGCGCTCTGTCGTTGTTTTCTTGTCAGACCAACCTGCTCCGAATACACTCGTGTAAGCAGTGTTTCCTACGTTCTTTATTTCAAAATCGACGTAGTTATAACTATCCTTGCGCAATACGGGCGTTTTCCAAGTAAGCTCCAGACGCGGCGTGTTCTCGGTATTAGAAAACCGGACTTTACCCTCGCCAATCGTCACCATATTCTTTCCGTAACGTGGCATAGTTGGCATTTTACGGATCATATCTTCTCCGTTGACCTTGTAAACGACCTCTATCTGATATGTACCATCGGGAATACCAGAATATTTTGTCAGTATGGGTACTCTCCGCGACGAGAATGTTGTTCCTTCCATATTCTGAATTTCGTCGTCTGCAGCCCAGAAGATCTTGACTTCCTTCCCTGTATTATCCACCAGACGTAAACCGGGACGGAATTCTACAACATCATAGCCGTAGTTTGCTAGTCCGCGTAGTTTCAGAGCACTCTCGCCTTCTAGGAGGGTATTCTGCGAATAGGAGGCCGATGTATTTGTCATTAGCTCATAAACGCTAATATTCGGCTCTTCCTTCGTAACCGTAGACTTCGGCATAGGTTCCCAACCGATCAGAATATCGGCTGTTATATTGTATCCGCCTTCTCCGCCCCCTCCGGTACTCTGATCGCGTGGCAACATATCGGAGAGCGAATACCAGCCATTACTCAGACCACTCCACCCCCAATTGAAATGGAAAAGCCCTTTACCGTTATAACCATCGCACACAAAAGCGTGTCCTATTCCGAAAGCTGCACCACCGTAAAGGACAGGACGACCTTCGGAGAGTTCTTTCATAATAATATCTACCCACTCCTCTATCGTGTAGTGAATTTGTTGCACGTATTTGAGGCGCGGACCGTAGTCGAAATACTTACGCAACCCTAGGAATGCATTGGAAAGGTAAGCTCCGCTACCATACTTAGTCCAACGCATCTGCGCAGCATAACCACACTCTACCATAAGCAAAGCAACTGCCGCACGTTCTTCGTCGGTCGAACGCGCATTGTAGAGATTGGTCATATTCGCCCAATCAAACCTATGACCGAAGTCGTATTTACGAAATCTACCACTAGCATCGGTATAGCGAATCTTACCGCGCGATTCCACTGGCCAACAATGGTAACGCATCACCTGTGCCATAGCTGTAGCCAAACAGCCTGTAGGGGAGTTCTGTGGCGTTAGCATGTTGTAGGGGTCTTCTTGATCCCACTTAATATCTGGCATAAGTGGCGCGATGGGCGTCGTCTTATCCTTGTATACGTCTAGCAATTCGTCTGGCTTACCTTTTCCGCGGACACGAGCTTTTTGCACCAGTAGCGCTTTAATGTCGAGCCAGTTCTTGATATGTGCGGGCATATCCTCGACCTGGAACTTACTCTCGAGCGAGTAGCCAATGATAGGTTGGTCGATATTGTCGTCGCCAGCTACGATAACAAATCCATCACGCCCTTTTACGTCAAATATATAGTAGTCTTTAAGCGTAGCATCGCCACGTAGGGGGACACCCGCACTTGTATAGGCGAGCGCCAATGCATATCCCTCGCCACGCAGGGGTTGTGCACTTTGCAACTGTTGCTGTGCTAATTCTTTTGCCCTCTGCAGGTCGATGGGAGCACCATAGAGCGAGGTAGCGAGCAAGAAAAACAAGAATAAATAACCGAAAAAGAATAATCGTTTCATCGCCCGAATCATTTTGTTGTTATCATTGTTCCTAAGCGATTTTACTAGAAGGTATCCTCGATCTTTGCACCGGAAGGATTCTGTACTACTGCACGATTGTTAAGGATCTCTTCGCGTGGGAACTGGAATAGGAACTTGTTATCGCCTGCGGGGATATTAAAACGAGATTCGAGTGGATATCCTCCAGCATTTGGGTCACGCTTAGCGAGAGCACCATCGCGCGTTAGGGGTAAACCTAATCGCATCATATCATAGAAGGTAAGCCCCTCGCCCCAGAATTCGAGGGCACGCTGGCGATAGAGCTCTTGTGTAAAGGTCGTTTGCCCTAAACGCGCTTGATTCTTCGCATAGTTGTATGTAGGCTGACGATAAGTTGTTATAAAGCTCTCGAGGCGTTTAATACCTTCGGCTTCATTGTCTTTTGCAATTGCTTCTGCTTGTATGTAATACAACTCTTCCACACGCATAAGAGGGAAATCGGTTGCATTGATGCGTGCTCCGGGATTACCCTGATATGGCGCAAACTTTATATTTGCATAGAGCTGTCCTTTCCATTGCTTTTCGACAATTAATTTGATCTGATCATCTAATTCTGCAGCAGTTGCGCCCGCATCACTTAAGAATCGTCGTAATCCTGCATCGTGTTCTGGCGTATAGAACCACGCCTTACGCACATCGGTGGGATCTATCGTCTCGTAGAAATCTGGATTTACCTTACGCAAGATGAAACCACGTACCGCGTACGTTAACGGCGCATTCTGACCATACTTCAAAGAACACATCATAGACTCCCAAGTCATTATTTCGCTCTTTGTAACCAAATCGTCTGGTGTATAATCAATCCCCCAAATCACATTGTGGATACGGATGTCGTTAAAACCTGGTCTATTCGCCTCGGAAGTACGCAACGGAGTAATGTTTGCACGCTGCGCAATTTCCAGTGCCTTCTGTGCTGCAGCATAAGCCTCTTGCCAGTTTTGCATTAATAGATGCGTACGTGCTAGGAGACCGTATACAGCGCATCCTCCGATAGTCGACTTTTGTTTAGGGATGGAGTCTTGTAAGATATCCTTTGCATAGTTCAGATCTTCAAGAATATAGTTGTAGACTTCTGCAACTGTAGCACGCTTGTTGTCGATCTGTTGTGCACGTGTCATATCTTCCTTCACAATTGGTACACCAGCAGCCTGCTCATTCCCTTTATAGGTGAACTGGTAGGACTGGATCAGATTCAGGTACGCGAAAGCTCGAAAGGCTCTTGCTTGTGCATGGTAGCTCTTTCCTTCATCTGTTTCGTCGCTAACAGTATTGAGTACTTTATTTGCCTCTGCGATGTAGGCATAGTAACTGGAATAGAGCAGATAGGTAATTGCAGAATTTTCGCCCAGTGCAATGTATTTAAATACGCTACGATACCAATTGTAACGATGGTCTACTGACCACATTTTGTCGGTAAGGTGATCCATCATCAATGCAAAAGACGCATATCCAAAATCGTATGCATATGCCGGTGAGTTGCCTAGGCGATTGAAACGCTTCAACTCACCATACATACCTTTGAAAATAACGTTCGCTCGATCTGGCGAGAGTTTTCCTGCTTCCTTTAATTGTTCTGGAGTTAATACATTTCCCGTAGGTTCTAACTCCAATTCTTTTGCACAACTCGCAAAGAATAGTATTACAGGTAAGAGGATTATTGTAAAGAAGAGAATTCTGTATTTCATCTCTGTAATGTATTAGAATAGATTGATATATTAGAAATTAGCCGTAACACCCAACGACATAGTACGCATAGCCTTGTAGCCGATACCGCCTCCGAAGCGTGGGTCGTATCCTTTACGAGCCGAGAATAGCCATACATTGTCGGCCACCGCATAGACACGTAAGGAAGCGAGGTAGAGCTTGTCGATCCACTTTTGCGGCAGTGTGTATCCTAGAGTGATATTATCTATTGCCCAGTAGCTCCGGCTGATAAAGAATCGGTCGGAGATTCCATTCTGGCGTGCTCCTTCCGAGCTAGTAAGACGCGGCACATTGGTATTAGGGCGTTCGGGAGTCCAAGCCTTCAGGAGGTCTTTATGCATTGCTGTACCGTTCTGTGCTCCACCGTGCATTAAATTCATGTAGGTCTGGTCGATACCTCTTCCTCCGAATGCATAGGTAAATGCCACTCCGAAGTCGAAATTATAGAAATCTATATTCGTCCCCATACCTCCACGCAAAATATCTTGCTTAGCAGGGAAAATAACGCGGTTTTCATTTTTTGATGCTACGGTATAATCGGTAGTTTCTCCGTCAGCAGTCTGCCATCTGCTTTCTCCCTTATCGTTTACTCCGAGATATTTAGGAATAAACAAATCTGCCAACGAGCCTCCCTCACGGTAAACATAGTTGCCGCTCACGTATCCCCATTTCGAACTCTTGTTCCATTCCTCGGGGAGTTTTACAATACGGTTTGTAACATGACTACCATTGATGTAAGCGGTCCACTCTATATCTCGCGAACGGTATGGTACGCCACGAATTTCGAAATCGACTCCAGTATTATTCATCTGTCCTACATTAGACCAGAAGGAAGAATAGCCCGAACTTGGTGGTACGGTTACCTCGAACAACATATCGGAAACGGCACGACGGAAGAAGTCGATGCTTCCTGTGAGGCGGCGCCCTAGTACACCATATTCTATACCTATGTTAAGATTATGACTGGTCTCCCAAGTAAGATTCTCGCTTCCTTTTGCCGAGAAAGCCACCCCGAACTCATCGTTCAGATTACGGAGCGCGTAAAGATCCTTATAACCAAACTGTAGACCGATTTGGTCATTCCCTTGAATACCGTAACTCGCTTTGAGCTTCAACATATCGAGCCAAGTACGGAAGGGTTCCATAAATGCCTCTTGATGTATTAACCAAGAAGCGCCCACGCTACCAAAATTTCCCCAACGCGCATTTTTAGCAAAACGCGAAGAACCATCCCTCCGGAAGGAGAGGCTCAGGAAGTAGCGTTCTTTCCAATCGTAGGACGCACGTGCCAAATAACCCTCTACTCGGTAGCGTCGGCTGGAAGAGGTAGCTTGTTGATCGGATATTGCTCCTGAGAGTTCTTTTGCCTTGAGTAAAAAAAGCTGCTTTCTGCTTCCTTGCAAGAGTTTGTTCTCGCTTGCATAGTATTCGTGCCCGAGCACCACATCGATGTTGTGCTCGTCAAAGGAACGCGACCAATTCAACAACTGCTGTAGGTTCAAGGAAGTAGAACGCGACTCACTTCTTGTAATCGAGCCTCCTGTCGACGCATTTTGCCCATAAAGCGGGTTAGCGGTTTCAGTAGCACCGTTTTGATTGATATCAAAGCCCATGTTGAGGGTAACCTTAAATCCGTAGGGGAGGATAAAGTCGATATAATCGCGTAGGGCTCCCGTATAGGCTTCGTCTATGTTCAGATCGTATATTTTTGTAGCTAAGGGGTTCGACCAGTGCAACAACGGACGGTTGGATAGACCTGGGAACTGTCCCGAGCCAAAGTCGTAGATCGGAAGTCCTAGATTATTCTTTGCAATTTGTTTCTTCTCATCTCGCACCCAAATTGGGTAGTGTGGTCCCGCGTAGTTTATCAGTGCAAAGATATTGTCGCTACTAGTGCCCGAATTGGTTCCGGAATAGGCATCAATCGCACTTGCGGTAAAGGCAACATTTCCGCCCATCTTCACCCAGGATTTTGGAGTAAAATCCACTCTCAAGCGCGAGGAGTAACGTTCGTAACTAGATCCGCGCAAGTACCCCTTATCGTTGAGATATCCCGCGGAGAAGAAATAGTTCACTTTATCTGAGCGTCCTGAAACAGTGAGGTTATACTCCTGACGCATATTTGGCAAGTAAGCTTCTTTATCCCAGTCGTCTGGCTGCATCCAGTACTTTTTGCCTGTACTTGGGTCAACGTGCCATCTACCGAGAGTAGCATCCTTATTCATAGAGAAAGTCCCGTCGGGATTCTTTGTAAACCAATCGGCAGAGGGGTCGTTAAGCGTGAATGGAAAATATACCAAGCCCGACTCACGATTAAGAATAGCGTCCTGTGCTGCTGACATTTGCTGCACCTCGGTAGAACCAATATGGCGTGCAGAGGAGTAGCGATAGTAGTAGTAGAGAGCTTCGTAATATTTCTCTACATACTTTTTCGGGTCGGTAATACGGTCGTACGAGGGTATCCCCTTGAAGTTGTAACCGACCTTCGCTGCGAGGTTAATATTCGCAACCCCGGTTTGTTTAGCATTAGCTCCGTTCTTTGTCGTAATCATCACCACACCATTAGCAGCACGAGCGCCATACAGAGCCGCCGAAGCAGCATCTTTAAGCAATACCGTGCTTTCTACATCGGCTGGGTTTATAGCAGAGACATCGCCATCGTAAGGCACTCCGTCTACTACGTATAGCGGACTACTACTTGCCGAGAACGAACCTGTACCACGGATACGAACCGCAGAACCTGTTCCTGGCTGGTTATTGGAGGAATAGATCGTCACCCCGGGGACTTTCCCAGAGAGGGCATTCATCACATTAGAAACTTGCTTACGTTCCAATTCCTTTTCTCCAACTGAGACCGCCGAACCAGTAAACGAGCTCTTCTTCGCTTTTCCGAAGGCAACGACCATAACTTCGTCGATCTCTTCAACAGATGTTGCCATTACGACGTTGATGGTTGCTTGTTCTGCTACTGTAATCTCTTGTGTAGCATACCCCGTGTAAGAGAAAACGAGCACCGCACTAGGGTCAGGAACCCGGATGGCGTATCGTCCGTCAGCATCAGTAAGTACTACAGTTTGTGTACCTTTCACGAGTACCATTACTTGAAGAAGCGGCTCATTATCATCGGCAGAAGTGACCACTCCTGTCACCGTACGCTGTTGCGCAAACAACGAAAAACCTAGCGATAAAAATGCTAGAAACATTAAACATCTTTTCATGCAATCTACCTTAATGAGATTTAGTATTGTTGTAACAAAAATACGGTTTTTGTCGAGACTTATTTTCTGTATCACTTTATCTGTTCGATACTATCATACAATTACTAAAATAAATTCCGACTGTATGTATTAAAAACCTCCTCCCTTACAGGGAGTAACCTACAAGGGGAGTGTAACATACATCAACAAAAGATATCAAAACCACTGCACCCAGTTAGCCAACCGTTCATGGCTCAGCTGTGCAATAATCTCAACATACAGAAAAGAAGCCTGTAGCTTTTCGTTACCTTCGTAGTAGTAAATGGAAAGAGACTTGCAATACGAAAAAACACAAGAAGCGCAGCTTGCTCGCGATCTGATCCTACATACCCATTACAATTTATTTTTGACCGGACGCGCTGGAACCGGGAAGACCACGTTTTTGCAACAGTTGTGTCGGGAGTTGCGCAAGTCGTATGTTATTGTGGCACCGACCGGGATTGCAGCACTCAATGCCAATGGAGTAACCCTACACTCGCTATTCCAACTACCACGAGATCCGTACATTCCTGCAAAAGATTTCGCCGAACCTAACAAACAGCTCCGAAAAATTTCGAAAAAAGACAAGCTAAAGTTGTTAGAAAATCTCGACCTTATTATCATAGATGAGGTAAGTATGGTTCGTGCCGATCTCTTGCAAGCATTAAATGATCGCCTCTGCCAAGTAAAAAAGACAAACACACCGTTTGCCGGAGTACAACTCTTGCTCATTGGCGATCTGTATCAGCTGCCACCCGTAACAAGCTCCGACTGGGCACTTATCGCACCCTACTACCGCACACCGTTCTTCTTCTCGTCGCCGGCATTCAAAAAAAGCGAATTCTATTTTCTCGAATTGCAAAAAATCTATCGGCAGAGCGACCTAGAGTTCATAAATATCCTCGAAAGCATACGTACCGGATCTAATGCGCTACACGAGCACTTAGCACAACTTAACCAACGAGTCGCGCCGGCACAGGATACCATCCCCCAAGGGCAAATTATACTTACCGCACTCCGTCGGCAAAGTGCATACTACAATCAACAATGTCTGGACGCTCTCGAAAGCGAAGAGTATGTCTACGAAGCAGCTACCACCGGAACTTATGACGAAAAAGACGCCCCCACCGAGAGTAAACTTGCCCTAAAGGTAGGTGCGCAGGTAATGTTTGTACGTAACGAAACTGAGGAAAACCGCTATACGAATGGTGAGCTGGGCATTGTGACATCATTGGAAGAGAACGAAATCCGCATTGCAAAACTAGAAGGAGGTATGCCTATTACACTTAAAAGAATACGTTGGGAAAAGATAGAATATCGCTTCGACGAGAAGAGACAAGAACTCGTTAAAAAGGTCGTAGGTACCTTCACGCAATATCCTATCCGTTTGGCATGGGCGATAACCATCCATAAGAGTCAAGGACTGACCTTCGAGAATGTTCGTATTGACACCACTCGGATCTTTACCTCTGGTCAGCTATACGTAGCGCTAAGCCGCTGCCGTACGCTTGAAGGAATCGAACTCAGTGATCCGATCCCCCTTTCTGCAGTTCGCATAGACAATACCATTCAGCTTTTCCTAGATTACTGCCGTACCCATATGAAAAAGCCCGAAAAATTGCCGCCAACCCATTTCTTCTTGTAACTTTCTTTCCTCACGTACGTCCTACCCTAAATTGGTTGGCAAATTCCCACAAAAATTGTGATTATAAGCATGCAATACACTTTACGAATTGCGATATCCCTAGTCTTGCTACTTTTAGCTAGTGTCAGCTTTGCGCAAAAGGAACTAGCACATGGTGTAGTAAAAGACTCGGCGGGCAACCCGATTCCACTTGCTGTAATTCTTACTGTAAATCCGCAGGACTCCTCGGTGGTCTTTCATACAGTAACCAATACAGCGGGAGTCTTTCGTATAAAGGGCGAACACGAAGGTAAATTCTGGATACAAGCTCACCAGTTGGGTTTCCTTACCGAATCTAAAGAGATCGAGCTCCCCCACAAAGCTGCCATTACTTTCACACTAAAAGACGACCCTAAGGAGATAGAAGCCGTACGCATAGGAGCACGTCGTGGTGGTATGACGCGTAAGGGCGACACCGTAGGCTACAACTTAAAAGCCTATGCAACGGGGATGGAAAAGACCCTTGGTGATGTACTTGCCAACCTCCCCGGAATGAAAGTCGCCCCCGACGGGAATGTAACTGTGGAAGGCAAAACCGTCAGCAAAATCCTGTTTAATGGTCGCGACTATTTTGGCAATAATATTGCTATGGCTACCAAAAATATCGAAGCGGATGTTGCCGATACAGTACGTGTCATTAAGGGTTATAGCGAATTCAGTATCATCGACGGTTTCCAAAATAAGGACGAGACGGTGATCGATGTCGGTGTAAAAGATAATAAGCTGAATAAAATCCGTGGCACTATAGAAGCTGGTGGTGGTTATCGGAATGCTTACAGCTTCCGCGCGCAACCCCACTATATGGGTACCAACCATATGTTTTCGGCACTTGTAGCAAGTAACAACATGGCCGACCCCACTTTTACCATTATGGATTATTTGGCTATGCAAGGCGGCTTGCAGAATCCGGAAGGCGGTTACAAGATTTCGATAAACCTAGGACATGAAATTGGAAATATCCTGAATCCGCCCTCAGATACCTATAAAATGACCGCACATGCTGTAAACCTGTTGTACAACTATCACGAACAAGATCGGCTCAAGGTTACTGCTGCAGTGATGGGGGCCATCGCAAACAATGATACCAAAACCGAGGTATTGCATACGTTTGTCGTAGGATCGCAAAAAGGGACTTCCTACAGAACAGGTAACACAAGTCGGAATGATGTGCAATACATGCTCGGAAATTTCGCACTTACCTACACGCCCACCAAACAGTGGATGTTCCTACTAGGCGCCAATACCGATTTTGGGAAATCGGATATCCACAACAATCACAAAGATAATTACCAAAATAAACTCATCACAACCACGAATAACCAACAAACACGACCATTCAACTGGACAGCTAAAGGCGGGGTTTATTTCCGTCCCGGCGAGCATCTTTTCTATATTTCGGGTAGTGTGAATTCGAAACTCGCGCGCCCTATAGACCGACTGAAAGCTTCGGATCTCATCCTCCCCCTTCGTTTACTACCCAATGCTGACGGACGCTACCTACTGCAATTCTTAGAACGACAAAAAGAGCTAACTACCAACGAAGAAATAGGAGCACGCCTAATGCTTACCAAGCATCAGAAGCTAAAGTTCTGGGTTTCGCATAACTCTGTACAGTATTCGCGGTATGCCAACTTTGAATCCGATTCGCCAATTTCGTTACTACCGAGCTTTAATGGTTCGCTCGAGACCAACCTACACTTCCTACAGCAACTCATAAAACTCGGCACTTCCTATGTCTTTGACAACGATTATGTTTATGCAACGCTATCCCTTGCTGGCGCCTACCTTCGCCAAGATACTCGGCAACCGCAACAGAACCGCTTGGAAGATGGCTTTTACTGGGAACCAGAACTTCGCGGTTCCTATCATATCCTGCCGGGCATGAACCTTGGTGCTCATATTTCCTCGCGGATCAAAGTACAGAGCCCTAGCACACTAGGGTATGGGATGATTATGAACTCGTATCGCTCTATCACTCAGAACCACGACTTTTCGCGCCTCTACGACCATTCCTACTCTGCTAGCGTCCATTTTAGCTACTATCCCACCGAAGAGTCGTATTCTATGTATGCCGTCTGCGATTATGATAGGACGGAGAAACCTTTTAATCGGTTAGAGCAATTCGGATTACTCAATATTTCCTCACCTTTCGGGCTCTCTAATAGTGAGATGCTCAGTGCAGGTGCGAGAGTTAGCAATCGTTTTGGAGGCATCTGGACTTTGTCACTCAAGTACGATTGGTCACGCTCACTCCGAAATATCTTGTACGGCACACAGATTAACAAAGTCTTAAACTACGAGCATGAAATAAGTTTTGAAGCACAAAGTACCTATTCGTCAATGTTCAACGTGCAAATGGAACTCGAAGGTAGTCGCAATCAGTACCTTATTGCACAGGATCCGGCGGTCGTAGACTACGATGCCTCAGCAAGGGGCAAACTCCTCTTTGAATGGAAAGATTTCCGTACCGAACTGGGTGGCAGTTATTCGGTAAGCGCCTACAGCGACAAACGTCCCTATTTAATTGGGTTGGATGCCGAGCTAGCCTATTCTTTGGGTTATGGCTTGTCGGTAGTGCTTGCAGGACACAATCTTCTCAACTTGCACCTTAGAGAATGGACAGATATATGGTACTCCGATCTGCTACGTTCCGAGCGCATTTACCGCTCTATACCCGGCTATGCCATCGCTAAAATTCGTTGGGAAGTTGGCAAAAAAAGCAACACGACCGACCCGGAAGTAAAAATCATGCGAAGACGGCACTAACCAATTCTGTGCAATACCAAACGAACGCAACGGATTGCTAACAGTTGCATACGTGATTGTGCTCTCTACAGTGCCGTAGAATTTTGAATAAGCACTTGTGTGATGTGTCTCTTTTCACTTGTAGTTTTCATAAAGACACTAACCCGGAACGTCATCTGATCTTTCGAGGTATAAGTTCCAATAAAAAAAGACGTATCCGAACGATTTTTGTGATGCGCGATCGAAAAGTTCTTTGGCGGATGCTCTGTAAAAAACTTCCCCAATAGGACCTCTGCCTGCGATCGCCCATAAACATTTTCGGTATCTAGAATCCGGAGGTCGAGGGTAGCGCCTAAATAGGGGGTTAGTTTGCTGATATCGCCTTGCAAAAAAGCTCGTTCTACGTCTCCCTCAACTTGTGCCATAACCCAGCACGGAAAGAGAAACAAGAAGGGGAATAGAAGTCGTAATAAAGCCTTCATTTCTAATCTATTCTGCTTATATTAGGTTTCTGTTGCAAAGATAGGCAATGCATCTCAACCGTACCTTGCGCATTTGAAACGAATCTTTAAACACTAAAGACACGTAGCCGTTGCTATAAGTTGCCAATAGCGCGTCCCTGGGGCATGGTAGTAGAGCAATGCATAATACTCGTTGGCAGTCTCGGCACTATTTCCTTCTACAACATTCGTACCCCAACGGTAGCGATAATTATAAACCCCTTGCTTGAGATAGATACTAGTCTCATAAGCATCGCGCTCTGCATGATAGAGCATCGGTTGGGTTCTATCGTGTAGTTCCAGAGTAATATCAAAGCCTTCGGGACCCTCGAGCGTGAAATACACCCACGCATATTCCGATTCTAACGGACGTGCCCGTTCACGCTCCACAGCCAAACGATCGCTATTGTAGCCTATCACCGACCAGCCGTATAAATCCTTTTCCGTTGGAGCATGATCGAGTGTACGTCCAGGCAAAGTAAATCGATCGGGAAGTACTTCTACGTGATACGCATTTTCGCGATAGGTTATGGTTCGTACGCCGCGCCCCGGTACACGCAATGATTGTAGGTCGAGTACATGCCACGGTACTCCTGCAGCAAAGCGCCCTGTATCGGTACGACCGTAGAGTAACACCGTAGGGGATAACCATTTCTCAAAGGGCAATTCCTGCACAGAGGTATGTTGCCAACCCTGTTGAACGAATAGACGCAAATCGCGAGTATCGAGGAGTTGCCCCATTTTCTGTACATCCACCTGTGCACGTATCTGTTGGTGCGAGAGCCGATAGATGCCCAGCGCATCGATACGTTCGAGCGATAACCTACAACGTTCGTCGTAAATAGCAAATTGCCGCTGAAAGAGTAACCGATTGGTATGATAAGCATCAAAAACTTGCACGATATAGTTTCCCGAAATGCGGAACTGCACATCTGAGTTAGGTAACGATAACTCGTAATGCTGAAACACTTGTACCGTGCCTTGCGAGGTTGTAGGCGTGGGGAAGGTATTCTCTTCAAAACCCTTGAGGTAGTCTCCTGTAAATAGATCCGATGCCTGCCAATCCGGATCGCAATGCACAATACGATACATAGGACTGATAGGCTCATCTTCTAAGTAATCGAACAAAAGCCGCAAATGCTCATCCTTGTGTAATGGGAGCAGTGGTGGGGTATTTTGTCTATTCGCTCTCGACCATACCACAGAATGTATTCCCGAATGCGCAATACTGTCTTTGTACTGCGCATTCGGCGGCGTAAGGAACGATGCGTCCACTTGAGTATAAAACAGCGTTAGAAGGCAAGCAAACGCTATATAACGCCAATTTTTCATAGAATTATCTCTTCCAGTTGTGATACTAATTGAGGCAGCGAACCATCAAAATCGGTATAAAGCAGGTATTTTGCGCGGATTTGCTTAAAAGCTGCCAAATCGTTTTGCCACATAGCACGAATCGCATCCTCCGAGTCGTCTCTTTCGATGGCGCTACGAAGCATTGTACCACCCGCCAATTGCGTAAAGAACTTTTGAAAAAATTTCCCTCCACACGCCTTATACATCTCCTTGAGATACGACAAACGAATACGTGCGGAACGATACAGCGAGTCCGTCGAAACATTGCGAAGATCCAAGCCATAGCAACGTTTGTGTATATGTGGCGGATGCTTAGCACCTTGACGCGATTTCGGAATGAAAAAAAAGCCTTGTTTACGATTCTGCGGACTCCCCACAACTTCGAACGGAGTCTCCGTACCACGCCCTACACTCTGGTTAGTTCCTTCAAAAAATGCTAACGACGGATACAACAAAATAGCTCGCAAGGTAGGTAGATTGGGCGATGGCGGCACTGGTGGTTCATAGCGCGTAGTGTGAGTATAATACTCACAACGCACTATACTCAATTTCGGTATAAGAGAATCCTTGAGCCAACCCTCGCTGCGAATCATACGAGCATACTCCCCTACCGTCATCCCATGTACCCACGGCACAGGATGCATACCTACAAAAGAACGGTAACGCATAAATAAGGTCGGACCATCGACAAAATGACCGTTAGGGTTGGGACGATCCAAAACTATCAGCTCGCAACCCGTTTGTGCACAAGCCTCCATAACGTAATGAAGGGTAGATAGATAGGTATAGCAGCGCACGCCGACGTCCTGCAAATCGAAGAGAAGAACATCTAAATCCTGCAGCTTTTCCTTGGGGGGACGTTTCTGCGCACCGTACAAACTCACAACCTCGGGTAGTTCTCGCTTTGCTTTCTGATTGCGCACGTGTTCTCCGGCATCGGCAATACCTTCCAGACCGTGTTCTGGGGTAAAGAGCCGCACTAATGTAATGCCTCGTTTTTGCAATGTATCCCAAAGTTGACGCTCGCCAACCCGCGAAGTATGATTGCATACCAACCCTACGCGTCGCCCCACTAAAAATGGTTCGTACGCCTCAAAACGTGCAGCTCCGACAAGCACCGGTGCAGCAAAAACCTGAACGACCAAACAAGAGAAAAGAAATAGGAGAAGCCCGCACCTCAATCTGTTCAAGCTACCCATCTGTATAGTGCGAGCCTTATTCACTAGGCGGATTAGGGCAATAGTGGTCGACGTCCTTTTTCGTGATTTCGCCATCCGTCATAATCAGGAGCCGCTCTACAATGTTGTGTAACTCCCGAACATTGCCAGTCCACCTTTTTTTGCAAAGCTCGTTGATAGCTTCTTTCGAAAATTTTCGCTTTGCAACCCCGTGCTGACTACACAACACGTCTGTAAATCTATCAATCAGCAGGGGGATATCTTCGGTTCTCTCACGCAGTGGCGGGACGTGGATGAGGATAACACTCAGTCGGTGATACAGATCCTCACGGAACCTGCCATTCTTAATTTCGTTTCGTAGATCCTTATTAGTAGCGGCAATCACACGCGGATTGACTTCTATTTCTTTATCCCCACCCACACGTGTAATCCGTTGCTCTTGCAAGGCACGTAGTACTTTAGCTTGTGCGTCTAAGCTCATATCTCCTATCTCGTCGAGAAAGAGTGTGCCGTCGCATGCCAATTCGAACTTCCCTTTACGTTGCTTAATAGCCGATGTAAAGGCACCTTTTTCGTGCCCGAAGAGCTCGCTTTCTATAAGTTCGCTGGGGATAGCCGCACAATTAACCTCTACAAACGGTCCGTTAGCAAGCAAACTCGCCTGATGTATACCTCTAGCTACCAATTCCTTTCCCGTACCGTTTTCGCCAGTGATAAGCACTCGAGCGGATGTTGTGGCTACTCTTTGGATCATGGAGCGCACATCGTTGATGGCATTCGACGCACCCACAATCTCGAAACTCTTCAGCACACTCTGACGGAGGCGTTTGGTTTCGGCAACCAACGAACTTCTATCTAGAGCATTCCTGAGGGAAACAAGGAGGCGATTCAGGTCGAGTGGTTTCTGTATGTAGTCATAGGCGCCTTTCCGCAGGGCTTCGACTGCAGTATCGATGGTACCGTGCCCCGACACCATAATAACCGGGATGTCGGGCGCCACTTCGCGCATTGCTGCTAGGAGCTCGATGCCATCCATACCCTGCATCTTCACGTCGCAAAGCACGACGTCGCAGGTATTGTTTTGAAAGATTTCGAGTGCCTCCTTTCCGTTAGCAGCTGTTTCGACGGAATAGGATTCTGTTTCTAATATATTTTTGAGTGTATCGCGGATGGCTGTCTCGTCATCCACCACAAGCACTCGCGCAATAGGCGTAGTGTTGGAAAGCTTCTTAGAGTCTCTCATCAGCCGCCACTAGACATTCTTCGCTGCTCTTGTTCTATAATTTTACGTTCGCGTTCCTCGTTTTTCTTCTGGACTTCTCGTTCGAGTTTCTTAGCTTTCTTGAGGTATTCTTTGGCTCGTTCGAGCTTTTTCTTGCCTCTTTCCTGCATTTTTTCGCCACGTTTCTTGCTTCTTTCCGCGGCTTTCAGCTCTTTTTTTACGCTATTGACCTCTTCTCGATACCTGTTTTTTAGTTCCCGAGCTTGCGCTCTGGCCTGCGAACGTTCGGCTTTGTCTTTAGACGACATTTGCTTGTTGAGGGAGCTCATCTCTCGTTCGTGCTCGCGGAGTATCCGTTTCAGATTTTTTGCATGATCTCTCGATTCGGTAGCTCCTTGCTTAGCCATACTCTTCCCGTCAGAGACGAGTTGTTTGGCATCTTCAATACGTTTTTCGCCCTCTGCAACGCGTTCGGAGGCACGTGCCAATCGTTCTTCGGGGGTTAGCGTAGTGGTAGTCGGTTGAGCATACAACGATATAGGAAATACCGTAGCAATCAGCGCTATAAAACAATAGAGAATATAATAGCCTCTTCGCGTCGTCATTCCGTATTGCAACTTGCTATCGTAAATCAGCCTCGTTTCCTTTATCAGACGATACCACCTTGCAGTTGTAAAAATACTACGTTTTTTCTAAATAGATATACGATCTCCGGATAGAGAAATGTTCGCAATACGTCCTAAAAGTGTAAAAATAGTTGCAGATGCTATTGGTTTTGCTTCTTTTCTTTTGCCTCTTTGGATCCGAAAACCTTCCGAATAATATCTGAAGCGTATTGTTGTGGATTGTCGCGAATTTTCTTCTCCTCGCCTCGCATCAGGATATACATCCCGTCCAGGGCTTTTCCGGTTACGTATTTGGGTAAATCTGTATTCAGTTTTTTCGGTAAATCTAAAACAGCAGCTGCTGCGGCGACCACCGGATTACCCAACACCTCGTTGTATTTGTTAGCGAGATTTTCGTACTCATTAGTCACGCCACACTTTGCGATCATCTCTTTGCACACTGGCGAAAAAGCTTCGGTAAGTGGCAACGTAGTTTTAGAACGCAGATAGTGAGTAGCTGCCGAATCGGATCCTTGTAGGATGCCGAGCGCATCGGTAATTGTCATACTTTTTATAGCGCTCGAGAATATCGGAAAAGCTTTCCCAGCAGCAGCTTCTGCCGAGCGATTCAGTGAGGTAACAAACGACTGGACTGTAGCTTCGAGGGGTTTTGCTAAATAAGCAGTTATGGGATTCTTCTTGGTCAGATCCACCAATTTCATAACGGGTTGTAAATCTTCGGGGAGAGCCAACCTAATGAGCTCGTTTTTCAGAAAGCCGTTCACCTTATTTCCGAGATGAGAGGCATCTCTTGCTGCAGTATCGAGGGCAACGGTGAGTCCTTCTGCAATCTCCTCCTTTGAAAGCCCTAAGGCATTAATAATTTTATTTACAGAATCTTTATTGCAGCTATAGTTTACAAATATCAGGGGCAGACATAGGAGGGTAACCGTAACAATAAAAAATGCGTTTTTTTTCATGACAACTTGTTTGCTAATTAAAGAATTCGCGATCTATATAGTTCCACATCGTGGTAAAGAGGTGCAGGGTAGCTCCGTTGCCCGTTATATTATGGTTACGATCGGGGTACCACTGCATATTGAAAGGGATATTCTCTTGTACTAGCTTTTCGACGAGCCTTACCGAGTGCTGTATGTGTACATTATCGTCGTAAGTGCCGTGCATTATAAGTAATTTCCCTTTAAGATTTTGCGCGAAATGGATCGGCGAATTCTCGTCATAACCTTTAGCATTATCGGTGGGGAGCCCCATAAATCGCTCCGTATAGATAGAATCGTAAAAACGCCAATTCGTAACCGGCGCCACCGCAATACTGAATGCAAAGCGCTCATTGCCGCGGAAATTACACAACAGCGACATATACCCCCCAAAGCTCCAACCCCAGATAGCCATCCGCTTAGCATCTACGTAGGGTAACGAAGCTAAATACTCTGCTGCGTAGAGCTGGTCTTGCGTTTCTAGGTTCCCGAGTTGTCGGTAAGTACATTTTCTGAAGGCAGTACCACGCCCCCCGGTACCACGCCCGTCGACACAAACCACTAAGCATCCCTTGGATGCTAGGTACTCGTCCCATCCTAGTTTCCACTTATCAAGCACTCGCTGTGAGTTTGGACCTGAGTACTGGAACATCATAACCGGATAACGCTTTGTAGAATCAAATCCGATAGGCAGCACCCTATAGCCGTTAAGTTGTAGTCCTTCGGGAGTTGTAAACGTAAAGAACTCTTTTTTCGGTAGTTGTATTGCTTGAAGTTTTTCGCTTAGCAGGTGATTGTCCTCAATAACTCGCAATTTTTTGCCGCTAATGGCATGCAACGAGATTTGCGGCAGGGTGTGCACACTGCTATAGGTTTGTATGTAGTAGGTCATAGCACGGTTGAACCATGCCGAATTGGAACCTTGCCGATCGGAGAGTTTCTTTTTGTCGGTGCCGTCTATTTTTATCGAAAAGATTGCCGAGCGCAATGGCGACTGATCATAGGCACTGTAATAGAGTCTTTTGGTTTTGCTAGAAAAACCGTAGCACTCGATAATTTCGTCGTCCCCCTTTGTAATTAGGATAGGAGGTTTCGCTGCGTCCCATGTAGCTAGGAAGAGTTGTCTGTTGCCCTCGCGCTCACTCGGAAACACAAAGAGGTTGCCATCATCCAAAAACGTAATATACCAATCGGTAGGTTCCTCTATGTAGCAAGGATCGGTATCCTCTATGACTACTCTTGTGGCACCCGTTTTGGGGTCAGCTTCGCAAATTTCGAGGTGATTCTGGAGTCTATTTTCCTTTAAATAACACAGCGTAGCCTTCGGAGTCCAGTATACGCGAGGGATGTAGATATCCTGTTCCTGCCCGGTTTCCATCTGCTTAGTTTGTTTCTGCTGCAGATCGTAAACATGCAAGGAGACTACAGAATTCCGTTCGCCCGCTTTGGGGTATTTGTAGCTATAGACTTCTGGGTAAAGGGTAGTATCGTAGGCGATCATAGGGTATTCAGCAACATTCCTTTCGTCGAAGCGCAAAAAAGCTATTTGCGTAGCATCGGGCGACCACCATACCGCTTTCTCGAGTGCAAACTCTTCCTCGTATACCCAATCGGGCACTCCATTTATTATCTGATTGCGTCGCCCGTCGGTTGTAACTTGCACTTGGGAGTGTGTGGGGATATCGTAATAGTATATATTGTTCTCGTATACGAAGAGGAGCTTGTTGTTGTCGGGGGCAAATTGCGCAAGTTGGAGTTTTTTCCCGTTAGCAATAGATTGAAAGGTTTGATTTTGTAGGTCGTATATCACGTACCTAGATATAGCACTTCTTCGGTAGATGTATTCCGAATCTATTTCGAGCAGTAGGCGCTTTTCGTTGGATGCAAATGCGTAACCTTGTATATCTTGCAAAGAATCGGGGAGCGAATGTATGTCGAGTATAGTTTCTACCTCATTACCCGTTTCGAAACTCCACTTCACGATGCCTCGTTTTTCTTCGAAGGTTGTATAATGTCGCCCGTCATTTAGATCTGTTGGTAGGGTTATAGTATTGGGGGTGAGGGAGTTATTCCCGTCATATAACTCAGCAAGGTTCAGATTCTGCAGCTGTGCGCTAGCACTCATTATTGTGAGTGTCAGTAGGATGTATAAACAAGCTATTCCTTTCATATTCTGGCATAGGTTGTATCTGTTTGTGGAGCTGGCGGGGATCGAACCCGCGTCCAAACAAGGAACCCTGTTGCTTTCTACATGCTTATTCTCTGATTGGTTGTTGAACATGCGACGGACAGAGACCCCCAAGCACATGCCCTAGTTCCTAAAGATTCGCAGGGAGCACGGAACATTCTCTCTGCTATTCCTGTATTTCCAGTGCCCTGAACCAGAACGCAACAGGACAAGTGCTTTCTGTAGGACATCCCGTCCTTGCCATACCTCGGCGAGGATTAAGGTAATCAGAATGAACTAATTACGCAGCGAGAGCAAAAGAATTTTCGCCATTTATAAATTCACATGTTTTGTTTAACGAGCACTCCATGCAACGCTCGACATGCTTACATCAAAATTCTACCTGCTGTCAAAACCAAACTCAGCCCCTTCTATTTACAATCAACTCGTAGTAGTAACGTAGATGTTAGCTATTTGTTACTTTGCGTAGGTCGTTTTGCTCTTGAATGGCGTAGGAATAGCAAAATTAGGTAATAGCTGTTGCGCCTTATAAGTAGAAAAAAGGGCAGCGTGCACACAGACGGCACCCACCCTTTCATTTTTCTGACGAATGTTGTTGTGGTACTATTCCGAAAGCCCGAAGCGTTCGAAAGAGGTCACCTTAAGCTCTTTGTCTATCGAGGACACGTACTGCTCTACCGTGAACTTATTGTCGCGAATGAACTCTTGCCCCATAAGGGTATTTTCCTTGATAAACTTTGCAAGTCTTCCCTCAGCAATTTTGTCGAGGATTTGTTCGGGTTTCCCTTCGAGTCTAGCCTGTTCTCGCCCGATTTCGAATTCCTTTTGGCGGATATTTTCTGGGATACTATTCGCGTCGACTGCCACAGGATTCATACCCGCAATCTGCATAGCGAGATCGGTAAGTAATTGCTGTTGCGCGCCTGATTTGCTTACTCCTACAACAGATGCTAGTTTGTTACCGGGGTGGATGTAGAAGCCAACGGTTGGTGCGTCGATTCGTTTAAAGTAGCCGAGTCCCATTTTTTCTCCGGTTATTCCGGACTGATTTTGTACGAGCTCGTCGACTGTTTTACCATCAATGATCATAGAACGCACACCGTCGATATCCTTTACATCGGCTTTGAGAGCTTCGGTTAGGATTCGATCTGCTAGGGCAATGAACTCGGAGTTTTTTGCAACAAAATCGGTTTCGCAATTCAGAACGAAGATAGCTGCAGCGGAATTTGATGCATTATTTTTGGCAATGACTGCACCTTGGGAAGCTTCGCGATCGGCACGTTTATTTGCAATAGCTTTTCCACGTTCGCGGATGAGCTCTTGCGCACGCTCGAAATCGCAATTCGTTTCTTCGAGAGCATTCTTGCAATCCATCATCCCTGCGCCGGTCATTTTGCGCAATTTCATAACATCGGCTGCCTTAATATCTGCCATGTTGTATTCCTTTCCAAATTTCAGTAGGGGCTTGGGTTATTCCTCGTCGTCGTTATTGTTTTCGTTTTTAGGATCGGTCGTTTCTTTTTCGTCTTCAGTCGTTTCCTCCGCTTCCTGTTCGGTACGACTCATCTTGCGCTCGATAATGCCTTCTTTGATAGCTTCGCACATCTCGCCAATGATGAGATCGATAGAGGTATTAACGTCGTCGTTGGATGGGATTACGTAGTCTATAGGCGTGGGATCGCAACAAGTATCCACCATAGCGAACACAGGAATACCGAGACGATTAGCTTCGCGAACGGCAATATACTCGCGTTGTACATCGACAACGAAAAGTGCTGCGGGGAGCTTATTCATGTCGGCGATGGAACCTAAGTTTTTCTCCAGTTTAGCTCTTACACGCGTAAGTTGTAAACGCTCTCTCTTCGACATATTCTCGTAGGTGCCGTCTGTCATCATCTTGTCGATGTTACTCATCTTCTTGACAGCTTTACGAATGGTAGGAAAGTTGGTAAGCATACCGCCTGGCCAACGCTCGGTAACGAATGGCATTCCCACCTCTTTCACTCGGGTCGCAACCACTTCTTTTGCTTGTTTTTTGGTGGCAACAAAAAGTATACGTCTGCCACTTTTAGCGATAATACGAAGGGCTTGTGCCGCTTCCTCTACCTTAACAATTGTCTTCCGGAGATCGATAACGTGATATCCGTTCCGCTCCATGAAGATGTACGGCGCCATTTTGGGGCACCATTTTTGCGTTTGGTGCCCGAAGTGCACCTTTGCGTCGAGCATTTGCTCGAATGTCAAATTTGGCATACCTGTTAGAATTTTAAGATTTTGTGTCAGGCAACCCCTGAGTAGCAAACCGTAACGGTTGTGTTTTGGTTTAGTCTTAGGGGTTTGAACATAGCACCTGCTATGTCTGCGCTAACGACGATTTATGTAAGGTTAATGTTCTCTGGGAAACGACTTCTACAAACAGAAGATCTACGAAAGATAAACAAAGCATCCACAGCTTACCGAGATCGTGATTGTAGCCATCCTCGTAGAGCTTTAGGAAGCATGGAGGCTTAAATCTGCTCTCAGGTACGAGAGACATATCTCGCACCCTGAGAGCAGATAGAATCTAACGTTTCGAGAATTGGAATCTGCGCCGTGCACCAGGACGTCCCGGTTTTTTTCTTTCCACCACACGGGCATCTCTTGTTACGAAACCAGCAGCACGTAGTTGCGGCTTCAGTTCTTCGTTATATTGGATCAGCGCTCGTGTGATAGCCAATCTCACAGCCTCTGCTTGTCCGGAAGTGCCACCACCGTATAGGTTCACTTTCACATCGAAGGACTCGGCGAGGTTTAGTTCGGTAAATGGTTGACAAACGACGTAGCGGAGTAGTGGTGATGGAAAATATTCGTTGATATCGCGACTATTGATGGTAATTTTCCCATTACCAGCAGTTAGATACACTCGCGCGACGGCTGCTTTTCGTCGTCCAACAGCATTAAAGACCTGCATTCTGTAAGATTCTGGATTTACTACTTAGTGAGGACTATTTCCTTGGGTTGTTGAGCTTGATGTGGGTGCTCGGAACCGGCATATACAAAAAGGTTGTTAAAGAGCCGTCTTCCTAAGCGGTTTTTAGGAAGCATACCCCGGATTGCATGTTCGAGGATGCGTTCTGGATGTGCTTTTAATACTTCGTTAGGGTGTGCGACTCTCTTACCTCCGGGGTATCCCGTGTGTCGGTAATAGTTTTTGTTCGAGAGTTTTTTTCCGGTGAAACGGACTTTATCGGCGTTTATAATAATAACGTTATCGCCGCAGTCGACGTGTGGGGTGAAAGTAGGTTTGTGTTTTCCGCGCAATACAAGTGCAGCTCTGCTTGCAAGTCGTCCGACAATAACATCTGTAGCATCGATAACGACCCATTCCTTCTTCACGGTAGCCTTGTTTGCTGATACCGTTCTATAACTCAACGTATCCACCTTAATAGTCCTTTCTTCAAGACGCGGGACTGGACAAAAATCTTGCAAAGCGCCATCCCGGTTCGGTATATTTAACGCGCAAAGTTAATCTTTTTCTTTGAATTTGTATATGTTCGTATTACGTAGCTCAAGTACGTGGGGGGGATTTTAGCTAATGCGATCTCCATTTTGCGCATTGCCATCGGGCTGTATAGGGATAAGCTCGCCTTTTTTATTTTTAGCAAATAGTAACATGCCATGGGATTCTACGCCTTTTATATTTCGTGGCGCGAGGTTTAGAATCATTGAGACTTTTCGCCCGATGAGGCTTTCTGGCGTAAAGTCTTCGGCAATTCCAGAGACAACAGTTCGCTGCTCGGTTCCGATATCAACCAAAAGCTTTAGCAACTTTTTAGTTTTCGGGATGCGCTCCGCTTGTAGAATGGTAACGACACGAAGGTCGATAGCATCGAAATGTTCGAACGATATATCGGGTTTGGCATTCAGCTCTTTCTGTTCTGTAGGCTGAGCATTGACCGCGGCATTCTTGTGTAGACGGTCTATTTGCGCTTGTATTGCTGAGTCGTCGATTCGTTCGAAAAGGAGCTCGGCATCATTTAACTTATACCCTTGCGGTAGGATATTTATGGTCAGTTCTTGCCAAGATATGTTCTGTAGGTTGAGCATTTGCTTCATTTTTTTGGCAGCAAATGGTAAGAATGGTCTCCCGAGGATGCTTAACGCAGCAGCTAATTGTAAGGCGACGTAAACGATACATTCCACCCGTTCGGGATCTGTCTTAATCAGTTTCCAGGGTTCGCGTTCTGCGAGGTATTTATTACCTAGTCGGGCGAGTTGCATATACTCTTTTAGGGCGTCGCGGAAGCGAAAATTCTCTATAGATGTAGCAATAGCGTCACGTTGTACAAGAATCTGGGCAAGGAGTTCTTTTTCGGTTGTATCGAGTTCTTTTGGTGCGGGCACTGTAGCTTGAAAATATTTATTGGTCAGCATCATCGCACGATTGAAGAAATTGCCAAGGATTCCCACGAGTTCGTTATTATTTCGGGCTTGGAAGTCGCTCCACGTAAAATCGTTGTCTTTGGTTTCTGGCAAATTTGCGAGGAGAGTGTAACGGAGGGCATCTTGCTTTCCGGGGAACTCCTCTAAGAATTCGTGCAACCAGACTGCCCAGTTTCGGGAGGTGGAGAGTTTATCGCCCTCTAGGTTTAGAAATTCGTTAGCTGGGACGTTGTCTGGCAGGATGTAGTCGCCATGTGCGTGCAACATGGTAGGAAAAACGATACAATGGAAGACGATATTATCTTTTCCGATGAAGTGCACCATTTTTGTATCGGGGTCTTTCCAATACTTTTCCCAATCTGGTGTAAGTTCCTTAGTAGCAGATATGTACCCGATAGGAGCATCGAACCATACGTAAAGTACCTTCCCTTCTGCATTGGGTAGCGGGACGGGAACCCCCCATGGCAGATCGCGACTTACAGCACGAGGATGCAAGCCTGCATCGAACCAACTACGGCATTGTCCGATGACGTTTGTTTTCCATTCTGGGTGTTCTTTTAGGATCCAATCCTGCAGGAAGGGTTGATATTTGTCGAGGGGGAGGAACCAATGTTTGGTTTTCTTGAGGATCGGTTTAGCTCCGCTAATAGCAGACTTCGGGTTTATAAGATCTGTTGGGTTTAGTGATGTCCCACACTGTTCGCACTGATCGCCGTAAGCATTCGGATTTTGGCAATGCGGGCAAGTACCTGTGATATAGCGATCGGCGAGGAATTGGTTAACCTGCGGGTCGTAATACTGGTCGTCTTCACGTTCAAGAAAGACACCTTTTTTGTATAAGTTTAGGAAGAACTCTTGTGCTGTTTTGTAATGCGTAGGGCTAGAGGTTCGCGAATAAATACTGAACTCGATACCAAAGTCTTCGAAGGATTTCTTAATCAGTGAATGATACTTATCGACTACTTCTTGTGGCGTACATCCTTCTTTTTGCGCTCTGATGGTTATGGGGACTCCGTGCTCGTCGGAGCCACAAATCCAGATTACATCTCGCCCTTGTTCCTTTAGGTATCGGACATAGACGTCGGCAGGCACGTAGACCCCAGCGAGGTGCCCGATATGCAGTGGTCCATTGGCATATGGCAGTGCTGCGGTGATGAGGTAACGTTTTGGCGACATCTGTTAGAAACGAATTACAAGAGAGCTAATTAGATAATGACACGCACGGAGTAAAAAACGCGGGCGGGGAGATTTGAAAAACTCCTTCCCATCGCAAAGCGATCAGATCAGGGCGCTAGACGCTCTATTTTCCAAGTCCCATTAAAGAGAGTATACAGTATTCTGTCGTGTAGCAGATTGGAATGCCCTTGCCAAAACTCAAAGGATTGTGGGTGTATGCAGTATCCGCCGTAATTGGACGGACGGGAGATTTTTTTAGTATTACTGAAGTCCTCCCTGAAATCGTCCATCAGGGTTTCTAGGTATTTTCTGGTAGGTACGGTTTGACTTTGTGGGAAAGCCCATGCAGCTAACTTTTGGGCATCCGAGCATCTTACAAAGAGTTTATCGCTATCCTCGGGTTCTATTCTCGCAACGGTACCTTCGAATCGGATTTGTCTTCCGATCGTAGGCCAATAGAATATCCCGCTCACGTAGGGATTTTGGAGCATTTGGCGGCATTTCCTACTCTCGTAAAAGGTAAGGAAGTACAAGCCTCGTTCGTCGATATTGCGTAAATTTACGACACGACTAGACGATTTTCCTTCGAAGGTACTTGTAGAAAGTATAAAAGCATTTGGCGCTTCAACGCCATTTTGTATAGCAAAATCCATCCAAAGACGAAATTGCTCAATCGCGTCGGGACTTGTCTCCTGCTCGAGGAAGAGATCGCCTTCCGAGGTGGGAGTAATATCTAAGTAATCCTTGTTCATTAACAATATTTTTCTGCTAGTTCAAAGTTGTTATTTAGGTTGCACCAACAAAAGTACGTAGCTCGTAGCATTTTTGCAATAGTAAACGTACTTATTGGGTAGTTTATTTCAAAATTCTTGGTATGTGGAAAAAACTGGCAAGGAACTTTCAGCGGGAAAGGCATTAGAGAGAGGATGAGAAGTAAATAAATGGAAATGAGAGGGTTTTGCAGTATTTCTCTATATTCTACACAGAGGATTGAAGTGTGGGTTTATGCAGAAGTTCCGTTACCAAATCGTTAGTCTGTCTTCAGAATGGTAACGAAGAAGTGAACCACACTCCAAAAGTTAGACACAAAACTTTTGGGGTGCAGTTCAGTACAAGATCCGCCCCATTTTTTTTTCGCCTTTATGAAAAAAGTTTACCGGACAACAATAGTTTTATTTCAAAATTCTCCGTATTTGACCCTGTTTTTTGAGATCTTTCCTTCACTATTTTCCCTCTTTCCTCCTTCCGAGCGGACACTTTTTGCTGTTTAACTTATTGTAAAATCCTCATTTCCAATGCATTGCAAAAATAGAACATCTTTTATCAGATATGAAACATGGTTGTTTTTTTTTGCCAACATTAGCATTGGTGACTTGAATTTGGTAGTACAACAAGCGCTAAGTAAAATTACTATATTTATTAATAGTTTTTTTTGTTTCTTTGCAGTGAATTAAATAATTGTTGCAATGAGAAAGATCGTATTATTTTTAGGAACGCTTCTTGCCGCGTTGTGGATCTCGAGTGCAAGTTTTGCTGAGAATAAACCTTTCATTACAAAGTGGAAAGGCGAGACTGGCAAGGAACTTAAAATCCCGATTGTGGGCACGTACAAACTAGTGATTAAGAAAGCTAGCGATAACACCGTGTTGAAAAATGAAATGGTTACCGTAGGTTCGGAACAGACCCCATTTAAATATACTCCCACAGAGTCTGGCGATCTAATTGTAGAGGCCGGACCAGAGGGTGTTAAGTATATCAGAATGGGTGAGATTTATACTATGCCCAAAACGGGAAGTACTACGGCTCTCGTAGAGCTAATACAGTTTGGTGACGTTGCATGGACTACCATGGATTGTGCCTTTAGCTGTTGTATCAATTTAAAGGCTGCAGCAACATTGGATGCTCCTAAATTGGAAAATTTAACGAGTACAGCTTTCATGTTCGATAGTTGTGTCGCTTTTACAGGTGACGTAAGTAAATGGGATATGAGTCACGTAAAGGAGATGAATGCCATGTTCTCTGACTGCCGAGACTTTACTTCGGATCTCAGCAAATGGAATTTAGATCACGAGATTGACAACATGTGTTCTATGTTGAACGGTTGTATTAAATTCCAATCTGACTTGAGTGGATGGAAAGTCGGTAAAGTGAAGCATATGTCTTATCTATTCAATGGTTGCGAATCTTTTACTTCTGACCTAAGTAAGTGGGATGTGAGTAGCGCATTGAGTATGGCGGGGATGTTTGCTAACTGTAAATCGTTTACCTCTGATCTTAGTAACTGGAAAGTTGATAAGGTACAGTATATGGAGAACATGTTTTGGGGTTGTAAGGAGTTTAATTCCGATCTAAGCAATTGGGATGTAAGCAATGTAACGACTATGCGGTGGATGTTTAATCATTGCTCGGCATTCGATCAAAATTTAGGGAAGTGGGAATTAAAAAAATGTGCTTATCTGGGGTTGGATTATAGTGGCATAAGCATGGAGAATTATTCGAAAAGCTTACTAGGTTGGGCTGAACAGTCGAATATCAACGCTGGAATGGAACTCGAGGCTTATAAGATGAAGTATAAAAAAGGCGAGGCTACAACTGCACGAACAAAACTCATTGATACCAAGCACTGGAAAATTCGTGAAGATCTAAGCGAGGATGAACAATCGTACCAAGTATGGATAGCGGGCAACTTAGTGACTAGCACAAATATTTCTACTATCCAGAATGTCTTAACTACAGCCAATGCATTAAAAAGTGGTAATGTGTCAGTAACCATCGTAGAAGATAAGCCTGCTGTGAAGCTTGAAAATGTACAGATAGAATCGCCAGACGACTACTACGGGATCGGCTGTGATGTACCGATAACTGTAGATTTGCATGGAACAAACACAATAAAAACCTTAGTAAATACAACGAGAGCGATATATGCTGAAGGCGAAATCTCGGGGAGTTCTACAGCAGATAAGTTGATCTTAACGGGTTTTGACCCCGTGTTCTATGGCACAATCCGCAATTGTACTCTTGAAGTTGAAAAGAGTTATGAGGGGGATGGTAACGAGCTTGTGATAAAGGGTGCGATTGTGAAAGCAAAAACGATAAAGAACTTCAAATCGCTAACTTTTGTGCATTGTAATATTCTAAAACCAGTGGGCGCACATTTCGATCCCGAAAAGATGGCTGTGGTTGACGAGCATGGAGCAATTGCGCAAAATGTAGAAATTGGGATGATTGCTGCTACAGGAATTACGCTCACCCCCGAGAAAAAAGATCTTGAAGTGGGAGCAACCCTCCAGCTTACAGCAGAAGTACAACCAGCTAATGCTAGCAATAAGGATCTTGAGTGGTCTAGCGATAAACCAGACTTTGCCGACGTAGATCAGAACGGCTTAGTAACAGCAAAGGCGGAAGGAGTTGCTGTGATTACGGTTAAGACAAAAGATGGAGGCTTCACGAAAACCTGCGAGGTAACTGTAAGGAAGAAAGCAGAAATAAAATTTAAAGATGCGGAAGTATCGCTTGAAGAGGGTAAACAGCGAGTACTCGAACTTCAGAAAATAGGTCTCGAAGACAGTGAAAAGGTAACGCTCTCTAGCAGTGCAGAGGGTACAGTAAAAATCGTAGACAACAATGCGCTGAAGATTGAAGGTATTGCAGTAGGCGAGGCAACTATTACAGCTACTGTAGCTGCAACTGCAAAGCATGGAGAGTTGAAAGCAACGTGCAAAGTGAAGGTAACAAAACCTACAGCTGTAGAAGACGCAGTATTTGCCAACATCGTAGTCGCTCCGAATCCGTTCGATAGTCAGTTACGCATAGTAAGTGCTGAATTGAAGGGGACTTACACGTTGTCGAATGCGCAAGGAGTTGTACTACTGTCTGGTGTATTGAAAGATACAGAAACGGTAATCACTACTACCGACTTGGCATCAGGTCTCTACCTCTTGCGCCTCTGTTCCGAAAATGGTGCAACGAAGACGTATCGCGTTGTGAAACAATAAGATGTCTTTTGAGGGGCGAGGCACGCCTCGTTCGATTGAAAGCATTGATAATCAATGACAACGGGCATGACTTTCGGGTCGTGCTCGTTGTTGTTATAGGTGTCCGGTAACATTTTCATAAGAGGAAAAAAGCAAGAGGAAGTGCGATACTGTCCTAAAAAAGTGTGTAAGCTCCAGATTTATGAACTTGGGTTTATTGCACAGTAAACCCTGCTTATATCAGTGATTTTTAGTAACTTAGCGCTATAATTAAGGGAGCTAAAATGA
>CAUTNK010000012.1:0-84387 GCA_963540065.1 uncultured Bacteroidia bacterium
GCTAAGTTACTAAAAATCACTGATATAAGCTGGGTTTGCTGTGCAATAAACCCAATTTGGATTTGGTAACTAAACCATTCGGAAAATCCTTTCCCTCGCAACTTCCGACGCATAATCCCATCGCGCAACTTAAGGTTCTTCAGACAAGTACGATTGGTAGCACTGTCATAACCTTTGTCGGCTAAAACGCTCGTGCACTTAAATCGAACTCTATGAACGAGCTGAATAAGAAGTCACTGATACGCTCTTCGGATTGATAAGCCGCTTAATTGATACCATTGTTCGAGGAGCAAAATTTTGAACAGTACGATGGGGTCGTAAGCGGGATTGCCGGTGGCGTTCTTATTCTTTTTATAGCCTTTTCTGATCGTCTTTCGCAGCTTTTCCCAATCGACGCAGTCTTTAATTTTATAGAGGAAGTGGTCGGAGAGTGTCGATCGCCGTCCTTGTATACACAAATCCATGAAACTCACTTCTTTTGCTGACTTTGCCTTCATTGTAGAAGGCCTTTAATTAAAGCGATAAGTTACTAAAAATCACTGATATAGATAGGGTTTACTGTGCAATAATCTCAGAAAAGAATGCATCGCCAATACGTGCTTTAAGTTCTTCCTCTTGCAAGTTGCCGAAGTTCATCTGAGTCTATCCGACGTCTGTTTAAGGAACAAAGTTGCGACTTTCGTACGGGAAAGTGCAACGAGGTGTGCAAAAGCATTAATTTTGTGCACATTCTAAAAATGTGTGCTGATGTTAGCAGGGGTAAAAGCATTGTATCGCAATCGTTTTGTCCGTTTTGGTTTTGTATCGCTACTCTATTTTTTGGTAGTGATTTGGACAGGTCATTACGCTTGGCTCGTGGGTTGGATTATCGTCTTCGATCACTATATCACGCGCAAGGTACACTGGTTCTTTTGGCGCAAGAAGGGGGTAAAGAAACAGAAAGCGTGGGTCGAGTGGTTGGATGCTATTATCTTCGCTGTGGTAGTGGCTAGTTTGGTACGCTTGTTGCTTTTTGAGGCGTATGTTATCCCCTCTGGCTCTATGGAAAAGACTCTACTGATTGGCGATTATATTTTTGTAAGCAAGGTGAGTTACGGACCTAAGATGCCCAATACACCGTTGGCTTTTCCTTTTGCGCATCATACCCTTCCGTTTACCGATCATACTCCCTCGTTTGTGAGTTCTTGGCAATGGCCTTATGACCGACGTGCCGGTTTCGGCCATGTAGAGCGTAACGATGTAGTCGTCTTTCACTTCCCGGAGGGCGATACGGTGGTAGTGGGTTACCAAGATAGGAGCTACTATCAGATGGTACGCGATATGGGGCGCGAGGCAGTGCATCGGGAGCTGCAGCTCTTGGTGCGACCCGTAGATAGGCGCGAGAATTATATCAAACGCTGTGTTGCCATCCCCGGCGATAAGCTAGAAATCCGAGCTGGAAAGGTCTATATCAACGATCAGCCACAACCTCACTTCCCCGATATGCAGTACAATTATGAGGTAGCTACTAACGGGAATCCTGTTAATGCTCGTATGCTGGATAAGTTTGGTATTTACGAAGAGGACAGGCTCTACAATTCCCTCACACACAAATACATAATGCCACTTACAGCCTCGGTTTGCGAGCAGCTTAAAAGCTTTGCTAATGTAGAGTCGGTGGTGCCTTACAACGATGTGGATTACGACCTTATGGCTCGCTATATTTTTCCACACGATGGGCGACGCTGGACGGAGGACAATTTCGGTCCGTTAACCGTCCCAGCAAAGGGAGCTACTGTGCAGTTAAACCGCGAAACGTTACCTATATATCGCCGTATTATTGAGGTGTATGAGCATAACACGCTCGAAATTCAACCGGGCGAGCTTCGTACTGAAGGTGATTCTACGTATCGTGTGCCAGATACGTACAAGATAAACGGCGTGGCTACAACGAGTTATACGTTCCAGATGGATTATTTCTTTATGATGGGCGATAACCGTCACCATTCGCTCGATAGTCGTTTCTGGGGCTTTGTTCCTGAGGATCACGTAGTGGGTAAAGCTGTGCTGGTTTGGCTTTCGACAGAAAAAGGGCGGATGTTCCCGATGAATATCCGTTGGCGTCGAATCTTTACGCGGATTCGTTAGGGGGGCTAGCGTTTCGTTGTACTTTTAGCGTAGTTGCTTGTGTCGCTGCTTTCGTGTCGTGCAAATACCGATAGGGCGTGTGCTTATTTTCGAGAGGTGCAGCCGGATCCTTTTTCGGAGTTACACTATCATACGCCTTATGAGCTTCTGGTGGCTGTAGTCCTTTCGGCACAGTGTACCGATGTGCGTGTTAATCAGGTTACTCCAGCACTTTTTGCGCGATTCCCGAATCCGAAATCGTTGGCAGAAGCAACTGCAGAAGATATCTACCCGTATATAGCCAGTTGTTCGTATCCGAATGCTAAAGCGAAATATTTGGCAGGTATAGGTGCACGCTTGGTGGCGGATTTTGCAGGCGAAGTACCCGATACTCGCGAGGCATTGGAATCGTTGCCCGGTGTGGGGCATAAAAGTGCGAGTGTGGTACTCTCGATAGCGTTTGGAGTACCGGCATTAGCGGTTGATACGCATGTGCATCGGGTTGCAGCACGGATGGGGCTTACTTCGCATGCTCGTACCCCCGAGGAAACAGAGAAACAGCTTACGCAAAATATCCCACGCGAGGATTGGAGTAGAGCGCATCATTGGCTGATTCTACATGGCAGGTATATTTGTGTGGCTCGGAAACCGAAATGCGCTGCATGTCCGTTTGTGAATTGGTGTCCGCAGATTGGGCTCTGAACAAAACAGGGTATTGGGTAGTTTTCTTTGCATAGAAAATCCAGAAAAATACCAAAACAGATGTTTACATCCTTAAACACTTTAGTAGCATTACTCTTTATGCTATTTTCTGGGGCTCCAGACGCTCCAAAACCAAATAAAGGTATTACGATACCAGATGCGGATACCATTAAGCTCTTAGCGCCGCGAAAAAGCTTTGGTAAGAATATTATGAGTGCTTTTTGGGAACGTCGGGCGGAGATGGACAAGGATGTCCGTTCGGAACCGATTCGTTTGCAAGAACTTAGCGAGTTGATGTGGGTAGCTTATGGTATTAATCGGGATAATGGACATCTTGTTGTTCCTACGCAGCAGAATGCACAAAATGGCGATGTGTTTGCTATTCTTCCTACAGGTGCCTACCACTACGACAGGCAGAAGCATGAGTTGCATCGGGTAAATAAAGCAGATCTGCGTTCGCAAGTGGCTTGGAAACAGACAGCAGCTGCAGGTGCCCCGATGATGATTGTGATTGTAATGCACCCCGAGACATTAAAAGTGGGCGATGACGAGACGCGTAAACGTATTTGTTATGCGGAGGGTGGTATTGTTTCGCAAAATATATCGATTTATTGTTCGGGTGCAGGACTTCGAGATCGTCCACGTGCTACTATGGATCGCGAGGCTTTGCGCACCTCGTTGAAGTTGGACGATAAGGCTTACTTAATTCTGAATCATTTGATCGCGTATTCTAATTAGTGTGCGGATTTTTAATTTTATGGCTTCCCTGTGTATTACATCGAGTAGGTAATAAGCGGGGAAGCTTTTTTTATTTCGCCAAAGAGCTTATTGGTGTAAATATACCGACCTTTGGCATTGTATGTGTGTAATACACAATAAAAAAGTTTATTTTTACGCTGAGCTAGTGCCTACAGGCTTGTTGTGTACTAGCGATTGGGTAAAGAGGAGGTAAGGAGATGCGTCGCTTGTTGTGGATATCCGTTGCGATACTGGGCGTTCTGTCTTCGGTGTGGGCACAACCGAGGAAAGTGAAATTGGAGAATCTTGAACTTCGGTTTCTGGATGTAACTAACGACCCGAATGGAGTGGAATTGACTAAAAATCCTGCGGATCATAAGATCTCTGTTAGAGCCATAATTAATTCTACTGATAACTTCGATGCATATACCGAACGGGAGGCAGACCCTAAAGGAGACTTCACAACAAGAACGACTATAAATGGGGATGTACTGGCTAAAAGGATTTATATAGATTGGTTCCTGTCCTTTTATAGCGCGAATCCGGATAACCAGACGGCTTATCAGTTAGAAAGTTGTGACATAGAATACGAGGCAGACGGGAAACCCCGACAGTTGCTTAATCGGACTACGGTGCAACACGAATCGTTTAATACGTATGGTAATATTCATAACTATTCGGTGCTTTTCCCAGCTGTGCAGTACCGAATTAGTTTTTATGTCACGGTGAGGTTCAAAAAAAGGAGCGTTTTCAATTTAGATGTTACTGATTTAGCGGCTTACCCAGATTTTAAGTTTTCATATGCAGAGTCTGTACTTTTTTATAAATACTCTTATTTGGGAAATAAAACAAAGCTCTGGGGCGATGCTTGTCTGGCGATCTCGGTTCCTAAAGGAACACCGTTTAAGCTGTTTCCCATAGCTTCTGATGGGTATATTTATACTCAAATTGTTGGTGGCATTACGGAAGGCGATCGTACTTATTACGCTTGGTTTATAACAGGAGATATTGCGCATTGGCGCGAACCTGCCGAGATGTTGGATCTAAAATACACTCGAGATGCTCCTCAGCGTGAGGTTTATGTACTTGCTGCGTCGGGGTTTGAGTTGCCTTATAGAGATGGGAAGGTCGTGGTTCCGAAGGGTACGAATATAAAGTGGCGAGTACGCCTGAAAGGTTCGAATATGAACTGTTTGTATGTATCTAAAATAAAGGTAACCAAAGCGGATGGTACGCAGGATCTGTTAGATGCTCAAGAGGTTAAAATAGGATCCACCATATATTATGAGGCGCCCTATGTAGCAACTGCTTCGGTAAACAGTGTGGATATAGAGACTCACGAGCGTTCGTATACTGTAAATTATGACCCTGTGATACATGGCTTGCAAGTGGAGATAACCAAAACAGACGGTACTTCTGTACCCCCCGGAACGGTACTTCCGTGTAAAACCGTGCTTCGTTTGCGCTTAATTGGCGATCTGTCGCGGGTTAAAGACGTTGCGATTTGTACGAAGCGAATCCCGAATGGTCTCCCAATGGTTTTGGTGAATGGTTATTATGAGAGAAAAATATTCGCGTCGCCGGGGCATACACCCCATGAATTGGATGATGATGTGATTCGGATAGCTGTAACACTGCAACCCATAACACGGAAAGTGCATTATGAACAAGCAACCTGTGGTACGCTGAGTGTGAAAGATAATAAGGGGAATGACTTAGCGCCTGCTACAACGCATTCGCTTAGCGATTCTCCATACATTACAGTGAGTGCAAATATCCCAGCACCCGGACATTTCCAAAGTTTTAAGGTGACTTTTAAGAATGCTGCGCCGCAGACTTATACTACCAATCCGGCACAGGTCGAACTGGGTGACGATGTACAGGCCATCGAGCTTACGTGCATAACAGCTACAACCCTTAAGTATACAGATGCGAATCTGGAGGTGACCCTTGTAAGTGGACAGTATAAGAACTCGGCAGGAGTCTTTGTAACAGAGCTTGGGCATCTTTTTGAGCCTTCGGTGGTGCATGTCCTTTTACCGGGTGCTAAGCTGAAGATAAAAGTGAAATCGGGTTATAGTATAAAACCGCTAACCACCATAGAGATTACCAGAGCAGATGGCACGCTGGTAACAGAAAATATAACAAGGACGCATACGGAGTTTGACCATCTGCTTGCGCAGTCGATTACGGAAATTCGTCTGAAAGAAGAGACTTTCTATACGATTGTGTACGAAGAAGCTGCTGCTAAACCACGCCTTCTACTGCGTGATAAGAAGGCATTTTTACAGTCGAATGATAGTGAGATTGGATTGAATCAGGTGCTCCCATCGCAGTCTATAATACAAGCGAATGGTAAGGTAGAGTTGGATCCGAATGGTGTACAGCCTACGCCGGGTAAGCTAATTACGAAGTTTGTCGTGGTGATGGGTGGTGTGGATCATATTATTCTGCCCTCGGCTCCTGACAAGACGTTCCTAGTATCGGGCAACATTACCGAAATTAAGGTGGTTGAAGAAGACGACCCCGGTGTAACAGGACCGTTTAAGCTAAAATGGAACGAAGCGCCTACAATTTATCAAGTAACGGCAACCTACGATAAGGATGGTACGCCAGAACCTATTGTTAATAATACTACAGAAATTCCGCGAGGTAAGGCTATTTCCCTCACAATAACATTCGTGGATACCGAGGCGGGACATCTGGAGGGTGTAACTGCTGTTTTTGCTAACGGAATGCCTTCTCAGCTTCTCACTTTTGCGCCATCTGCTACGGGGTATACGAATACGGAGCTTACGAGTATTACGGATATTGAATTGCAAATCCGAGCGAAAAACCTACAGAAGTTCACAGTAGTCTATAACGAGAATCCGGCACTGAATACAATTACTGTTGAACGGAAAAAAGAGGATAATACCATGCTAGCAGTCCCCTCGGGTACGCAAGTGATTGAAGGTACGAAACTTTATATCCGTTCGGATCTAAAACCAGCAAACGTAGAGGGGTATCGTTTTAAGGAAATACAGGTGAACGGCATAAAAATAACACAGAAGGAGGGCGAGTACTTTACCTACGAGGTGATGGCTGCCGTGGCTAGTATAGAGGCTATTTACGAGGCACTTACGAAGTATACGGTACATTACGAGAGCGTGCAGTCGAATGCCACCATTAAGGTTTGGAATACGAAAAAGAACGAGCTCGTGACTGATGGCGATCAGCTCTATGAAGAAACGCCCCTGAAGATTGAAATACAGCTAAATAACCCGGCTGAGATTATTACTGCAGTAAAAGTAACCTACGAGGGCAATCCAACGCCAGAAATTATAGCTAAGGCTAGCGATGGCACCTACACATTGGTTTTGCGCGCATCAATTGCAAAAATCGAGGTAGAGTCTGGGCTTGTTCAGCAATATGCAGTGAATTATAGCTCTAGTGGCGATATCGTTTTTAAGGTATATCGCAATAAGGATTTGCCAAGTACGCTTATTGCGCCAGGGTCGCTTGTCGATGCGGGTACTAAAATCTGGATAAATGTGATGAACCACAAAAGTGTCATTGCTATGCCTAAGGCGCTGTTTATCCGCTACAAGAACCCGAATTATACAACAGGCTCTACCACCGAAGCTGAGTTTATTCGAGAAGATATTTCGAAAAAATTTGTGGGCAACGGTCGCGATCGCTACTACTATTATGTTGTGCAGTCGGAGGTTTGGATCGAAGCCGTTTACGACCCGGAACCCCTCCCACGGTTTACCTTTAAGTATAAAAACGAAACGGGCTATACGCTGGACGTCCGTGCCGATACCCCCGATAATCCTACTCCGGTGGTCGAGAATCATTTGTACGATTACCCAGCAGGTACTATAATGTTCGTAACGGTCAATATTGCAGATCCTACGAAAATTGTGGCGCGAATCTGGTTGAACGAACAGCAAACAACCCTAGAGAAACGCGATGGGCGTTATATTTTACCACTCACGGGCGATGTCTTTGCCTTACGCTTCGAATTGGTAGAGGTGCAGGCAAATATGTCGTTGCTGACCTATACAGACCCCACAAATGGGCATTTAGAGATCTTTCAGGGCGGTGCTCTGGTAAAGAGCGGATCGCTGGTAGTGCAGGGGAGTAAACTCTTTGCTGTAGTGAGTGAGATGCCTGCGGGGAGTTTGTTATCAGTACTTACGGTTAATAATTATGTAAGTGTCGATGAGCTAACAACGGCTAGCGATGGGAAACGAGGGATGTTTTTTGAAGTCCCGCTAGCATCAGTTACAAATGTGGTAGCGTATATGGCAACACCGCTTCCCGAGGAAAACGCTACGCGCTATCATATTACCGTCGAAAAGCCAGAACATGGCACCCTGCGTCTGAAACGTATGGGCGAGGGAGAATGGGGACTTACCATAGCTGCTGGTGAGACGAAGGAAGTAAACATCGGGGATAGGTTTGAGGTGATTACCTCCTCGGACGATATCAAGAAGTTTGAGTTTGCAGGGCTTTCCGTACCCGTAGAGCGAGACCCCGGTACGAATACTCTGATTTATACGGTTCCTACGCTTAGTGCTGGCGATACTCACATCCGAGTGGTAGCAGTCTACGCTCCGATACGTAAAACTTATAAGATGTTGTGGTCGCTTACCGATGGCGGTCAGATCTCGGTATGGAATACTTCGGAAAATGATACCGAAATTCATTTCGATGCTAAGGTTTATGCTGGCGATTGGGTGAAGTATACGATTACGGCAAACCAAGGTTATCGTATTGCTAATTGCTATTTAAATGGAGCTCCGATCGAAACAGGAAGTGCTACTACATATACTGGCACATTCCGCATGGACGATAACATGCAACTAGATGTTGCCTTTGAGAGCGATCCCGAGCAAAATGAAGTGGGGGTAGATGACAACCCGCCATTGACTGAACAGTTGTTTGTGACCCCTAATCCGTTTACCACGGAGTTGCGTTTGCGTTTACCGAATCCTGCGCCGGAGGCACTCCGAGTAGAACTATTGAATGCTCAAGGGCAGTTGGTCTATTCAGCTAGCTTGTTTGACGAGCTTCGTTGGGATACGCACGCCCTGCCAGCAGGTCTGTATCTGCTTCGAATTCGGAATGCAAAGCAGGTAAGTACCCAGCGTTTGATTAAATATTAGTTTGTTTGATCGGAAAGAGCGTCGAAACCGTAGGGTTTAAGACGCTCTTTCTGTATTTATACAAGTTAAAAATAGCTATTTTTAGTGATTGCGCCATTTCTAAAGAAAATCGACCTTTGCAATCAGTTAATTTTTATACTAAATACGTGACAATGCAGAAGGTAGGAATTTTCTTTGGCTCAAGCACGGGAAATACAGAAGCCGTAGCGAATACTCTGAAAGAGAAACTCGGAGAGGCAGAAGTTTTTGACGTATCGAGCGTTAAGCCCGAAAAGATGGCAGAGTTTGCGAATATCATCCTCGGGACTTCTACTTGGGGTGTGGGAGACTTGCAGGACGACATGCTAGAGTTTGCAGAAGGTATTGCCGGTGTAGACCTGAAGGGTAAGGTAATAGCACTCTTCGGTCTGGGCGACCAATCGGGGTATGGCGATACCTATTGCGATGGTATGGGGGATCTCTACGAAAAGGTAAAAGGTAAGGGTTGCAAGGTTGTAGGTTTTGTATCTACAGAGGGCTACGATTTTGCATCTTCGCGCGCAGCAGATGGCAACGAGTTTGTCGGATTAGCTCTCGATGTAGCTAACCAAGACGACCTGACGGAAGGACGTATCGACGCTTGGGTTGCTGAGTTAAAGAAGCAGTTCGTTTAGAATTGGGACGATTGATCGGTTCTGTGGCGTTTCCTGTACCTTTTATTATTTTAGGTTTGCAGTTCTAGCGAACACGCCCGCAGCCGATTGAGATTAGAAGAAATTTGGGTGCTTGGTCTTCGGATTGGGCACCCTCTTTATTTCGTAGGCAAGAGAGACAGACCATGTGTGAGAAGAGGATACCCCCACGCCCCGTTAGTAGCGATTTTAAGATCCTTTGTCACCATATCTACGAGTATCACAAAGGATTGCGTAGTTTGGTGCTGCATACGATGCATAGCGAGGAACGCGATCTTGTCGAGCGTGCCCTTACGATGCGCAAGATTAGCTATTGTATCTTTCCGGTTAGCGAGCAACGTATGAATGTCTTTTTTGGCAACCCCGACTGTGTGGAGATTGTGCGCGGATTTCATACGACCTCACTTAACGAACTCTCCGACGAGGAGGATTTCATGTTGGGTATCATGTTGGGCTACGACCGTGCAGCACAGTGTAAGCGCTTCCTGCGTAGGAGAGGAAAAAGAGAGTAACCCAGCGTGTTGGCTATCGTTCGAGAAATCGTATCTTTGTATTAGAGAAGTTTTTACAAAAAGCAGATTATAGGTAGTAAAGCTCATTTTTGCAATAACGAATGCTCTTTTAACGATGATACATACTCTGCCCGAACTCCCTTACGACTTGGATGCCCTGAATCCGCATTTATCGCGACAAACACTAGAGTTTCACCACGGGAAGCATCACCTTGCCTATGTCAATACGCTCAATACACTTATCCCCGGCACGCGCTTCGAGGATGCCGATCTAGAAACTATGATTTGCGAAGCCTCGGATGCCATTTTTAACAATGCTGCGCAGATCTGGAATCACACCTTCTACTTCGCAGCACTTAGCAATAAGCCGAAACCAGAGCCAGAAGGCGAGATCCGCGAACTACTACTCCGAGATTTTGAAACATTAGACGCATTTAGAGCTACTTTCCTAAAGAGTGCACTTACACTTTTTGGTGCGGGGTGGGCATGGTTGGTCTTCAATCCGGAGGAGGGTAACTTGCAAATCCGACAGGAAAGTAATGCCGGTAATCCCTTGCGCCACGGTCTGAAGCCCTTACTAACTTGCGATGTATGGGAACATGCGTACTATCTAGACTATCAGAATCGTCGGGTCGACTATTTGGAGGAGTTCTGGAAATTGATCGACTGGCGTGTAGTTGAGAGCCGCTGGGCAGCGCGCTAACGATTTTAAAGTGAGACTCTTGCATAATTACTTATCAATATTTTATTCGGGCGTATCACCTTACGCCCCTACAAAATGCAATTGTAATCTGTGCTGATGCGGCTTATACAGTTTTCCAGTGTAGGGATTCTGGCGGGGGCGTGTCTGTAAACAAACCTTTACCGTAAAAAGAAGCGCAGATACCAAAGGTACCCGCGCTTTTGTTGTTCTTCAGAAATTGTTGTCAGCGTGTGGATGTAATAAGCATGCTGTATAAGAAGGTTATTTGCACTTTAGGACGTCTTTCCGTTGGTGTTCTGCTGCTTCTTTGAACTGACCTACCGCTGCTTCCTTGTAGGCTTCGCAAGCGGCGTCTTTCTCGCCTTTAGCCTGTAACGCCTGTGCCTTTAGGAAGTATAGTTGCGCTTTATCCATAGTGAGCGGAGCGTTTTCGATGGCAATATTGGTGTTGATGATAACACTATCGTTGTTGTTCTTGGCCATGAAGCATACTGCTAGCGCTGCGTAGAGCTCGGCATCGCGCTCGTCTATTTTGGTAGCGCGGTTCAGGAAGCGAATAGCATCGTCGTATTGCTTTTTATCTTGGCACTGCTGACTTTCCTTTTTTAGGTAGTTGGTCGAAAGAATGCGCAAGTCGGTAAGGTACTTCAGGTTGTTTTTCCCGTTGGTGGTTTTTGCTAGTGTAATCCCTTGTTCGTAGGTGTTGAGCATTGCGTCGTACTGCTTGAGCGAGTCTTGTGCTTGCCCGATGACTAGCAGTGCTTCTACGGTTTTGTTGTAGGAGAAGGACTCGTTGGCTAAATCGATCGCACTTTGGAAACTACCTGCCTTCAGTTCCTTGGTACTTTTGGAGAAGAGGATGTTGGCAAGGAAGCGGGTTGCAAGGTTGTACGACTTGGTATCTTTGTTCTCCTCAGCGCCCTTTTGTGCTTTACGGAGGTGATCGATAGAGCCGTCCATATCGCCGTCCTTAAAGAGTTTTTTCCCGATTTCGATGTGTGCCAAGGGGATCAGGATTACGGCTTGTCCCTTGAGCTTATTTGCTTCTTCGTCGTTGATTTTCGTGCAAATTTGGATTGCTTTCTCGGCAGACTTTAGCGCTTCTGTCGGATTTTCTTTATAGGACTTAGCTGCAGCGTTGTAGAGATCGGCTGCTTCTTTCATTTCTTGTGCATGTGCCAGAAAGGGCGTGAGTGCAAGAGAAAGGATGAGGACCGCAAGCCCACAGAGCTTGGTGATAGAATTGTTTGCGTTACGCATTCCTAGTATGGTTTATTTGTAAAAGCTTCGAAACACTGCCTAAAAGACGCTACTAAGATAATGAGAAAAGCGAATATAGTGGCATTCTAACGGAGATCGCGAAAAAAAGCCTGTAGTAGCCCTAGGGCTTCGGTGGCGTACAGACCCTTCATTACTTGGGTTCGTGGGTGCAAAATGGAGGGCTTGTAGCACGTATAGCCGCGTTTTGGGTCGGAAGCAGCGTAGTAAATATACCCGATTTGTGCCCACCGGAGTGCTCCAGCACACATAGTACACGGCTCGAGGGTTACGTAGAGCGTGCAACGATCCAAGACGTCGCTGTGGAGGGTGTTGCATGCCGAGGTGATAGCAAGTATTTCGGCATGTGCCGTGGGGTCGTTTAATGTTATGGTCTGATTGTGTGCGCGTGCAATGACTTCGCTGCCTTGCATGATTACAGCGCCGATGGGTACCTCTGCTTCCTCGCGAGCTATTTCGGCCTCTTCTAGTGCCAGACGCATGGCATGGATGTGTAGGGCGTCCTCCTTCCAACTAGCATTATTCATGTAGGCAAAAATAGCAAAAAGTTCTGTGCTTTTTAAAAAGATTACTACCTTTGCTGCGGTTTTTGGCACGGTGAGTGCCGGAAATTGTCCTGTGGTGTAATTGGCAACACGTCTGACTCTGGATCAGAAAAGTCAAGGTTCGAGTCCTTGCAGGACAACTGGTTCCTAAGCGGGTATGGCGGAATTGGTAGACGCGCTAGACTTAGGATCTAGTGCCGCGAGGCATGAGGGTTCGAGTCCCCCTACCCGCACAAGCGAGAGGTCTGCTCCTATGGGGTTGACCTCTCTTTTATTTGAGGGCTTTTTGAGGCGTGAGGTAAGGGTTTGGAGGGGCTTTATTTTCATCGCTTTGTTCTCTACCCGAAAAAAAAAGTATTGAAATTCAAGTGGTTGTAGGAATATAGTCTGCTACATCCGCCAATACAATACACCCATACAAAAAGTATCCATCGCTCTCAACGCGTAGCGAATTTCTAGAAAAACGCATGTCGCCCGCCTAGAAAGGGTAACGCCGGGGGAAACAGAGCAATCGTCCGTCTAGAAAATCAAAAAGACCTACTTGTTACACTTTTGCTACAATCTGCAGGCGCAACAAATCCGATCTGAAGGCGGAAAGTCTAAGAAACGCTAAATCAAAAGGTGATGCGCTGCTCTATACATCTCCCTTACTTACCGATTACCTGTTTTTTTTGCAGTTTTATTTGGATGAGCAGCGAGAATTGAGTACTTTCGTAAGTAGAATTGAGTAAAATACTCATCGCAATTGAGTAAATACCTCTTTAGATTTGAGTATGAATTATATTCGCAAACAATATCATACGCTGAAAGCACGCATTCAGGAGCCAAGGCGTTTCATGCAAGTATTGGCTGGTCCGAGACAAGTGGGGAAATCGACCCTCGTAGGGCAGGTGTTGCAGGACGTAACCACTCCATATTCGGTAGAGGTGGCAGATGCTGTCGATCCAAAAGATAGTGACTGGATACGCCGAGTATGGGAAGGCGCTCGAACTACCATGACGCTCCGTGGAGAGGCTGAACGACTGCTTGTGATTGATGAAATTCAGAAGATTGATAATTGGAGCGAGGTGGTTAAGAGAGAATGGGACGAGGACACGCGCAAGCACGTCAATCTGAAGGTGGTACTGCTGGGCAGTAGTCGTCTGTTGCTCAAGAGAGGACTTACGGAGTCCTTGGCAGGGCGTTTTGAACTGATTCGCCTTGGGCATTGGAGCTATCAAGAGATGCACGACGCTTTCGGAGTGACACTCGACCAGTACATTTATTTTGGCGGCTATCCCGGTGCAGCACACATGATCGGGGACGAAAAGCGTTGGCGTAAGTATATTAAGGATTCGTTGGTGGCGCCTGCCATCGAAAAGGATGTACTGCTAACCTCCAACATCTACAAGCCTGCCCTTATGAAACAGTTGTTTGAGTTAGGGTGCGGTTATTCTGCCGAGATACTGTCGCTGACAAAACTGATGGGACAACTGCAAGATGCTGGTAACGTCACCACGTTGGCTTCGTATTTAGAGATACTCAACCAGTGTGCATTGCTGACGGGATTGCAAAAGTATGCCCATGATGATGCCCGAAAGCGAGGCTCCATCCCCAAATACCAAGTGTACAACAACGCCTTGCTGACGGCATATAAAGGGAGGTCGTTCCTTACGGACAGAACGGATACGACGCTTTGGGGACGATGGGTGGAGAGTGCCATAGGGGTGCATTTGCTGGGCATGGCAGACGAGTCGGACTACCAAGTATATTACTGGCGAAATCCCGCAAGGAACAAGCCCGATAAGGACAGAGAGGTGGACTTCATTATTGTAAACGATGGAGAGGTGACAGCCATTGAGGTGAAAAGCGGTCGTCGCGGAACGAACTCGGGGCTTCCTGTCTTTGTGGAAGCATTCCATCCCAAGAAATCTTTTGTCGTGGGATCGGGCGGCGTTTCGTTGGAAGACTTTCTGAGGTGCGACATAGAAGCGTTGTTAGGATGATATTCCTTATACTTCTCTGCAGGGGCTAACCAAAAGATAATAAGCCCAACCTTATTTTTGTATAATCCTGAAATTCAGGTTGTTGTAGGAATGTAGTCTGCTACATCCGCCAATACAATACACCCATACAAAAAGTATCCATCGCACAAAACGCATGTCGTTTTCTAGAAAGCACCCGCATGAGTGTATAGCGATTTATATCATCCGCTCTCAACGCCTGTCGCACGTCTAGAAAATCAAGAACCCATACTCATACACCTTCGGCACAATTTTTAGACGGAGCTGTTCCATAGCATCTTTAAGGTTGGCTAAGAGACGCATGTATTCCTTGTCCTCGCTTTTGGCATTCATTTTGCCCTTATCGTTACGCCCTTGGAAGAATTCGCGAATGTCGTAATACGATGCGTTGGGGTTGGCATTGGGCTGTGCATGATAGTAGCGCCAAAGTTCTCTACCAGCATCAAACACTGCAGTGGCTTCGGGAGAAAATACTAGTGGTTCGGTAGGTATGAAAGATTGTTCGCTTAGCAAGGTATTGCTGTTGGATGTGGATTGTGAGTTGAGCTTTCCTGCTATGAAGTCGGTCATAAAATGGCTTTCGAACTTTTCTTTAGCGTCAACTTCTTGTTCAGTAAATGGTATCCAGTGGTTGGTACCTTCTTTGCACGAAACTCGATTCTGTGTATGAAACAAAGCAGCTGCAAAGCAATCGTTCTGAAATTCCAGATCATTTCGCCAGCCCTCATTAGGGTATAGAAACTGGTCGCGATCGTTGAGCCATGTAGGTGCGACACTATGACGTATGGTAAGAAAGAGGCAAAAAGTGAATAAATTATTCAGCACAATATGATGCGTACGCGATTTTTCAATTACCGCTTGTGAAGGACCCAAAGTACAATATATCAGCTTGCTATTCTGAAAATCCGAAGGTCCGTGTACCATGTAAGCAAGTCTTTTCTCGGCGGGCTGAGTTTGATCATAATATTGTTGTAACCAATTCAATAATACCCCTTTCTCTGCTACTGTTTGAATGACTTTGTGCCCGATCTGAGTAGCTTCTGCATTGTATACATCGGCTGTTATTTTGGAAAAACAGTTCGCGACATTGCAGTCCCAAATAAAGAACCCAATGGGGAATTTGCCCTTAACATTATCAAAAGTGTAAGCGGGTACAATAAACAGTGCTTCCAGTTTCGCTTGAAAAGCATCGCGAAAACCTGTAAAATTCTGTGATTGTAAAATTTTCAAAGTTGAAAATTGTGCAATCCAACACGTTGGTATTTCATAATAAATGCGGGTAATAAACTGCACAAAAACTTCTCTCGCCCCTTTTCCCAGTTTAGACAAATAGTCTTTGTACATTCTGTTATCTCGTGCGACATTGTCTCTATTATCGCCAGTGCCTGTTCTTGTTCTACTATTCACAGCTTCCACATACGGCGGATTGATGTAAATCACTAGTTTCCTACGTTTCTCTGGGTCGTTGATAATCTCTTGCAGTTGTTGCGGAAGCTTGGTAAACTCATCGTTCAAGAAATCGAATTGGAATACGTGACTTTCTAGCAAGTTAGCACCGTTGCGGATGCGATCTTTCATTACGTCGACATCCTGCTGGTCGAGGGTAGATGCCCAAATGTTGTACTTGTTGGTGAGTCCGTTCAACAGGTTACCAGTGCCCGCAGCGCAATCCCACACGTAGTATTCGTCTTGCCAGTTTTCGCCGAGGACGTCTGCTAAGTACTTTTGCGAGAGGTCTACCCAGATCTTCGGCGTGAAGAACGAACCCTTGCGTTCGCGGATGTCTTGCGGTACAAGCAAGTCTCGGCGTTTGATGATGTAGTCCCAGTACTCTTCGCGCGGTGGGCGCTGGTAGAGACTCCAGAATTGCGCGTGTGCCTTTTGCCCATCTTTGAAAAAGACTTCGCTAGAGGTAAAAATTCCCGCAATGTTCTTTTTGCGATCGAGTATGTAGCGTTTGTCTTGCAGAAGCACAAAAAGCGCTTCTTTAATCGTTTGGTTTTCAGAGGATAAGAGATCAGCTAAGAAGAAGTCGCCGTCAATAATATTGAGCTTTTTGAGGGTATCCCACTCTACATCAATGCTCGGTTGTACCAGAGCTAACCATCGTTGGTAGATGCTTACGAAGTTGTTTTTGTTGATCTGTATGAGCTCGGAGCTATCGGTGAGATGTACGCGTATGAACTCTCGCAGCTCTTTTTCGTGCGCATCATACCGAAAGACATACGCCGTTCGATCCAAAACATCGCGTACAGCGGCGTATAACAGTCCAAATTCGCGCGAAGAAGTGTCAGACGGGGTAATATTCCAGTTGAAGTCATTAAGCGCCAGAAAGGGCAATATTTCGCGATAGGGAAGAAATGCGATTTTCTCGGCATCGAAAGCAGCAAGAAATGGTGGGGGCAGATACGTATCAAACGTGCGCGCTTTTCCGATGGTAAGGATTAGTTGTACGAGCGGTTTGTAGATGTCTGCAACGGTACCTCGTTTAGCTTCTGCCCAGAGGAGGGAAACAACATCTTTATTTTCTGTAGGGGGATTACACGGAACAGAGGCGTACACAAGTCTTGTACTTTTTTGAACAACGCAGAAATCTATTTTTCCGATGCGAGTGCCACAGTCGAATCCAGCAAAAAACTGCTCGGCAATACGAATTTTTAGCTCTTCTTCCTGTAGGTTGTACATGCTACCCAAATGTTGCAAAGATACGAGGGGGCGAAGAGTGCTGCTAACTATCGCAAAAGGTTGTCGATATAGCTCTTGTTCTTTTCGTACTTCAGGTCGTTTAGGATACCTGCATTAACGCCAATTCGGAAGCTGTAGCTACGTAGCTGTCCGAAGGGCACTACGTTGAGCGACATCTGCCAACAATGCAAGTCGCGCGATATATTGAGAGAGGTTGTACTAAATTTAGATGCTACAAAATCGTAGCCTGAGGAGAAGCTCACATTCCAGTATTTGGCAAGGGTAAGGCTGCCCGAAAAGGATAACGATTGCAGACTGGTGCGACGTCGTCCGTATTTGGAGTACGAAAAGCTGTAGTTGACTGATAGGTTCCAAGGGGCAGTAAAGCTATCGTAACGCAGTTCTTGGAAATCGGCAGCGGTTGCTTGGTCGAATGGGATATAACCGGGGAGGTAGGTTACGAAGGTGGTTTGTAGCTCGTCCCCCTTAAATCCGAGAACTTTGTTTAGCGAGAAATTGGCACTTAGTTGAAACGATTCAAAACGTAGAGGAGATTTGTGGCGTCGTAGGTAGTATTCGTTGCGGATTCGTCCTTCTGCATCCATCGCATACACCGAAAAAGAGGAGTTAGCACTGAGGTTCAAGAAATTCAGAAAGTTGGTGCGTGCCGATACCGAGAGTGCCGACCAGTTCATAGAATCGGCTAGGAAGTTATAACTCCCGCTGATTGCGAAACTTTCTAAGAGAGGGATTTTTTTGTCCACTACAGTTGTTGTATCGCTGGGATCATTCTTTTTCCCGCGGAGTTTCATCTCTAGGTTGTTGTTAAGCGAAAAGGATAACGACCCCGATTCGCCGGCTGGCGCACCGCCGTATATGGTATTTTCGAAATAGGAATAGGTTCGAGTCTCGCCGCGTGCATTATGCTGCACACGTCCGTACATCTTATACTTAGGATCACTAAAATCTGGGTGGTAGCCTAGCGATACGGAAGGCGTCAGTACGTGTCGAATTGCTTTTATGGGGCTCTGCGGAATGAATGCGTACATCCCGTAAAGTTTGGTGGAGAATCCGAGGCTGGTATTAAAATCCCACGAACGATCAAAGCCGTCAACTGTATCGCGTATGGCTTGCTTTTTTACAGCATCCCAGTGATAGCGAGTTGTGCGGAGGTACCAGTTCTCGTTGTAGGAGATGGATGGAGATAGGTTGATAAATTTCAGAAGTGTAAACGAGGTAGAAGTTGCTAACCTGTGCGACATTCCATTGCGCAGTTGCTTCTTAATCCGTGAGGTGAACAGATATTGTTCTTTGATGCTTGCAGAATTTTGCAATGCGGTGTTGTAGGTAATCCCGATGCGTTCGTACCACCGTTCGCTTCCGGCGGCGTTACTACGTTTGAAAGGGTAGATACGTTGTACGTTGAAGGCGACGTTGGGGATACTGAGGTTTACGATACTATCGCGCGAATTCTGTGAGTGGTTGAGCGATACGGAAAGATTGAACGGTTTCCCCGGAAAACTACGCGAGTAAGCAATCGAGGACATGATCTGGTTCGACAAGAAATCGCGCGTATTACGAGCATTGTAGCGATTATAGGAGGAGGAGCCAAATGTTACGTTTGCCTGAAAAGTTGAGTTCGGGTTCCAAGCCCTATCTTGTACATGCGACCACGTGACGCGGTAAGTTGAGTTGGTATTGTGCTCGGGGGTATTCTTTTGACCTGTAGTAATTTGCGAGTAGGAGTAACCCACTTGCCCAGAAAATTTGTAGCGCAGACGGTAGTTGGACGAGACATTGACATCCCACGACCCTCGGGTGTAGTAGCCTCCTAGAAGCGTGAGATCGAAATAGTCGTTGAGACCGAAGTACGCACCACCATTGCGCAGAAAGAAACCTCGGAGTTGCTCCTCGCCATACTCAGGTGGGATGATACCTGAGGAGCGTTTGGTTGTATTCGGGAAAAAACCGAAAGGGATCCCTATCGGTGCCGGTACGTCGGCAATGACTAGGTAGGCGAGGTCGGTAAAGATTTTGTCGTTCGGAATTACTTTAGCTTTCGTGAGTGCCAAATAGAAGTGCGGATGCTTGAGATCGCAAGTAGTAAACTTCCCGTCGCGTACGTAAATGACGTCGTTGGGCATCTTTTTGATTACCTCGCCGTGTAGGAATCCCTCGGTGACGTGGGTAATCACCCCTGTGATGCGCGCCTTCTGCGAGTTGAAGTTGTAGCGGATATCGCTCATGGTATACTGATCCTTCCCGTCGGAGTAAAGGGGATCTCCTACAACATTACCGGTAGAGTCTTTCAGACCATGTGCAAAGAGTTGGCGTTTGTTGAGATCGATATCTATGTAAGCGGCTTCGAATTTCTGATTTTTGTAGGCGAGCTTTGCATTGCCGTAGAGGGCAACTTTTCGCTGTTGCAGCGAGTAACATACCGAATCGCCCGCACTCGATGTAATAGGCGCGTCGAGGGTTGGAGCGTTGGTAGATGCTGTGTCGCTAGTTGTGTTACGGATAGTGTCGCCAAGCTGTAGGATGTGTACGGAATCGGTAAGTCTACTTCGCGAGGGGGTAGCACTTGCTTCGTATACAGAGCTATACCACACAAGCGAGAAAAGGAGCCCCAACAGAAAGCCCTTAAAGAATAATCTTACCTTTGCACCGTACAAACGAAACCCTATTTGGTTTCCAAAGGTACGCCAATTTCAAGAAGTAGGGAATGCGTCACACTCAGCGAAGCCTTCCGAGCTTTTGCCTTGCGACCCTTTGGGTTCTAGTCTTCTACTCCTTTACTATCCTTTGTTCGGGGAGGCAGATCTGGGCGCAAACTCAGCAAACAGGTCTTCTCACGACTGTAGTGATTGACGCCGGGCACGGTGGAAAAGACCCGGGGACGGAGGGCAAACACAGCAAAGAAAAGAATGTTACACTAGCTGTTGCTCTGAAACTAGGGAAACTTATTCGCGAAGCCTATCCAGAATTAAAGACACTCTATACACGCGAGACCGACGAGTTTATCGAGCTAAATCAGCGAGCTAACATTGCCAACGAAGCTAAAGCCGATTTGTTTATCTCGATCCATTGCAATGCTGCACAAGCTACTGCGGCGAGTGGTTCCGAGGTATTTGTAATGGGGTTGCATACCTCAAAATCGAACCTAGAAGTTGCACAACGCGAGAACTCTGTTATCTCCTACGAGGACGATTACTCTACAAAATACGAGGGGTATGACCCGAAGTCGCCCGAGTCGTTTATGATATTTTCGCTAATGCAGAATGTATTTTTGGATCAGAGCTTAGCATTTGCTAGCGATATCCAGAACGAGTTTGTGCAAAATCTGCAACGAAAAGATCGTGGAGTAAAACAAGCAGGATTCCTTGTCCTGTACAAGAGCGGGATGCCATCTGTGTTAATTGAGCTCGGTTTTTTAAGTAATCCGCAGGAAGAAAAATACCTCCTTTCCGAAAATGGGCAGGAAGAGTTAGCAAAGGCTATTTTTAAAGCATTTACCCTTTACAAGAAGAAATGGGACGAACACGCCACGCAAACCATTGCCACCAACAAATCGAAATCCGAAAAGAAACAGGATAAGAAAACCGACACTGCCAAGAATAATGTGCAACAAAAGGATCCGGATGGGCGTATTTTTCGTATACAATTGGCAACACTAACGAACCCGATTGCCCCTTCGCACCGGCTTCGGAAACAGTTCCCCGACCTCAAGGAACGAAAAGAAGGGAAATTCTACCGCTACTACACCCACGAGTATCTAAGTCTCGAGGACGCTAAAAAAGACCTTGCAGAAGTAAAAAAGAGCTATTCTGACGCTTTTATAGTCGCTTTCCTAGGCGATAAAAAAGTGAGCTTCTGACGACTCCTAACCTAAATAGAATATCCAACTAACTCCGATTTCGAATATGCTAGCACGAACCAAACAAACATGGGTGATAGGTCTGTTTACACTCCTAGTGGTTGCGCTTGCCGTGCTTGGGTACCAGTTTCTGAAAGGGCGAGAGCTATTTAACCGCTCTAGCTATTACTATGCTTATTTTAACGATATCGGCGGACTATATGTAACGAATCGAGTGGTGATAAATGGTCTTTCGGTAGGCTACGTATCGGATCTCCGATTTGCGAACGACGGTACGGGGCGTATCCTAGCACAATTCCGTTTTCCGAAAGAACTGAAACTTCAGCAGTCCACCACCGCAAAAATTGTAAATGCTGGGCTTATTGGCGGAAGTATCGTGCGCCTGCAAAATGCTAATGGCAACGGTCCGCTGCTCCAACCCGGCGATACGCTGCAAGGCTATACCGAAACGCCCTATACCGAAGCACTTTCTGCTAAAGTGGCTCCGCTTTTTGATAATGTTGATACAGTGGTAATTGCTATTAAGCAGCTCCTTCGCACTGCGCAAAACACCTTGACGCCGGAACGTACGGAGGATATCTATTTTGAGTTGCACTCGCTACTCCGCAATCTACGGGCTACCTCGGCGGCACTTCCCGCAACTGTCGAACAACTGAACCGTTCTGTAACCCAAGTTACCCAACATACAGACTCGATTCAACATGCACTCACCTCTCTTATAGATTCTATACACCATCCTCTGAAAACACTTATCCTGCGTACAGATTCGCTGCTAATAGCCTCTACGAATATTGCTAGGGAGATACAAAGCGGCAACGGAACGGTTGGGAAGCTCATCAAAAGCGATTCGCTCTACTACGAACTGCGCACCTCGGTACGCACCCTAGATTCGGTACTGACTGAGGTACAACGCAATCCGAAGCGATATTTCAATTTCTCAATCTTTTAATACGTCCAACCTGCAATATTCGTATTCCCAGTCCCTCAATAACGTAATATTGCTTTTAGAATGGTGTAACTTTTGCATCCATTACTTATTAGCTTGTGCGAGTAATTGTTGTATAGCAGCTCCTGCCGCCATACAGCCGAATAGATTCGGGATATAGGATACAATGCCTGCCCGAGTCTTTTTATTTTGCTCGTCGGCGACTTGTTCAAATCCGGCAGGATCGCAGAGCTCGGTGGAGTAAACTGCTAGGAAGTCGTGCGATTCTAGTTCTGGGATTCGCAGCTTGCGCAAACGTCGACGGATGGTACGTGCCAAATGGCAATAGTTACTTTGCCAAAAGGAGCCGATGCGTACAGCATTAGGGTCGTATTTTGCCCCAGCACCCATAGAACTGATCAGCGGCGTACCTTGTAAGAGTGCCGTTTTGATGAGATGTACCTTCGGGGTTATCGTATCGATAGCATCAATAATTGTGTGGTAAGGTTGTGATACGAGCCGATCGAGTTCCTCTCCCTCCAAATAGATGGGGAGTGCATGTACTTCGATGTTTGGATTGATATCGCGGAGGCGATGGGCAGCTACCTCCACCTTTAATTCGCCAACAGTAGCATGTGTGGCTAATATTTGCCGATTAATATTGCTAGGATGTACCCGATCGGCATCTACCAAGGTTAGTTTTCCGACTCCAGATCGCGCTAGCATTTCGGCAGCTATACCACCCACTCCCCCCAATCCTGCTACGAGCACATGCGCCTCTGCGAGACGTTTTAAGGCTTCTGTGCCGAGCAATAGTTGGGTGCGTTCTTGCCAAGGGGCGACCGACATGTGGTAGATTTTTAAAATAAAGCTGCAGAATTCACGCCACAAATGTAACCGTCTTCGTGGTATAATACACCATAGCTAGCACTCACGAAGATTGTTAGGAGGCGTACCCTGTCTAGGAAGCTAACTAGAAGACAATTCCGCTGCGACGAATATCTTCGAATGTTTGGATACCTACAGGAAGACGAGATGTGGGAAAGGGCGATTTAGCACAGCACCGCGCCCTACGCCAGCATTTTTACTAACCACGAGCCGATGTTCTTTTTTCCCTCGTTAAAGCTTACACCCACCAAAAAGACTTGTTTCTCTTTCGTCGGGTAGGAGAGGGCATACCCTTTTTCTTCTATCTGCTGGAGTGCTTCCTCGGGTGTCCCCGTCCCTTCCAGTTTGAATTCGAAGATATAGATAGCGTTTGGAGTCTGAAGTACGGCATCTGCCCGCCCGATATGGTTGTGTACCTCGGCTTGGATAAATTGCCCTAAAAGGCTAAAAACCAAGAAAATCGCCACTTGTCCGTCCCGTTCGTGGTAATTTACCTCCTCCTGTTTGGAGAGACGTCCGTACGGGATGCGGGCTATGATAGCCTCGAGGCGCTTCATGAATGTTTCTACATCCCCCCGCAAGATATCTTCACGGAAACGGCGTACGTCTACCGCAGCGTCTAAAACCGTGGGATAATAACCCACAAGGAGCGTCCGAAGGAAACCATATTTCACCTCTTCGTTCGGATAGCGGAGGCGGTAGATATAATCGAAAGGTTCGTAGTCTTTTATGGTCAAATAGCCCGTTTGAAAGAGGATAGGCAACGGGTTGTGCGCCCCGATACGAAAGTCCTGCAGGGAGGCGTCTTCTATCTCCACTCCGTCTTTAATCTCAGGAATGTAGTAATCGATTTGCTGGAGATATTTCACAAGGAAGGAGGGCGTCGCCGTCTCAAACCAATAGTGTTTGTAATTGCTAAAGGCAAGCACATTGAGCAAGCTAAACGGATTATATACATTCACACCGTTGCCTGAGAAGCGATAGCCATCATAGTTCTTTTTCAGCATGGCGTACGCCTCCTCTACGGTCTGCTGATACTTCGTAGCAAGCTTTTCTATCTCAGCGGCGAAGTGCGAGGTAAGCTCCTCTTCGGTAAAGCCACAAATTGCCGAATAGTCGTCTGCTAAAGTGATATCTACCAAGTTGTTAAGCCCACTAAACAGAACTACTTTACTGAACTTGGTAATACCGGTCAGGAACGCGAAGCGAATATACTCATCTTCCTTTTTGAGAACCTCATAAAAAGATTTAAGGATGGTGCGATTCGTTTGGTTAAGTTCTTCGTGGTCAAAAGTCTCTAGGAGAGGCTTGTCATATTCATCCACGAGGATAACTACCTTTTTCCCCGTCTGCTCGTAAGCCTTTCGAATAAGTGCACTAAATCGACCAGCGAGCGTTTGTTCTATATTCTCACACCCATACAAGGCTTCCCATTTAGAGAAATAAGATATAAATACTTTTTCCAAAGCCTGTGGAATAGTATAATTCTCCGCATTCAGCGAAAAGTAAAACACCGGAGATGTCTCCCAGGGTTCTCTCCCTTGTTTTCTCGCCAATTCCTCTTCTACCTGTGCGATGTGAAGACCTTCAAAGAGAGCCTTTTTCCCTTCGAAATATGCCTGTAGGGTAGATACAAAAAGACTCTTACCGAAACGATGCGGGCGACTCAAGAAGACACTCTTGAAGCCTCCTTCCATGAGTTTTGCTAGGTAATGGGTCTTATCTATATACGAGTAGCCGCCACGACGAATATCTTCGAATGTTTGGATACCTACGGGGAGAAGAGGTGTGGAAGGGTGTAATTCCGTGTTCATTTCGCGCAAACTTTCATGCTACGAAGATAACGAAAAGTGCTAGGAACAAGTGGCAGTGGCAATTGTGTATCTTTGCGCGGAAAGGAAGGATTACGATGTATCGCGTACCCACATTGCCACTCGCTACCGACGTTGAAACGAAACCCATTTTGCGCCTCGCCGTTGTGCACCACCAGTTCGAAAGTATCCACCCCTTCTATGACGGAAATGGACGGACAGGGCGTATCCTCAACGTCCTCCTGCTCGTGTTGTACAAAGATCTAAAACTCCCAATCCTCTACCTAAGTCGCTACATCACACGACACAAAAGGGAATATTATCACCTTCTGCAAAGCGTTCGCGACAGTGGCGACTGGGAAGCGTGGATACTGTTTATGCTTCGTTGTATCGAGAGCACTGCATTAGAGACAGAAGCGCTGATTCGGAAGGTAATCAATCTAATGCAAGAATATAAAGAGCAAATGCGAGAAATCTTGCGGAAAGGATATAGTCACGAACTCCTAAACAACCTCTTCAGTTACCCCTATACGAAAATAGAGTATGTAATGGCAGTTGCGGATATCACACGCGTAACTGCCACAACCTACCTAAATAAGATGGTAGAAGTCGGTCTCTTACAAAGAGTAAAAAAACGGCGTTCGTATTACTACCTCAATATTCCACTGATACAGCTCCTAACTAATTCCAACGAACCACTAGACAAAGAAGAGCTAGAACACGTCGTGACCGTACTAGAAAAACACGAACATGACATGTAAAGAAAACGGCAAAAACTTTACACGTTGCCTCGGATATGTATAAAAAAACGCGTTTTTTATACATATCGCTCTCAGACATATATAAAAATGGGCGTTTTTTATACATGTCGCCCTCTGACATGTAAAGAAAAACGCGATTCTTTTACATGTCGTCGCGGACACATAAAAGAAATCGCGTCTCTTATATACCTCAATTTTATTCTTTCACCACGCGTAGCGTTTTCGTTTCCTTACCCACAAGCAAACGTAACAAATACGCTCCTGCACTTAAATCCGCAGTATGAATTACAATCTCTGCTCCTTCCAAAACGCCTGTTCGTATCACGGTGCCACCAATCGTTACTAGCACATAGCGCCCAACTATCTGCGCTTCGTTCTTTATTCGCAACTGTGTAGTGAACGGATTTGGTGCTACGGTAATGCCTGTAAACGTTACCGACTCTACTGCGGCAGGGGTACCCTGTTGCTTTACCGTTATCACCACCTTTTTCACACTGGGGTCGTCTGCGAGGGTAAAGGTAAGTTCGGCGCTCCGCTCTTCTGTATTCGGATTAACAGGAGCTTCGATGGTTAGTTTATCACCCGAAACCCCTTCGGTTTTGTTGACTGTGAGCCATTCTGCATTCTTAGCCAGCTTCCATGCACTTGGGCTCTCTATCGTGAAGTAATCTTCTTTTTTCTCTCCAGCAGCATTGAGGGTAACGGTTTCGTTAGGTGAAACTACTATAGACTTTTCAGCCGATCCTTCTTGTTTAAGAAGTAAAGTATAGCGCACTTTATCGTCCTTTTTTAGAACAAATCGCATCTCAGCGCTACGCACCTCAGTATTTGGATTAGTATTGGCTGTTAATGTGACTTTCGTGGTACCCACCGTGCCCGACGTTGGTTCTACTGGACACCACGCAGTGTTAGAACTCTTAATTTCCCACTCCCCTGGGCTTACCACTGTTAGGTAATCTGTTTTAGTCTCTCCTACAGCAAGGAAAGTATATTCCTTCACTTCTGGAGTAACATCGATTGATGCTTCTAACTGATTAACAACAATTACATCGCGTACCGTCGGATCCTCTTCTAAAAAGAAAGCTAGAGCTATGTATTTCCCATCCGAATTGTCATTGGGTGCGATCTTAACCGTAACATTTTCCCCAGAATTACCTTCACTGGGCGATACTTCCACACCAACAGGAAGAGTCGTCTTGTCCAATTTCCATTTCCCACTACTGGTTATATTTAATGTGCCTTCAGTCCCTATACAAGAAACTTTTGCTAAGCTTTTCTCGGGCGTAACCGTTAGCTTCGCTGGCGTTCCACACGTTTGTGTACCTGTAATCTCCGGAATCTCAGTAGTGGAGGCATTGTATACTATTTTCCAATTTTTCGCATCCGTAATTACTTTACTCGATGCACGTGCTATAAGCACCTCATTAGCATAGTCGGCACTATAAGCAACATGAATTTTTCCAGGCTTAGATGCTCCAGTGCGATCGGGGAGTTGGCAATAGATTGCGTTAAGCGTCGAAGCAGATAAGTTATTATGGAAACAGTATACTGTATGCAAATTGGGCTTCTTGCTCAGATCCAAACTATTTAGATAATTGTAACCAACACTTACATATTCGAGTGCAGTATTTGCTTTTAAGTCTAAGTCTGTCAGGTTATTACTGTATATATCTAATTGTTTTAGCTTCGTATTCTTAGTTACATCTAGCACAGATAAATCATTAAATCCAGCTAATAGCTTCTCTAATTCGATACACCCAGCTACATCCAACTCTGTTAGCGAATTGTCATTACAAACCAACTCCTCTAATGCTTTACTAGCTTTTAGGTCTAAACTTGTCAGTGTATTTTTGCTAACTCGCAAAATCTTTAATTTCGTAAGATTCTGCAAATCGAGCTTTTCTATTTTATTATTGCTACAGTTTAACTCCTCCAATTCGGAATTCGCACTCAGATCCAAGCTAGTGAACTCATTAGTGTGGCAAAACAACGCTTTTAGTGCAGTGTTTGCATGCAAATCCAAGGATTGTAATTTATTGTAGCTACAGTTTAAGAGCTTAAGTTTGGTTGCACTCTGTAGGTTTAGGCTAGGTAGCACATTGTTATTACAATGCAACTCTTCCAGTTCGGTATTGTTTTTCAGATCTAAGCTCGTGAGCTTATTGCCGCTAATAGTTAAGCTTTTTAGCTTTACGTTTTTCTCCAAGTTTAGAGTCGATATTTCATCCGACTCCCATTGTATTTTTTCTAATCCGGGATTCGTACTCACATCCAAAGCAACAGCTCCGATCGCATAAGCACTAATGTATGTTATAGCACCAAAGACCTTGATTTCCGTACCCTCTGGTGTGTAATAATAAGTGTTACTTGCTGCCTGCACCACCGGATCCTTAACTCCCGTAACTTTTATCAAGACCAAAGGCTCATTAAAATCCAATCTGATTCTCTTTGTGTCTGGTTTTAGGGTAATGGTAATCCACTTACGCTCATCCACTTTGATTCCTTGGGCACGTAGTGTACCTACATTAAGGATAAGGGCAAACACGGCACACAATGCGCTAAAAACTACTGATTTCTTCATGATTATCTCTTAGGTTAAGGGATAACAAATGTAAAAAAAAGTTAATAGGAAATTTGTTGTTCTTAGAAATAAGTCTTACAGAAAGGTTGTAATAGCTTGGATATTAGTGTTATGGGAAGAAGTGTTTTCCTTATCCCAGAGGAGACGACTTGCTGCCCCAGAGCTGACTCCAACTTTTGGGGAGCCGTCCACTCCTCTATGCGCACTGGCTGTTTTTACCGGAGAGCTAGTTTCGGAAAAAAGCTGCGAATATTCTCCGCTACAAGCGCTTCGAGCTCTTCTACGCTGCAGCCCATACAACTTGCAATTTTCCCATAGAGCTCGGTTAGTGGTTGTTGCGTATCGTCGCTTTCGAGGAGTAGCCGATTGCGCGGTATTTGCGCTAAAAAAGCCTCTGTGACGCTACTTCGCACGCCAAGCGAAAGATACCACCCATTATTCATTAAGCGCGTTAAAACAGACGCCTTGCCCCGAAAACCATGTAACGCCTTCCGACCACAGAAGCGAACAGCGCGAAAAACGCTCTCCAATTCGCTCCAAGCACGTACACAATGTACTACGACCGGTAGGTCTAGTTCAGCCGCAATTTCTAGTTGGAGCCCCAGCAACGTTTCTTGGCAATGGAGCTCTGCGCCACGTAAGCGATCCAATCCCACCTCGCCCACACCAATAGCATACGGAGAAAGGAGTGCCTCGCGTAACTTCTTTTCCAGAATCTGCGGAGTAGCAGAAAAAAGCGCAGTATCCCAAGGGTGCAGACCTACCGTAAAATATTGCTCCGGCGGACAGGCCTCTATTTCCGTTAGCGAGTAGCTTGCTATGGCATCACGACGTGCGCTGCCACTCAGGTTGTGCGTATGAAAGTCGATAATGCGTTCCATAAATTGCGACGCAAGATAGTGCTTCGTAACGCATCGGTGTTCGCTATGCAGATCTGTGCAATTTTTTGAAAAAAAGTTACCTTTGTCTAGTCTGTTAACTAGGAGTAGTGGCGGATAGTGTTGTAATTAAAATTAGGGTGAGCAGATGCGGATTACATGGAAGAGTGCTTCTCTCGTATCGTTTTTTTTCTTAGTGCTGTGGAGTTTTACAAGTTGCCATAGTGGTATGAACGCGCGCGATGACGGTCGCGAAGGTTTAGCAACATCTATTGATACTATCGAGGACGGAAAGCTGTCTACCGATTACCCAATCCCCTCGTTAGCCGAACTTACCTCGCGCCTACAGAAAGCAGGCGTGGGCTATGCAATCGGTTCGGGAAGCGATCCAAAAAACGCAACGAGATACGTAACCTCTACCAGTCGTGCCGTAAACTTAGGTGTCTACGGTTCCGATCTTCTTTACGCTTCTACCTATGGTCAGAAAGCCGATGTCAGCAAGTATCTGGCAGCGGTTCTAATCCTCGCACAAGAGCTAAATATACACATCTCGTTGCTGGAAGTCTTGAACACACAAGGCGAAGCGGGACTGAACGACAAAGATTCGGTGCAGAGCAAGACTACAAAATCTATTTTCGAAGCCTACGCCCTACTCTGTAATGCCAATATGCAGGAAGAAGCCATTCTGTTCCTCGCTGGCGGTTGGCTCGAGTCGGTTTATATTGGTTCGTACATAGCTTCGCTGAGTCAAACGAACGATGAGGTAGTAGATCTTCTCCTGCAGCAGCAAGGCGCTTTTGACACGATACGCAAACTCCTCGGGACACATAAACGTTCGGAAGACGGAGAGTTTGTACTCAGCCTCTTTAACGAAATTGCGCCTACGTACGAGGATCTGAAGGCGATGCCACAAAATGAGATGAAGACCCGCAACCTTGCCGATGTACTAGAATCGGCTCGCGGACGTCTCCTCAACATGGGGCTCGAATAGGCGAAAGTCGCAAGCCTGAGGAGAGCCTATTCGGAGGTAATTTCTCTTTTCGGAGAACAACTAGCCTAAGCATTTGTTTTTTAGGGTGATTGGCTATTACTACTGCGTGCAATGCATCACAGAGTGCGTTGTAAAGCGTCTGTCGTAAGCCGAGCCTTTGCTAAACAAACGTAATTGAGATATGAGCGAGAGTGTATTACGCGCCTTGATGCAGTTGTTCGCCATAATCGGCGGAACGGCGGAAGAGGATGGCGAGTTGATGCGCTCACTACGTGAGAAGGTTGCTTTTTTCCTTCGACACCAAATTGCCTCCAGTCGTATTGAAACCTACTTAGAAATTTACGACGGATACTTTAGCGAACACACCGATCGACTACAAAAAAGCCGAAACTCCTTAAAGCATCGTTCGCGGAGTAGTGTCCGTCTGATTCGGATCTGCGAGCAAATTAACGCGGATCTCACCCTCGAACAAAAGTTTGTCGTCTTAGCACGTCTGATAGAGTTTGCGCGACAAAGCGATGCACTCGATGCCCAGCAACTGGAGTTTATAACGGGCGTCTCCGATACGTTTCACATTACGCGCGAGGAGCTCTACGAGTTGCTCTATTTTGCAAGCTCGGATACCATCCTACCCGCCACTACATGCCCTAACGCTAAAGTGGTACATGTGCTCGAACAACAGGACGATAAAGCACAGCTCTACGGCGAACATCTGGTTTTGTACCGACGCCATCTCAACGGCGAGCTCATCATCCTCAAACTCGAACGTGCCAATCTCTATTTGGTGCGCTACATCGGGCTCTCCAATCTCTACTTGGCTGGGCAGCCCCTTCAGTTGGGTTTCCTGTATGTACTGAGCGTTGGATCTACGATCCGCGGACAGAATATCCCTCCCCTGTACTATGGCGATGTGGTTGAGTGTTTTACGCCACCCTCGGTTCGCGATAAGATCCGCCTCGAGGTAGAGGAGGTTAGCTACAAGTTTTCCAACGGTGCGTATGGTTTGCGCAATATCTCGTTTCGTCATAATGGCGGTCAGCTGGTTGGCATACTAGGTGCATCGGGTTCTGGGAAGTCTACGCTTCTGAGTGTCCTGAATGGGCAGGTTGCGCCTACAAAGGGGCGAGTCCTCCTGAACGAATCGGATATTCATACCCAACACGATGCCATTCACGGTATTTTGGGTTTTGTGGCACAGGACGACCTATTAATCGACGAACTTACTGTTTATCAGAACCTATACTACGGAGCTAAGTTGTCGCTCGCCTCAAAATCGAAGCAAGAGCGACAACAACTTGTCGAGGACTGTTTGCGAAGTTTGGGCTTGTACGAGATTCGTGACCTACGCGTCGGAAATCCACTAGACAAACGCATTAGTGGCGGTCAGCGTAAGCGGCTGAATATTGCTCTATCTCTGATTCGCGAACCCTCCATACTATTCTTGGACGAGCCTACAAGCGGTCTCTCCAGTAGAGACAGCGAGAATGTTATGGAGTTACTCAAAGAACTCACGCTCCACGGGCGACTCATTTATGTCGTGATCCACCAACCCTCGTCCGATATCTTCAAGATGTTCGACTCGATCCTCATCCTAGACACAGGAGGATACCTCATCTATTACGGTGATCCGGTCGAGTCGGTCGAATATTTCCAGAATCAGAGTCGACACATCGGACTCAGCGAGGCAGAATGCCCAACTTGCGGTAACGTGAATGTGGAACAGATTTTCGATATTGTAGAGGCTCCCGTTGTCGACGAATATGGGAAAGCTACCCGCGAGCGTCGTACGAAACCCGAGGAGTGGTATGCCCGCTTTGAAGAGTCGCGATCGAGGCGTCGGAAAAATCTTATGGATATCGTAGGCACCATACCCCCGATTGAAGCCATCCCACATATGACGCGCATCCCCTCGCACTGGCGACAGCTCATTACTTTCATAACGCGCGATGCTTTGGCAAAGCTTGCGAATGTTCAGTACGTGATAATCAATATCCTAGAGGCGCCCCTGCTGGCTCTTCTTTTAGCTGCTATCGTTCGCTATTTCGATGTGGGAAAAGAAGGTGCCTCCTACACACTTATGGAGAATTCCAACCTCCCCGTCTATATTTTTATGACGGTGATTGTTGCATTCTTTGCAGGAGTTACGGGCAGTGCGGAGGATATCATTAAGGATCGGAAAATCCGTCTGCGCGAGGCGTTTCTAAACCTCAGCTGGGGTGCCTATATAGGCGCTAAGATGGTAAATGTTATGATTTTAGCGTTTTACCAAGCACTGGTCTTTACCCTGATTGGTAACGCTATTATTGGCATATCGGGCGGCACGCTTACCTATCTGTTGATACTTTTTGCTACTTGGGTCTCGGCAAGTATGCTGGGGCTGATTATTTCGGATACATTCAAAACGGTGGTCACTATCTATATTCTGATACCGTTCTTGGTAATTCCGCAGATCATTTTGAGTGGGGTCTTGGTTCGCTTCGATCACCTGAATCCTTCTCTTACGAACTACGAAACAGTACCGTGGTACGGCGAGGGGATTGTAGCACGGTGGGCATACGAGGCGCTTGCGGTTCAGCAGTTCCGTAATAATGATTATACGCGTCCTCTCTATCATTACGAACAGCTAATTAGTTTGGCAGACTACAAGCGAAACTTTTGGCTTACAGAAATGCGTGTGCGACTCACACAAATAGAAAACAAGCCTTGGGACGAGTCCACGCGTACAGCATGGCATCTGCTACAAAACGAGTTGGCAGATGATGCCGACTACTATAGGGGCTCCGGTCTCGCATTCCCGTTACCCCCCACAATTTGGGATGTGCAACCCACCCCCACCTTATGTGCGCAACTCAGCAAACATTTGGATCGGTTGTATACCTATTACGGAAGGATGTATAGCCGTTCTAGTCAGCGTCGCGATTCCATATTGCGCACCATGCAAGGGCGGACGGCAGCTGAGCACCTCGCTTTTAAGGAGCTGAAAGAGTCGAACTACAATGTGGCACTTGCGAAACTACTAAAAGTGTCCGAGGACACGGAGCGCATCTCCGAATACAACGAGCACCTCATACAGCATTACGACCCCGTCTATCAGCTACCCCGTCGCGGAAATCTAAAAGCCCATTTCTATGCCCCCTACAAGCGTCTGGGCAACATCTACATAGACACGTATTGGTTGAACCTGACAATGCTCGTGTTGAGTGTCTTGCTGCAGTGGTTGGTACTTTATGTGCGTCTCTTTAAACGAGTTATAGATTGGTTGGGGCGCTTATTTGATCGGAAATTACACTAAGAGTTCTATTATTTTTGTAAGAGAAAATTGCGAAAAAAGTCTGAATAATGAAAGCTGATATAAATCGTCGAGTGGCTGTGAGCTACCAATTAATGGTTGAAGGAAAAGAAGAGGATAAAGCCGATAGTACGAAGCCTCTCGAGTTTGTACTCGGGATGGGGCAATTGCTTCCGGGTTTTGAAGATGCTGTGATTAACAAGGAACCCGGCGAGTCCTTCGAAATTGAACTACAACCCGAGGATGCTTACGGGGTTTATAATATCGGGAATATAGTGGATCTGCCCATGAGTATCTTTACCATCGACGGTAAGGTTATGACAGATATGCTCGAAATTGGCAAAGTACTCCCCATGCAAACGCACTCTGGGCAAACGATGATGGGTAAGGTACTTGAGGTGGCAACTGAGACTGTAAAAATGGATTTTAATCATCCCCTCGCTGGGAAGGTATTACACTTTACCGGTCGGGTCGAAAGAGTAGAAGAGGTATCGCCCGAAGAGTTGGAAGCTATGACCCACGCGCACAATTGTGGTTGCTGCTGTGGCGACGACTGCGACGGGCACCACTCCGAGGAAGGCTGTTGTGGAGAACATCACCACGACCACGGTGATGGCGGCTGTTGTGGTGGAGAGCATCACCATTGCCATTAAGAAGGCTGACGATTGCACAATAAAGCTGTCAGAAGATTTGTAATCTTTCCGAACGCGGAACGGGCGTAATCGGCTGGCTTTTTAGTGCAACAGCGAGCGGATTCTGCCCATCCGTCCGTAATTTCCTACTTTTGTAAGAGTAATAGCAAGGTAAAGTGGAAGAAGATTCTCTGATCTGCCACAGAGGCGAGATCGTAAAAAAAGAGGGATTGGAAGAGTTCTATGTCCCAGATTCAGCGGATTTCGGTCTTTACGACTGGGGTGCGCCCTTTTCGAAGGATGTGCGCGACGAAGGGATAGTACAAGTCCAGTTTAAGAATTCGCGTCGTGGATTTTATATTAACCGTTCTATGCTTTCGGTGCATAGGGGCGATATTGTGGCTGTGGCTGCCGTCGGTGGTCACGATATAGGTATTGTAGCCTTAACAGGTTGGTTGGCACGCCGCTCTTTTCTGCAGCTTCAGTGTCAGAACCCACAAACCGAACCGGATCCCCCGTTAGAGCTTTACAGAAAGGCTACGCAGCAGGATATCTTACGCTGGGTAGATTGCGTCGATAAAGAATTCGATATCATGCTCCGTGCTAGGGTCATTGCGCAAGAAATGAACCTGCAGATGAAGATATCGGATGTCGAATACCAAGGCGATGGTAGCAAGCTCCTCTTCTACTATAGTGCGGAGCAACGCGTCGATTTTCGCGAGCTTGTCAGAGTTTTTGCTTCCGAGTTCAGAGTGCGTATCGAAATGCGACAGATCGGTCCCCGGCAAGAGGCGGCACGTATCGGTGGTATTGGTAGCTGCGGTCGAGAGATTTGTTGTGGCGGATGGTTGCGCAATTTCTCTTCGGTTACTACAAGTACCATAAAGTTACAGGATCTGACGCCCAACCCACAAAAACAAGCAGGGCAGTGCGGTAAACTTAAATGCTGCTTAAACTTTGAGGTCGCGGTATACGAGGAAGCAAAAAGAAAAATCCCACGCGTAAAAGCTCCACTACTCTTTGAGGACGGGTTGCTCTACCATGTGAAGAATGATCTTTTCCGCGATTGCATGTATTTTGCTACGACTCCAAAAGCAACAGATCGCCTCATTATGCTCACTTGCGAACAGGTAGAACAGGTCTTGGCGCTAAACCATGCCGGGCAAAAGGGAGATTCGATTCTTGCCTATCGAGTAGAAGAGGAGGAGACCGATTCCTCTGCAACTTTAGGTTACGGCAATGTGATTGAAGAAGAGAGCCTAACGAGGTTTGATAAAAGCAGGAAAAAGAACAAAAATAAATCGAGAAATAAACAACAACTAACACCGAAAGAACCGAATACAGATAAACCGACAGTTGCTAATAATACTGCCAAACAGAGTCCTAATGCCAGTGAACAAACTAGCGGAAAGGACAACAAGCAGCAGCCCAAAAAAGCACACCAACAACCGCGAGTACCGAACAATACCAATACACCGAACAATAGGAACGACAATAAGCAGCAGTCGTCCAATAATAACAAACCACGTTTTCACAAACAGTCTAACAGACAACAACAGCAAAAAGTACATAAGGAGGCAACGACTACTTCACCACAGCCTGATGCGAAAAATACAAAGCCACAACAAAGGTCTGATGGGCATAATGACGAGAAAAATTAACCCCGTTGCTCTAAATCCCGCAAACAACAGGTTTGTTGGTTTTTAATCCTTTGCATCTTCTTTTAGAACGGTTTTGATGTTGATTTCTAGAGGTTTACATACTAGGTTGCGCAGAGGTTGGTTCTTTGTTCTGGTTGTCGTGCTTTATGCATTTTTGTTCTCTTGTCAGTCCGATATCCTCTTTACAGCGGATAAGCCGTTTACAGATGCACTGTGGGATAAAGATACTATCCTCCGTTTCGATTATTTCAATCAGGATACTATCCAACCGTGCGATCTCTATTTTTATATCCGGCATAACCCAACATATCCACACGCGAATCTGTATCTCTTTCTCGAAATAGACTCACCAGAAGGCACGCGTGTAACTGATACTGTGAGTTTTATGCTTGCCTCGCCACAAGGCGAATGGTACGGAAAGGGTTTTGCAACTTCCAAACAGCTCCTATTGCCCTATCATGCCGATTTCCGCTTCCTACAACTCGGGAAGTATGTATTCTCTATCCGTCACGGTATGCGCTACGACAAGTTGCCCGGTGTAGAGGACTTCGGACTGCAAATCTACGAGCACCAACCCAAACAAGATGCCCAAAAATAAGCTCGCGCGGTTTCGCGATAATGCATCTTTTGACGACTTGCACCAACCACCGTTTGCTCAGGTTTGGAATGCAGATTATTATTTGAAAGGACAGTGGGCACAGGCGCAGTTCCGGAATTCTAACCCGATCACCCTTGAGCTAGGCTGCGGACGTGGCGAGTATACTTTAGCAATGGCTATGAGCACACCAGAGCAGAATTTTGTAGGAATGGATATAAAGGGGGCACGTATCTGGGTAGGAGCGAAAGCGGCACACGAACAGGGAATAAAAAATGTAGCATGGGTAAGGGCTAGAATCGAAACACTAACCTCTTTTTTTGCACCATGCGAGATCAGCAACCTCTGGATCACCTTCCCCGATCCACAGCTTAAAGAGCGGAGAGAAAAGAAAAGACTCACTTGCGAAGCCTTTTTAAGATCCTATGCCAGAATCCTTGCCCCAGAAAGTACTATACATCTAAAAACCGATAGCTACGAGCTCTTCGCCTATACACGTAATCTGGTTCAGGAGCTCGGTGCACGGATCCACTATGCATTGGATGATATAGATTCGCATCTCGAGCATTTTCCCCTTTTGCAGATTCAGACGCACTACGAACAACTTTTTCGCAACCAAGGAAAGAAGATTTGTTATATTGCTTTTAATCTTCCAACCGATTGGTTTACAGAGTATAAAGGCTTACTCCTAACCCCACAAGAGTATTGGAAGGGCGCAGCCAATACAGAAACTACAATACCGAATATACCAGCTGAGCTATAAAAAACTATGCAAAAAGAAGTGTTCTAAATAAGAATTATTAGATTTGGGAATTATCTTGCTATTAATGGTTCGCCCATACCCAACAAGAGATTACTAAGAGATGCCACGTTGTTTAGCTGTACTCCCAACGTACAACGAGCGCGAGAATATTGCCATGATGCTCGATGCACTACTGAGTCTCCCCATACCGATGCATGTGCTTGTGGTGGACGACAACTCGCCAGACGGAACTTGGCAGTACGTACAAGAGTTCATTGCTAACGGTCAGCAACAACAGGTAGCGCTCCTACATCGTCCGGAAAAACAAGGTCTCCGCTCAGCATATATCGATGGCTTTCAGTGGGGATTAGAAAGAGGCTTCGATTTCATTTGTGAGATAGATGCCGATTTCTCGCACAATCCTAACGATATCCCTCGCCTTGTCGATGCCTGTCAGAATCAGGAAGCTGATATTGCTATAGGCTCTAGGTATGTTAGTGGCGTGAATGTGGTGAACTGGCCTCTGGGGCGAATCCTGATGAGTTATTGTGCATCGCTCTATGTGCGATGCATTACCGGGATGCCCGTGAAGGACACAACGGCGGGTTTTGTATGCTATCGCGCTACTACACTGCGAGATATATTGGACTACAAAATCCGTATGAAAGGCTACGGTTTCCAAATAGAAATGAAATATTTAGCTTACCGCCTTGGATACAAGATTACCGAAGTGCCGATAATATTTACGGATCGGAAACGTGGTACCTCTAAAATGTCGGGCGGTATTTTTTCGGAAGCGCTTTGGGGAGTTATCCGTATGCGGTTCTCGTCCCATCCTCGTAAATCTACAACTCTTTAGTAAATGCCGGGTATTTGTAAACACCGACTCCCGTTTGTCGTCCACAATGTCCGTATGGTAGATCAAGGGCGAATACGTGAGGGTGCCCTACTGGTCGAAAAAAACGGGCGTATCGAACAAATTTCGGATGGGCACCTATCTCTAGATCCTAGGAAGCGCTATTTTCTCATCGACGGCAATGGGCAATATCTTTTGCCTGGGGTGATTGATACGCATGTGCATTTTCGCGATCCCGGGTTTACGCACAAGGGCGATATCGAAACGGAGTCGAGAGCCGCTGTCGCCGGTGGCGTTACTAGTTTTTGCGATATGCCCAATACGAAGCCCCTTACTATAACTAGGGAGGTTTTACGCGACAAATACAATGCTGCCGCCGGACGCGCCTATGCAAACTATGCCTTTTATTTAGGTGCGTCTAAAGATAATTTGGACGAGATCCGAAATGCTGACCCGACTACGACACCTGCTATTAAACTCTTTATGGGGGCTTCGACGGGAAATATGCAACTTACGGATCCGCAATGTTTGGAAGCGCTCTTTCGCGAGTCGCCACTTCTGATAGCTGCACACTGCGAGACGGATGCTAAGATAGAACAAAACCTAGCTGCTGCAAAAAGACAGTTCCCGAACGGTATCCCCTTTACGGAGCATGCGCATATTCGTTCTACCGAGTCGTGTGTCGAAAGTGTCAAACTCGCCCAGCAACTTGCCATCAACAATAATGCACGCCTGCATGTATTGCATCTGAGTGCAGAGGAAGAGCTTGCCTTGTTTCGAAATCTGAGCGAACAAAATAAGGGGGAAATTACTTGCGAAACCTGCCCTCACTACTTGTATTTTAGCGACGAGGACTACGATCTCCTGCAGTGGCAAATAAAGTGTAATCCCGCTATAAAAGGGACAAAGGATCGCGCTGCACTCATCCAAGCTATTCAAGACGGAACGATACAGACCATCGGGACGGATCATGCGCCACACCTCGTTTCCGAAAAACTAACCGATTATTTGCACTCCCCCTCCGGAATCCCATCTATACAGTATAGTTTAGTGCTCATGCTTGAGTTAGCAAGGCGCGAACATATCCCATTCTCACAGATTGTAGAGCTGATGTGCCATGCTCCGAGCCGACTTTTTGGTGTGGTAGATCGAGGCTACTTGCGCGAGGGATATTTTGCCGATTTGGTCTTTGTTGCTGAATCGGAACCCAGAGTGGTGAATAGCCGGGGTGCGGAAAGCCGTTGCGAATGGTCGCCTTACGACGGATACCAAACGCACTATTTTGTCCGGCGTACAATAGTTAACGGACAGGTAGCATATTGCTATATACACGGAGCGCAGGGTAAGCACGCACTTCCTCTAAACTTTAATGCCAATCAACGCGATGGAAAATTCCTCTAGCTTAATAAGTTCTACGATGCTCGCAGAAGACCTCCTGCGCAACTATCCGCCAGCACTTATGCTGTTCGAACGACTTAAGTTACCCCTCCGTGGAGGCGAGGCGACGCTCCTAGATCTGGTTTCCGAACGAGGTATGCGAATCCAACTCCTCACCAATTTGTTACACTGTATTCTGGGTAAACCGCTTAGCATGCTGCCTACATTTATACCAGAAGATGCCCCCTACCTCTTGGACTACTTGTTGGCGGGGCACGACTACTATGTAAAGGAGGCTAATCCGAACATCGCTGCAATGTTAGGTACGGTGCTCCCAGATACCGATAGTCAGAACCGAGCGCTGTTGCGTAACTTTTATGATCGCTATATGCAGGAGGCGCAGGAGCATTTCGACTACGAACGCAATATAGTCTTTCCGTATGTAAGAAAGCTCTGTGCAATAAAAAAAGAGAAAACTGATACCGCTGCTTACCGTATGCAGGAGTATAAGCATCGGCATTCCGATATACAAGTAAAATTGAAGGATCTACAACTGCTCCTACTGCGCTACTTACCGCCACTGCGCGACGAAGGGCAAGCGCGTCGGCTACTATTTGCTCTCGGACTCCTGTGTGAGGATCTGCGCATTCATACTGAGATTGAGGATAATGTCCTGATCCCACTGGTCGAAAAAATGGAACAACAATGGAAGTTCTAACCCACCGAGCACAAACTATTATCTTTACACCACACGTATTTGTGGCGCATTTTATAGCGTATTTGCTACAACTCGATTTTCCCGAAATGGTAGTTGTACACCACCCTTACTGGGAACGTCATACCATAGACCTCGATTCTAATTACCTTAAGTTAGTTGTTGTCGATACTGCACAAGCCTATTTTGCACCGCAACCTATTATCGCCCTGCGAAAAAATAAGCCAGAGGTAACAATTGTAGGTCTGGAAATGCAGATGATGCGCCGGCAGTTGCAAGTACAGTTCGATGCTACCATCAACACCCTCATGAATCACAACGAGGTGCGTACCGTGCTTACGAACATCTTCCGCGTACAGGAGAAACGTCCACAACGTCCGCAACTCTCAAAGCGCGAAATCGAAGTCCTCCAACGCTTGGTACAGGGTAAAACGGCAAAGGAAATAGGCGAAGAACTCTTTATCAGTGTACACACCGTTACCTCGCACCGGAAAAACATAAGTACCAAACTAGGGATCCGTTCCATATCGGCCATGGCAATATATGCAGCCAATGTGAAATTGATAGACCCTGCCGATGTGCGCGAAAATCCCGAACCAGAAATAACATAACCAAGCTCCGCTACCTCCCTGTTACCTCATAGTATCTACCCGCTTTGAATATGCTTTTAATACCTTTGTACCCAAGGAGAGGAGGCTGTTAGAGATGGAGCCACGTGAGGGTGTGCACGAAAAGTTGCTGATTCTGGACTTCGGGTCGCAGTATACGCAGCTGATAGCTAGGCGTGTGCGAGAATTGGGGGTCTATTGCGAGGTAAAACCCTATAATACACAAATACACGACTATAGTGAGTGGAAAGCCATTATCCTCTCCGGTAGTCCGTGTTCGGTGCACGATAATAAAGCACCTACATTACCCTTAACCGATTTTATTGAAAAAATCCCCGTGCTGGGCATCTGTTACGGGGCACAGCTCCTAGCAGAACAGTACGGAGGTAGTGTATTACGTTCGAAAAAACGCGAGTACGGACGTGCAGAATTGCAAAACATCGATACGAAAAATACCTTACTAGACTCTATACAACAGGGTGTCGAGGTCTGGATGTCCCATGGCGATTCGATAGAAGTGCTACCACAAGGTTGGAAAATCCTTGCAAGTACTGACGACATTCCCGTAGCAGCCTTTCAGGTTAGCGATCGGGTTTTTGGTTTGCAGTTCCATCCCGAAGTGGTACATACGCCGTGTGGGGTAGATATTCTCCGCAATTTCTTGTTAAAGATTGCGCAATTTCGATGCGATTGGACCCCGAAAGCTTTCATACAGCAAACCGTAGCAGACCTCAAGCAAAAGATAGGTGCAGATAACATCATTTTGGGGCTTTCCGGGGGGGTAGATAGCTCTGTTGCGGCAGCACTTTTGCATAAAGCCGTTGGTTCCCAATTAACCTGCCTGTTTATTGATAACGGACTGCTACGTAAGGACGAGTTTGCATCCGTCTTGCAATCCTACCAGGATATGGGCTTGCAGGTGCGGGGTATCGATGCTAAACAACGTTTTTTTGACGCTCTGAAGGGCGTTACGGATCCCGAGTTGAAACGAAAAACTATCGGACGATGCTTTATTGAGGCTTTCGAGGACGCTGCCTCACATATACCGAACTTAAAGTGGTTGGCACAAGGTACTATTTATCCCGACGTTATAGAATCTGTTTCGCTAGGGGGACCGAGTGTTACTATCAAATCGCACCACAATGTGGGCGGACTTCCAGAACGGATGAAATTCCAACTGGTCGAACCCTTGCGTCTACTTTTTAAGGACGAAGTGCGTAGAGTTGGTAAAGAGCTTAATATCCCCGAAATCATCCTAGGGCGACACCCATTTCCTGGTCCTGGGCTGGCGATTCGAGTGCTGGGCGAAGTGACACCAGAGCGCGTACAACTCCTCCAAGAGGCGGATGCGATCTACCAAAATATATTGCGTGAAGAGGATCTGTACGATAAAATCTGGCAAGCTGGTGCAGTTCTGCTGCCCGTGCGCTCTGTGGGAGTTATGGGTGACGAACGTTCCTATGAAAGCGTCCTAGCATTACGAGCTGTAACCTCTACCGACGGGATGACTGCCGACTGGTACCACATACCATACCAAGTATTAGCACGGATCTCGAACGAGATTATTAACAATGTACACGGAATCAATCGCGTTGTATACGACATAAGCTCCAAACCACCGGCTACGATAGAGTGGGAATAATCTGAAGAGTTGCCTACTGCTGAAGGAGCTCTCGCTACTACAATTGTTTATTTTTTGGATTTTTTACTTCGGAATATAGTACATGCCATTTCTAAAATTCCTACTCCTTATCTTCTTGCTCGGTCAGTTTGTAGTTTATGGTCAGGGTTTGCATCTGATGCGTCCCACAAAAAGCTATTTTGACAACGAAAGGCTGATTAACGATGCTAAATTGCTTGAGCTGGTACGTAGCGTTCGTTTTTATTATGTCGACTCGGTAAACGACAAGGAGTTAGTCGACAAAGCAATCACCGCCTTTTTGCAAGAACTGGATCCACACTCCTACTACATTCCACGGGAGCAGAGCGATGAGGCTATGAGCGAGTTGGTGGGGCATTTCTTCGGTGTAGGGATTGAGTTTGCTATACAACGTGACACGCTGGTTGTAATGTCTGCCATACCCAATGCACCTGCCGAGCGAGTGGGGATCCGCGCGGGCGACAAATTTCTCACGGTAAATGGAGACCCCATTACAAACGTTAAGCTTACCAATCTTAAAGTCGCGAAACTACTCCGAGGTCCGAAAGGCACGCCAGTACAACTGGATGTACTGCGAAACAAAAAAGTCGAAAAATATACCGTAATACGAGACTCAATCCCTGTAAATAGTGTCGATATCGCTTATATGATTCGTCCTACACTGGGTTACTTGCGTGTAACTCGTTTTGCCGAACCCACAGTACAAGAATTTTTGCAAGCCCTAGCTAAACTTAAGAAACAGGGGGCTACATCCTATATCCTCGATTTGCGGGGGAACGGAGGGGGGCTTATGCAAGCTGCTGTGTTGATGGCAAGTACCTTTTTACAGGAGGGAGCGATGGTTGTATATGCAAAAGGACGTAGGACAGGGAGGCAGGACTTCGAAGCGGTTAATGTCGCTGGCACACAGTATCTGAAAACGCCACTTGTGATCCTAGTAGATGAAAATTCAGCCTCCGCTAGCGAAATTGTTGCAGGCGCCCTACAAGATTGGGATCGCGCGCTAATTGTAGGTAGAAGAACTTATGGTAAAGGACTCGTACAAAATCAGTTCGCTTTCCCGGATAGCTCGCTCTATCGGATTACGGTGGCAAGGTACTATACGCCTTCCAATCGCTTGATACAGACACCCTACGAGTTGGGTGATAAAAGAGCCTATATTCAATCGTTTGTGAGGAGATACAAGAATGGCGAGCTCTTTCACAAGGATAGTGTACACTTCCCCGATAGTCTTAAGTATGAAACCCTCCGAAACCACAGAACGGTTTACGGTGGCGGTGGCATTATGCCCGATCTCTTCATCCCTCTCGATACAGTTATGGCATCGAAATATGTCGCAGATCTCTTGCGTAATGGGCTTATACGCCAGTGGGTTATCGACTACGTCGGCGAGCATCGTGATGCATTGAAAAAGCGTTATCCTACATTTCAAACCTATCTCGACACCTTTACCCTTACCGAAGATGAGATAAAAGCACTCATTGACTATGCTGATAAAAATGGAGTGAAATTAAAAAAAGAGGCTACTCTTCAGCAAGCCGATTACGACGAACTACTCTGGTATGCAAAGGTCTTTTTTGCGCGTTCGATTTTCTCGTTCGAATACATGCACAGAGTCCTACACATTCGCGATGAAGAGGTGAAGTGCGCGGTAGATCTCCTCGAAAATTGGTCGCAAAAAGGGGAAAAACTATTAGAAGAAAATCATTGATACAATGCTACGATTGTAGATCTGTAACGAGATATGTCCGTTCACAAAATGCCCAATTTCTCGAATCTGTAGCATCTGAATTCAAGCAAAAAATAATTCACCCCCGCTTACTATTACCCATTACTACCTAACTTATGGAAGTCTATTTTGAAGATTTAGGTCTCGCACCAGAATCCCTGAAAGCTATTGAAGCTAAAGGTTTTGAGATACCCTCGCCTATACAACGTTTAGCGATACCTGTCCTTTTGCAGGAGAGTTGCGATCTCATTGCACAAGCGCAAACAGGAACTGGGAAGACTGCCGCGTTCGGGCTCCCGATTCTCGAAAAGTTGGATCTTAACGATGAGCACACACAGGCTCTTATCTTAGCACCTACGCGCGAACTTGCTATACAGGTTACCGAGGAGTTGGGATCGCTAAAAGGCGCGCGGGCACTACATCTTCTCACAGTGTATGGCGGACAGTCGATCTCCGAACAGCAACGCCGCTTAAAAAGAGGAGTGCAGGTAGTGGTCGGAACCCCCGGACGTATATTAGATCTCTTGCGCAGAGGTGATCTAAACTTAGACTCCGTGCACTGGGTTGTACTCGACGAAGCTGATGAGATGCTCAATATGGGCTTTATCGAAGACGTGGAACAGATCCTCGATAAGGTTACTGCCGAGCACCGTACCTGTCTCTTTTCTGCTACCATGCCAGAGCGGATCGTCGACCTCTCAAAAAACTTTATGAAAGAGGTTAAGCGCATACAAATTGACAAGGAGCAAAAGACAACACACCTCGCAGATCAGATATACTTCGAAGTGCACGAAAACGATAAGTTCGACGCACTCACCCGAATTATAGATATCGAACCCGATTTTTATGGTCTCGTCTTCTGCCGTACGCGAACCGATGTCGATCAGCTGGCACTCTTTCTTCAAGAGCATGGTTATGCGGCAGAGGGCTTACACGGCGAAATCTCGCAAGTACAACGCGAAAAGACGCTCAACAAGTTCCGGAAAAGACTGATCAATATCCTTGTTGCTACCGATGTCGCAGCACGAGGTATCGACATTGCAAACCTTACACACGTTATTAATTACAGCTTGCCGCAAGATCCAGAGGCTTATGTGCATCGTGTCGGACGTACCGGAAGAGCTGGAAAAGAAGGCACAGCAATTACCTTTGTGAGCCCATCCGAATACCGCCGATTGTTATACTTCCAGAAAAGTATCAAGTTTACTATCCGTAAAGAGACTCTACCTAACCCCCAGGACGTGGTGGAGGTTAAGAGACAGCTCATTAAAGATGAGTTGCGAGAAGTGGTTGAAAACGAGCAATTCCGAGATTATCTGGATATCTCCACGGAGTTACTCAACGAATTCCAACCCGAGGTAGCACTTGCAGCTCTTTTCAGAATGGCATATAAAAACGAGTTGGATGTAACCTCCTATCAGGAAATTCGTGGCTTCCACGTCGAACGCAGAGGTACTACTCGTCTCTTCCTAGCGCTCGGTAAGAATGACGGTTACAATGCTAAAAAGCTTACCGAATATATCTGCCAACATGCAGATATCTATTCCCGAGAATTGGACGACGTCCTAGTGCTAGAAGATTTTTCGTTTGTGACTGTCTCCTACGAAAAGGGCAAAGAACTCCTTAAAGCTTTTGCTAAAGAACGTACGAATGATGGCAAACCTATGCTTTCAAAAGCAAAAGATCGTCCTGCCAAAAAGAACGAACCTACTAACGCTAAACGGAGCCGTCGGAAAAAATAGCGATCGAAAATAAAATGCAACCACAATCCGAGCAATATATCGCAAAAACCTTACAAGGCTTAGAACCCGTCCTCGCACAAGAGTTAGCCGATTTGGGAGCCCAGAATATTCAGCAAGAGTGCCGCATGGTGCGCTTCGAGGGCGATAAGCGACTCCTCTATATGGCAAATTTCCATTGTCGAACTGCCTTGCGTATCCTAAAACCCATCGCAACCTTTCAGGCGCAAAATACCGATCAACTCTACCAACAAGCTATTAATTTCGACTGGGATACGATTCTAACCCTCACGCAGCATTTTGCCATAGATACGGTCGTAAATTCGTCAGAATTCCGCGATTCGCGCTATGCCACCTACAGGCTTAAAGATGCTATTGTAGATTACTTCCGTGCGCACTACGGCAAACGTCCTTTTGTGGATTCCGAAAATCCCCAAGTACGGATCCATTTGCATATTAAGGATGATACCTGCGATTTGTTGTTAGACTCCTCGGGCGAGTCCTTGCATAAGCGTGGTTACCGTGTTGCGCAGGATGTCGCGCCATTGAACGAGGTCTTGGCAGCTGGAATGATCCTCCTCAGTGGTTGGAATACAGAAGACCCCTTTTTGGATCCAATGTGCGGTTCGGCAACCCTACTCATCGAAGCAGCTATGATTGCGCATGGTATCGCGCCGGGTATCTTTCGCAAGCACTTTGCCTTTGAGTATTGGTCGGATTACGATCCCGAACTAATGTCTGAAATATTCAACGACGATTCGAGAGAAAAAGAGTGCGATACCCTTATCCTCGGTTCCGATATCTCAGGAAAAGCCCTAGAAGCGGCAGCTGCAAATATACGCTCTGCAGGACTCAATAAACAGATTAAACTAAAAAAGGAATCTATTTTTGACTTTCAATCCCTTATGATTCCAGGGCATGTGGTCACTAATCCCCCTTATGGTGAACGTCTGAAGCAATTCCAATTAGACAGATTCTATTCGCAACTCGGAGATATCTTTAAAACGAAATTCCAAGGTTGGGAGGTCTGGTTGCTAGCCGGAAATCGAGTAGCTATGAAAAGTTTCGGCTTGCATCCATCACGTACCATAACACTCTACAACGGTCCGATAGAATGTAAGTTCCAACGATTTAATATCTATGCGGGGAGTCTGAAAAATCAAACCAAAGAGGAGCCTACCTGCAATTAAACTTATTTGCGTTTGTAGATATTCATAGTCTTTATTCAGAAATCTGCTCGTGGTTCGATGCGTATATTCCTCTTTACGTTATACTATCCGTTGGCAGAAGTAAACGAAATCTTTTTAGAAGAGGAGTTGCGTTGTGCTGCGGAAATAGATGCGATTGATATAACCGTAGTCCCTTTCAAACAACGTAAAAACGAGTTGCGCACCATACCCTCGCAGTTTACCCTAGATACGACGATTACACGTCGGATTGCGCATTTTTCGTTGCGGACGATTTGTAAGATACTCTGCAGGGCTGTATTCTGGCGATTTTTTGTCGTAGACCTAATTCCCGACCTATTCAGACACGCTCGCTTACCGAAAAAACTAATAGCCCGCTTCTTACGTGCACTCTATATTTCCGATTACCTGATCGCACAATATAGGCTACACAAATCGACTACCAATTTTGTTTGTTATAGTTATTGGTGCGACGAAGCTGTCTCTGGCTTCTATCTCGCTCAGCAACGTGAACCTGACCTAGCAAAATGCTTGAAAATAGCCCGCCTGCATAGATGGGAGATCCGCGAACCCAGCTATCTTTTCCCCTTTCGTAGCAAAGCGCTAGGTGTATTGGATTATATCCTAGCCGTTAGCCATCAGGGGCGCGACGAATTTTGCCAACACTACCCAGCTTTAGCGCAACGAATCAGTTGCTTTTACCTTGGGGTGGCAGAGGTTGCTCCAGCGCGCCAACAATTTACTCATATCAGCGAGTGCTTGGAATTTGTGAGTTGTTCCATCCTACGCCCAGTAAAACGCGTCAATCTGATCTACGAGCTACTAGTTGCGTATGCTGAGCAGTTCCCCGCTCGCACCTTTCATTGGGTGCATTTCGGTGGTGGAGATGCGCTAAATACCTTGCGTTCGCAGGTAAAGCATGCGCCACACAATCTGCGAGTAGAACTGCGTGGTGCTACAGACAACACGATAGTGCGCAACTATTTACGTACGGCTAATGCTGCTATCTTCCTGAATATGAGCGAACACGAGGGATTGCCGATCTCTATTCAAGAAGCGCTTTCTGCCTCCATGCCAGTGATTGCTACACGAGCAGGAGGAACTCCCGAAGCTGTAGATAATACTACGGGAGCGCTACTCTCCTTACATCCGACGGCAACCGATTTTTCAGAAGCAGTACAGCAAATTGAGACCGATTATCTGACCTATGCTCACGCTGCGCGAAAACGATTTGAAGATCGCTTCCAAAGCAAGGAAAACTTCCGGAAGTTCTATACTTTCCTACAAATAGCCCTCGACGAAAAACAACAGATCTCCTGAAAACCCTAGCCACGTCACTCCCCAACCTGCATCTTATGCAGACGTGCAAGCTCTGCTACCATCACTGTGCAGTGGACAGAGCGCGTGTAAAAGGACGTTGTGCTCTCGACGAAAAACTCTACGTTGCCCATCTTGGTAAACATATGGGTGAGGAACCAGCGCTAGGAGGCGAGAACGGCGTCTGTAACGTATTTTTCGCACACTGCAATCTGCGTTGCCAGTTTTGCCAAAATTTCCAAATCAGTGCCCACTCTGCCAACCTAACACATACCATTCAAAACTTCGAAGAGATCCTTGAAAAAATCATAGCAGTACTACAAACCGGATGCACTGCTCTAGGGCTTGTATCGCCCACACCCTACATTCCTTACATCCCACCTTTAGTGGAGGCTATTCACCAACGAGGCTTCTATCCAACCGTGATTTACAATACCAATGCCTACGACACTCCACAAGCCTTAGATCTTCTGAAAGGTTGTGTAGACGTCTATTTGCCCGATTATAAGTACAGCAATGACGAGCTTGCACGGCGACTTTCTGCTGCCCCCAATTACCCCGAACTCGCCCTGAATGCTATTGATGCTATGATTCAACAAGTCGGTAAAGAGCTACAATACACTCCCGACGGACGAGTAACAAAAGGTGTGATTATCAGACATCTGGTGCTACCCAACCACATAGAAAATTCGCGAGCAGCACTTTTTAACCTTTGGACGGAGTTCGGAAATAAGCTCACAATTTCCCTCATGAGCCAATACACCCCGCTTTATGCCGCACAAAAAGATCCCCTACTCAACCGAAAAATTACCCCAGAAGAATACCAAGAAGTTGTCGATTTTATGTACGCTCTCGGATTCACAAACGGTTGGTACCAAGACCTCGAAAGTGGCGATTGCTATATACCTAATTTCGATCTGGACTCCCCATTCGCATAGTTCTTATTGCACGAACCTCGGATTACCAGATTGTTGTTTGTAACAACTTTTCAAAATCAACGTTTTAGCTTACAAACAAAGTCAAATAATGAATTTATCCAATTTGAAAACGAAGACGAAACTCAACCTCTGCGTCCTCGCGATGGTGGCGAGTTTCCTGATAGGCTCAGTATATATGTTGTATCAGATACAACGGATCGCCAGAGCCGGTGATGCTATGGCAATTGCAAATAGTGCAGAAGCTTATTACTCGCGAGCAAGACTCCTTTTACGTGAATATACGATTGCTTTCAACGAAACCGCATATAAAACAGGGCACCTCTACCTCGATAGTATGAAAAGCAAATTGGACGAGCTGGATCGTTCGCTCGCTAACTCAAGAAATACTGAAATTCTTGAGAGCCTTAAGCTCCTCACGGAGAATATGCAGGACTATTCTCAGTGTTCCGAAGAGCTTTTTGCCTTTGCTGCCGACGTTACAAAATCTGTTAACCTAACCCAAGAAGCTATAGAGCGATATATGCAGCTTGTGATGGGCGATCCCTCATTGTCTAACGAAATTACCTCGCTATCCTTCTTAGCGGCTCGCGACGGTATCCTTTGTTTAGAACGCCGCGATATACCTACTCTCGAAAAGGCGCTCGCACGGATGGACGTCTTGCAAAAGAAGAATCTGCCTACGAGTCTTGCAGATGCGCTGCTAGTTCTCAAATCCGATATTACAACAGTACGCGAACAGGGCACTGCCGTCCTCGCTACCATTCAAAAAGCGGGAGTTAAGACCGACAAAATCGTTCAGCATTTCGACGTCATGCTACAGCAGTTTGTCGCCCTGCATAACTCTGTTGAACGGAATGCCCTAATATTCAGTTTGGTTTTCTTATTGGCAATATTAGCTGTAGCTCTCATCGCATCGCAAATGGTGGGCAATTTCGTGGTCAGACAGTTGCATCGCATTTTAAGCCTGTTGCAAAAGTGTGCCCAGGGCGACTTTACGTTCAAAATCGGTATGAACGACCGAGTATACAACGACGAGTTCGGCGAACTAACCATTGCCCTAGACGTCATGATCGAAAAGATTCGCGAAACTATCCACGAAATACAAACAGGTGCTGCGAATGTAGCAGATGCTAGTGGACAGCTCAGTGCCGCCTCACAGCGTATCTCCCAAGGTACCAACGATCAATCGGCCAGTACCGAAGAGGTGAGTAGCGCCATGGAGGAAATGTATGCGAACATCGACCAAAACTCCGACGGAGCCGTACAAGCGAACGGATTGGCAAGGATGATGGAGCAACACATTGCCGAGTTAAGCGATAAAGTGGGTGAGTCCATGACCTCCGTACAAGCTATCCACGAAAAAATATCCATCGTTAGCGAAATCGCACGACAAACCAATATCCTCGCCTTAAATGCAGCTGTAGAAGCGGCACGTGCTGGCGAACACGGAAAAGGATTCTCTGTTGTCGCCTCCGAAGTCAGAAAACTTGCAGAACGGAGTCGAGACTCGGCGCGCGAAATTTCCGACCTATCCATGCACTCGCTATCTACTACTGAAACTGCAGTAAAGAACCTTAAGAGCGTCTTGCCCGATGTGCATAAAACGGCTCACTTGGTCGAAGAAATAGCTACCGCTAGCACTGAACAGAAATCCGGCGTCGATCAGATCAATGTCGCGATACAAGCTCTTAACGACGTGGTTCAGTCTAATGCAGCTTCCTCCGAAGAGCTCGCTACCAGCGCTGAAGAACTCAATGCACAAGCTGATCTCCTGCGCGATGCTACTCGCTTCTTCCGTATTGCTTAGTATTTAATATAAACTACTCTACGATCCCGTGAGCGGAGGGAGAGGCTTTATAGTCCTTGCCCTCCGCTCTGTTTGTCTTCTGCAAGCACTGGAATGCCTGAAAATCTAAAAAACATGCTACTTTTGTATAGTTATCTACGGGGAAGAGGGGCATGGCTACTATTCAGGTTCTCTATACAGGCGACTATACTACCCAAACCACACACAGTGCGGGGAATACTATACTCACGCACACCCATTTGCAAGAAGGCGAAGAACCCAAAGCATACACACCCATGCAGTTACTCGCGGTTGCGGCTGCATCGTGTACGCTGAGCAGTATCGGCGTTGTTGCAAAAATACACGGAATACCGGTCGACGGCATGAAAGCCACCGTAGACTTCTCCCTACATACCAAACCATCGCGCCTCGATACAATCAACATAACCATCGACTTCACAAACCATACCTACGACGACAGACAGAAAAAGTTCCTACGACTCGCTACACAGCACTGTACCGTTATGCAGAGTCTTGCTCCAGAAGTTCAGAAAAATATCGAGTTCTTATTCGCCTAACTATACACAAAACGGACATGGGAAAAGGAAATGAGATTGTTGCCACCGCTAATAATGTTAGTCTGATTAGTGCGGGTACCGAAATTCGTGGCGATATAGATTGCGCTGGCGACTTAAGAATTGATGGGGCGGTAATAGGTACGTTGAGTGTAAGAGGCAAAGTGGTCATCGGTGAAGCCGGAAGGGTGGAAGGCGATCTGCAATGCAAGAATAGCGACGTAGCAGGATTCTTTAACGGAACTATGAAGGTCGGCGAACTCCTAACCTTAAAAAGCTCAGCAAAACTCTACGGAGAGGTCGCTACGCAGCGCTTAGGCATCGAACCCGGAGCTATCTTTACCGGTACCTGCCAAATGGGTACACCCGATACTACAACTACCGAAAACTAATAGTTGCTATTTCCGTACTATTCGCAACTACGCTCACGGGCTTAGTGGTACAACGATTGCAATAATCCGCCCTCCTTTTCGGTAGAGACCAGACGGAATACTTAGCTTCACACGCCCTCTCTTGCGGTCGGTACTCCGGTTCTTGCTTTCACCCCCCAAAAAAAACACTTTACGCTTTTTTGTTAACGCCCAAGATACAACCCAACACCACCTTTTCTTTCTATCTGATGCATTGCGATAATCTTTCAGACAAATCCGATTTACTGTTATTTAAACTCGTCTAGAAAAAATGCCTTTCCACCGTTATGTTTGGGTTTCTGCTGTTCTCTTAGCCATAGCCGCACTAATTTTTGGGGCAGCGCTGGCATTCGGATTCCTCGGAGGCTATTTTTATGCATACCCCATCATCCCTCTTTATTTTTACGCCATGGGGCTGCTGGGAGTTTATGCTATGCGACGCCTCATGGCTGGCGAGAAACGACGATTTGCAGCTCGATTCCTATTGATTACCGTCGGAAAACTTATCATCAATATCCTCTTTGTCTTGTGCTGTTTGTGGCTACTAGCCCCCGAACACAGGTTGGCATTGGTACTTACGGCCCTTTTATGCTACCTGCTTACCTTGTTGCTCTCGGTACGCTACATTAAATAGTACTTTGCTTGGGAGATCAAAATATGTCCGTGGAAGGAAAAAGAAGAGTCATCACCACACACGTCCTACAAACCATGAAGGAACGCGGTGAGCGCATCGCGATGTTAACTTCCTACGATTTCTCCATGGCGCGAATCCTCGACCAAGCCGGTATCGACGTCATTCTTGTAGGCGATTCTGCTGCCAATGTTATGGCCGGATTCGAATCTACACTCCCCATCACCCTCGAGGATATGATCTATCATGCCGCTTCTGTAGTTCGTGCTGTAAATCACGCTCTGGTAGTTGTCGATATGCCATTCGGATCCTATCAGGGCGACTCCCAGCGTGCCCTCCAATCCGCTATACGAATTATGAAGGAGAGCGGTGCGGATGCCATAAAAATGGAAGGTGGTGTCGAGATCCTGGATTCTGTAAACCGAATTCTATCTGCCGGAATACCCATCATGGGGCACCTAGGGCTAACCCCGCAAAGTATTCATAAATTCGGTACCTATGTGGTGCGTGCTACAGAAGAAGAGGAAGCAGACCGACTTGTAGCTGATGCCCAAGAGTTGGAAGCAGCCGGATGCTTTTCGATTGTCTTGGAAAAAATCCCCGCAAAGCTCGGGGCAGAAGTCGCTCGCAAACTACGTATCCCCGTAATCGGTATCGGAGCCGGAAGAGGAGTAGACGGACAAGTTTTGGTTACGCACGACATGCTCGGAATTACCGAAGCCTTCTCCCCCAGATTCTTACGCCGTTACGCTGCCCTCGGCGAAGAAATGTTTACTGCCTTCAAATCCTATATACAAGATGTCAAAGATGCCGACTTCCCAAACGAAAAAGAACAGTACTAAACAAAAAACGCAGCATTCAAATTCCACCCACTCACCCCTATTACCCCGAATTCTTTACGAAGACAAACACCTTCTTATCCTAAATAAAGAAGTCGCAGAAATTGTCCAAGACGACAAAACGGGCGATACCTCACTACTTACCCAATTGCGTGAGGCTATCAAAGTCCGTGACCAGAAACCCGGAAATGTCTACCTACAAGCCGTACATCGCATAGATCGCCCCGTATCTGGGCTCGTACTTTTTGCTAAGGTCGATAGAGTCCTACCCAAACTCCACGAACAGTTTCGCGACGGACGTGTCGAGCGCTTTTATTATGCACTGGTCGAAGGACGCCCTACCGACACAGAAGCCACCATACAATCCTACCTAACACGAAATGAGCGACTGAATAAAACCTTCATAACCCGTCAAGCCAATCCCAAGGCTCAACTCGCTACCCTAGCCTACGAGATGGTGGGTGTTACGAGGAGTTTTTCTCTACTAAAAGTGCAACTCTTTACCGGGCGTCATCACCAGATTCGCGCACAGTTGGCTAGCATAGGATGCCCAATCCGCGGCGATCTCAAATATGGTGCAAAACGAAGTCTTCCAAATGCCGGCATTGCCCTTCATGCCTTTTCCTTAAACTTCGAACACCCTATCACGCACGAAAATATTCACGTAGAAGCTCCATGCCCTTTCCTCAATATGCTGGTCAACGGCTAAATACATTCACCCTTCCTTCCAAATCTGCATCGCCCCGAAAAGTATCCATTGCTCTCAACGCATCGCGCACGTCTAAAAGAACGCTTGTCGCCCGCCTAGAAAGAGTAACGCCGGGGGGCATAAACGGTCGCACTAATCTCCCCTTCTAGTCTTCTTCCTCTTTTCAACTAGTCTTCTCCCTCTTGGTAGCGTCCGCCTAGAAAGGGTAACGCCGGAGGGAAAGAGCAGTTGCGCAAAACGCGTAGCGTCCGCCTAAAAGAATGCCCGTCTAAAAATCCTATCTTTGAAGCAAAGAAATCCGCCGATGAGCCCGCTACAAGCTTACATCGCTCGCCTCGCGCAAGAATACAAAACGGGGGTTACTACAGAGCCTGTAACTTCTGTTTCGAAGTTAGCGCTTCTGATGGCAGGCAAGGCGCAACTGCTGGCTCGTTCAATCGCTACAATTCTTACAGACGAAAAAAGCGAAGCGGCACAAGATTTCTTGCAACAAATCGCGAGGATGAAAGAGGTATTGCGAAGCGATGTTTCTCCCACAGAGTTTGCCGACTGGTACGCACAAACCCTTGTTTACGGCTTGTTTGCTGCACGCTACCATGCTTCTGATACGGAACTTTTTACTCGCGAAGCTGCTGCAAAGCTCATCCCCCAAAGCAACCCCTTCTTGCGCAAACTCTTCCAACGTCTTGGCGTCTATGATCTCGATGTCCGCGTGGCGTGGATTATAGACGATCTTGTGGGCGTTTTTGGTGCAACCGACGTGCGATCACTTCTCGACGCCAACAAGGCAGAGCGCGATCCCGTTATGCTCTTCTACGAGGATTTCCTAACAGCTTACAACCCTGAGCGGCGCAAAGCTCGCGGTGTTTACTATACGCCTGCTCCTGTGGTCTCGTTTATTGTTCGCGCAGTAGACGATTTGCTACAAAAGGAGTTTGGGCTAAAGGACGGTTTGGCGGACTATAGCCAAGCATCAGACGGTAAACACCGCTTGCAGATCCTAGACCCGGCCACGGGTACAGGTACATTTCTGGTGGAGGTAGTTCGTAAGATTTATAGCAAGTTTGAGGGGCAGCAGGGCGTGTGGAACGACTACGTCCGCGATCATCTCCTCCCGCGCTTGCATGGCTACGAGATTCTGATGGCGCCTTACGCGATGGCACACCTGAACTTGGAATATGTTTTTCGCGAAACCGGCGCTACCTTCCTTGGCGAGTCTCGCTATGGCATCTACCTCACCAACACTCTCGAGGACACGCATTTCGACGGTAATCTCTTCTCGCCCATAGACCAAGAGGCACAGGCGGTAAGTCAGCTCAAGCAAGGTATGCGCGTGATGGTGATGTTGGGCAATCCTCCCTACAACGTAAGTAGCTCAAATAAGAGTAAATGGATAGAAAATCTGTTGCTCTCCTACAAGCAGGAGCTGGACGAACAAAACATTCAACCACTATCAGACGATTACATAAAGTTTATTCGTTGCGCACAGTACCAAATCGAACGCACAGGCGAGGGTATTGTCGCATTCATCACCAACAACAGTTTTTTGGACGGAGTCATCCACCGCCAAATGCGTAAAGAACTTTTGCAGACCTTCGATGCGCTCTACATCGTCAATCTGCATGGCAACAGTCGCTTAAAGGAAAAAACACCAGATGGCAGAAAAGACGAAAACGTATTTAATATCCAACAGGGGGTAAGTATTAACATCTTTGTAAAACACAGGAATAAGAAGACAAAGGCAAAACAGGCGAAGCTGTTTTTTCATGAATTGTATGGTTTAAGAGATGCTAAATTGCAGATTCTACATGCCCTAAATTTAGAGCCAACCCAGTGGCGAACCTTGCACCCCAGAGCTCCGTATTTCTTCTTTGTGGAAAAGGATTTTAGTCTGCAGAAAGAGTATCAAAAAGGGTTTTCGCTTGCAGAATTATTTGTGAGTTACGGTCAAGGGAGCTATTCCAAACGAGATCATGTAGCCATTCGGTTCCAAAAGCGCGAAGCCGAGGATTTGCTTCGAGATGCGCAAACACTATCTGAGCAAGAGTTTCGAGTAAAATATGATGCTGGTGCGGATCGCGATTGGAAGGTAAAAGCTACACTTAGCGATGCGCAAACTTACGGCAAAAGTGCAGTAGTAATTCCATATTGTTATCGTCCTTACGATAACCGAAATGTCGTGTATACAGGACATAAAGGTTTTTTTGCACGTCCCTGTTTTGATACTTTCGGAAGTCTTTTAAGCATACAGAATTTTGCTTTGTGTGCTACAAGACAAGTGCGCCAAAATCGCTACAGACATTGCTTTATTACGCAATATTTGGCAGATAAAGCTTCTATATCCGATGTATCGCATATTTTCCCCCTCTACCGTCTCCCCGAAGGGTGGGACTATACTCCTGTTGAGATTGCGACAGGAGTAACGAAATCTGGGCAAAAGATAGAGCTCGAACTCAATATGCGACTGGAGGAGCTCGCTAAAATAAGCGAAACAATTGGTGAACCTGTACGTGGCAAGGAAGTGTTTGATTACATTTACGGCGTGCTAAACGATAGGGAGTATCGCACCAAGTATTTCGAATTCCTCAAGATAGAATACCCGCGCATCCCATACCCCAAGGACAAGGCAGAGTATCAGCGCTTTGTACAGAAGGGCGAGTATCTCCGTCGTTTGCACTTAATGGACGAAACCCTAGCCCTCCCACCAGTCGCAACCTTCGATATCGCAGGATCCAACCTTGTAGAATGCGTTCGTTATGACGAATCAACCCAACGCCTCTGGATCAACGATACCCAGTACTTCGCTCACGTTCCTCTTGCCGTTTGGGATCACTACGTGGGCGCCTACCAGCCTGCTCGCTTGTGGTTGCAGAAGCGCATTGGTCGCCGTCTCGATTACGACGACGTACGTTGGTACTTACGCATTTGCGCTACCATTGCAGCAGAGCTGAAATTCCGGGGGGAGTGATCTAACTCTCCAGTCCCCGCTATACGGTCGCTTATATAAATGCATTCTACATTGCTATATATTTTTCCACCCAATTATCGCAACTTACCCTACCTAATCTATTAATTTTCTCTGATTGGTCAATTCTTTTCATATTATACCGCCTACCATGCGGCTATGGAGCTACATTACATTACCTTTGTGTAGCCAAGGGAGGTAGGCTACACTTCGAACAAATACGGTTTCGCTTTCGTAAACGGGGTAAGGGCGTACTACCCAAAGTTGTTCAGTTGATTATAAAATGGAATGGTGATGATACGACAGAATTATCTAAAACATTTCCTTCTATTTCTGTTGCTATGCTGGGTGAGTGCCCTAGCTGCACAGAACCTGAGGTTAGTGCCGGAATGGAAAAAAGGTCCCTATGGTACAGATGAAGACGGTAATAAAATCCTCTATTGGCAGGATTTTGAAGAAGAAAAAGAACCTAAGCCGCAAAACACTCAAGAATATAAAAACCTATGGGAAAAGCAAGACTGGATCACTCCCATAGGATGGGAGTTCAATTGGAACAGTTTCAAAAAATCATCCAACAACGTCTTCATAAGGTGGCTTATAAAGGCGCAAGGAGCTAACCAGACGCCTTTCCAGTCACATTCTCCAAACCTCCATCTAAGGTACGATGCGCACGACGAGCAAGCCTTTACAGGAATCTATACGCCGGTTATGGACCTCAGGAAAGCAAAAGTCGAGTCTCCTACCCTTAAATTCTGGTTCGCAGCTCCTAAAAGAACAGCAACCGACGCACTGATTGTCAAGTTCAAGACGAATAAATTCGGTGAACACTATGTTTTAGAAACCTATAACGAAGCTCACGAAGATTTTGTACTAAAAACGATATCACTCGCCGAAGCTTTCAAAAAGTTCAGTATACAAGATAAAGACCGCGGTACCATACAAATTATGTTCGAAGGGCATCTCCATCTCGGTGGTGGTCTGAACATAGACGACGTAATGATTGTCGAAGTGGCTGGTAACCCCTCAAAGTTAGGGCGTACAGGCTTTGTACAGCTCACAAACCCCGTAGGTACCGATACAAAGCTTAACGAAATAGCTCGGGTATTTATGGAAATTACTTCTGGAGCAGGCTACTACAAAGTCTCCAAAATGAAATTTAATTATAAAGGCGATAATACTACTGATGTAGAAAAATTCTACTTGTACCACACCACTACCCCATACTTCTCTTCGCAAGAAGAAAATAAACTCTGCGATCTTACACTTTCGGGTACGGAATTGCAGATTTCTAATATGCCCACTGACGATAAAGCTAAATTCCGTTCGGGCGAGCACTATTTTTGGGTCGTAGCCGATCTTAAAGCATCGGCAGAGTTGAAACACAAAGTTACCCTACAATTACCTAAGGACGCTGTAGAACTTCAGTATTATGCCGATAATGACAGCCCCCTCGCTACGGAAGATAGGAAATTCCCTGATACTGAGCAATACGATCAATCACGCTATTGTCGTGTCTACAAGTGTCTCGCTAAAGAAGATTTTGAGAATAACAACCCCTCTTGGACGCTTACCGATTATTGGAAAATCGGCGAACCCGTCCACGACGCCGCACTGACCAAGTTCAAGACTGCCCCAACAAAAGCGTTTAACGGTAAAAATGTCTTAGCTACAGCCCAACTTTACGATAATTCCGAGCACGTTACCGAAAAAGGACACCTCGACGGACAATATACCGACGGCTTGCGTTTCGAAAATACCCGTGCTACGTATAGCCTATCCGCAGGTATTAACGCGGAATTCTATCGCGATATCCGGTTTAAGGCTAGATATTGTCTGAATTCGACACCTGACGATAAATTCCGTCTCGTCATTATTACCGATAAGGACGAAGCTCACGGCATCCCTCGTGATATCGAAACCGTCGTATGGGATAACACTACACGTACAACCATGATCGGCTGGAATACACTCGATGTCGATCTCTCGCTCGCAGCTACGAGAAACAAAAAGTTCCGCTTCCGCTTCGAAATGGAAACCAAGGATGACGAAGAAACCCAATCCGGTCTTTTCATAGACGATATACAAATCCTAGGCGATTACATTAAAAAGGACATAGGTATCGTAAAAGTAGAACCACCACAGGATTTTCCAATGTCTAACGTATCCAAGGTTAAGATTACCGTCAAGAACTTTGGTAGCGAAGATATTACAGGCGGATACATTGTATACCTCACTCTCAATGGTAAGAAAACTATTCACGAGCAATCAGGAACGCTAGCTAAAGGTGCAGAACAAACAATAGAAATATCAGGTTTGGAGCTTGCTCCAGATCCCAATAAAGCGGCTATTGCCAACGAAAAGCAACTTACCGTAGAAGTAGCTCTTTCCGGTGATAAGGAAGGTGCGACCTCGGGCGAAAAGGACGACGACAAAACCAACAACGTTATGTCCGTGCGCTTTTACTCCTTCCCCGTCTACGAGATTGAAGCGCATTCGGCTACAAAGAAATACCCACTCAATAATCGTTTCGACCGACTCCTGCACTGGTTCCCAGAAGCCCTCACTGTACAATATACCCCCTCTTGGGTCGAAACCTTTATCGATACCCACGAGAAGTTTAAGAATAACCCCCTTTATGCAAACGTACCATACTCCTATCGCGTTTGGACTACGGGTTTACCTTACACTTCCCTCAACGAAAAATCTACTCTCACTGGTCCTATCTTCGATCTCCAAGGCTCAGATCCTAAGGAGTTTATCGTGGGCTTTGTATACGAGAAAGAGCAAACACAGACAAATCCTTCCAAGTTCTGGTTCGAATACAGAACAGATACTGATAAAAATTGGAAGACACTAACTACACCAACTACCACCGAACCCAAATGGTCTGAAAATTGGTACACGTCCACTAAACAATACTGGGAACTGAATCAGGATATCTCCGGCTTTAAGGTTGCTAAAGTTCAGTTGCCGCTTACTACCGGGAAAATACAGATCCGTGCACATTTCGAAGCAGGTGCTGAGCAAACCAAAGGTATTACAATAAGCGGATTTGAAGTTCGCGAAATTCGTCCAGATTTAGAAATCGCAGGGATTCTACCAACACCAACTTGCGAGCGCATAGGTGCTAAGAAGTTACAGATCCAAGTAAAGAACAATGGTCCTGTAGACTCCAAAGCATTTAGTTGCCCTGCTACGGTGCGTGTATACGAATACCTGAAAGAGAGTGCTTATACAAGCAACAATGTCTACGATGATGATTTGTTCCGTCTCCGCGGCGAACACTTGGTGGCTCTGAATCTGACTGACCTAACAAAAGGCGCCCAGCAAACCTTCGATACAGATATCGAGTTCCCATGGGATGTTTCCGACTGGGGATACAAATTGGTGATAGAATTACACCCAGAAACAACGGCTAATAAACAAGAAATAGACGAAAACGCACTAAATAATACCTATCAAGGCGATATCGTCTCCAAATTCCCCTACTTCCCCGTTATAAAGAATCTCTTGGTACAAGCCACAGGGACGAATGTATATTACGTGCGAGATTTCCCACAAATTATACAAGCGAAAATAGACGGAATACACAACTTCCAGTTAGCTTCTACAAGTTGGACCCTAACACCAGGCGAGGCTGAAGAGAAAGGAAGCGGTATGGTGCAAGTTAATAAGGAAACGACCTTAACTCTGAAATATGCCCTGAAATATAAGTATCCGAAATATGCAGGGCAGCAATGCGAAAATCTACAACTCCAATTTCAGGTTAAGAAAAATACAATCGACTTTAAAATTACAAAAGTTGAATTCCTTGATCAAGAAAACCCAGAAAAGACACAAGGGTGCTATAAACAGAATGGCGAAAAAGTGAAAGTAACTGTAACCACACAAGTGGCTACCAAAGAACCGACACTAGATCTCTATATAAATGGTGCAAAGGCTACGCCGAATGTTACAACAGAGCCCGCGCAACAAGATAAAACCTATACCTTATTTATAAATGATGCGAAATTCCCAAAAGGTTACTCGCAAGTAGAAATAGTGGCAGTTGATAAAACAGACCATGAGGATGGCTCGGTATATGTGAATAACTATCATGCTGACTCTCTCTTCCGTGCTGATCCCCAAGTGCCCACCGTATATTGGAGAAACAAAGAGATACAGGGTAGTATACAACCTGTACCCAAAAACGCAGCCGGTATAGGTTATGTGAGTAACTACGTAGGACGTCTTGAGCTCTACGTACCCCCAGTATCCGGTGCTACTTACCAATGGTACAAAGGCAATCCAGATGCTACTACCTTCGAAGAGCTTATGAAGATGGAGGGGCAAACTATTAATTACCTAAACCTTAGCGAAGAGTCGGCTACCTACGGCGTTAAGGTTAAGTACGGAACCTGTGGCGAACAGCAGTCTATGGTGGTTGTAGTGCGTACCGACGATCTAGAGCTCGTTGCCTTCACGGGTATCGCAGCTACCGGTATTTGCGAGTCGCAAGGACAATTGCCTCTCGAGGTCGATATCAGAAATAACTCCCGTACAGAATACAAGCCAGGAACCAAATTGCGCTTTAAGCTCAAGATTACCAATGGTCATCCTTCCGAAAAGACTTACGATGTCGAGTTACAAACAAGTATGACGCCACAAGCCGTAAATACCATACTTATAGCTAATCTTTCCGCTAGCGAGTACGAGAAAGGTGATAATACCTTCGAATTAGAGTTCCTAGGTATCCTCTCCAATGGCTCTGTGGTGCCTGACGGTAACAAGGAAAACAATAAGCTCATTCGTAAAGTGAGCGTGCTCCCCAGTCCTACCGTCTCTATAATGCCAGCAACGCAAAATAAGATTTTCACATCTCTCGAATCTTATACTATTACGCCGACCTATGGTGGCGATCCTGCTGTAAAATACGTATGGTCGAGTAAGAATTCGGGCGATATGAACTTTACTGACGAAACTGCAGCTACGCCCAACTTCACTGTCACCGGAGCGCCCAAGGATCAGTATCGTATCACTGCGCACGGAGCTGCCGGATGTACTGCAGAAGCTACGGTTACATTTATACAAACCGATCTAGAAATTGCCAATATCATATCCCCAGCCAGTGCATGCGATCTCAGCAAGAGTAGTTTCGATTACGTAGAATTCCTTGTTAAGAATACAGGCTCTAAGGATATTGAAGACGCCACTGATCCGAAAATTAAGGTCAAAATAACCTTAGACAACAACGTACTTAAAGAAGTCTCTGAAAGTATCCTTACCGATATCAGAAAAGTGGGCAATTCGCAGAATTACCGCATCTCTGTAGAAGGGCTGAAGGAAAAACTGAAAACTGGAGATACACATACCCTAAAGGTTGAGATAGACCTAGAGGGAGCCACCGATGTAAATAAAGCCAACAATACCTATACAACTACGCTCCGCTCTTATGGCGATCCAGTATTCGATATGAAATATAATCTTGCCGGTGTTACTACACCAATTACACCAGGGCAGAAGATTGAATACTATAGCAGTTCGGCTACTAAATTTTCTATAGAAGTAACGCCCGATCATAATGAAGATGTCTTTGCTTGGCAATTTGGTCCTGATAATACTATTTCTTCTATTGTAGATATTTTGAAAGGAACTGATGAGGAGATTCTGGGAGGTACAGGAACTGAAGTAAAAGAGAAAGAGTTGGATTTGCCTAATGCCTTCACGAAAATGAAGAGCTTAGACCGATTAGGCTCTGGATTTTATTATTTGACGGTGAGAACACCTGCAGGGTGCTCGGTTACTAAACATTTCGAATTGCAAGTTATTCGGAAAGATATCGCCGTTAGCAACATAGAGCCACCAAAGAGTGCTTGCTCCTATTCGCAGACACCTAAAGTGGGTATGAAAATTAAGAATTTAGGCAACCAGATTATAACAAGAGGTACAAAATTCAAACTTACGGTTACGGCTTATAAAGATGAAGAATGTACACAAGTTGCTGCTACTTACAAAGAAGAGAATTTTGAGCTAGAACAAGATCTCTTAGTAAATAACGAGGTATCTAAATATTTTGATTGTGACGTGATTGCGAGAAAAGCCTCCGGTGATGTTGAAGAATTTGATGGAAAGTCTATTTATTTCGCTGCTGAGGTAGAGTTTGTGGAAGCACTGGATAAGGATCGCGATTTCGATAAGACAAACAATAAGATCCAGTTTGATAAGACCAAGGATCCAAACAAGAACTTCGTCGTTACGAACTATAAAGACGTTACGATTACTTCGGTGAAGATGACAGATAGGAAACCATCCTCGCAATCGAGAGACTTATTAAACGGAGGTACGGAAAAATACGATCTCACATACGAAAATGGTGGTACTGTTCACGAGAACTATGTAACTCTTAAATCTACCGAAAACGATTGCGAGTACCAATGGGGGATCGGTTACGGTTTGATAAAGTTGACCGATGCGGGAGTTACCCCTTCTGCAGGACAAGGTGATGACCTCCTAAAGCAACAAATGCTTTATTTGAAAGGTGCAGGTATCGTATCTCTTACTGTAGTTAGTAAAAAGGAAGGAAATTGTGCTGCTAACTTCTTGGCTACGATTGTAACTGAGGGCGGAGACCTATTTATTAGTGAATTGCTTAGTCCTGCAAGAGCTACTAGTGGTGATCACCTTTCCGCTTGTTTGGATGGTGCTAAAGGGAAGCCGATTACGTTTAAGTGGAAGTCGGCCCAGGATATAGATTTCCCAGCGGGAGCTCCAGAACAGAAGATTAAGTTTGTATATTCGTTGAAAAAAGAGAATACTACAAACGATATACTGGGCTCACACGGAGAATATGAATTTACTCTGCCGAGATCGATAAAGGCCGATACCCCTCTCGAGGTTACGCTTAAGGATGATAATGGTCAAAATGTTACTGTACCCGAAATTCCACAGCCAGGCGGGAAGTATATACTCTCCATTTCCTTCAATACTAATAATAACGTTGAGCTTAAGAAATACAATCAGGTGACGTATAACGATAAGATAGATTTCGAAATCGACTACCACGGTGCACCAACATTAGATCTTAAGCATATCGGCGGTGCTAGTCAGGATTTCTATACCGAACAAGCTACCATAGAATTGGATCCAATGGGCGACCCCAACGTGGCAGCCTATACTAACTTCCAGTGGACATTCCCTGATGGCACCCTATATCCTTCGACAGGACCTGCGTCTAATCCATTGGTTACGGTTTCGAAACCAGGCACCTACAAACTTACCTTCGACGATAAGGATGGGTGTCATGGTGTTACCGAGAAAACGATTCATTTCCCAGGTTATCTGCAGTTTGCACCACAAGCTATTGTGAGCCCAATTGAAGGCTGTGAACTCCAGAAAACACAACCAACGGTAACTTTCAAGGTAACTAATCACGGTAAAGAAGACTTTACTATAAAACCAGAAGGTATTCCGGTGGAAATAAAGATTTGGGATGCTACAGGTACAAAGCCCGCCACCTATCAAGCAACTCTTTTGCACGGGAAAGCGGATCCTATGACAATTGCTCCCGGCGAAACCAAGGAAGTTACAACAACAGAGACTATACATTTCGACGACGCGGTAGACAACCGTTGGAATATCGAGCTTAATCTGCATAGTACGACCGATGGTAGTCACACTGTTGCTGGTTTTGCTCACCCGACTGCAGAGGCTACCGTTAGAGATAACCCGAAGCCTAAGAAACCGGATCTTGCAAAACAAGCGCGAGATTTCTTGGCTACAGTAATAGCGCCACCTATGCAAGTAAATCTGGAAGAAATCCCTAGAGGAACTACTTTTGATCTCTTAGCAGACGGTGCAACAGCAGGAGAATCCTATATCTGGAAGGTTCCTACCGGTTATGTAGGCGATACAGATAAGAGTATGATCAAATTTAATCAGAGTGGCGACTACCAAGTTAAGATTACTTCTCTCAGAGGTTGTGTTACGGAATCTGATCCCGTACGACTTGTCTATAAGGTTGAGTATGAGGTGATCCCAGAACTGCAAAGCGATGTGAATCTCTACTGTCTAAATACGGAAAATGTGCTCGACCACATTGTCAAAGTGAAAGTTACAGTACAGAAAGCAGACGAAATCCTCCCAGCAGGTACCGATATTACTATGAAGTTCAAGGTTATTTCGCAGGATGGCGCTGTGGTTTCCAGTGCCGAAGAACACTATATCCTACAGAACAACCTAACTGTTGGCAATACCTTCGAGTATACCTTCGAAACAAAGGCTCGGATGCCAAAAGGCAGAAATAAGATACAGTTGAGTACTCATTTCGATTATCTTGGTAAGTCTATAGATGCAGAGGGCACCGATAAAGAACTACTCTACGTGTCTAGCCCAACTATTCAGTTAGATCCTTCCTACGAAGACAGCAAGCCTGTTACCCTTAACCCAATTGTAGAGGGTGGTACGCCGCCTTATACTTACACTTGGAATAACGTGAGCGGCAATAGTACCTACGAGGCTGAGGGTGGTATGGTAACCCTAACGGTATCGGATAAAAACGGCTGTTCTGCAACCGCTACTACCGATGTGCGTGTATACCATATTCTTACCATTACTAAGAGTGGAGAAGGTTCGGTAAGTATCCAGCAGTTTAAGGAAGACGGTACCCAAGATCCGGCAGATTTACTCGAAAATAATGCACGCATCTATCACGGACGGAAGCTCAAGATGAGCTTGTTGCCAGACGTTAGCAAGTCCTACGTATTAGACTACTTGTACATAAATAAGCAGAATATCCCTGTTGATAAAACCGGTAAGAACTACGAAATGGAGGTGACCGGAAATGTAGAAGTAGAAGTTAGCTTTAAGAAAGGCAACGATACCGAGGTACTCGACGCACAATTGGCAGAGGTTGTTGCAGTATCGCCTATCGGTTCTCAGTTAATCCTTTTACATACGACAGCACTGACAAGCTACGAGCTACTCAATGCCAACGGTGTACGGGTTGCTACTGGCAATAACCCCGAACAGTTAGATAAGCTGGTAATCGATGCTAGCAACTTCTCCGCCGGGGTATATATTTTGCGGATACATTCCGAAAAAGGTCAGCGTATCCTACGTCTTATTAAGGAATAGCATTGTATCCTTACGAATTGCAGAGGGCGATCTCCGAAGAGGGAGGTCGCCCTCTTTTTTATTGCCGTCGTCCTGTTAGCCAATAAAATTGTAATATTGCAACCAAATCTGAAAGAGATGATTACCCTAAAACGCTTGCGCGAGAATACCCAACAAATAGTAGACGGCTTGGAACGTCGCGGACTCACCGTAAAAGAAACTATTAACGATTTGTTGCATTTGGATACCCTACGGCGGGAGCTGCAAACTAGATTGGAAGAAATCCTCCGCGAAATCAATACTACCTCAAAGCAAGTCGGAGCACTGATGGCAGAAGGTAGCAAGGAAAAAGCTCAGGAATTGCGACAAACCGTACAAGATTTGAAGGAAAAGGCTAAGCAGATTGAAACAGATTTAGACCGACGTGCTAAGGAACTCGAACAACAACTACTCCTCCTCCCCAATATTCCACACGTATCTGTTCCTACAGGCAAAAATGCAGAGGACAACTTAGTGGTGCGAACCGAAGGCGGTAAACCGAAAGTTCTCGGTAAGGGCTTACCCCATTGGGAAATTGCGGCTAAAATAGGGCTAATAGACTTCGAGTCGGGGGTTAAGCTTACAGGTGCTGGTTTCCCGGTTTATAAGGGATATGGCGCTAAATTGCAGAGAGCTCTTATCAATTTCTTTTTGGATGAGAATACAAAAGCTGGGTACCTGGAAGTAGAGCCGCCGATTCTAGTAAATTCCGCGAGTGCCTATGCTACGGGGCAGCTCCCAGACAAGGACGGACAGATGTATTATGCTCCCCTCGACGACTACTATTTAGTGCCCACTGCCGAGGTGCCGCTTACTAATCTCTATCGTGACGTCTTGTTAGAAGAGCGCGAGCTCCCAGTACGTCTCACTGCTTATACGCCGTGCTTTCGTCGCGAAGCGGGTTCCTACGGAAAGGATGTAAGAGGCTTGAACCGATTACATCAGTTCGATAAAGTGGAAATTGTTTGTCTCGAACGCCCTGCATTATCCTACGACCGTTTAGAAGAGATGGTGCAGCACGTCGAGTCTATATTGCAAAAGCTAGAATTGCCGTATCGTGTCCTAAAGCTCTGTACAGGCGATATGAGCTTTACATCAGCTCTTACATACGACCTAGAAGTCTATTCCATCGGGCAGGATAAATGGCTGGAAGTAAGCTCTGTAAGTAATTTCGAAGATTTTCAGGCGAACCGTCTTTCACTACGCTATAAACGTGCTGAGGAAAAGAAAAATGAGCTACTGCATACCCTCAACGGGAGTTCGTTAGCCTTACCGCGTATCGTAGCTGCACTCTTAGAAGACCATCAGACTCCGGAAGGGATTCTGATTCCTAAAGCCCTTCAACCGTATATGGGTTGCGAAATCATTCCGTTCTAACGAGCTTGGGTTCTATTGGCAATATGTCGCGCACTATTTTAGGCATTGATCCGGGTACGCGTTACATGGGTTACGCTATTTTGCGTGGCGATGATTCGGCGACACCCCACTTTGAAGCAGCTGCCGTAGAAAGCCTTATTAAAATTAAAGACCCATACTTACGTTTGGCTCGGATTCACGAGCTTGTCCTAGAGCTTATTGCGCGCTATAGCGTTACGGAGCTTGCAATAGAGGCGCCGTTTTATGGCAAAAATGCCCAAAGTATGCTTAAGCTTGGGCGGGCGCAAGGAGTTGCTATCGCTGCGAGTTTGAGTAAAGGAATTGCTGCAGTGGAATATTCGCCACGGAGGGTAAAAGAGGTAGTTACCTCGCGAGGGGATGCTACGAAAGCGAGAGTTGCGCAGATCCTGAATCTCCAATTCCCAACGGTCGATATCGCGAAGTTCGAAAGTTATGATGTGACTGATGCCTTAGCTATTGCCCTGTGTCATTTTTACGTCGGCGAGATCTCTAACGAAAAGAAGTCAACACAGAAGAAAAAAACTAAAAGTGCTACTTCTTGGCTCGCCTTTGTTACTAACAATCCCTCACGCGTTCGAATAGGCAATCCCACCCCAAGCATACTAAAGAACAGGGAACAAGACTAACTATGCCGCGCCTTCGTATTACCAAGGAGTTCCATTTTGAGGCTGCGCACTTTTTGCCAGGATACGATGGTTTATGTGCCAATTTGCACGGTCATTCCTATAGGCTATATATAACGCTCCGGGGCGCGATTCTGAACGCCCCGAAAAGTCCTAAAGATGGGATGGTTCTGGATTTCTCTGTATTGAAATCGATAGTGGAGCACTCCGTTGTTAATGTCTTGGATCATGCTCTTATTGCCCGACGTGGCACGGATATTCTAACTTCGGACGCTAGCACTAATTTCCGTATTCTTTACTTGGAACAACAGCCCACGAGCGAAAATTTGTTGCTCTGGATTGTGAACAGATTGCACGAAAATCTCCCCACGGGTTTGGAATTGTATGCTGTTAAACTTTGCGAGACGGCTACAAGTTCGGTGGAGTGGTCGCTAGCGGATACCGATTAGCTTGTCGTGAAATCCAATTAATTGTTCGGATTGTAGGAGGCGTTTCCAGCAAGCGTACTACATCCTCGTTGTGTGTACACAAAAAAAACGTACCGAGCCCCTTTCGGAACCCGATACGCCACACACTTACATGACTCACAGTGCCCAGAACAAGACTCGAACTTGCACGTCCTTTAACAGACACCAGCCCCTCAAGCTGGCGTGTCTACCAATTCCACCATCTGGGCTTCATAAACGTCCAAACAACGAACAAGGCTTTCAAACCTTAGTGCCCAGGACAAGAATCGAACTTGCACAACATTGCTGTTACTAGTCCCTGAAACTAGCGCGTCTACCAGTTCCGCCACCTGGGCTATGACTCTCGCCCTCAACTACGACGCAAAAGTAGAGACTTTTTATGAATCTGCAAAACAGAGGTGGCGATATGCTATTCCATCAAAAAACCATACTTGTACACTTTTGTCACGCTTTGCAAGCGTAACTGCTCCATAGCTTCTTTTAGTTGGGCGAGCAAGCGGTTGTAGGTTTCGTCGGCGCTTTTAGGGTTCATTTTTCCCTTGTCATTGCGCCCTTGGAAATGCTCACGAATGTCGTAGTACGAGGCGTTGGGGTTGGCACCGGGCTGCGTATGATAGTAGCGCCAGAGTTCGCGTCCAGCGTCGAAAACAGCGGTAGCTTCTGCAGAAAATACTAGTGGTTCGGAGGGGATAAAAGATTTTTCCTCAGCTAAAGCCTGAAGTGTTGTTTTACTTTGATGGGTTAATGGGTGAAAAAGTTTACCAGCTATAAAGTCTGTTATGAAGTGGCTTTCGAAGCGCTCTTTAGCGTCGACCTCGGTCTCGGTAAAGGGTATCCAATGGTTGATGCCTTCTGTAGAAGAAATGCGATTTTGCGTATGAAAGAGCGTAAATGCTAGGCAGTTGGTCTGGAACTCGAGGTCTGTTTGCCAGCCGTTGTTGGGGTAGAGGAATTGGTCGCGATCGTTGAGCCAAGTGCTTTTTATGCAATGGCGTGCTGCAAAGAGGATAGTACTGGGCAGTAAATGCGCAGCAGTGAGCTTAAGATGCAGCCCCCCAAACGATTTGTTCGCCTCCTGATCAATAAATACTCCACTTTGGTGCTGAAAGTCGTTGCCGTTGGAGTGTAAGATTCCGATAGGGTTTGTGGTAGGTGTATGCGATACAAGAGCACGAAGCCATTCGTTGGTGCTGCCGAGTGTGTAATCGGGCGATTGGATGGTTTTGTTAGTGAGATATTCCCCTCTAGTGTCGTAAATGTCGGCTTTAGTCTGTTGGAAGATTACCTTTTTCTGCAAATTCCAAATTTTGAAACCGATGGGGAAATTGCCCTGTACGTTGTCGAAAGTGTCGGCGGGGACGAGGAACATTTTTTCGAGGGATGCACGAAAAAACGCACGAAAATGCAAAAAATTCGCCGATTGCAGAATTTTCAACTTTGAAAATTCTGCAATCGTACAGGAAGGCATTTCAGCGTAGATCCGTGTTAGAAACAGGGCATAGAGTTCGCCGGCGGCTTTTTTTAGTTGGCTTTTGTAACGGAGGTATACGTTATTTTTCTTTGCCACTCCGCTTTTGTTGTGCCCCGTACTGGTGGGAGTTCGCGCATTCCCTGCCTCGGCATAGGGTGGATTGATATAGATTACTAGCTTTTTGCGTTTCTCGGGGTCGTTGATGATATCTTGTAGTGGTTGGGGGAGTTTGGTAAACTCATCGTTCAAGAAGTCAAATTGGAAAACGTGCGACTCGAGTAGGTTAGCGCCGTTTCGGATACGGTCTTTCATTACGTCGACGTCCTGCTGATCGAGGGTAGATGCCCAGATGTTGTACTTGTTGGTGAGTCCGTTCAACAGGTTTCCCGTGCCGGCAGCGCAATCCCAAACGTAGTATTCGTCTTGCCAGTTTTCTCCAAGGACGTCGGCTAAGTACTTTTGCGAGAGGTCTACCCAGATCTTTGGCGTGAAAAAGGAGCCCTTGCGTTCGCGTACATCTTGTGGTACAAGCAAGTCTCGACGCTTAATAATGTAATCCCAGTATTCTTCGCGGGGTGGGCGCTGGTACAAGCTCCAAAACTGCGAGTGAGCTTTTTGTCCGTCCTTAAAAAAGACATAGCTTTCGCTGAATAAACCGTTAGCATCAATCTTTCTATCAACGATATAGCGGTTATCATTGAGAAGTACGAAAAGCGCCTCTTTAAGCGATTGGTTATTTTCGGAGAGGAGATCTGCTAGGAAGAAATCGCCGTCGATGATATTACGCTTCTTGAGTCCCTCCCAATTCACGTCAATGCTAGGTTGCACAAGGGTTAGCCATCGTTGGTAGATGCTCACGAAGTTGTTTTTGTTGATCTGAATCAGAGAGGAGCTCTCACTCAGGTGCTGTTTTATGAATGCTCGCAGCTCTTTTTCGTGCGCATCGTAGCGAAAGACATACGCCGATCGATCCAAAACATCGCGTACAGCGGCGTATAACAGCCCAAATTCGCGCGAAGAATCATCAGACGGGGTAACATTCCAGTTGAAGTCGTTGAGCGCCAGAAAGGGCAATATTTCGCGATACGGAAGGAAGGCTATCTTCTCGACATCGAATGCAGCGAGAAATGGTGGCGGCAGATAGGTATCGAAAGTCCGAGCTTTTCCGATGGTAAGGATTAGCTGTACGAGAGGTTTGTAAATATCTGTTACTACGCCGCGCTTGGCTTCTGCCCAAAGGAGAGAAACAATGGGCGCAGTTTCTGTTTTAGTTGCATTGCGCCGTGTAAAAGATTGGCTAACGCAAAAATCTATTTTCCCGATGCGCGGTTTGCAGTCGTATGCGGCAAAGAATTGCTCGGCTATGACAAGCTTTAGCTCTTCCTCTTGTAAATTCTCAAATCTCATCCGTGCCAATCTTTTGGCGTTCAAGGTACAAAGTTGCGACTTTCGTACGGGAATGCTCTAATTGTTTTAATAAGGAATATTCCGATTGTTCGTCACTAGTCGCTCCCTACTCAATCACATTCTAATCGCTTTTTTGTAAATTTGCGTAAGAAAGGCTACCTGATATGAAAAAAATAGCTATCATCCTAGCAGGTGCTGGGAAATTGGACGGAAACGACCTCCACGAAGCAGTGCTCCTACTTGCCGAAATTGCTAAACAAGGTGCTACGTATCAGTGTTTTGCACCAAATATGCTCCAGCACGAAGTTCGGAACCACCTCACCGGCGATCCACAGCACGAGCAGCGAAACGTACTCTACGAAGCAGCGAGGATTGCACGTGGCGAGATTCAACCTTTGGAAGAGCTTAATCCTTCCAACTTCGACGCTCTCGCCTTTCCGGGGGGATACGGGGTTGCTAAAAATTTGTGCACATTTGCTTTTGCAGGGGCTGGGTATACCGTTTTACCGGTTGTGGAATCGGCAATACAAGCCTTTCACAACGCGAAAAAGCCAATAGCTGCTCTATGCATTGCGCCGATACTTCTTGCCAAGGTCCTTAAAGGCGTAGAGTTGACCCTTGGAGGCGCCTGTGAAGCGGGGGATGTTGCGGCACAGCTGGGAGCGAAAGTCCAGCTTACAACGGAAGGACAAGTATGCCACGATAAGGAGAATCGTATCTTTTCTACTCCTTGCTACATGCTCGATTCGGATATTGCAGGCGTTGCAAAAGGCATCGAAGCTCTAGTAAAAGAACTGCTAGTAACCCTCTAGACGGCATTAGAGAGAAGAGGGGGCTACTTCTGGGTCGGACGTCAGCGGGTGAGGACTATGCATACGTTTCTGAAAATCCTCGCGAATATATATTTCTGGGGGTATACCCTTTTGTTTTTTATTGTCTGGTTTACCCTGAGTTTCTGTGTTTGGTTGCTGGCATTGCCATTTGATCCGAAACGTCGCGCTTTTCGTTGCGTGCTTCACCTCTGGTGTTGGCTTTACTTGCTCCTGTGTCCGTTTTGGAAATTTCGCATAGAGAATCCTGAGCTTTTACCGCGCGAGTCTGCCGTGTTTGTCGCGAACCATCAGAGTTTGATGGATATTGTTGTTTTACTAGGCTTAAATCGTCATTTTAAGTGGGTGGCTAAAAAAGAGCTTTTTACCCGTCCGTTTGTAGGTTGGCTATTGTATTTTGGGCGCGATATTAGCCTTGACCGAGCTCGTTTACGCGATGCTCCTCGGATGCTTGCTGCTTGCCATGCTTGGTTAACGCGTGGTATTAGTGTGTTGATTTTTCCGGAGGGGCATAGACAGAAGACAGTTGGTCGTTTTAAGTTAGGTGCTTTTCAGGTCGCTAAAGCAGCTTCGGTTCCGTTGGTACCGCTTGTTGTATCGGGGTCTGCGCAGACTATTCGCGGTTATTTCATCGAGCCACGGCGTATCCCTATCCGCATACAAGTATTGCCATCTGTTGCTCCTCAAGAGCTTCTACAAGAACCCTTGGAGACGATTGCGGCAGATGTGGAAGAACGTATTCGTGCGCAGCATCGAGCCAACCTCCCGGAACTCTATGCATGAGAGAGTATGTACGTTAACTTGTTGGCATTCATGAGTATAGGATAACCTGTTGCGTATTAACGAAGCACGATGATTTCGATTTGTATTCCTATTCATAATGTGAATGTTCTGCCGCTGGTAGAAACTCTATTAAAGCAGGCAGAGGAGGGGCGTATCGATGTAGAGGTTATTCTATTTGACGATAGATCGATAGACAGTGTACGCTCCGAAAACGAAAAACTCCGCGACCTAAAAAAAGTAATCTATTTGCCACTGATCGAGAATATTGGACGGAGTCGGATCCGGAATCGTATGGCAGATATGGCAATAGGCGAGTGGTTACTCTTTCTCGATTGCGATATGTACGTTATGAACGACGATTTCCTTGCAACCTATGCGCAATACACCAATAGGAGCGATGATGTGGTGTGTGGCGGAATCTTTTATGGTGCTCGTCCGAACGATAAGGATGTCCTGCTGCAATGGCGTACCGAACAGCAACAAATGCGCCACAGGATGCGCATCAGCAAAAGAGGGCTTTATGAGTACGTCTCGACCGGTAATTTTATGATCCGGCGGGCTGTTTTCGATACCGTGCGCTTTGACGAAAAAATAACCTCCTACGGTCAGGAGGATCAGGTCTTTTCGCTAGAGTTGGATCAGAAGAAGATTAAAATCCTACGGATACAGAATCCGACTTTGCATACGGGGCACGAAAGCAACGAACCCTTTTTGCAGAAAATAGAGAACTCTCTTTTCAACCTCGTTCAGATCTGGAATGCCGATCCCCACTTTCACGACAAGCTCTACAAAGCAAGTAAACGCCTACAAACAGCAATTCTTTGCCAACGTTTTCGTATAGCACCTTTTTTGCGTCTGCTTTTCCGGATCTTCGGAAAACGACAGCGGAAAGCTTGCGTCGGGGGCGAGGTTGCTTCGTGGCGCTTTGCTGCCTACCAACTAGGGTTCCTCCTTGCCGTCTTCCATATCCCTAATTTAGCCTCCTCACGCAATACCTTCTCGCCTAAAAAATAAAATACTAACCACGGCGCTGAATTTGGGTATATAAATGGGTCAGAAATTCGCGTTTCTATAGCGTCGCGCGATGTGATATGTTGAGATTTTCGAAATACTAACCTTTCGATTTGAGGATTGTAGAGTAATGAAGAAGATAACCGTCATCGGAGCAGGTAATGTAGGAGCTACACTCGTTTACGAGCTTGTACGCCGCTCGCTGGCACAGGAAGTGCTCATTGTCGATATTAACGAACCCGCCACACACGGGAAAGCCTTGGATATGTGGCAAACAGCCCCTTTGCACAATTTTGCGACAAAAGTGAGAGGGCTCGGGAACGATTATACGGGGACAGCAAACTCCGATATTGTGGTTATGACGGCCGGAATGGCACGAAAACCAGGTATGAGTCGCGACGACCTCACCGCGATTAACGCTAAAATTATGCGCGACGTAGCACTAAACGTCAAAAAATATTCGCCCAATGCGATTCTCCTAGTGGTAACGAACCCACTGGATGTGATGACCTATGCCGCTTTCCTTGGTACGGGTTTTCCGCGCGTACGTGTCTTTGGAATGGCGGGAGTACTCGATACGGCTCGTTATCGTGCTTTTATTGCTGAGGCACTGAATATAGCACCCCAAGACATACAAGCTATGCTTATGGGTGGGCACGGCGATTCTATGGTACCTCTCCCGCGTTATACTACGATTGCGGGGGTGCCGGTAACGGAGTTCTTGCCAAAAGATAAGTTGGACGCAATTGTAGAGCGTACCAAGCAAGGCGGCAAAGAACTGGTCGACCTTTTGGGTATTTCGGCATGGTATGCGCCCGGAGCCTCGGCTGCAGAAATGGTGGAAGCTATTGTTAGGAATCAGCATCGTGTTATGCCGGTTTGTGCAGGGCTGAAAGGCGAATACGGGCTTACCGATTTGCATCTCGGAGTGCCGGTTGTACTCGGCGAGAAGGGGGTAGAACGCGTTATAGAACTTAAGCTAGATGATGCAGAAATGGCACTTGTACACAAATCTGCCGAGGCGGTTCGCAACGTCATGAAGCAATTAGATGAGCTGAAAATCTTTTAACCCATTTCTCGAAAATCATTTGCTATAATACAAAAGGTAACCTCTACAAAATTAGTTCGTACCTATAGTTGAGTAAGTACTTGCTATGGTTGCAGTTCGTTTGTAGAGGTTGCCCCAATTTTTTTTTAGGGATTCTGTTTTATGAGACTAACTCGAGTTCTACTCCCCCTCCTACTTCTTTTTATAGGTCTGCTCACTGTGCAGTTGACGCAGGCACAGGGGATTGTTACGATCGGTGCGCGTCGCTACATTAAGGTGATACAACCCATGGAGCTCACGGGGAAAGACCTTAATATCAGTCGGATGTTTTCCATGGCAGACGCTGTGCGCTACTATTCGGGAGTACAACTTAAAGATTACGGCGGGCTTGGAGGCTTTAAGACGATAAACGTTCGAAGTCTAGGTTCGGAACGGATGCGAGTCTTTTACAATGGTATAGAGATTGCTAACGCGCTCAATGCACAGGTAGACTTATCTCGGTTTTCGATGGACAATGTCGAGAGTCTTGCGCTTTATAGCGGTCAAAAGGGAGATATCTTTCAGTCGGCCTCCGATGTGGCAAGTTCGGGTAGCCTTTATATAACAACGCGACGTCCGCGCTTTACCGATTCCACACGTACGAATTTTCGGACAGTACTTCGTGGTGGCGCCTTTTACCAGTTTAGCCCGAGTGTCCTTTACGAACATGATCTCGGAAACTATATGACAACATCCCTAACCCTCGCCTTGGATCGCAATTCGGGGAATTATGGCTTTAGATACCAACGTAAGAACTCTAGTGGCGATATTGTTTATGATTCGGTTGCAGAACGTAATAACAACCGTATAAATGCTGCAAGGGTGGAAGGCGCTCTTAATGGGATTCTGGAAAATGGCTTGTGGAGTGTTTATCTGTATCACTATACTTCCGATAGAGGGATTCCGGGTCCGATTGTAAACAATATTTGGTACAGGGGCGAAGAACTAACCGAACGCAATAGCTTTGTCCAGGGCAATATGAAGCTAGATATTTCGGAAAAATACCGTACGCAGCTGAACTTTAAGTTCGGGTACGACTACCTGCATTATCGTAATACCGACGAGCATATATCGCCTATTAACGAATCTTTTCGCCAGTACGAAGCCTATCTATCGAGTTCGCACTTGTACAAGATTTATGAGGATTGGACTGCCTCGGGTGCCTACGATATCTATTTCAACAACATCCTCGTGAGGAACGAGCAAACCTTCAAGGAGCCACTGAATTTTACCAAACCGTGGCGATTGAAACATTTAGCCTCCTTGGCTACACAGGGGGCGTATTATCATATCCAAGGTCAGGCGAGTGTGCTGGGAACCTATGTCTCGAATTTCGAAGCGAAAAGCAGCGCACGACAATACGACGACGAGTGGGCAATAACTCCTACAGTCCTCCTCGCTTACCGTCCGTTCCGACAAATAGATTTCTCGATTCAGGCGTATGTAAAGCAATCGTTTCGCGTACCCTCTTACAGCGATCGCTACATATCGGGAAATGAAGATGCCCGTTTGCAACCAGAAAAGATGTTGCAGTATAGTGTCGGTTTGAATTTTTCGCGGAAAAGCGATTCTAAAATAAGGAGTTACGGAGCTACCATCGAAGTGTATTACCACGATGTGAAGAATAAGATTATCGCCTATCCGAACGGATCGCTCTATCGGTGGTCGATGTCGAATCTGGGGCGAGCGCAAATTATAGGGGGCGATGCCAATCTGTTTGCAACAATGCGTCTTATGGAGTTTTACGACAACCCATTGGACATTTCCGGAAAGTTGCAATATACCTATCAAAACGCTCGCGATGTAACCAACAAGTACGATACCTACTACAATCATCAGATCCCCAATACGCCTTGGCATAGTGGTTCGGCAATTCTAAATCTGACTTGGAACGGTTGGGCGCTTAATTACAGTTTTCTCTACATCGGCGATCGCTATAGTCGGCAAGAAAATATAGCTTATTACAAGATGCAACCCTGGTATACGCAAGATATATCGCTTATGAAACAGTTTGCTGTGGCTAATTGGAATCTCCGCGCTATGCTGGAATTGGATAACGTACTGGGGCAAGATTACGAAATTGTTACGAACTACCCGATGCCGGGGCGTATTGTTCGTGTAACGTTAGCGGCTGAGTTGTAATTATGCGTAATTTGGTAATTATCTGTAGTTTATTGCTCGTAGTGTCGCTTTTTGCTTCCTGCCGAAACGAGGAGAAAATCGTCTACTCCGAGCAAGAACAGGTCTATATGCCCCAAGAGGCAGATCCGGCAGATAACGTTGTCGGGCTTTACCTGCTTAACAGTGGTGTAAAGGGAAATAACGAGGCGACGCTAGACTACTTCGACTATGCGACCGGAATCTACCACCGGAATATTTATGCAGAACGTAATCCGAAGGGAATACCCAACTTGGGCGATAATGGTGTGGATATCCTTGTAGGTGGTGAGCGTCTGTATGTTACGTTGAACGGATCGCATCGCTTGGAGATATTTAATGTGCGAACGACACAAAAAGTCGGTTCGGTAGCTGTTAATGCGCCACGACGCTTGTTATTTCATGATAAGTACATCTACGTAACTTCCTATCTGAAACAGAAGACCCTGCAATACGGTCAGTTGCCCCTCGGGGAGTTGGTGCGTGTGAATGTCGACGACTATTCCGACGTGCAACATATAACCCTAGGTTGTCAGCCTGATCAGATGACAGTGGTAAAGACGAAGAAAAATTCGGGCGATGTCGAAACCTTATTGCTAGTTTCGAATACAGGCGAGTTTCATTCTCCCGCTTTTGATAACAGGATTTCTGTTGTAGCGTTAGAGAATTTTGTTCAGACGGCTTTCATACAAACGGCAACAGCACCTAACGATATTGCTATGAATTCGTTCGACTATCTCTATGTTGCCACCCGTGGTAATCAGCGCGACGAGGCGCCTAAGTTGTGTATACTAAAGGACAAGAATAGTTTGAATTCCTTCGCAACAGATGCTACGCGCGAGATTCCGATACTAGCCTTTGTACAACTCGACGATACCCTGTTTATGCTACAAGGGCGGAAGAATCAGTTTGGTGAAATTTTGGAACGCGATTTTGTGAAATACAGCACAAAGTCTAACGAGATAGTACAACGTTTCGTTACGGACGGATCGGAAGATCAAATCGAGAACCCGACAAGTATTGCAGTACACCCGAAGACGCACGATATCTATGTTACGGATGCTAGGCGTGGCACCTCCAGCGGTATGCTCTACTGTTATGCGCCAGATGGGCGGCAAAAGTGGAAAGTAAAGACGGGTATAAAACCCTGTAAAGTGGCTTTCGTTTATAAATAGCCACAAGCTGAGCAAAAAAACACACGATATAATCGTAGGGTAAACAACCAAGACGTTATGAACCTAAGATATTCTCCTATAGTGCTTTCTCTCCTCACCCTTCTCCTTTTCGTATCCTGTCGGGAGGAGTCGATTCCGACGCTAAGTTTAGGCATTCGCGATGTGTATTACGGGACGCGCCTACAGCCCGTTTCCGTAACCTGTGGCTTGGATGACGGTACCTATTCTTGGCTTTTTTTAGGCTATGAGCATGATGGCGAGAAGCTTAGCTATAACGAACCGAGGGCGTCGTCACAGAATTTAGTAGAGGTACTGAATAAGGTCGGAACCTACCGTTATCGCTTTGTTTATCAGAAGAATGGCGAGAGTATTCAGAAGGATTTCCGAATTGTAATTGCCGAGGAGATCATTAATTACAGTTCGTATATCGCCGATGTGCTTGAGTACCAACCAGCGCCAGGGCGTAATGTAAACTATAGTCTGGGCTATACCAACCACGCTCCCAGCTCTTACCAAGATCTTCTGGCGAGTTGCAAGAGTATTATTTGTGGCCCGAAGATTAATAAATCCATTTCTTTGGGGGGGTTTGGCGGGTATGTAGTCTTTTCTTTCGACCATACAATTATTAACGTTCCGAATGTTCCGGATTTTGAGATCTTTAGCAACATAGTGTTGACTGGAGATCCGGCGGCAGATCCGTCCAAGGAGAAGATTCTGTCCAATAGTTGCCCTGGGGTTGTTTGGGTAGCTTTTGATGCCAATAATAACGGAAAACCGGATGAGGAGGAGTGGTACGAACTCTTCTATCCGGTCGAGCCGAGTACTCCCAATCCGTTGCATCTTTTGCGAAATGTTTCGATTACCTATACGAAAAATACGCCTTCGAATCTAACAGGGGCAGCGCTAGATTCGGCAGCGGCACGCGAGTATAAATTCGTAGACCCGATTCGTTGGCAATTAACCTATCCTACGCAACAATTGGAGGCATACGTACCAACAACTCTGCCTAAAATGGAAGGTTTTATTCCGAAATTGATTACGGATGTAGATAATACAACAGCAAAGAGTCGGGAATATTGGCCCCTGTGGCGCGAGAATGATAAAGAAATCACTCTAAAAGGCACTTTACTTGCCCCAAATGGCGTCGAAAAATGGAATAGGGTAACTACAGCCACGGGGGAGCATTTGCAAGTTATATCGAGTTTGTGGGTGCTTCCGGGTACCTATGCGCATAATATACCTGCAACCGCTTTTGATATTAGTCATGCTATAGATAAAGATGGTAATCCGGTCAATTTGCCGGGAGTGCAGTTTGTAAAAGTTCAGACGGGAGTAAATCTGCAATTGGGGCACTTTGGTGCTTCTTGTACAGAGATTCAGGGTGCGCGCGATTTGCACATGGATGCTAACTAAATAGCGTCCCCACCGCAATCGTTAGGCATTTGTGGAATATTTCACAAACGTTTTTTTTACCACTCATCCCCTCTCTAGCGCTTGCGCATTGGTCGCTAGGTTGTGCTGCGTCAATGAACTATCCAATCTTAAAGAGCAATTTTATACCAACCTAGTTTGTTGATCGCCCATGACTCCCTTGCAAAACTATCTGCGACGCTTAGCTCAAGAATATAAAACAGGCGTAACTACCGAACACAGCCTTCGCCCGGCATTGGTAGAGTTACTTTCCTCGTTGGAAGCGCTTAGACGTTTTCGTATAATCAACGAGCCGAAACGTATAGAGTGTGGTGCGCCCGATATCGTGCTGCTTAACAAGACGAACACCCCCGTCGCTTACTTTGAAACCAAGGATATTGGCGACCCCGACCTGCGAGGGGTGAAACAGAACAAGGAGCAGTTTGAGCGGTATAAGCAGGGACTTGACTGTATCGTCTTTACTGACTTCCTCCGCTTTTTGCTCTACCAAGCGGGGGAGTGCCAGCTAGAAGTATGTGTTGCGGAGCAGGATGGCGATCGCTTAACAACCCATCCAGATGCCGAGGCTAAGTTTTCCGAGCTCGTGGCACATCTATGCGATGCGCAGCCCGTGCCTATTACCTCGCCTAAGCGGTTGGCACTGCTGATGGCAGGGAAGGCGCAGCTGTTGGCGCGATCAGTAGCTGTGCTCTTGGGTGATAAAGATAGCAAGGAGGGACAGAAGCTCCTCAAGCAACTCGGGCGAATGAAGGCGGTGTTGATGAGTGACGTCTCGACTGACGAGTTTGCCGACTGGTATGCGCAAACCCTCGTCTACGGGCTCTTTGCGGCGCGTTATCACGACGAACACCTCGAGACGTTCTCTAGAGAAGAGGCAGCGAGGCTCATCCCTCAGAGCAATCCCTTCCTGCGTGAGCTTTTTCAACACATTGGCGTTTATAACCTTGACGAGCGCATCGCGTGGATCATTGACGACCTCGTGGGTGTCTTTGGGGCGACCGACGTGCGCACCCTTCTCGATACGAATAGGGCAGCGCGAGACCCTATCATGCTCTTTTATGAGGACTTCCTTACCGCCTATAACCCTGAGCGACGCAAGGCGCGCGGGGTTTACTATACGCCAGCTCCCGTAGTGTCGTTTATTGTTCGTGCCGTAGACGATCTTTTACAAAAGGCGTTTGGACTCAAGGATGGACTGGCAGATTGTTCGCAAGCTGCAGACGGTAAGCACCGTCTGCAGATCCTAGACCCTGCTACGGGGACGGGCACCTTCCTCGTGGAGGTGGTTCGCAAAATCTATAGCAAGTTTGCAGGACAAACAGGCGTGTGGAATGACTATGTGCGAGACCATCTCCTCCCGCGTCTTCATGGCTATGAGCTCTTGATGGCGCCCTACGCTATGGCACACCTGAATTTAGAGTATGTCTTTCACGAGACGGGAGCGACCGACCTTGGGAGTGCGTGCTATGGTATTTACCTCACCAATACCCTTGAGGATGCTCTTCTTGATGGAAATCTGTTCGCTCCTGCAGATCTGGAGGCTCGGGCGGTAAGTTTGCTCAAACAGAGCATGCGGGTGATGGTTATGCTCGGCAACCCGCCTTATCGGCGCGATAGCAACAATAAGGGCGAGACGATAGAAAGGCTCATGAAGTCGTATAAAGCCAACCTAGAAGGCGAACGTATCCTGCGAGCTCTTTCTGACGACTACATCAAGTTCATTCGTTACGCGCAAGAGAAGATCGAGCAAACAGGGGAGGGGATTGTCGCTTTTGTCACCAACAATAGCTTTCTTGATGGGAGTACGCACCGCACTATGCGCCAAGAGCTTCTGCGGGTCTTTGACGAAATCTACATTCTCAATTTACACGGTAGTAGTCGTTTGAAAGAAAAGACGCCAGAGGGCGGAAAAGATGAGAATGTCTTTGATATTCAAACGGGGGTTAGTATCAACCTTCTTGTGAAGAAGCAAAACAGGGGGACTAAGCGACAGGCGACGCTCCACTACGCAGAACGCTATGGTTTGCGAGAGGAAAAATATGAAATCCTCAATACCCTGCGACTGGATAGCCCTTTGTGGAAAGAGTTAGTGCCTCAAGCCCCAGACTATTTTTTCGTAGAGAAAGATCTCTCATTAGCAGAGACGTATAAAAAAGGCTTTTCTCTAGTAGAACTCTTTGAGTCATATAGTGTGGGTGCAGTCGGAGGGCGCGATAAGGTGGCGATTCATTTTGACAAGGAAGAGACGCAACAGATGGTGCGTAATATAGTCTCTATGGAAACGGAAGCATTGAGGAAGCTCTGTGAGTGTGGAGAAGATAGTAACACTTGGAAGCTTCAAAATGCGATAGATGACATAAGGAGAAACAAAGATAACCTTACTGCCATAACGTTGTCTTATAGACCTTACGATAACCGTTCTGCGGCTTATACAGGTTCCAATGCGGGGATCTTTTTACGCTCTTTGTACAAAAAGTTGGGCGTCCTACTCCACCCAGCGAATTTTGCACTTTCTGCGACACGCTTTGTGAAAGCCTTTGACATTTATCACCATTGCTTTATAGCTAAGTCGGTGCTTGAAAAATGTTTTGTCTCTAATGGACCATGCGAAAGCACCTACGCCTTCCCCCTCTACCGCATCCCCGCAGGGTGGGACTACACTCCTGCCGAGCTCGCAGCAGGTGAGACGCGCACGGGTGAGCCTATCCCCCTCGAGCTGAATATGCGCCCCGAGGTGTTGGAAAAGATAAGCAAGGCAGTGGGCGAGCCTGTCACGGGCGAGGAAGTCTTTGATTACGTCTATGGGGTGTTGCACGACCCCGAATACTGCGTCAAATACTTCGAGTTTCTTAAGATAGACTATCCACGTATACCTTACCCCCGAGACCTAGCAGAATACCGCTTATTTGCCGCACGTGGGGCAAGGTTGCGTCGCCTGCACCTGATGGATGAGTCGCTAGAGCTGCCTCAAGTAGCAACCTTCGAGGTGGCGGGGAGCAATGAGGTGACCGCTGTACGGTACGAAGAAACGTCTGTAGAGGAAGGGGAAGTATCTGAAATCCCTGAAGGGCGGGTCTGGATTAACGATACGCAGTATTTCGATCACGTTCCGCGCCGCGTATGGGATCATTACGTGGGCGCCTACCAGCCAGCTCGCTTGTGGTTGCAAAAACGTGTTGGTCGCACCCTAAACTACGACGACGTGAACTGGTACCTGCGCGTATGTGCTACTATACATGCTGAGATAACTGGAGTATGATACTTTAGGTATCGCTATGTAGGCGGAATGTCTTACGTGGTACCTAATTACTCAAATTTCAATACATCCTAGGTAATGAAGATTTCGATTAGTCGATATGCTCCGAGTTCTTTTTTCCTATGGCTTTGTATGTTTTGTTATAGCTTGCTTTTTCTAAGTGGCTGTAATGTAGCAGAGAAAGAGTCTGCGCAAATACCTCGTATGGATAGTTGCGTAGGATGTTATGCTGTCGGTTTTTCGCTTTCTACGAGCAATACGGATACACTCCTCAGGTTGCAATCGCCGCTTAGGATGCGCATAGATTTTGCCGATAGTTTGCAGTTGTGCGATACACTCCTTACCTTTTCGCAGGTTCCGCAGCGCATCGTATGCCTGAGTACCACACATATTGCTTTCTTACAAGCGCTCAACGCAGAGGATAAGATAGTTGGTATTGCTGGGACGCAGTATGCAACAGCCCCTAAGATTCGAGAGGCTATTGAAGCAGGAAGGATTCGCGATGTAGGTCAGCTCCCCGGAGGGAATATAGAGCAGATTTTAGCTTTAGAGCCCGATCTTGTGCTGGCGTATTCGAATAGCGGCGCAATTCCGGACTATTACTACCGGTTGCGCGATTGGCATATCCCCGTACTGGTTATCGACGAATATCTCGAAAACCACCCCCTCGGTCGTGCAGAATGGCTAAAAGTATTCGCTTTTCTGTTTCATAAAGTGCCACAAGCAGAGGCTATTTTGGATACTGTTGCCGCGGCTTATAGTGCTGTTACTGGGCGGTTTTCCAACGGCTCTGAGCATCGTCCGAGCGTACTTATCAACGCTCCTTGGAAAGAACAATGGTACATTCCGGGGGCACGAAGTTATGTTGCGCGGCTTGTACAGGACGCTGGTGGTGAGCTCCTTTTTAGTTCGCGTTGGAACGATGCTCAGTCGCATGCCATACACTTCGAAGATGTACTCGTTGTTGAGCGAAATGTCGATTTCTGGTTGCATCCGGGCACTGCACAGAGTATGGATGCTTTAAGCGATTATTCCGATTTCCGTCCCTTTCACGAGCAGAAGATCTACAACAATACCAAACGCTACCAGCCGCTACATGGCAACGATTTTTACGAAAGTGGAGTACTCCTCCCGCACATTATTCTGCAAGATCTTCAGCAAATTCTACACCCAGAACTGAGCGACACGTCGCGGGAACTCTATTTTTATGAAAAGCTCGTTCCTATACAATAGTAAAAACGTCGTTGTATAGTTCGTTTTTTATGTAAAAATCGCCTAGGAACTATCTATTGCTTTTGCGAAGCAATAGGTTGCGTATAGTAAAAGTCTGTTACCGATTATGAAGTGACCCCAAAAAGTTGGACGGGTTATTAACTAATTACTTTGTGAAAGAG
>CAUTNK010000013.1:0-84128 GCA_963540065.1 uncultured Bacteroidia bacterium
AGCATCACGTGTGTACGGACAAAAGAGGTCTTGTGGTGAAACTGAATACGACTCCCGCCAATCGAAGCGACACCCAAGGGTTTATTGCACAGTAAACCCGTTTTGCACAACTGAAAATGTAGGAACGGGCAGACGGTAGCAACAGATGATGCGGTACCTCGCTACAATGGAGCAATAATTTGAAATTCAATAAAATACAGGTATAAAATGCTTAATGCGGATCCATCATTTGTACCTTCCACTCCCAAATATTCCGAGTCTTAGCATCGAAGGTTACGCCGATGCAAACCACTTTTTTACCCTCGGAAAGATAACGCGCCGCATAGCCCCGTTCGGCGATCTGTGCTAATGCATCTTCCGGAGTGCCAGATGCCTCCATCTTAAACTCAAAGACATAGATAGCATCAGCTGTATGCACAACCGCATCTGCACGTCCGCCCGGACAATGCACCTCGGTTTGCGCAAACTGCCCCATGAGCGAAAAGACTAGGTAGACTGCTACCTCGCCATCGCGTTCGTGGTACGTCTCACCCTCCTTTATAGTATTGTACGGGATCCCGCCGATGATAGATTTTAAGTGCGTCATGAAGGCATCGATATCGCCGGAACGTATTGCCTCCAAGAATTTTGCAATTGCTACCCCAGAATTGAGTACGCTCTCAGAATATCCCTGCAACAGGTTTTTCAAAAATCCGTAGCGAACCTCTTCATTGGGGAATCCGAGGCGATAAACACCGAGGTCTGATAAGTATTCGCGAATGGTGAGGTAGCCCGTCTGAAAAAGTATCGGTATTGGATCTTTTGTCACTAATGGGCTGGTTTTCAATCCGGAAGCATCGAGCCTTACCTCTCCCTCCAGATCTGGGAGAAAGAAATGTTGCTCACGCATATACCTAACCAAAAAAGTCGGAGTGCCGGTAGCATACCAATAGTCGTCTAATTTACTCTTCTGCAGTACATTAAGCAGACTAAAAGGATTATAGACGTGGTCTCCTTCCTCGCTAAACAGGTAACCGTCATAGCGCTTTTTGAGTTCGGCAAGTGTATCCTCGTAGGAGCGATTCAGTTTAGTAGCAAGTGTTTCTATCTCGGGCGCAAAATTCGAAACAAGCTCAGTTTCCGTAATACCGCAAATCCCCGCATAGTGCGGATCCATACTGATATCGTTAAGATTGTTGAGACCGCTAAAGATGGTCAGCTTGCCGAAGCGAGATACGCCTGTTAGAAAGACAAAACGAATATATTGGTCGTTACTCTTAATATTCGAATAAAATGCATAGAGTAGCGAACGGAACTGCTCGTACAACTCGGGGTTATTTACAGACTGCAGAAGGGGTTTGTCGTACTCGTCTACCAAAAACACCACTTGTTGCCCTGTCTGTTCGTAGGCTCTGCGGATTATTCCCCCAAAGCGAGCAGAATAGGTTTCTTCATTCGTGTTTTTACCATACACTTCTTCCCATCTACTCAAATGAAGTTTTAAGAGCTTTTCGAGATCTTCAGCGGTCTTATACTCTTCGGTATTCAAATCGAGATACAGTACCGGATACTTCTGCCATGCTTCGCGTCCTTGAGCCGCGGCAAGTTCGGGTTCGCCGTGTTCGAGAAACAAGCCATTAAAGAGATCTTTTTTTCTTTCGAAATATGCGGCAAGGGTAGAGAGGAACAGACTTTTCCCAAAACGACGTGGACGGCTCAGAAAGTAAACTCTACCTTGCAGCAAATCTCTGATATATTGTGTTTTATCCACATACACAAACCTGTAGTTGCGAATATTATCAAAACTCTGTACTCCGATGGGTAATGAGCGCAATATACCGGTCATCTCTATCTCCTCTTTTGTAGTACGAAGATACGAAAAAGCCAGCAATGCTAAGAATGCAACAACGCAGACGGTGAAAAGCAATTAACTTCGGGGATGTTTTTGGAGGTTGTGTAATATTCTCTTACAAAAAAGTATAGCGAATGCTTCGTTTACGCGCTTTAGAACCCGAGGATATAGATTACATCTATGCGTTGGAAAATGATCCTAGTACGTGGCATTCGGGGTCATTGTTGGCACCTATATCGCGTCATACCCTAAGCCAGATGGTACATAGTAGCGTAAATATTGCGGAGAGTAGTCAACTTCGTTTTTTGGTTTGTGAGCATCCTAGCGGAACTCCTGTAGGTGTTTTTGATCTCTTCAATATCGATTTCTTGAACCGTAATGCTTCTGTAGGTTTAATCGTTTACCCGGCCGAGAACCGCAACCGAGGCTTTGCTCGCGAGGCACTTACCCTTTTAGAACATTATGCGTTTTCGCATGTCCACCTTCATCAGCTTTATGCCGAAGTCTTGGCAGAGAATATCCCCTCGCTAAAGCTCTTTTTGGGCGGCGATTACCGGATAATTGGTACCAAGCAAGAATGGCTTCGGATAGCAGAGGCGGGGTATAAAGACGTGGTTTGTTTGCAAAAAATCGACACGTGAGCGCTAACCAGTCTGGGTTACCCCTGCTTAAAAGCCACGCATGTATTCGTATTTCCGGTTACTCTCGCGATCCTGTTCGGGAGCCGCAAGTACGTCGTTTTCGTAGATCCAGTAGCCGGATTCGGAAAGACGAAAAGCATCCTGCGAGGCATCCGGTCCGTAAAACTGCGGCAACCCGACGTATTGTGGTGCTGCGGGGGCAAGGTGGTCGATAAGTATCGTTTTGCCGTTATCCATTAGCTGCAGGGTCATAGCCACACGTGCGCTATAGGTGTAGAGGATACGCTGAAAGATTTTTGTGCGGGAATAGGCTAGGCAGGGAAGTCCGAACTGGAGCTGATCAGCTTCATCTATATAGATGGTTTCCACTATTTTGCGCGTACACAACGATGTATGCCCTGCAACCCCTAAGAGGATATAGGCGCTTGTTCCCTGAAAGCTAAAGGGTTGTATAGCATAATAGACAGCCCCGAGCCATTCGGTAGGGGTGTTGTTTGTGACGAACCATTTTTCGTCGATCAGTCCATTTCCTACGGGGAGCTGTCTGTCAGTGAGAGGATAGAACTGTAGGGAGTCGTTCGTATCTTGGTAGAGTGCTAAACCTTGGTAGAGGGTTTCGTCGTTTGGGAGGGCGTGCGTCCAGGTGATCAGGCGGATTTTCTTATCGGGTGCGATGAGATCGGAAAGTCCGTCGAGGGTTGGGAGTTTTGCAGTTATTTGGTTGGTATAGGCAAAGTATTCTTGCAGGGTATTTCGGATTTGTAGCCCGAGGGCAGTATCGGCTAAATGGGCTGTGGAGCGTAACCACAGTTCTTTTAACTCCTGTTGTAATGGGTCGATTATAGTATCTGTTTGCGGTTGTGCCGATGCTATCGCGAGGGATATCGCGACGAAAAAAACTATCAGTATTGCTTTTTTAGGCATGTTTACGTCTTGGAATTTCTACCTTTGTTATAGCGAAGGGTTGGGAGGCTTTGGATGGAGAGTTTACTGGCGAGTAATTATTTTACGTATCTCGTACTGCCGCTTTTAATTATCATAGCACGTGTAACAGATGTAACGTTTGGGACGATACGTATCGTATTTGTAGCACGTGGCAATAAGGTAATAGCCCCTTTGTTGGGCTTTTTTGAGGTCTTTATCTGGATCGTTGCCATTGGTCAGATTATGCAGCATGCGAACAACATCGTCTGTTACCTCGCGTATGCTTTTGGTTTTGCATTAGGCAATTATGTAGGGCTGAGCATAGAGCACCGTTTGGCAGTCGGGACACAAGTAGTACGAATCATCACTTCCAAGCATGGGGCAGAGTTGAGTGCTGCACTTCGTTCTGGCGGTTTTGGTACTACGGAGGTAGATGCTCGTGGCGCGAACGGTCCAGTTCATCTTCTTTATTGTGTGGCGTTACGCAAGGATATGCACCGCGTTGAAGAAATCATACACAAGGTACATCCGCAGATTTTTTATTCGGTGGAGGATGTTAAGTCGTCTAGTTCCGGAATCTTCACTACTCGGCGAAAAAGCTTGCATAAGTGGCGTTTTTGGCGCAAAGGGAAGTAAGTGTTTCGGTGTACAGATAGCATGGCTAATTAGCCAAAAGAGATAAGCAGGATGAGTGGAGCACAATTGGTGGTACTAGCCGCTGGGATGGGGAGTCGTTATGGTGGCATCAAACAATTAGAGGGCTTTGGATCGAGTGGCGCTACCCTGCTAGAATATTCAGTTTATGACGCCCTGCATGCGGGTTTCGACGAAGTAGTTTTTATTATTCGGCACTCCTTAGAAGCAGATTTTGTGAGTAGTGTGCTGACTCGTTTTAGGGGACAAGTACCGTATCGCTTAGTATATCAGGAGGTAGAAGCTACACCGTCGGTCTTTTCATGTCCTTCGGAACGCACGAAACCGTGGGGCACCGCACATGCTCTCTGGTGTGCACGTGCGGTAATAGATCGCCCCTTTGCCGTAATTAATGCTGACGATTTTTATGGTCGTGATGCATTTGTAGCATTAGGTAAACTACTTACCAATTTAAGCTCAACCACTCCCATGTGTATGGTTGGCTATGCACTTGGCGAGACGTTGTCCGATTCGGGGAGTGTCTCGCGTGGCGTGTGCCGGGTTAATAATACTTATCTTAGCGATATAACCGAGTATACGGGTATTGTTGCTCGGGAGGATGGGTCTATTGTAGGTCACGATGCTAATGAGCGGGAGGAGAAGCTATCTCCCGAAACGATAGTATCTATGAATTGCTGGGGCTTCTCTCCTCACTTTTTGGAGTTCGTATCGCAGGAGATCGAAAGCTTTTTCGGTGAATTAGAAACCCCAGAAAATGCACTGCGCAGGGAATGTTATCTGCCCAGTGTTGTTCGTCGTGCATTGATTGATGATTCCCGCTGCAAAGTACTCAGTACAGACGCTCGCTGGTGTGGAGTGACCTATCCGGCCGACAAGACAATCGTTGCAGAGTACTTAAACCATCTTACAGAAGATGGCACCTATCCGTTAACTTTAACCTATGGATATACTCAGCAGTAAGAATCGCACATTAGCATGGCAAAGCTATTCCTTACAAAAGGACTATTGGATCTCCCCTTGTATTTTTAGGGATAGTACAGCTAGCGCATCTTATTGATGTAACAAGAACCGTATTTGTTAGGTTATTATAGTAAGTCAACAATCAATTTACCGAACCAATGGCACTGCATATGAAACTGCATCAACGACTGTTACTCAGGGTAGCAGTTGAGATAGTAGTACTCCTACTGCTCATATTATTTGGCATTTTCAAAATACACAACGATCGGCAACTCGATCGCGAGGTAGCTTTATCACAACTTCGTTCGGCAGTACAGAACTACACGCAAGCGGCATCGGAGCAGGTCTTGGCGGAAGTCAATCTACGCATGGAAAACCTATCTACACAGATTACAAAGCGTAGCGATGCCAGTGCGACTTGGTACATCTGGGCGAGTCTGTTAGTGATCTGTATTCTGATACTTTATACATCGTGGTATTACGGTCGTAAGGTGTCTCGTACATTTAATTCGCTCACAGAAGCCATCGAGATGCTACGTCGGGGCGATTTAACCAGTGGGAGTACCCTCCGCCAGTCAGATGTAGAGCGCGACGACGAGTTAGGTTTGTTGATGCGAGCAGTGGTAGGTCTGCGTGAGCGTTTTGCCGAATTCATAGCTACTATGAACCAAAATTTAGGTGGTGTACTTACTGCTGGTAGCTCACTGGATCAAACTGCACAAAGTATAGCGCAGGGTGCGAACACTCAAGCCTCTTCGTCAGAAGAGATATCGAGTGCCATGGAAGAGATGACGGCCAACATCGACCAAAACGCTGCAAATGCACAACAGTCGGAAAAAGTATCGCAACAGGTAGCCGAAGTACTCAAAACGGTATTACAGCATGGAGCAGAGAGTAAAGATGCTGTACAACAGATAGCACAAAAAATAGGTGTAGTAAGCGAGATAGCAAGTCAGACCAATATTTTAGCACTGAATGCAGCCGTTGAAGCAGCACGTGCCGGCGAACACGGTCGCGGTTTTGCTGTAGTAGCCTCCGAGGTTCGGAAATTAGCAGAACGTAGTGGTGTAGCCGCAAATGAGGTGATAACACTGGTAAGTTCGGCAGTATCGGCATCGGAACTTGTTGCTAAAGCCTTGGAAGAAATAACACCACAGGTAGAGCGTAGTGTACAATTGTCGCGAGAGGTAGCCGTAGCAAGTAGCGAACAACGCAATGGCGCGGATCAGGTAAATCAGTCAATACAGTTGCTCAGCGATGTATCGCAGGAGAATGCCGTGTCGAGCGATCACCTAGCAACCAACGCCGGCAACCTCACCAAGCTTGCCGAAAACGTACGCGATGCTATAGCCTATTTCCGGATAGATGGTAGTAGTGCCGCACAAGTACAACCTGTCAATAGAGTTAGTATTCCCACGGCCACTAAAAAGCCCGTTAGCTCTTCTACAACCGATACGAAGAAAACACTACACTCCGAAGTAACCCCTGTTGCTAGTAAACAACGCGAAACAGTAAAAACGACCAGTGGTAGCACAAAACCGACAACACCGTCGGCGCAACCATCAGCAAAAAACACCACAGCTTGCCCGATAGCGACACAAGCGGCGGAGAATGCGTCAAAATCAGCTCAACCTCCTGCTACACCACCTAAACCGAAAACAGCGGCTAAGAAGCCCCTAGAACCCAAAGAATCGGAAAAGATAGCGAACCCTGTATCGCCAACTGCTACAAATACCCCTCTACCGACAGCCGAAACTACACCAATACAAGCAGAAGAAACACCTTCGGTACCGCCACAACCAGCACCGAAAAAACGCGAAACGCCTCATCCTACAACTCCTCCTACTCCAGCGCCTAATAACGAAGGACGTAAGGGTGGCGTACAACTCGATATGTCGCTAGATAATGTAAGCGATGCCGATTACGAAAGCTTCTAATTGTATGGTGCGGTGTCTGCAGGATTAGAAACGGCATTGTCGCGTAAAAGCGAACTTATCAAGCAGTATCTATTGCAAAGCTCTAAGGCAGTTCGGTCTGCAGTAGAGCTTTTGCTCTTTGGCGAACGTCTGGGACTTACAGAAGGCGTGGCATTGTATCGCGAGGCGTCGCTTCCGTTACTATCGTTAGTAGCGACCTACCTACGGCTAAAGCAGAATGGGCTAGCAACCTACTACAACCGTAATGCCCATATAGAGCCTACAAATATCTGTTTGTTTAACTGTAAATTTTGTTCTTTTCGTCGCGATACAGGTGCTGCAGATGCTTGGCAACTTAGCTTAGAAGATATCGAGCAGCGGGCTCACTTACAAGCCGCAGAGGGTAATACCGAAATCCATATTACGGGAGGCGTAGATCCAACTTGGCGGATAGTGGATTTAGAACGCATCGTATCGTGTGTTCGTGCTGCAGCACCTAGTTTACATATCAAAGCATTTTCGGCTGTAGAACTTATCGCAATCTGTAAACGTACGGGGATTGGTATACGTGAGGGACTACTTCGCTTGCAGGCGGCTGGCCTGTCGTCTATTCCTGGTGGCGGTGCTGAAATCTTAGATGAGTCGATTCGAAAAGAGATCTGTCCGGAAAAATGCACAGGTGCTGAATGGCTTTCTTTACATCGCGAAGCCCATCGGTTGGGTTTGAAATCTAATGCCACGATGCTTTTTGGGCATATCGAACAGCTAGAGCATCGAGTAGCACATCTCTTAGCATTACGCGCACTACAGGACGAGACGCACGGTTTCCTTTGCTTTATACCGCTAAAATACAGAGCCTCGCACAATGCCCTTTCGTCGTATGGCGAGGTTTCCCTACAGGAGGTATTGCGAACCTATGCTATGAGTCGCATTTTGCTGGACAACATCCAACACCTTAAGTGCTATTGGCCCATGTTGGGAAAAGCACACCTACCCGTTGCTCTGCATTATGGCGTGGATGACCTAGATGGTACTATTGGCAACAGTACGCGTATTTATAGTATGGCTGGTGCGCAAGATAGCTCGCCGAGTGCCACAGTAGAAGAATTAGAAAACCTTATACGCAACGAGGGGTACGAAGCCTATGAGCGCGACTCCGAATATCGTATCATAGAGCGAAAATAACTCATGGCAAATACAAACCTTAAAGAAGCGAAAGCGGCTAAGAACGACGAGTTCTATACGCAGTTTCACGACATCGAGAGCGAAATGATGGCATATCTCGACTTCGACCCCGACGTGTTTCGCGATAAAACCGTACTCCTCCCCTGCGACGACCCTGAGTGGAGCAACTTTACGCGGTTTTTCGTAGCAAAGTTCGAAGACCTCGGACTTAAGAAACTAATCAGCACCAGTTTTGCGCAAGAGAGCAAAAATTACAAAACCGATTGGCAGCCTACGCTTTTCGAAAGCCAGAGTCCGATCTTCTCTGCCGAAAAGAGTGCCCTCTGTGGCAAGATTTTTACCCTCACACGCGATATAAAGAAGAACGCTCCAATTCGGATAGACGACCTCCAGTGGGAGTATCTCGAAGGTACGGGCGATTTCGTAGCCCCGAGGTGACTGCCCTGCGCGACGAGGCGGATATCATCGTTACCAACCCGCCGTTTTCGCTTTTTCGCGAGTTCCTTGCTTGGATCATGGAAGCCGAGAAGCAGTTTGCGATTATCGGCAATATGAATGCGATTACCTACAAGGAAGTCTTCCCGCTGATAAAGGAAAATAAGATCTGGTTGGGGACAACGATTCATAGTGGCGATAGATAGTTTGGAGTACCCGAAGAGTACCCCTTGAATGCAGCAGGTTGGAGAATTGATGAGAATGGGAAGAAGTACCTAAAAATTAAAGGCGTACGCTGGTATTCCAACCTCGAGCACGGGCGTCGTCACGAGCCCTTGAGGTTGATGACTATGGCGGACAACCTGCGTTTCAACCGCAAAATGCAAGGTAAAGAGGCGTACAACCACTACGACAATTACGATGCTATCGAAGTGCCCTATACCGATGCTATCCCTTCCGACTACGACGGCGTTATGGGTGTGCCTATCTCGTTTTTGGATAAGTACTGCCCCGAACAATTTGAGATTGTGGGGAGTTTTAATGCAAGTTCTCTTGAAGAGAAAGCGGCAAACTGTTATGTACCAAGTACGGACACTGAGTGTATGGTAAACGGGAAGGTAATCTTGTGGAATGGACCTGTAGTAAATAAAAATCCCCTCTACAAACGCATTTGTATTCGCAAACGTATCGCAACAAGCCCAAGCGAGGAGTAAATCGCTTTATAACACTTATATAGACTAGTGTTTAGCACTGTTCTACACGCTCTATGTGCGCACCGAGGGCATTCAGTCGTATGTCGATATTTTCGTAACCGCGATCTATTTGTTCAATGTTATAGATAGCGCTAGTGCCCTCGGCAGCGAGCGCAGCGAGTAAGAGCGCGACCCCGGCACGAATATCTGGCGAGGTTAGTTTTGTAGCTCGTAAGGGGACTTGTCTGTCAAGTCCAATCACCGTAGCACGATGCGGATCACAAAGAATAATCTGCGCCCCCATGTCGATGAGTTTATCTACAAAGAAGAGCCTACTTTCGAACATTTTTTGGTGAATGAGTACCGCACCTCTTGCCTGTGTAGCTACCACGAGGAAGACACTGAGTAGGTCTGGCGTAAGTCCTGGCCACGGGGCATCGGCAATGGTCATTATAGAGCCGTCCATAAAGGTTTCGATCTCGTAGGGCTCAGAGCCATAGACTAGTAAATCGTCGTCCTGTATGGTAAGGTGAATACCCAATCTTTGAAAGGCATGCGGTATAATCCCGAGCTGCGACAAGTTTACCTTTTCGATGCGCAAGTCGCTTTGTGTAATAGCTGCTAGCCCTATAAAGGATCCGACTTCGATCATATCGGGTAGGAGGGTATGTTCGGCGCCGTGCAGCTGTTTTACTCCTCTTATACGTAGCAGATTCGAACCGATGCCATCTATCTCAGCCCCCATATTCACAAGCATTTTACAAAGCTGTTGGATATAGGGTTCGCAAGCGGCATTGAATAGTGTTGTTTCGCCATCAGCCAGCACGGCAGCCATAATTAGATTAGCAGTACCCGTTACCGAAGCTTCGTCGAGGAGGATATAAGCGCCTTTCAGATGGGTAGCCTTCACTCTGTATCCTTCTACCTCAGGCTGATATTTGAGCACAGCACCTAACTTTTGGAAACCTTCGAGGTGAGTATCTAGTCGGCGTCTACCAATCTTATCACCTCCGGGTTTGGGTACAAATGCCTCGCCCCATCGTGCTAATGCAGCGCCTGCTAACATAACCGAGCCACGCATTTTGGCAGCACGCTCGCGGAAATCGCTCGTAAATAGCGTTTCTAGCGTAACGTTCGCAGCATTGAACGTACACTCGGAATCTGAATGCCATTGGACTCGAACTCCAATAACTTGCAAGAGATCAATCAGACGTAGTACGTCGTGTATACGTGGGAGGTTGTTAATACGGACATCGTCCGTAGTGAGGATTGTGGCACAGAGCACCTGTAAGGCTTCGTTTTTAGCGCCTTTGGGGAGGATAGAGCCCGAGAGCTTGCGTGCGCCTTCAATGCGAAAAGATTCCATTACTGGGCGTTGCGGCGACGTCTATTTCTATGAAAAGCACGCCCTTTGTTGGGGACTTGTTGCTTTCTGTTATAATTCGGGTTATTGGTATTAACGACGCCCACCGGATTCTGCTGATTCTTATTTTGTACTGCGGTGGTAGCTTGCTGCGTAGCGTACATTTCGTCGAGTTGCGTTTCTTGCAGCTCGATACGACCGTCAGATATGTTTTTTAAGTCGTTTAGGATCTCTTGATCGGTTACCGTACTCTTATTCCATTCCAAGTAACAGCGCTTCATCTGATTGGCTGTTTGGAGGGCAAAAGTTTGCTTATCGGTGCTGGCGGGGAGCGTTGCTATCTCATTTAGCATTTTGGGGATAAGCGAACCGTAATGATTGAAACGCTGCTTTCTTTCGGGATATGGTAGATGTGGCGTTTCGTGTCTGAGGGTTTCGGGACGTTGTAGCGGGAATTTAGCATCGACGTCGAGCTGGTAACCGGACATGATATATAGGTGTTCCCATACTTTACGTTCTTGTGCTTCGACCCGTTTGAGCTGTGGGTTTTGCGCCAGCATCACCCGCACAACGATTGCGGCTTGTTCGCTTCTTTTCTCTCTGTCGGGAATGGTGAGTAGATAGTCGACCATTTGTTGTACATGTCGTCCGTACTCTGGTAGGAGCAATTGCCTACGCTGGGTGTTATAATCCATAGGATAAGGAAGATTGTATAAAACAAAGTTAGCAAATAAGTTGCAATGGTATGTTGTGCGGTATAAAGGGGGAGGATAGTGTTGTGACGATGGGTGGTTAAACATCGAAAGAAAAAACACCGCAGAACCGAAGTTCTGCGGTGCCCCTCAAAATAGTTACTCGAGCTCCTCAACTCAGAGTAACTACCCACCTACTCTTATTCAGTTGTTTTCTCTGACGATGCAAAAGTAATACATTTGTTCGAACTGACAAATATTTACATACAAATCTGCCTCCATTAATGACAAGAGACTAGCAACTGTGTTGAGCGTAATGTCGTCTTGTTGGGCATTTTGCTTGTAGAGATACTTTTCTTGGAAGGAGAACGAATTTTCTTTTAGGTCTTGTTTTTCGAAGGTATTGGTAGCTCTTACATAGAGGATACAATCTTTATTAGCGCGCTCTATAGCACCGAACTCGCATAGAGCAAATTGGTTGTCGAGCATCTTTTGCGAGATAAGGAGTTCGAAGACGGTTCGGAGCTTTTCCTCGTCGGCATAGATAGGTTTATCGCCGGCATTTCTGATAGAATGGAGGAGGATACATTCTTGTTCTCGTTTCTTGTCCTGTAGTCTTTGCGACATGTTTTCGTAGATGGCGAGCAAGAAGGATGGGAGGTTGATCTTTTTCCGATTCAACTTCAACTCATTACGCTGAATCATAGCGAGGGTGAGGATATTATTCATCATTTGCATTAGGCCGTGGGCATTGCTATTGATGACTTCTAAGCTTTCTCGCACTTCCTCGTCTATATTTTGTGTAGCGGCTACATACTGAGAAAGCCCGACGATAGCATTTAGTGGGGTACGTAGTTCGTGGGATACGTTTCCGAGGAAGGACTCTTGCATAGTCTTCTCGTGCTTCCTTTTCTCGGTGAAGGTAGCAACACCCATAGTAGCGAGTGTTGTATCGGCAATCTTTTTTGTTGTAGAACTGCTACCGCCCCATCCAACAATCGAAGACAATAGAACAGAAGATACACTCAGCAATCCTAACAAGGAAAAAATAACAAGCCCCATAGTATCGGATCGCCATGGGGCAGTATTCGCGTGTGCAGTGTACTCACTGACGGTATGCGAACTCGTGGCTGCAATGGGCGTATGACTCCAAAGGAGTCCTTTACGCGCAATACTGAGGAGACTTTGTCTGGCAAGCGACATGTTGTAGGTACGTAGGCTATCTATGGTAATCCGCTGCTGCGAGATCGTATCGCGCATACAGAGTATCGTTGCTTCACGCTCTGCAATAGTTATTTTCTGCTTCTGCAGAATGGTAGCATACTCTTGTTCTAACTTCTTTTCTTGGGTTAGAATGGGCAGTTTATCCTGTTGGTTTTGTGCTGCGATTTGTTGTGCCCGTGGAATAAGCCTAGACGATACACTCAAACCAGCAAAAGCTTTGATATTAGCGATATCGATATTGTAACTCCACTGCTTAAGATCGCCGGCTGCACTCTTTTTGGGGTTTAGGGAGATCATCCAACCATTTTCGCGGTAAGACTCTTCAGAGACGATAAGCACAGGATAGTTTTCGAAGAACTTGCAGATCTCCTCCATGTGCTTCATAGCTTTGGAGCTAACAAAGATGAGGTTGGGGTAGAGGATTTTGTTGCGCGCAACCCAGTCTGGTGTAATCGTCACACGAACGCCTTTCCCGCGTATTTTGTGTCGTTCGAAGTAGTTTTTTAGGGATTCGCTAAACTCCGACGGGGCGCCGATATACTCTAGGTAGAAGTGTGGCTGTCGTTTTAAACCCGACCAGTAGACCTCACGGGCAAATAGATCCAAGTAGGTGATTCGTTGGTCTATATTCTGCCGTTGCTTGGCAGCAGTAGCCTCACTTCGTAGTAGCATTGAAGTTGCCACCAACAAAAGCAATAGGAATGCCGCAAGTTTTTTTCTTATCATTCTCTGGGAACCGGCGCGATATTCATCGCTGGGCTCGTTAACAAAGGTAGGTGTTTTTGCGCCCTCGCGATAGGAGTCTTCATAGGATTGTGCTATTCTTAGTTAACTTTGCTTTGTAGGGTATTTTTTTAGTGACAAACGCAAAAAATGTCTCAACTGCTCCGTTATAATGCCTCGGCAGGTTCGGGAAAGACGTACACCTTGGTACAATTATTCTTGGTGGGAACGTTGGGAGGAAAGCCCCGTTGGAGCCCAGATGCGTATAGCCACATCCTCTGTATCACGTTTACGAAAAAAGCAACGGCGGAGATGAAGCAACGCATCATCTCGCAGCTTTATATGCTATCGCACCTCGACCTAGAGGAGGAGTTACCAGCGACAGTGGTAGACCTCCTAGAACGCATTACGAACTATAGCGGCGAACGGATTGAAGCAGCAACTCTTCGGGATCGTGCGCGTTCGGCACTACATCACTTACTCCACCATTACTCGTTTCTGAATATTTCGACTATCGATAGCTTTATTCAGCGGATATTCGTGTCGTTAATTTGGGAACTGGATCTAACGCCCGAGTTTAGTCCGTCGATCGATAGCGTAGCCTTTCTTCAGAAAGCTACTCGCAAACTACTACAAGACATGTCTCCCGGTTCGGCGCTTTATACTTGGTGTTCGGAACGAGCAGAACGGAAGGTACTCGATGGGCGTAGTTGGCGTTTGGAACGTATGCTTCCGCAACGAGGTTTTCAGCTTTTTGAAGATCGCTTTACGCTGCAAAGTGAGAGTGCCCGCCGCGAATTCTTTAGTGTGGAGCATTTTCAACACATCCGTAGTACTTTAGAAAGCGAACAGAAACGTATAGAGACGGCGATAACAGATCTCTGTACAGAATTAGAAACGCAATTTGCAGCAAACCACTTAGATTCGGAGGCATTCAAGTACAAAAAGAATTCGGGGTGGTGTATACTCAAGCGTCGCATAGAAAAGATGCACGTTGTGGGCTTAGAGGAGCTAAATGCGCGTTCGGCGGCGTTCTACGAATCGGAGGTTGCTTGGACGAATGACCCGACCTGGCAAAGCCTCCTAACTCGCGATTGCTTGCCTACGTACCGATTGCTATGCGATAGTATCCGCTCGCAACGTATCTGGTACAATACTGTACGTTTGGCACAACGAAGTCTGTCGGAGTTAGCATTACTGGGCGAGTTGCGTTCGGCACTCATCACGGTAGAAAATCAAGAAAAAAGCAAGCTACTGAATAATATCGCAACCCTTTTGTGCGAACTAGCACAAGATAACGATACCTCGTTCATCTACGAAAAGATGGGGCTTCGTTTTCATTCTGTACTGATCGACGAATTCCAAGATACCTCGGGTTTACACTGGCAACTTTTGCACCCGTTGGTCGACAATGCCTTGTCGGTAGGCGGCATGGGGATGCTTGTCGGCGATGTAAAACAGGCCATTTATCGTTGGCGTGGAGGCGATTGGTCGCTACTTGCACAGGAGATACCTGCGCAGTATGAGCGGAGTTTTGGAATCAGCTCGCACGAACTCCGTCGTAATTACCGAAGTGGTCAGCGCATTGTAGAATTTAATAACACGATTTTCGAAGAGATTGTAACACATGCTCCTGATTTTTTGGAGAATAGCTTACAACCCGACGAGAGTACTCCTCTGCCCTTTTCGCGCGACGAATTTGCGAAACTACTACAGCACGACGTGTACCCCGACTTACAACAAAGCGATGGTGGCGATGGCGCGGGCTACGTATCCTTTACGCTTTTGAATAGTGAAGAGACGGATCATAAATCTGAAGCAACTGAGGATGCTACAGCCCCGGAAATTAATTATACTCTATCGCTTCTAGCGGATTGTATAGCGCGTGGAATAGCTCCAGAAGATATTGCCATTCTCCTACGTCGGCGCAAGACAGCCCAAGCGTATGCCGAGGCGCTACTGGGTGCAGGTTATGATGTTGTGAGCCAGGATGCACTGCTCTTAGATGCTTCCAACGATGTGGGGGTAATGTTGGCGGCACTGCGACTGAGTCAGGAAAGCCATCTGGATCCTTCGCACTTCTCCTTAGAAACAGCCGTCTTAGCGCAATATTTAGACGAGAATCGGGCACGTTTTGACTTTTCGGCATACGCGACACAACCTTGGACAGCAGAGCGTCCGGAAAGCCCTAGTGGTCTTTTAGCAGCGGCACTTAGTTGGCTCGCAAGCTTAAAAACCTTACCCTTATTGGAGCTTTTTGATAGTATAGCGCAAGGATTGAATCTACCCTCCACACATGGCGAGATGCCTTACTTGGCAACCCTTCGCGACCTCGTGTACGATTACCAGCGTACGCATTCGAACGACACGACACGTTTCTTGGAAGACTACTTGGAACAAGATGCATCGCAACGACAATTGGACTGCCCTCCGACGCCGAATGCCATCCACGTGCTAACCATCCACAAATCGAAGGGTTTGCAATTTGGTGTGGTGATATGCCCGGAGATACAGAATGTAATCGTATCGTCGTGGAATGACGATATTCTGTGGAATGAGATTCAGTTTCCGGATGGCAGTAGCGAATTATTGCCGCACGGGGTTTCTAAAGCGCACCTTCAGTCTCTTTTTGCACCGAGTATCTGTAGGGAGTATGCGCAATCGCTTATAGATGCCATCAACCTATTTTACGTGGCACTTACACGCGCAAAAAACGAGCTTTATATTATAACTCGGGATGTGAGTAATCAGCGCGGCACTGATGCAGCAAAACTTTTTTTAGAGGCATTGCAAGGGTATGCTTGGACGAGTTCGGAATCTATTGAGGGTGGGACGAACTTCTATTATGGCGAGCTGCCGAGTAAGCGAGAAGTTCCGAAGTCTGAAAGCACAACAGTAGTAGGCGGAAATAGTATTGTCTGCCCATTTCAGAATGCACGTCTTCGGGTGCACATGCTGGTAGGGAATGGTAATGAGGATCTCGCAACGTTACTACTCCGGAGCGAATCTACCGAGTTGGGGAATTCGCTGCATAAGCTCATGACGCAGATTAACAGTACGGCAGATCTCCCACACTTTAGCACGGAACTTGTTCGTAATCAGATCTGTAATGTAGAGATCGCTGAACGCATAGCGGAGTCGATTCGCCAATCTATCGCAACAGAACCCTTACTTGCCAATGCTTATCAGGAAGCGGGCGATCGACGTATTTGGGTAGAGCATGATTTTGTAGATGCGGATGGGAAACTACTGCGTCCGGATCGGGTGGTAGTAAGTGATTCGGAAACGCTAGTAATAGACTTCAAATTTGGGAGTGCGCGCAACGAATATCGATCGCAGGTTCAACGTTATGTAAGATTGCTAGAGGAGTTAGAATTTCCTACACCGCGAGGGCTTCTTTGGTATATACCGCCGGGTGGCGACGCGTGTCGGGTAGAAATCTGTTGATTATGATAGATCGGAATGTCTGAAGCATTAAAACGGGGTCTTGTCCTTCGTGCTGTCGGGAGTTCGTACACGGTACTTTGCGACTCGGAATTGTATACATGCGGGCTTCGTGGTCGTCTTCGTCTTTCTGGGAGCCGGAGTACGAACCCAGTAGTTGTTGGTGATTGGGTACTTTTTTCGGCAGTGAGCTTACGTATAGAAGCGGTTGAAGCCCGTCGTAATGCTATGGTGCGTCGCGCTGTAAAGCTTTCGGCTGCACAACAAATCTTAGCTGCGAATTTGGATCTCGCAATCCTTGTTTATACTGCCATTTATCCCCCAACACCTCTGGAATTTGTAGATCGTTTCTTGGCTACCGCACGTGCCTATGGGATCCCATCCCTGCTGTTACACAATAAGAGCGATTTGGCAGAGGAACAAGCAGCTTGGCAGGATTGGGCTATAGAGGCAATCTATCGCCCTGCCGAGGTAGAATGCTTGGAGATCTCTACCCTCACCGGCGAGGGGTTAGAAACGTTTCGATCGCATCTTTTAGGTAAGGTAGTGCTTATTGCGGGGCAGTCGGGTGTAGGGAAATCGAGCCTCCTGAATGCTATAGAGCCGGGCTTGGCAGCTAAAGTAGCACCGCTCTCAGCTCAATTCGGTTTAGGCGTTCATACCACAACCTTTAGCGAGATGTATGCCTTACCGAGCCTCCCCGAAAGTTATCTGATCGATACTCCCGGCATAAAGGGTTTTGGAGTAGTAGGGTTTCAAAAGCATGAGGTCGCGCATTTTTTCCCGGAGATCTTTGCACGGGGGCGGGGGTGTCGTTATCCGAACTGTCTTCACGAACTAGAGCCGGGGTGCGCTGTTCGGAAAGCTTATGAGGAGGGAGAACTTGCAGAATCGCGATATCGTAGCTACTTAAGCTTGCTTTACGAAGAGGGAGCGTATCGTTAGGCGATACCTATGGCGTGAGACCCATTGAGCATGTTTAGCCTTTACATTCACATCCCGTATTGTTTACGGAAATGCCCGTACTGCGATTTCTATTCGCAAAGCGATCGCTCTACGTTGGATGCGTATATCGAGGTACTTATTAGCGAACTGAAGCTGTATAGCACTTTTGGACATGGCGAACTCGTATCGATCTATTGGGGCGGAGGAACACCGTCGTTGCTTGCGCCGCAACAGGTAGAACGAGTACACAACGTCGTTGCACAGCAATATAGCATAGCCCCGGAGTGCGAAATTACGTTCGAATGTAATCCGGAACAGGGGAATGCTGCTTATTTTCAGGCATTGCAGCAGTGTGGCATTAATCGCCTTAGTTTGGGTATCCAATCGTTTGATGCAAAGACACTCGAATTTTTAGGACGTCGGCATAGCGTAGAGACGGCAACAGCGGCTCTTGATTTAGCACAGACCTATTTTGCCCATGTATCGACAGATATTATCTATGGGGTGCCCGGACTTTCGAATCACCAACTAGTGGCAACCTTAGAGTCACTCCGAGGCGTAGAACATCTGTCTGCGTATCATCTCAGTATCGAAGCAGCGACTCCATTTGGACGAATGCATGCCAAGGGGAAATTGCAAGAAGTAGACGAGACGACAAGTGTAGAACAGTTTAAGCTTTGCGATAGCATGCTTCGCAGTTCTGGTTACGAACACTACGAGATATCGAATTTTGCGCGTGGGGGGGCTTACTCCGTACACAATATGGGCTACTGGTTTTCGCGCCCCTACCTAGGTATTGGTGCCTCAGCTCATTCCTTTGATGGCTCGCGACGTTGGTGGAATGCTAATAATTTGCAGAAATATCGTGCGCAAGTGCTATCCGGCGTACAGATGCCCAACATGGAAGAGCTAAGCTTAGAAGAGCGGTGGGAAGAGTGGATTCTGACACGCCTTCGTACGCAATGGGGAATATCGTTAAGCGAAGGGTTGGCAACATTTGGCAAGGCGCGAATCGAACGATTCCAAGCGAAGGCGCAACCCTTTCTCAAAAGCGGGCAACTCTATCAGCAGGGGGATCAGTACATCATCCCATCTGAACAGTATCTTGTAGCAGATGCTATCATCCGAGAACTTGCTTGAGAATGGTAGAACCGGACACTACGAAAAGCATCAGAAACGCAAAAGAACCAATCCCCATTCGATAGGATATACCTTCGGACCCGCCCCCGATTCGAAGAGACCCATAGGATAAAAATTCACATAAAAGCGTGCAATGCCGTAGCCTATACGAAACGTTGGCGCAAACGAAACGTCGTTCATATTGAAAGAATCGACTTGCGTGGCTATCTGATTTTTGTCGTAGCGCACTCTTGTAGAGGAATATAGGCGAACATTGAGAAGCGCCCCCGCAGAGACATAAAACGTGTTCCAAGTTCCGATTCGCAATTGATACTCGAAAAGTACGGGTAGGGTGAGTGCCCAGTTGAAGAGTCGGCTTGATTTTACATTATGTCCCTGATCCTGCAGATCGGAATGGAAGATGACAGCGTTATCTCCAGTTCGGAGGCTATTTTTCTTCTTAAAGTAGTAGTAATTGAAGTTTAGCCCGATCCCCGTTACCAAACCAAACTTAGGGCTTCCGATGGCAATACTGTACTGCAGTGGGTTAATATTCCAGTTAATAGCCTGTCCGAGGTTCATGCGCATGGGTTCTTGCTCTTGACTGAGTTTGAGGCTAAAACTAGGATCCAGCAACCAGTTAAAACCGAGTTCTACACCCGCCCAGTGACCACGAAAATTTTTCAGTCTGTTGGCAAAGACGCCACGATAGAGGTCGTAGAGCTCTTCATCAATGTCATCTTCATTGTTGTATCTTGTTTCTCTTAGCGGTTTATGAGCTTTTTTGTCTTTCTGTGGAGGATCATCGTCGGTTTCTTCTTTTTTTGAGGACGAGGAAGACGACTTAGAACTAGAAATAGAGACGGCGATATTTCCCTTGGGATCTGTGGTGATGACTTTTACCGATTGCCCGTCGTCCTCTTCTGTAAAGGGATCCAGAATTTCGTAGGAGGTAGTAGTGACTGTAGAATCGACATTCCCCGTGACGGAATGATGGTAGGTTCTGGAGAATCTTTCTAGGTTCTTCTTAGCTTCTTCTATGCGTTTTCCTGCCTCATCGAAACGGATCTCCATCTCTCCCGTTCTAAATACTTTTTCTAATGTTTTATCGGCTTTTTCGATGCTTTTTTTAGCATCTTCGATGTATTTATTTAGCTCTACCGAATCCAACGGGTTGAACTTACATTTTTTCACCAAATCTTGTTCGACAGTGTAGATGTAGTCGGATATTAAATATTTGGGGAAGTTTACCGAGGCGGGAATCATGATGGAGGTGTCGGGGCGTTTTACCTCTTCTTTGAATTGTAAAGTGAGTTTGTTATTTGGGGAAATCCTATAACATCGGATATCTTCTTTTGAAATGGCGAGGGACTCTTTTAAGTAGGTATTGAGTCGGTTCAAAGCCTCGTCTACATCTTCTCTAGTTACAGTATTGTGCTTACGGTTGGGGTCCTCGGTATCGTCGTCATTTACGACTTCGTAAGTACCCGTTTGCAGAGACAGCTGCGCATAGGTTGTAGTGGGTAGCAGGACAACACACAAGGCAAGCGCTAGGAGGGTTAGTATCTGATATCGTTTCATGATCGGCGCTTATTTGCTTTGCACATAAGACGGTATATGTAGTAAAAAGTTACAGCAGCATGGAGGTATCCGCCACATAGGAATACTTATAAAATATTAGTAACTAGTGCGTTGCCCGTATGACACTATTTGAGACTGTTGCATAATTAATTATCCGACAAATTTAGAGATTTGATCTACTGCTTAAACAATTTCACAATAATCTATATCGACTGTAATTGTGCAGCAGTCCCTTTATGGGAATATTACACAATTACAATCAACCAAGAACTCTCCCTCCTCCCCCCCCGGTTCGCACCGACGCAACGCTTGTCGCCCGTCTAGAAAATTGTAGGGGCATAACCTGATAGGCTCGAATTAATATTCTTATAATAAGTCTGTTGAGTTATCTACGCAGTAGGATATGCTTCCCAATATTCTCGAATAATCAATTATGCAACCCTCCCATATAGTCTATTGCTATTCGTGTTTTTGCCACGGCGGTACAATGTGTTATCTTTGCTAAGTGGGTAGCGCATACATAAAAAGCGCGTTGTCGGAACAATGATGAGAAGAGCAATAGTATTATTATCCCTCTTAGTATTTTCGGTAGGTTGGCTCCAAGCATTCGATTTTAAGAAAGACCAACGTTTACGCACGAGCGACTTCCGGCTATATGGAGCAGTTAAACTGGTTTATACCAATACATTTCAGCTTGCACAAAAGAACTCGGACGAGTTGGATTTGCCTGTATATTCGTTAGCGTCTATTCAGAACGACCTTAACGATCTTCCGGATCCGGATCCTTGGTTTATGAATTATGGCAAGACCTCGCTTCGTTTCTTAAAGTTCAATGAAAAGGGCTTTTTGCTGGAGCAGACGCAAGTTTTTGCAGGTATGGCTCTCGACCGCACGGTTTACGCTTATGACGACAGCAACGACCTCACTTGGCGTACAGACTATTCCATGGGCGAGATGACGACGTTTGCTACGTACAAATCGAACCGTATTGTCGAGATGTTCGACTACAATGGCAAAGACGAGAAACAAACCATACAACCCATCTCGAAAACTTTTGAATACGACTCTTGGAGCAATAAGCTTAAGAAGGTAATCACCAAGGATATCCGTAACAACGAACCCCTCATTACCTACGAGATGCAATTCCAAGGCGATAGTATTGTAGTACGTCAGGAGAGTGCAGATTCGGCAGCGAGCAAAATTCGAACAACCATCAAAATAGATTCTAAAGGTCGGCTCTTAGAACAAGAGAGCCACGAGGACGGAAAACTCACCGAGTTAGAGTTACGCTCCTACGACAAAAAGGGCTTGGATATCATGCGCAGTTCGTACAACAACTATGCTAACTACATCGCCGAGGTATCGTATGCAGCACAGGAGATACTAGAAAAACGGATCCGCATCGGCGAAGAGACACCCTTTGAAACGTACAAGCTAGTCCTCTCGCGTCCGGATGAGTATGGCAACTGGACCCTTGCAACCCTTTACCACAATCAGGAACAATTGTACGTAATATTGCGCACCATACGCTACTACGAGAAGTAAATCTTGGTAGTTGGTTGGTAATTCTTTGTCATTCTCAACCTATTGATTTTCATATTGTTTTATGTATAGGCGTAACGCGCTACGCCCGTTGGCTGATCCCGCGCAAGGTAATGCCTCTGTTTTAGGATTGTGCAACGGTATCTGGTTAGGGTAGGGTGGATTAGCTTATTTTATTCAACAGGCATAGTAGGTAGTTTCTAAAAGCGAGACGGTAGCAGCAAAGGATGGAGATCGGGACACGGGTGCGTTTTTTGAATGAGTTGGGTGGAGGCGAGATAGTCAAAAAATTAGATGCGCGCCATTATTTAGTCCGCACCGAGGATGGCTTTGAGTTCCCGATGCCTGCGAGCGAACTCGTGGTAGATACGCCCCCAGAGGTGTTAGCCTTAACCGAGAAATCTTCCCCTGAAGGAACCAAAAAGCAAGTCGCTACCTCCTCAGCACAAACACGACTGGCGCCCGATCCAGAGGTAAGGCGAGTGCCGGTACAACAAAAACTGTTATCGCCCCGTAAGCATGCCGAAAGCTTGTTTTTGGCTTTTGCACCGTTGGATCTACACGATATCACACACGGATCGTATGCGCTGTATGTACTTAACGAGTCGGGCGAGGATGTGCTTATAACCCTATCCCGCTTTGAACGTAGGAAGACCCATACTTTTTTTGGTGGGCGGGTAGCCTCCTATTGTGGGCGTAAGGTTTGCGAGATCAATATTTCCGAGCTTTTTCTGTATAGTTTCTTACGCGTGCAAGCCCTCTACTACACCCTTGGCGAACACGAATTGCGTGAGCCTTTTTTGTGCGACATCGAAATCAATCCAAACGACTTCACACGTCCGCGTAGTTTCCGTGCGAATCGATTCTTGGAAGAGGATTTGCTGTTGGTTGCCCTTCGCGATGATGCCAAGGATCGGGAGTTAGAAGTTCTTGTAGAACAGAAGTCGGCGACAATAACCGAAAAGGAGGAACCCAAACCGGCACCACGTGGCGTCCCTGCTCCAGAGCAAATTGTGGTAGATCTGCATATCGAAGCGCTCTGCGGTGTAGAGCAACCCAATATGAATGCTACGGAAAAGCTTCAGTTTCAGATGCAACATTTTCGTCGAGCTATGAACGAATCGCTGCAAACGCCACACCTTAAGCGTCTTATTGCTATCCACGGAGTGGGCAACGGGACACTGATGCGCGAGGTTCAGCGGGTAGTACGCACGGAATATAAGCAGTGCACGTATCAGGATGCTTCATTTAAGGAGTACGGGTATGGTGCGACACTCATCGTGCTCGGGAGATAGAAATCAGTAACAACAATAGCGTTTTAGTGGGAGAGTTTTTTGTATGTCTTTACGCTGTGGTATAGTCGGTTTGCCGAACGTTGGCAAGTCTACGCTTTTTAATTGTATATCGAGTTCGCGTGCGGAGGCAGCGAATTTCCCCTTTTGCACCATAGATCCTAATGTGGGGGTAGCCGTGGTTCCGGATCCCCGTTTGGAGCGCTTAGTAGCCATCGATAAGCCGAAAAAAGTATGTCCGGCAGTGGTAGAAATCGTAGATATTGCGGGACTAGTGCGTGGTGCCTCGCAAGGTGAGGGTTTGGGCAATCAGTTCTTGGCACACATACGCGAGACGCAAGCGATTCTGCATGTACTACGCTGTTTTGAAGACAACAACATTACACACGTAGAGGGTGGCGTGGATCCTGTTCGCGATTTACAAATTATAGATACTGAGCTACAACTTCGCGATGCCGAAACCATCGAAAATCGACTTGTAAAAAGCGAGAAACAAGCTAAGAGCTCTAACGATCGGAACTTAAAACAGCTGGTCGAACTCTTAAAATCGTGTCGCGATTTCCTACTGCAGGGCAAGAATCTTCGCGATATGGGTTTGGATGCCGATCAAGAGTTGCTCCTTAACGATTTACAGTTCCTCACCCTCAAACCCGTGCTGTATGTATGCAATGTAGAAGTGGCAGCTATACGCAACGGAAACCGGCATGTAGATGCTTTGCGCAGTTATTTGCCCGCGGGTGCGATGATTCTGTCTATATCGGCACAGATGGAGGCAGAGATAGCCGAACTAGAATCTAAGGAGGAGCAAGCGCTCTTTCTCGAAGATATGGGGCTGACGGAACCCGGCGTCTCGCAGTTGATCCAAGCCGCTTACAAACTTTTAGGGCTAGAAACTTTTTACACTACTGGTGCCGACGAGTCTCGCGCGTGGACGTTCCGCAAGGGCATGAAAGCACCTCAGACGGCTGGAATTATCCACTCCGATTTTGAACGCGGTTTTATCCGTGCCGAAGTGATCAAATTTGAAGATTATTCGCGATTGGGCTCCGAAGCTGCATGTCGCGAAGCTGGTAAGCTCGCTGTTGAAGGCAAGGACTATCTGGTAGCGGATGGCGATATTATGCATTTCCGGTTCAATGTCTAAGCATTATAACATACAAATACATAGGTGTAGTGCCTTCTTGGGAAGAATTTAGAGATTATTATTTTGCAAGTCCGTTTTTTCCTGCTTCTAGTTGCAGCGCTTATTGGTAAAACGTTTTTTTCGTATGCCAACAATCCGCGACTTGATACCCCTCCCCGCTTAGTGCTTCAGTTAGTTGTAGGCTCATTGGGGACGGAAGTAGTAGATCTGCACTGGGAGAGCCTCACACCGGGCGGCTTGCCCCGTTTGTATTCTCGCGGCGTGGTGTGCCAGGATGCTCGTTATAATCATCTGGTTTGCAATACTTCTAATGGGTTAGCTACGTTGGTGAGTGGTGCGGATGTATCGCGTCATGGAATTGTTAATAGCATTTGGTATTCGCATGTTACCGGACGTAAAGAGACGTTCGTAGCCGACGATTTTGAACATACCATAGGGGCAGCACAAGTGGGCGTAGGGGCATCACCGCGACGCTTAAGTGTCTCTACCCTTCCGGACTCGTGGCGACAGGCTTACCCCTCTGCTCGGCTGTATTCGTTAGCCTACGATGCGAATGACGCTATATTATTAGCAGGTCGTTCGTCCGATTTAGCACTATGGTTTGATGTACGGAGTGGTCGTTGGGTGAGTAGTTCCTACTATACAGATTCGCTTCCGGGTTGGGTACAACAATTCAATCAAAAGCAACTTATTCAGCAGTACCATCAGACGGAATGGCTAGTTAGCGGATCACACACACATACTATTCGAAAAATACGACGTCGCCCAACCGATTCGCAAGCCGATACCGCATTAAAAGGCGAGCTAAAACTCCCGGTACAGGGCTTTACGCGTCTTGCTCATACGCCTAATGGAAATTCGTTGCTTCGGGATTTGATAGTAGCTGCCGTGGAAGGAGCTGGTTTAGGTCGCGGTAAAGTACCCGACCTGCTTTCGGTATATTTTACACCTCTGGATCGGATAGCCGAAATCTATGGCACGGAATCGGATCAGTTTCGCGATGCTCTTTTACGCTTCGACAAAGAGATAGCCAATCTGCTAGACTATCTGGATTATACCGTAGGGCGTAAGGAGTATTTGGTTGTCTTTACATCGGCGTATGCCTCGTCGCCGAGCCCGTGGTTGCTTGCACAAAGCCAAGTGCCGTCGGGATATTTTAATCCGGATAAGGCTGTATATCTGCTGGAGAGCTATCTCTCGGCATTGTATGGTATAAAAGGAGTAGTTGTTGGCTATAGTGCACAGTCTGTGTACCTTAACGAAGCACTTTTAGAAAAATCGCACCTACCACTCCAACAAGTGGAGCAGGTAGCTGCCAAGTTTTTGCAGGATATGAACGGCGTTGCTGCTGTGTACCCTATGCATGTCCTACAGTGGAGTGCAGCCAGCAATTCGCGCATAACACGCGCTATCGGCGGATTTCATCCCAAACGCTCGGGGCACCTCCTTATAGATCTTATGCCGGGTTGGGTTGTATCGTCGTCGTTATCGACCAAAGCGCGCAACGCACACTATTCGTATCTTTCGCAAGTACCGTTGGTATTTTACGGTTGGCGTCTGCGGAGCAGAAAGATATCTACTCCAGTTTATATCCGCGATGTAGCTGCAACGCTTGCCCGCATTCTTTATCTTCGCGAGCCAAACGCGTCAGATGGCAATCCTATCCCGGGTGTGGGCGATTGGGACGATACTCCGTAAAGGCAGATCTAGTAGCATGTTCAGCGAATTTTTATCGAGCTTTTCCTCGCCAGAGTTATCGTTAAGTACAATGCTCTTACGTCTTCTGGCAAGTATATTGATGGGTGTAGCTATTGGTATCGAACGTGAGATGCATCGGCAACCCGCTGGCATGCGAACACATATCCTCATTTGCATTGGTGCGACATTACTTACCATGGCATCGCTATATTTACCACTTTCTGTAGGCGGTGTAGAACTTAACGCAGATGCGGCACGTATCGTAGCACAAATAGTAAGCGGTATTGGTTTTTTGGGTGCAGGAGCCATCATAAAATTTGGGGCAACGGTTCGTGGAATCACCACAGCAGCTACCATCTGGGTAACCTCTGCTATCGGAATTGTAGTAGGACTGGGGTTATTCCTCTTTGCACTTATCGCCACCGTGAGTGTGTTAGTAGTATTGGTAGGTTTTGAGTCGTTCGAACAACGATTGTTTGCTACCGAGTACTTCAAAACTCTAGAAGTGATCTACGATACCCAATTGTTAAACATAGAGACGATCCGCTCGCTTCTCCTTTCCCACAAAATCCGGTTACGAACGATCGATATGCAAACCAACAGCGAGCACCAGATGCGTGCACTTTTACACATACGGATCTCCGAAAAAGTAAATGCAGAGCTGTTGCTACAAGCGATTTTGGCTCTACCATCGGTGAAAGAGGTACGACTACATCAGGAATACCGATAATTCGATATTCCTGATAGATACTGTCTAAAAAAAAATTAACCTCGAGGATAGACTTCCAGTGCTTTTTTGAGGAGAGCGACGGCTTCTTGTAGGTCTTCTTTTTTCAGGACGTAGGCGAGTCGCACCTCATTCTTTCCTAAGCCCGGTGTAGCATAAAAACCTGTAGCAGGCGCCACCATCACTGTTTTGTTATTTTGCTGGAAATCTTCCAAGAGCCATTGCGCAAAACGATCGGCGTCGTCTATCGGCAATCTCGCTACCGTATAAAACGCGCCCCGCGGCATTGGGGAATAAACGCCCTCTATCGCATTTAAGGCATTAACCATCAGGTTGCGCCGCTCGATGTATTCGTTATACACCTCGGTAAAGTATTCTTTGGGCGTTTGTAGTGCGGCTTCTGCTGCAATTTGACCGAAAGTAGGCGGACATAGTCTTGCCTGCGCAAATTTCAGGGCAGCCCGCATAAGATCCTGATTGCGCGTTATGAATGCACCGATACGCACGCCACACATGCTGTACCGCTTAGAAACAGAATCAAACAGTACGGTGTGCTGCTCCAGACCTTCCAACTCGAGAATAGAAAAATGTTTTTGATCGGTGTAGCAGAACTCGCGATATACCTCGTCTGCCATCAAAAACAAATCGTGACGTTTGGCGATATCGCCGAGTTTCCGGATTTCGTCTTTTGAATAGAGGTAACCTGTCGGGTTGTTGGGATTGCAAATAAGCAGCGCGCGCGTTTGTGGGGTTATACGTTTTTCGATCTCTTCGATGGGTGGGAGAGCAAAATCGTTATCAATACTCGAAGGGATGGGGACGATACGAATCCCCGCTTGGTTCGCAAAACCGTTGTAGTTGGCATAGAATGGCTCAGGAATTATAACCTCATCGCCGGGGTTTAGACAACACAAGAAAGCGAAGATAATAGCCTCTGAGCCGCCGTTTGTTACCAAGATATCACTTGGCGTGAGGTTTATGCCAAGCCCTTGGTAGTATTGTACCAAGCCTTCGCGATAGGAAATGTTTCCGGCAGAATCGGAATAGGCTATAACAGGGGTATTCAGATTCTTAATCGCATTCAGGGCACAAGCAGGAGTATGAATATCGGGCTGCCCAATATTTAGGTGGTAGACTTTTATCCCACGCGCTTTTGCTTGATTGGCATAGGGTACCAAACGACGAATGGGCGAGGCGGGCATAGATTGCGCTTTATTGGCTATAGTTGGCATTGGCTAAATTCGTTGCTATACGTTGAAATGGGTTCCGGACTATTTCTTTTTGAGTTGAATCAAAGCGCGTTTGTCGGGATTTAGTGGCACCATATCCCCCTCCTTAAGCTTTATATCGATAGCACCGGGGAGCATCTTGTGCGGTTTTTTGAATCGGATGATCTTCACCGAGGCAACATCTTTAAGGGTTACATCTTGTAGGAACTTGGCAAATTCGTTGGCATAGTAAAGCTTTCCGTTAACGAAAATAGAGGGGAAGCCTTGTCGTCCTTTCAGGCAATAGATACCAGATTTTACTTGAATATTCGGATTTTTTTTCAGAAAGCTCTCCAAGGTAGTGGTGGCTTTTTGTTTATTGAGCGGGAGATTGATGGTTGTGTAGAAGTTGCTCCGTATACGGGTTTTGATATCCGAAACGATCGGTCCGACTTTGGATGGTGCGCGGTCGAAACTTGTAGCTTGATAGGTTTCGTTTTGTGTACCATAGAGGAGAGTAATCAGATACTTTTGGTTGTAGTCTATCGGAATCCCTTGCAATCGGAAGAAACCCGCGCCGTCGGTCATAGCAATTGCTAGATAGTTTTTCGGAGCACTTTTTAACGAAAGCGCCACGGGTACGAATCGTGCTCGTTGTTCGGCTAGCTCGGTGCTTGTGCCATAGATATAGCCTTCGAACCAATAACTTTTCGAAGGTTCGGCTGCTCTGGAATGAGTAACTAAAAAACTCAGGATAGCAAGGATCGAAAGGGAAATTGTTCGCTTCATGTCAATAAAGTTAGAAGGGGTAAAATGTTTCGGTTAAAGGTAGTAGAATTTTGAGATGTAGCATGATAATAAGCTAAAAACCGAGGCGCAAACGGAAATTAATGCATCGTGCCGTAAGGTAATTAGGGACGGCGAGTCGGGAGACAGTGCCTTGGCTTGTAGGTACTGCTACCCAAAGGTAGGAGGACGTATTGGCAATATCTAAGAGGTTCAGAACTTCGACTCCGAGGCGGAACTCTTTCAACCACTTAGCTTTACGCAACCAGGACTCGCTATAAATATCAGATTTGAACTCTTTCTCGAAACCGATATCGACACGTTTGTAGGATGGCAAGCGCCCTATAAGTCCATATGGTGCATTAGGTGGCGTAAACGGCAAACCTGTAGCATAATGCGCTGTTAGATGTACGGTATAGGATGGCAAACGCGGGAGGTAGTCCTGCAAAAAGAGCGAGACTGCGAATCGTTGATCCGAGGGCATCGGGAAATATCCCGAACTCTGTGGGGTTTGAAGCGGATCGCGTGGAGGCTCTTTCAGACGCATCGAAGCCTTAAGCAAAGAGACACTCAGCCAAGACTCGGCACCGGGTACAAGCTCGCCGTGGATTTTTAGGTCTATACCGCGTATTAAGCCCTCACCAATATTTGCTGCTTCATAGCGCAACGAGAGATTCTCTACGTGGTATGGGATCAGGTTGGCAATATTTTTTTGGTAGAGCTCTAGCTGAATGCGAAACGGAATCTCCCATAGCGGGAAGCTCCATCTGGATCCTAACACTAGGTGAATAGCTCGCTGTGGTTGTAGTTTGGGATGTAGCTCGCCATGACTATCGCGCATCTCACGATAAAAAGGGAACTGATAGTAGAAGCCCGAAGCTAGGTAGGTAGCAAAGGTAGACTGTCGTTTGGGTACGAAGGTAAGTGCCAGACGCGGACTCAAAATTGGCGCTGACCAGAGATCGCGCGTAGTGAGTCGTAAACCGCCGTCGAGTTCTAGTCGAGCTGTCGCCCACAATGCGAAATTGAGATGAAGATTCGCAAAACCAGCAAAACGCAAATAACGGAGTCGCCCCTCAGCATGCATCGAATTTTGCGTATCGAAGGCGAGTTGATGCGTAGGGAGGGTATACCCTGCGCTGTCGATAATGTGCCACTCGCTAAGTCGGTGAGTAAGATGATGTTCGTATGCCGAGATACCCGCCTGAACATTGTGCTCTTTCCACGAATATTGTGCACGAAGTCGTCCGCCAGCAACCCAAGCATTGAAATAGTTGCGCGCGTGATCGTAAGCGCCTCCGACGCCGAAGTTAGCTAGCGAGTCGTTCTGCTCGCCCTGCCCTTCTTCGTGTAAACTCTGAAGCCAGTATTCGCCTAAGATATCGAACGCCTCGGACTCGACGGTGTGGAAGGCTTTCGCAGCGGCTTCGAGCTTCCAGTCAGGTGTAGGCGAATAGTGTAGCGCTAGATTGGCAAACGAAGTGTTGTAAAGATCCTGCTCGCGTCCTTCGTAGTATACATGCAAAGAGCGAAAATCGCCTGCAAGACTACCCACTTGTGTCTTTTTTACCTTAGGTACAAATTCGTAGGAATTCCGTGCTAGGCCTCCTAAAAATTCCAGACGGAGGTCGGGGGATATCTTATACGCTATTTTACCCTGCAGGTCTAAGAAGGATGGGGTATAGTCGCCTTTTACATCTGTGGTTCGTAGTAGCAAGCGGGTAGTTTTGTAGCGGAGACCGAGCATGGAGGAAAAATTCTCGTTAGGGGTTACCCCTTCAAGGAGGAGACGATTCTCGAGCAGTCCCAAAAGTACCTTAGCCCCAAGTTTGCGAGGTGTACGATACTGGATATTTAGAACGGAGGACATGCGATCGCCGAAATTAGCTGGAAACCCACCCGCGGAAAAAGTTAGCCGTTCGATCATATCTGGGTTTATAACCGATAAGCCTTCTTGATTTCCGGAACGAATAAGGGTAGGTCGGTAAACCTCCGTGCCATCGATATAGACCAGATTCTCGTCGAAAGAGCCGCCACGTACGGAGTATTGCGAACTTAACTCGTTGGTAGCCTGTACACCGGGTAAGGTTTTTATCAGTTGTTCTACCCCTAGGGAGGAACCTGCTAGCGAGTTTACAGTTCTGAAGTCTATATGCTCTAGGGTAGGGACATCTTGCCGTCGCGATACCACAGAAACTTGGTCGATCTCCTGAAAAGAATGTTCGAGAATAATACTAAACGGTGGCAAGTTGCGTGAAAAAGTAGCCACTACCGTGTCGAGTGTTTGATATCCTATGGCTTCAATTCGCAGGGCAATAACCTTTCGGAAAGGTAGGGTTAGCTCAAAAGCGCCGGTTGTTTGCGCAGAAGTACCTTTCCCGCTTTCCAGAATAATAATATTAGCCCCCGCGACCGGTTGTCGCTCCACATCGAGTACCGAGCCGCGCAACAAGACTTGTGCCTGCAAAACTCCTGCGAGGGTTAGTAGGGTAATGAGTAGCAGAATTCGCTGGCAAATTGGCATAGTAGGATACTGTATCTAAATACAAAAATCCAACAATTTTCTGTGCAATGCGGCAGTCGGTAACCCCATAACATTAGTATAGGCGCCTTCTATACGCTCCACACCTATCAATCCCAACCACTCTTGGATTCCGTAGGCACCCGCTTTATCAAAAGGCTCCGCACTCCCGATGTAATATATCACTTCGGTGGGGGATAGTGGTGCAAATCTTACGCGTGTTTCCTCGGTGTGGCTCACCTCTGTATCGTTATAGCGGAGAGTAAATGCCGAATAAACAGAATGCGTACATCCGGACAATTCGGCTAGTGTAGCGCTTGCTTCTAATATATTGCGGGGTTTATCCAGACGCTTCCCGTTCAACCAGACAATGGTATCAGCAGCTAAAAAGAGCTTATTTTTCGAATGTGGGAAATGCTTCTGCGCATACCTAGCTTTTTCCTGTGCTAAGCGCTCGGTGAGACGGGAAGGCGATGGCTCGTTGATAGCACGTTCGTCGATTTCCGTAGCAAAAACCTTGAATGTAAGCCCTAAAGCCTCCAGCAGCTCTGCCCGTCGAGGTGATGCCGATGCTAAAATAAGGCTTGGTAAATGCTTATATATCGGATTCTTGTGCATATTCAAATAACAGACAATAGGCGATAGAGCCACGGGGCGATGAGTACAAATAATGCAGTGACCGTAGTTGCGAAACGTGCCCAACGGAGAGCCGGCTTGTTCGACAATAGACCTACGACCAACGAAACCAATAAGGGGATACCGATCAACAGACTTACATAGAGAACCTCTGCTAGGTGCATCTTCTCGCGCACGTACACACAAAAAATAAATAGCAGTACCAACAATAGTAGTTTGAGCGATAGTACCGTCATTTTAGCTCCCTGAGCACCGTAACGATCGGGCAGCGTCTCGGTACGAAGGTGCGTACGTTCGGTGTAATAAATCTGTTGTTTTTCGAAAGCACGTAGCAAGCCTAAAAAAGCCAATAGTAGCGAATAGAAAAGCCCCAGCCACAAAAAACTTACAACACTCGCATCGTTAAGAGCAATAAGTGCCCAGAGCGTTCGATTAATAGCAAGTAATTCGAAGAGCAGTGGTAGTAACGGAACCGAAAAAAGAAATACGAAAAAGAGCGGCACCCCAATCCAAAAGCGCTGTTTGTATAGCTTGGAGTAATACCAGAGTAGGCGTGCAACAAATGGGAAAAGCAAAAGGAGATAGTACTGTTGCCAATAAAAAGCCTCGTAGCACAACAATAAAACCCCTAGAGTAGTAAGTATACCATGCCACAGGATAACCGAGCGACGCGAAAGATATCGCCCTACTATGACGTTTTCCGGACGCGATACTCGGTCGTCGTGCCAATCAAAATAGTCGTTAATCAGGACAGCGCCACATGAGAGCAACAAAGCTCCGAGAAGGACTATTGCAAAATGAAGGTTGGTTAACGGATCTGTAAAGGAAAAGGAATCCAACCATGGCGCAACAATGCCGTAACGTACCGAAAAGAAAATAAGCACCAAGGCTAGCTGGTGCGCGGGTCGCATCAGTCTAACTAACCAAGCAGCATCGCGAAACATGAGTTATTGCCCAGCGCTTTCGAGTTTTCCCCAGCAGTTGTGCACCTTGAGAACTTGCTCAATGACGTCGCGCACACAACCCTCGCCACCCGCATACGGAGAAATGTAGGAACAAATGCTCTGAATCTCGGGAGCAGCATCGGAGGGACAAGTCGGTAGTCCGCAGATTTGCAAGACGTCGTAATCTGGCCAATCATCGCCCATATAAAGTACCTCTTCGGGCTGAAGATCGTGTATTAGTAGAAATTCCTTAAATGCCACCGTTTTATCGTTTACAGCTAGGAATATGTCCTCGACCCCTAATGCTCGGAAGCGAGTCGCAACACTCTCGGTACGTCCGCCAGTTATAATAGCAACGGGGAAATGATTGCGTACCGCTGCATGGATAGCATAGCCGTCGCGGGTGTTGGAATTCCGTAGCAGGAGCCCGGACTCGCTAATCAATACCTTATTGTTGGTACATACACCGTCGACATCAAATGCGAAAGCTCGTATCCGGTGTAAAAGCTCGCGAAAATTCCGTACTACCATAGCTACCCACGCCCTAGCGCTAAGCTTTTTTACCTAGTGCTGACGCAAAGCTAGTAAAAATACGGTTGGTGGTAGGAGTTTTAAGCAATACTGCGCTGCCCTAGGCTATCCTTAGGCAAAACCGAGGCTAATAACATAATTGCTTATTTTCGTATTGAAATTCAGTGGTACATGCCCCATTACAGCAATCTGCAAGAGGAAGAGCTAAAACTTGTCATAGCCGAGCAACTCTTTGCCGCATACGACTGCAAACCGCGCATCGGGAAAATAGATTTTTGTGTTACCCAACCCCTTACACAGCGCAATACAAATAAAAGTGAAGCAACTCCCATTATCTCATTGCTCTGGGCTGAAGCCAAGCGCGGCACTGTAGCAGACATCTACAAACCACTCGTACAGCTAATCCTCACCATCGGCAAAGCTCGCACCTTCGATACCTACTTGCCGCCACCATTTCTTGCTGCTTTCGATGCCGAGAAAATCGCATTCCTCCCGTATCGCGAAATATTGCCCTTTCTCGCGCTTAACGACTTCAACTGGAATGTTACCTCGTCTGACACTTCTTCGCGCGAATTTGGGCTGTTATATGACGCTATAAAGGCAACGTTAGATAAAACCTCGTACTTCTTTCGATACGATGCCCACGAAAAAGAGCTGCGTGAGTTCATTAAGCAGCACTTAAGCGAAAACTCAACGCTAATTCAGATCAACAAAAACAACTTCGTAAGCATCTACCAACGATGGCTAGCCCTTGTGCAACCGAGCATTGATGTGAATTGGGAAGGACTCAAGAAGCGTAATATCATTGACGGCGATTTCTTCCTAGCAGATCTCCTCTCCGAAAATAACCAATCGCTTAAAGAAGCGCTCTTCGTACTTCTCAACGACAATCGTTACACCTTTGCACGAAAAACAGATTGTGATGGTATTTTTACATCCAGTGAAATCTTTTTCAAAGACGGGCAAAAGGCACACGCGCAATTCTGGAGTCTCTACCAGCGCCCACCTCGCGAAGAATACTGGGATTATATTATCAAACGTCGAGACCTCCTCGTACCACAAGACATCCGCGAGCGCAAAGGCTCTTTCTTCACCCCAAAAATCTGGGTAGACCTCTCGCAAAAGTACTTAGCAGACGTCCTCGGCGAGAACTGGCAGGACGAGTACTACGTTTGGGATTGCGCTGCGGGCACCGGTAACCTGTTGAACGGACTCACCAACAAGTACAACATCTGGGCGTCTACCCTCGACCAGCAGGATGTCGACGTAATGAAAGATCGCATCCGAAACGGCGCTAACTTGCTCGATTCTCACGTCTTTCAGTTCGATTTCTTGAACGATGAGTTCGATTGCGGCAAACTCCCCAACGACCTACTCGCCGTACTAACAGACCCAGAAAAGCGCAAACGCTTGGTAATCTACATCAACCCGCCGTATGCCGAAGCAGGGAATGCAAGAACGCTTACCAATACTGGTCATAACAAAAGTGGCGTGGCGAACAAAAATCGTACATATCTCCGCTACAAAAGCCAACTAAAAAAAGCCGCTGGCGAACTCTATGCGCTGTTTCTAACACGGATCTACGCTGAAATGCCTTCCTGTACGATTGCAGAATTTTCAAAGTTGAAAATTCTGCAATCGGCGAATTTTTTGCATTTTCGCGCGTTTTTTCGTGCTTCACTCGAAAAAATATTCCTCGTCCCCGCCAACACCTTCGACAATGTGCAAGGCAACTTCCCCATCGGATTCAAAATTTGGCGTACCGACAAACATTGTTCTACTCATCCCCTAGCTCACGTCTACGACCACTATGCGAACTTACTAACGCAAAAATATATACACTCCCCTAATCCAAATCAGCTTATCAGCCAATGGATTAAAGAATTTCCTACAGATGGAACCGAGCTTGCACGTATAAACCCTGGGCGCAATGACTTCCAACACAATCAACTGATTCGCCTTGCACACCAAATACTCTCAGATCACAACAAAGCCGTAACATCCACATCCCTACTTCGTCATGCCATCTATTTTTCTGTGCGCCTCTGCATACCACCCACTTGGCTAAACGATCGCGACCAATTTCTTGCCCCAAACAATGCTTGGCAAACCGACACCGAATTTCAAAACAATTGCCTAGCTCTTACGCTCTTTCATGCACAAAATCGCATCTCTTCCCAAGAAGGTATAAATCATTGGATTCCATTTACCGAGCAAGAAGTCGACGCCAAAGAACGTTTCGAAAGCCATTTTATGACCGATTTCATCTCCGGTAAACTCGCCTCGCAACCCACAAATAACAATAACCTACTAAGTGAACAATCGTTCATACCATCCAAACCGCTAGTATTTTCGCCTGAAGCCACTGCAGTTTTTGATACGGGTAGAGAACTCTGGCGCTACTATCATACGCAGCCCAATGCTAATCCTAACGCGTCGTACTACGACATCCGCGAATACTTTCAAGGACGCAATGACAAAGGAAAAATGAACCCCAAAAGCTCCGACGAAACTTACAACCTGTTGTTAGCTAAATTAAAAGAGGCGATGGAGGCATTGCGCTTGCAGATTGTGCCGAAGGTCTACGAGTACGGGTTCTTGATGGAGTGAACTTTAGGCGCGCTTGTAAAAACCCCCGCATCTCGGGTCGTCAGTTGCCAATCCTTGGTATCACCCGGAGAGATATCGCATTACACTTGCCAAACGTGTAAAAAAGCAAACGGACACAACCCAATGGTAATGCCCGTCTGTTTACAACTAATGCAGTATAGCTACTGCTTACTAATCTTTCACAATTTGCATTTCGTCCAACAGCCTGGTACACGCTGCATACTTATGGATAATGAAGAGTACGTAGCGGATATCTACATTGATACTGCGTTGTTTTTGCTTTTCGAAAGCAATATCGCCACTGAGGGCTTCCCAGTTACCATCGAACGCACAACCGATAAGGTGACCTTTTCTGTTGAAGACAGGGCTTCCGGAATTACCACCCGTAATATCGTTGTTTGTAATGAAGGTTATCGGTAGTTCGCCCTTTTCATTCGCATAGCGCTCGTAGGAACCGAGGCTGTGTAGCTCTTTTAGCTTTTCAGGTACTGCAAACTCAGAGCTTTGTGGGTCATCTTTTTCGATAATCCCATCTATCGTAGTGTAGTGGTTGTAGCGCACACCATCGCGAGGTGAATAGCCTTGTACCGTACCATACGTAAGGCGCAGGGTGCTATTAGCGTCGGGATAGGTTGGTTTATCGCCCATCATTTCCAGACGCGCCTCGGTATAGTGCATCATCGCTTTTCCGAGCATGGAAGCGTATTTCATAGTACGCATCATGTCTTCATGCATCCAAGTTTGGATAGCTTCTGTAGCGAGGAAACCTAGGTCTTCGTCCAATTTCTTCGTCGAAGGTTTTTTAAGGAATGCAACCCAGCGATTGTAATCTGTAAGGAATGAAGTTGCGTAAAGCTTATCGAGGTAGGCATCGATATCACCCTTAAAATCTTTCGCAATCGTCTGGTAGATAGGTGGGTGTATCGAATCGGGTAGGTTCTCCTTAAAATACTTGAGGAGTGCTTTTGCCGTTTCGCGATCCGTGGGCATGTTGTAGTCCTTGTAGAACGTTTCGTTTAGAGGGGTCTGTGCCAAACGCTTATACTTGTTAAGTGCCGCAGTATCCTTCTTTTCGAGGGCTGTACGTAGCCCCGTGAAACGCGTTCCGTAGGAAATGAATTCAATCCCCCGGTAGAAGGTTTCGGTACCAAACTGTTGCTTGAGTTGCGTAGTATTCACCAATTCGTTGCTCTCTTTCACCTCTTTGAGTACGTCCTTATACTTTTCGTAGCGTTTGGTATCGTTGCCAACCCAGAGGAAGAATGCTTTTTCTTCGTCTTCTTTCTGTTTAACTACACCGAGTTTCGCAATGGCTAATGTCTGTCCGATAGAATTTTTCCAATAATTGCTACTAGCAGCATACTTCGATGCGTACTGGATGCGCACTGCGGGGTCAGCATCCATATGTTTTTTCCAAACGGCAAGCTTTACACCACGCACTTCGGCACGAGCACGGTTGTCGATTTCTATGGTACGTTTTAATTCCCAAGAGGACATATAGCGTTCCGTACGTCCGGGATTACCAATAATCATGGCAAAACTCCCCTCTTCGTACCCTCCTACCGAGACGGTAATAGCTTTTTTAGGTTGATAGGGTACGTTGTCTGGCGAGTAGTCTGCCGGTTGGTTATTCTTGTCGGCATAAACACGGAAAAGCGAGAAATCGCCTGTATGACGCGGATACATCCAGTTATCCGTCTCCCCGCCAAACTTACCAATAGAAGAAGGAGGCGCTCCTACCATACGCACATCGCGGAAGATATTGTACACCAAGAGGTAGTAGCGATTGTCGTCGTAGAACGGTTTAATCTGTGCAGTATAGGTTGTGGAGTCGGTAGCGGCCTTTATAATGGAATCTCGTGTGAGTTTCATAGCTTTCTCGCGCTGGAACATATCCATAGTGTCCGAAGTAGCGCGTACCATGAGGTCTGTAACGTCCTGCATACGAACAAGCACTGCAACGGTCAGACCTGGAGTAGGAATTTCATCTGCTAAAGTCTTAGCCCAGAACCCGTCTTTTAGGTAGTCGTGCTCGAGAGAGCTATGCTTTTGGATAGCATCGTATCCGCAATGGTGATTGGTGAGAATGAGCCCTTTGTAGGAAATAAACTCTCCGGTGCAACCTCTTCCGAAACGGACTACAGCATCTTTCAGGGATGGCTCGGTTTCGCTATAAATATACTTATCGTCGAGATAGTAGCCCTTTTGCTTCATATCCTCGAGATTGTACTTCTTGATAAGTGGAAGCAACCACATGCCTTCGTCTGCTCGTGCCACGTACGTAAGCAAGAGTATTGTTGCCAATAGGAGTGCAGATCGTAATTTCATTTTAGAATGGCTTAGTTTTATTGTTCGGAACAAATTTACTTAGAAAAGTACGGACTTCTTTACAAGTCCTCTTCCGCAGCATCTCGGATGCGTTCGGTAAATAGGTCGTAAAGTGGAAGGAGAGCGGGAATTTCAGCTTCAAGCAGTAATCGTTGCTGTTGAATAGTTTGTAGATCGCCACGTCGTGCAGGACCGGTTTGTGCTAGTTTGGGAGTGATTTCAAATGCCTTTTGAATCGTTTCCAACATCAGCGGATATAGGTATTCTAAGGGGAAGTTGTGTCGGATTGCCATTTGCTCAGCTTCTACAAGCAAATGATTGGTAAAATTGTTGGTTAGCACCGCACAAAGATGCAAGTACCTTCGCTGTTCAGAATTGGCATATGCAACTCTTGCAGAAATACGTTTAGCAATTGCCGTAAGCTTTTCGGCAACATTTGGATCGGATGCTTCTACAAAGAACGGGACTTGCGTTAGGTCTATTTCTCTTCCCTCGGAAAAGGTTTGCAACGGATACAAAACCCCTGTAGGTATATCGAGATTCTGTAAGAGAGCGACACTTCCGGAGGTGTGAATAATAGTACCTCCCAGTTGTTGTAAACGAGACGCAAGGGTGAGGATGGCATCGTCTGCAACACACAGACAGTATACAGCACCACGGGGCATTTGTGCGAGTGCCGAAGTGAAATCTCCCGCGCCAAAAGGAGAAGCCAACCTGCTAGCTAGCAAATTGGCTTTCTCGTATTTCCGACTGTAGACGTAAGCAATGGTAATGCCTACATGCTGCAGTGCTAATGCTAAATGCGACGCTACACGCCCTGCACCAATAAAGACCCACGCAGAATCGCCCAACAACATGGTAACATGGATGGTAAATCCTGCTCTTTGTGGGTGGTTACTGCAATTTCTCGGTAAGTTTTTGGCGCAACTGATCCATCTCCAAGTTGGTACCTAGGATCGAGCCATCCTTATCGATAAGGAGCGTGAACGGAATGCCACGTACGCCATAGAGTTTTTCGCCTTTCTCGGCAATAGCGTCGTCGGTAACGAACTGGATCCATGGCAATTGATCCTCTTCTACTTGCGCTTTCCACTTATCTTTATCCTTATCGAGCGAGTAGCCAAAGATTTCGAAACCCTTAGGCGCAAACTCGTTGTATATTTCTTTCAGATCTGGGAATGCCGCGCGGCAGTATTTACACCAAGATGCCCAGAAGTCGACCAAAACGACCTTACCTTTCCCAGCAAATTCGCTGAGAGAGTGTGTGTTGCCTTCTGCGTCAAAAACTTTGAAGTCTATGAACGGTTTCCCTGCTGCGGTAGCCTCCTGTAGGTCGAAGAATTCTTTACAACGCTTCCAAGTATCCAGATTCTCGCCACCCTTATAGTTCATTACTATATCTTTAGCGCGTTGTAGTTCGCCTTCGTCTAGGTTGTAGAGATACATAGCAACAATGTGCAATGCGATGGGCGAGGTGGGGTTTGCAAATGCAATTTCGAGCGAACCGTTTATAAGCTTTTCCGTAGCACCTTGGTATTGTTCTACCAATTTTTGGTACTGCTCTTTCTGCTCTTCGGTCATTTCGTCGGCATTGCGCGGTAACTTTTGTGCTTCCATTTCGCACTGATCCATAACCTTAACAGCAGAGGTGGTAAGAGTATACAAGTCGTTGATTTCCTTGTCGTATTTCGAACCTTTTAGCACGACAGTATTCAGCTCCGGATCGAAGTGTGCTTTTACCTCGCTTTCGTTGTCGAGGTAGACTAGGTAGCGTTCGGAGGTATTCGATTTCAGATAATAAAGACCGTTTTTCAACTTTTCGCCATTGAATGCGAAACTCCCGTCGTTTAACTTTACAGAGTCTACGATTTCATTCTTTTCCGATGTAGCGTCGATTAGGTACACCACAGCATCTGTTTTTGGAAAACCGTCGCCGGTACAAACTACCGTTTTCTTTGAACAGCTCGCCAAGACAGCAGCACTCGAAAGCGCAGCAACTACCACAAAACCCTTGATATTCATTTTTATCTATTTGTACTCAACCCTTACAAATCTGATCCCCGGAGGAATCACGGCACAAAAGTACAGTATTTCTTACGCTTTGTTGTATGGGTTAGTTTTTTTTTCGAAGGATTGGATTCTTTTTTCTTAACTAAATCAGAAGCATGTCACTACTCCTTAACTTTGATTTAGGATCGCATGGGCATAACATGCTAGACCCGCAAAAAACAACATTTACACCTCTGCCCGGAAATTTAGTTCTGCTGCAATGGTAGCGCAAATGCGTAAGTACCAACGTACATCGTCGTAATCGAGACGGCGACCGATGCGTTTCTGCAACCACAAGCGAGCAGGCTGGTACGCCCCTACATAGTGATCCCACACGGCGCGGGGGACGTGGTCGAAATATTGCGTATCGTTGATCCAGACTCGCCCGGAAATAGCGTCTGCTCCTTCCTCGTAGCGCACTACGGTAATCTCGTTCGAACCTGCAATGTCGAAGGTAGCGACTGGGGGGAGGACTAGCGTTTCGTCCATTAAGTGCAGACGACGGAGGTACTCGCCCTTTTGCACAAAGCGCTGATACTCTGCCTTGTCCTTGGGGTAAGGGATACGTGGGTATTCTATCTTAAGAAACTCAAAGTATTTGGTGCGATACTCCTTATCATTTAGCACACCGTAGATGTAATCAAACACTTCCTCGCCACGAACGGCTTCTCCCACCGCTTGGCTAATCTTTTTCAGCACCTCCGGTCGCATGTTGAGCTCTAGTTCTATTTTTTGCCCAGATTGCGTTATGCCAGCAACTATCTCGGCGGGGGTATAGTCCCAACCGTCTAGGAATTTGTAGAGGGAACAAACATTGGTATCCGAAATATAATGTCGATCTATTATTGTAAATGCTAAAAACACATGTGCATAAGCTCCAGTAAGAACTCCACGCGTAATACATAAAGCATAGTTATTTATACTAAGTAACGATCCTAACAGGCGGAATCGCGGCCTGGCCGCGATTCCGCCTGTTTTGCCCGTATAATAAATATACCTTTTATCATAAGGACGGTATAAATAGGGAACTACTGCCCCTGTTTTATTTAGATATGCTTCCTTTACGTCTTCATGAGCTCGTTCAAAAGTCCAATCGCGCGTATCTCTACATTTCGGGTTCTTTTGTACAAAATTCTCTTTTTGTATACGTAAAAACTCCTCACAAAAAGTCTCGCAACTCTTACGATCGTAGTTTACCAACAATTCATCTTTTGTTGTTGTGACTCCGGCGACACACTCAATAAATAAATTTGATAATTCTATTCCATTCTCAAAGTCAGCATACTTAGAGAAAACTTTTTTACTAAAAAAATAATATGGCATTATAGGATTTAACTCTCGCCACACCAGATTTCTTAGATCTAAGTTCTGTAAAGCCAAAAACTTGACTTTACGTTCTCCATATAACTCACTGTAAAATAACTTAGCTAACAGATTTCGATCCTTTTTACTTTGGTGTTTAATGAAGAAATTGATACTCACCCCCGTCTGAATATCAAACACATTTTCGTCTTTGTCGCCCTCAGGCGTTTTTTCCTTGAGACGACTATTGCCATGAAGATTGAGAATATAGATTTCATCAAATGCGCACAACAACTTTTCGCGCATTTTTCGATGAATTAGTCCCTCCAAAAAGCTATTGTTCGTTATAAATGCAACGATTCCTTCTCCCGTCTGCTCAATTTGGTACTGAGCATAACGGATGAACTTTATATAATCATCCGAAAGCGGCATAATATTGCGTTCTTTCAACTCCTGTTTATATACCTTTATTAGCTCTTCTATCCATTTGTTCTTATTTCTACTCCCCATATTATATGGAGGGTTACCGAGCATGACCATAACACGCATATCGCGCTTAAGAGCATTTGCTGCCGAAGCCTCTACATCAATCGGAAACAAGCCTCCCGTGTCAGCATGTTGCTCCTCTAATGTATTCGTCAGATAAATTCCGTAGCGAGCATTTCCAAGTTCCGTCGCTCCCGTTTCGCGAAATACATATTCTAAGTTCAGGTGTGCCATAGCGTAGGGAGCCATCAGAATTTCATAGCCGTGGAGGCGTGGCAACAGATGGTCGCGAACATAGTCGTTCCACACGCCCTGCTGACCTGCGAACTTGCGATAGATAGATCGCACTACCTCCACAAGAAAAGTACCTGTACCCGTGGCAGGGTCTAAGATCTGTAAGCGATGCACCTCCTGCCCTTTCGTATTGCGGATTACAGAGCAATCTGCCAAACCATCGCGTAAACCAAAATCGCGCTGCAAGAACTCGTCTACGACTCTTACCATAAATTCCACCACGGGCGCAGGCGTATAGTAGACTCCTCGAGCTTTCCGACGAGCAGGGTCGTAAGCGGTAAGAAAATCCTCGTAAAAGAGCATGACAGGATCGCGCTCCGCCTTGTTGGCATCGAGGAGCGTTCGCACGTCGGTTGCAGCAAAAACGCCCACAAGATCGTCAATAATCCACGCCACGCGGACATCGAGATCGTACACGCCGATACGCTGAAACAACTTGCGCAAAAAAGGATTACTCTGCGGTATTAATACCGCAGCTGATTCGCGAGTAAAGCGTTCTGTTTCCGAAGCATGATACCGTGCGGCAAAGAGTCCATAAACAAGGGTTTGTGAGTACCAATCAGAAAACTCTTGAGATTCCACAGTGCTCATCAATACCTGCCGCATACGCTCTAGTTGTGCCCTGAGCTCACTACCTGCCTCACTCTCCCTATCCTCAAGTACAATTTTTACTGATCTCGCCAAGAGTTGTGCCTTGCCTGCCATCAGAAGCGCCAACCGCTTGGGCGAGGTAATAGGCGTGGGTTGTGCATCGCGAAGGTGAGCTACCAGTTCTTCAAATCGTGCCTCAGCATCCGGGAGAAGAGCGAGGCGATCGCCGTCCTGTTCTGCTACCCGCACTTCGCAAACAGACTCGCCAGCTTGATACAGCAAAAAGCGCAGAAAATCTGTAAAGACCACACACTCGAGCCCTTGTTTGTAGCGATCGAATTGCTCTTTGTTCTGTTTCACTCCACGCAAGTCCGTATCGCCGATGTCCTTGGTCTCGAAGTATGCGACCGGAATACCCTTACGCAGCAGCACCAAGTCGGGGGCGCCACACTCTATGCGCTTGGGCTCGTTGATTACAGTGAAGTGCTTTAAGGACTCAAGGTTTGTCAGGAGCTCCACCAATGCTGGGCGAAGGCTATGCTCCGTAGTCAGCCCCGTTTTGTATTCTTGCGCAAGGCGATCGATGTAAGCTTGTAGCGGGCTCATCGGCGGATTTCTTTGCTTCAAAGATAGGATTTTTAGACGGGCATTCTTTTAGGCGGACGCTACGCGTTTTTCGCAACTGCTCTTTCGGGACTGTTGCATAATTAATTATTCAACAATATTTAGAGATTTAATCTGTTGCTTAAATAAATCAACTGATTGATTATTAATATTTTATTCGATCGAATCACGTTTCGCTCCTACAATAATGATAATCAATCCAAGATAAAGGGCGTAACGAAAAGGGAAAAATGAATCCGAAAAGTACTGACGAGACCTACAACCTGCTACTCACCAACCTCAAAGAGGCGATGGAGCAACTCCGTCTGCAGATTGTGCCGAAGGTGTATGAGTATGGGTTCTTGATGGAGTGAGGTCGTTATTTTCTCCAGACAAATTTCTAAGAAAACGCGGAGCATCAGTCTATCCTCAGTAACACTAGAGAAATAAACAGGTCTCCGAACCCTTACCGCTTCTAAAAAAGCTCAGGTAAAAAACACCTTTTACATCGGCTTACGCTATCTTTGCAATCTAAACAGCGGGTTGGGGATATGGTAAACGAACAGGAAAAAGCAGCAAATACGAAAGCAAAAAACTTTCTAGAAGAAATTATCGAGCGCGACCTCGCACAAAATACCCACAATGGAAGAGTACTTACGCGCTTTCCACCCGAACCCAACGGATATCTACACATCGGGCATGCGAAGTCGATTTGCATCAACTTCGGACTCGCAAAGAAATATGGTGGTAAAACCAACCTTCGTTTCGACGACACCAACCCCACAAAAGAAGAAACGCTATACGTAGATTCGATCAAGGAGGACATCCGTTGGCTAGGTTTCGACTGGGCATGCGAACGCTATGCATCCGACTACTTCGATCAACTCTACTCTTGGTGTCAGGATCTTATGCGGCGTGGACTCGCCTACGTGGACGACCAAACACAAGAACAGATCCGACAAACACGCGGCACCGTGACCACACCAGGTACCAACAGTCCGTGGCGTGAGCGCTCTCCTGACGAAAACCTCACTCTTTTGGAACGAATGCGCGCCGGTGAGTTTCCTGACGGAAGCAAAGTTGTTCGTGCCAAAATAGACATGGCGCACCCCAATATGCTTTTCCGAGACCCAATCCTCTACCGCATTCTCCACGTATCGCATCACCGAACTGGCAACAAGTGGTGCATCTACCCCATGTACGACTTTGCACACGGACAGAGCGACTCGATCGAAGAGATTACACACTCCATCTGTACCCTAGAGTTCGACGTACACCGCCCACTCTACGATTGGTTTATCGACGCACTGGGGATCTTTCCGTCGCATCAATACGAATTTGCACGACTCAACCTCACCTACACCGTAATGAGCAAACGCCGCCTACTAGAGCTTGTAGAAACCGGAGTTGTACGCGGATGGGACGACCCTCGAATGCCTACCATCTGTGGCTTACGACGTAGAGGATACACACCCGAAGCTGTACGCAACTTTGCCGAAGCCGTCGGGGTTGCCAAACGGGATAACGTAATCGATATCTCACTCCTAGAATTCTACTTACGCGAGGACTTAAACCGTCGTGCTCTACGTAGGATGGGAGTACTGGATCCCCTTAAAGTGGTTATCACCAACTACCCAGAAGGCAAAGTAGAATACCTTGACGCTATCAACAATCCGGAGGACGAGACAGCTGGGAAACGACAAGTGCCCTTCTCGCGCGAACTCTACATAGAGCAAGCCGACTTTATGCAGACCCCCGCCAAGAAATTTTTCCGCCTCTCGCCGGGTACCGAAGTCCGCTTACGTTATGCCTACTTCATCCGTTGCGAACAAGTAATAACAGATGCCGAAGGCAATATCGTAGAACTACATTGTACCTACGACCCTGCCTCACGTGGAGGGAATTCGCCCGACGGTCGCAAAGTAAAAAGTACCATACACTGGGTAAGTGCTCAGCACGCTATACAAGCCGAGGTACGACTCTTCGACCGACTCTTTCAGACCATCGACCCCAATTCCTACCCCGAAGGTGGTTCCTGGAAAGATAACCTCAACCCAAACTCCCTAGAAATTCGTACCGCATACCTCGAACCCGAACTCGCACAAGCACAGATAGGAGATAAGTTCCAACTCGAACGCCTCGGTTATTTCGCCGTAGACCCCGACTCAAAAACCGGTGCACTGGTTCTGAATCGAACAGCAACCCTAAAAGATACGTGGGCAAACCAGCAATAGTCGCCCCACTCCGATTTTCCCAATAACGTAAAGAATAGCTATCACTACCCAGAGGTCTAAACTTAATGCTACGCAAACCCGATTGGCTGCGGACTCGTATAGGCGGCGGCGATAGCTACGCAACGGTTAAACAAACTCTCGGTACTCGAGGTTTACACACCATTTGTGCCAGTGGACGCTGCCCCAACCAAGGCGAATGTTGGGAAGCAGGCACTGCTACATTCCTCCTATTGGGTAATATTTGTACACGGAATTGCCGATTCTGTGCGACACCTACCGGTCGACCTCTCCCCCCAGATACTACAGAGCCCGAAAAGATCGCACAATCGGTTCGCATCCTTCAACTGAAGCATGTAGTTCTGACCTCTGTAGATCGCGACGACCTACCCGATGGCGGCGCATCGCACTGGAGCCACGTAATAGTCTCCGTACGGCGACAAAATCCTACAACAAGTATAGAAGTACTTTTACCCGACTTTATGCAAGCAGAGAAAGCGCTGAACGTTGTTATAAATGCGTCACCAGACATTCTAGCTCACAATCTGGAAACTGTTGAACGTCTCACGCCTTTTATACGCTCTCGTGCGCAATACCGCTACTCGTTGCAGGTACTGGAACAGATGGCAGCATCGGGTATTATTACCAAATCGGGCTTAATGCTTGGATTGGGCGAAACACCCGAAGAGGTTTTGCAAGCTATAGAAGATCTGCACGCCGCCGGATGCCAAGTCCTAACTCTCGGACAATACCTACAACCCACCCGTAAGCATGTAGAAGTAGCACGCTACATCGCGCCTAGCGAATTCGAAGCGCTAGCTGCACACGCACGCGCCATAGGTTTTCGTTACGTAGAATCCGGTCCTCTGGTTCGCTCCTCTTTTCATGCAGAACGAGCTCTTGCAAGCTGTGGAATACAATCGCAGAAATACACCAATTAGAACCAAACCTCACACATGCAAGTGCATCTACGAACACTCGCTGCTGATTTCGGGCAAGCTATGCTCGAACAGCAACAAGCTTACGATGCAGTACTCGCGCAAGTACAGCAACGCGCAGAGCCTCTAACAGGGTATCTATTCGTTGGCGAACACGCCCCCGTCTATACCCTCGGCAAACATGGAAATCCGGAAAACTTACTTCCGAACGCATCGCAAACTGCGCTACCGCCACTTTTCCCTGTAGACCGTGGAGGCGATATTACGTATCACGGTCCCGGGCAAATTGTAGTATATCTGGTGTTGTACCTCCCCGCTCTTAAACTCGCTGCCAAACGTTATGTACTGGCACTCGAAACAGCTGTTCTGAATACTCTTTCCGACTTCGGAATCGCAGGAGAAACCCTCGCCGACGCTCCGGGCGTATGGCTACCACCGACCACTAACCAAATCTTACGAAAAATTTGTGCCTTAGGTATCCATATCAACCGCGGGATAACTACACACGGACTTGCGCTCAATGTCAGTACCGATCTGCGTTACTTCCAAAAAATTAACCCCTGCGGATTTACCGACCGAGGGGTAACTACCATGCAAATCGAATCGTCTAAATCACTAACTTTGAACGAAATTAACAAACATTTAATGCAACATCTAGCAACCGCCCTCAACCTTGCTTACATAACCGAATAGGAGACCCCTAAAACGACAAGCCTACAAAAACTTTGGCATTATAAGCAACATAATAGCAATGCTGAACTCAAGAAACAACTTGCAGAGGAAACCAAACTTCCGGATTTGTTCCTAGAGCTCCTCATAGCGCGCGGTCTGAGTACTTCACAAGCTATTGAAGCCTTCTTCCATCCCGATATCGAAAAACTACACGACCCATTCCTCATGAAGGATATGGAGCGTGCAGTAGTACGGCTTGCGCGAGCGATGGACGAACAAGAGTCCATTCTTGTCTATGGCGACTACGATGTAGACGGCACAACCGCGGTATCTATTGTCTATTCATTTCTCGGAGAGCTCGGCATGGAGCTCGGAGTCTATATCCCCGATCGGTATCGCGAAGGTTATGGAATTTCTGAAGCGGGCGTACTCTATGCTGCCGAGAACGACTTTACGCTAATCATTGCCCTCGATTGCGGCATTAAAGCCTACAAACAAATAGAACTTGCCAATTCCTTAGGGGTGGATGTTATTGTCTGCGACCACCACTTCCCCGATGCCGAACTACCGCCCGCATATGCCGTACTAGACCCTAAACGCTCCGATTGCTCCTATCCCTGCAAATCGCTCTCGGGGGCGGGAGTCGGATTCAAACTTCTGCAAGCACTATCGCTCCGACGAGGCTATCCGCTACAGAATCTCTTTCGCCACCTAGATCTACTTGCTATCTCTATAGCAGCCGATCTGGTCGAAATTGAAGACGAAAACCGGATTCTTGCTACCGAAGGGCTTCACAGACTCAATACCAATCCCTCGCCAGGAATACAAGCCCTGAAAAATGTTACTGGTATTGGAAAACGAGAGATAGATGTGCAGGATATTATCTTTCGTCTCGGACCTCGTATCAATGCTGCCGGACGCATGATGAACGGGAGTATCGCCGTCGAACTTTTCACATCACCCGATAGCGAAACCGCAGCTCTCTACGCGCAAATTATGAACTCCAGCAACATCGAACGGCAAGGCATAGACCGCATGATTACCAACGATGCCATCGCCATGCTTGCTCGCGATCCTGCGCAAAAAGATCGACAAACTACCGTACTCTACAACGGACAGTGGCACAAGGGCGTAATTGGTATCGTAGCCAGCCGTCTTGTAGACATCTACTACCGCCCTACTGTAGTGCTAACTAAGCTAAACGGAATTATATCAGGAAGTGTGCGCTCTATTGCTGGATTCGACGTTTACGAAGTTATCTCAGAATGTTCCGATCTCTTGGAAAGTTATGGCGGTCACAAACAAGCAGTGGGATTAACCATGCTACCCGAAAATATCGATCGCTTCAAAGAACGTTTTGAACAACTTGTGGTACAGAAGATCTCGCAGAAACAAAAGAGCCCTACCCTCGAAATAGACGCACTAATAACCTTCGACGACCTCCGCCCATCCTTTATCCGAACCCTCGAAGCTTTCGCTCCCTACGGACAAGGTAACCCTGCCCCCATATTTGCGTTACAGAATGTGCCGGCGGATCCGAGTGCACGGCTTTTCGGACGTAATCACGAACACATTAAGTTTTCAATAGGCAGAGGACGTACGAATCCTACATTTACCGCTATAGCCTATCAGCAAGCGAACACCTTAAAAATCGTTCAACAACAATCCTTTGATATTTGTTTTACTGTCGAAACGAACAAAGTCTACACTCCATCGGCAATACAACTCAATGTCAAAGATATTATCCCAGCCTGATTGCAAACCCCATTTTACGCCACCTCACAGACCTATAACACGGAAGACAATAGCTTAATCTATTCGCACAAAAAAACTATTTTTGTATAATAATAGAGAGAGGGTTTGTTGTGTAGAAAAGATACAGCGAGTATCCTAAATCGGATAGCAAATAACAGAAAAATCAAAATATACGTGGAGTAATGAAGTCGCATGTTTGGCGTGTCGTAACCGTAGGCCTACTACTAACGCTTGTATTGGGTTCGCTCCTATTAGTTTCGTGTTCTAGTACTGGGAAATCTCCTTGTCCCGCTTACCGCCGCGCAAGTGTCCGTTAGAAACTACCTCATAGTATTACTGCGCAACCGATAGAGAGTGTGTGATGAAGCGCGTGATGATAGCTACCGGCGGCGGCGACTGTCCGGGACTAAATGCCGTGATTCGTGCTGTTGTACGACGAGCTTCACAAGAACAAGGTTGGGAAGTCGTAGGCGGGATCCAGTCATTTGATGGTGTCTTGAGCGAACCCACCGAAATCCGTTTGCTAGACGAACGTGCCGTATCGGGGATACATGTTCGGGGCGGCACTATCATCGGGACTACCAACAAAGGCGGTCCGTTTGCTTGGCCCGTACGCCGTCCTGATGGCACATGGGAAGCCGTAGACCGAAGCGATGAAATGCTTCGTAAACTACAGTTTCTGGGCATCGATGCCGTAATTAATGTCGGAGGTGATGGCTCACAACGGATTAGCCAACGTCTCTACGAGAAAGGGCTCAACATCATCGGCGTACCCAAAACTATAGACAACGACCTCTCCTCGACCGACTTTACATTCGGATTCCAAACAGCCGTACAAATAGCCACCGAAGCCGTCGACAAACTCGTAACTACTGCTGCCTCGCACAACCGCGTACTCGTACTCGAAGTTATGGGACGCAATGCTGGTTGGATCGCCCTACATGCTGCAATAGCTGGTGGTGCCGAGGTGTGTCTGATCCCCGAAATACCCTACGATGTACAACGCGTAAAAGATCGAATCGACCAACGATTTAATCGCGGCAAAGGACACGCAATCATCGTAATTGCGGAAGGAGCACTACCCAAAGATGGTACTGTCACTTCCAACGAAAATCACGAAATCGGTTACGAAAACGTACATCTGGGAGGCGTTGCACACAAACTCGTACACGATCTGAAAGCCATCGGGTTCGAAGCCGATATGCGCGAAACCATCCTCGGACACTTACAACGTGGCGGAATCCCTGTTGCCTACGACCGGATCTTAGCAACACAATTCGGAGTAAAAGCCTTCGAAATGGTCTTAGAAGGGCGTTTTGGAGAAATGGTTGCCTACCGCCACCCCAATATTATATCCGTCCCCCTCATAGAAGCTGTCATGCAACCCAACCTTGTTGATCCACACTGCGACCTCATCAACACCGCACGAGGTATCGGAATCAGCTTCGGCGAATAGCTCTTACATTCTGGAAAAAGCAACAAAGCTATGGGACGTATCGCGGAAGAGCTCAAGGAGCAAGAAAAACTTATCGCCTCTCGCTCCTTCTACCATACCATGCACGAACAAAGTTGGGAGGGGCTACAGGAACGCATTTCGCAAGCCACACCCACGATGGTAGAACGCGCCCTAACACATGCAGGACACGGAGACCTAGACGATTTCTGTGCACTAATATCTCCTGCTGCCGAACCCTATCTCGAACGAATGGCAGCCCTCAGCCAGCAACTCACACTACGCCGTTTCGGGAAGGTGATATCGCTCTACGTTCCCCTGTACCTATCCAATGCTTGTACCAATAGCTGCGTGTATTGTGGCTATAGCCATCAGAATCAGCTCTTACGTAAAACCCTATCACCTGCCGAAATCCTCGACGAAGCCAATAGTATCAAAGCCCTCGGATTCGAGCACATCCTACTACTAACGGGCGAAGCACCTAGCGAAGCGGGCTTCTCGTATCTCCTAGAAGCTGTTCAATTGCTCCGAGAGCACTTCCCACAAATATCTATCGAAGTTCAACCTATGCCATCCTACGAATATGCCGAATTAGGGCGAAACGGACTGAATTCTGTCTACGTTTATCAAGAAACATACAACGAATTAGCGTACCCAAAGTACCACCTGCAAGGTATGAAGCGCAACTATCGGTATCGTTTGGAAACTCCCGACCGAATCGGCGCTGCGGGTATACACCGAATAGGGCTTGGAGCATTGCTCGGATTGGAAGACTGGCGCGTAGAATCGCTCTGCGTTGCCATGCATCTGCGACACTTACAAAAACTCTACTGGCAAAGTAAATACTCGGTAGCCTTCCCCAGACTGCGCCCACATGTGGGACTTTTCGAACCTAAATATACCGTTACCGAGCGCAACCTTTTGCAAATCATCACCGCCTATCGTATCTTCGACGAGAACGTAGAAATGTCGCTCACAACGCGCGAATCGGCGTATTTTCGCGATCACGCTTTTCGTTTAGGCATCACCTCCATGAGTGCTGGATCGCACACCGAACCCGGAGGTTATGCACATACGAACAAGGAATTGGAACAGTTTGCCGTTTCAGATAACCGGACAGTAGAACAAGTTGCCGCTTTTTTACGTAGCATGGGATACGACCCCATCTGGAAGGACTGGGATCAGGCACTACAATAAACCTCTCTCCCCCTTCCCTCATCATTAAGCACTACCCACACTCAAAACTTAGAAGCTTGGAGTAGATAATGCGAAAGAGTCGGTCTGTATTAGTTCGAATAGGCGGATTAGTGGGTGCAGGCACTTTAATAATACTGCTCATTATGCTCTTTTTACCGCTAGATCGCATCCGCGATGCAGAGTACGAGCAACTCATCCGCGAAGTAGAACATGCTTCGCTAACTCTGGTAAAAAAGATACGGGCAGATCTCTCACAAGGCGAAAATCTAGTTCGTAGCTTTTCGAACCTTTTTTCGAATCATACCGCAAAAGATGCAGACCGTGCCACTACCATCGAAATGCTGCAAAATGCCCTACGCTCCTATCCATTTGTCATAGGAGTCGGACTCGCTTACGAACCCAATGCTTTCGATGGCGCGGATTCCCTCTACATCAGTACACTAGGGGGCGGCTATCACGGACGTTTTGTGCCCTACATCGCCAAATTAGAGAACGGGCCCGGGAAACTCGATGATACTTGCGAAACACACATCCTACAAACCCCCGGAAGTTGGTACTACGAGTCGATGCACACCGGACGTGCCTACGTCTGCGAACCCTACCGAACGCATGTCTTTGATCGCTCCGATGTTCTCGTATTCACACTAAGTGAACCTATCCGCTCGGGCGAGCGCAATGTCGGTGTCATCTCTGCAGATATCGAATTAGCGCGTATCCTCGATTGGGTTCGCAGTGCCAGTGCTCTAGACGGATTAGCAACCATTGCCTTTTACTCGCCCAACGGCAATCTGCTCGCCAGCTCAAGCAACAAAACGGAAAGTGTCGAACGATTCTCTTGGGACGACCTCAACGATAACGAGCGTTCCGAACTCAAACTCCGTGGACAGATCTTTCATCAAAAAGGCGATATCGTACACTATATCACTCCCTTTTACCTTAGTACCTACGAACGCCCCCTTGTACTATCCATCGACTTTAATCAACACCAAGTCCTAGCATCCATTTACCGAACCCTTTACGTATCGTTTGGTATCGGTATCGCGCTCACTGCACTACTGCTCCTTTTAGTTTTGCTAGCGATCCGTAAGCGATTGCTACCCATGCGTGCCCTCGTAACCCGTATTACTGCGCTTTCCGAAGGGTATCTCAGTACCGAACCTCTAGGATTTGAACATCGCGGCGACGAGCTCGGGCGCATTGCACGTAGCTATGCCGAGATGACCCAACAGTTACGCGCTTTTATCAGCAACATCGAAACCTCAACCGAAGAACTTAATACCAATAGCGAACACATTAGTGGCTCCTCAGATGCGTTAGCAGATGCGGCACAGGCTGAAGCCACCTCTACCGAAGAGGTTCGAGCGCAATGTAGTAGCGTGCTACAAGTCTGCCAACAAGATGTCGGACTTGTAGACGGAACCACCAATACACTCTCGACCGCACAAGAAAAACTACGAACTCTTGCCGAAAATATTCATGCTACCAACCGCGCCCTCGCACTAATTGTAAATCGGGAGATGCTCTTAGCCGAAGTCTCGGCACAAACCAATATCCTTGCACTCAATGCCGCTGTAGCAGCAGCCCGTGCCGGCGCACAAGGACGAGGTTTTGCTGTGGTGGCAAGCGAAGTGCGCGTTCTAGCCGAACAAAGTGCCGAAATCGTCCGAAGTATACAGGATCTACGCGAGAGCTCCCTAAACGTCTCACAAGCCACATTACAGGAACTCGAGCGTTTGCAAAAAGTTATGGGCGAGGTCATAAACAAAATGACCGGACTACACGAAAATAGCCACCACATCACCGACGCCGTCCAACAAATGGAATTAGCCGTTACTACCTTAAGTGGAAGTTCGCAAGCCAATGCCGCAACCTCTACTGCGCTCTCCAATGCTAGTGCTAGCATCTTGGAGCGGGTTCGGATGCTTCGTTCCGAAATTGCACATTTCAAACTCCAAGGCTAATTGCAAACTAAGTGGCGGTCGCTCTCCTCTACCTTGAAAGGGTACTGCGCTACAAAGTAGAAAATTGTTTACTTTTGCGTAAACTTTTTCTATTGAGACCCGCATCTCTTACACCTGTCCGCCTTGGGTAACCTCAAACGGGCGTTTTCCGTAGAAAAAGAGCGAGTTTGTATGATCTAGAACCCGGGGCTAACTACTCTGTGGTTCTCAATATAATTGTAAGAGGAGCATGGATTTTTCAATATCAAAAACGGAGGAACTGTTCCTCCAGATGATACGGACGTTCGCACGCGAGGAGGTAAAGCCCCTAGCAGCCGAAATCGACGAAACCGAGCATTTCCCCAACGAACAACTCGCAAAGCTTGCTAAGGTCGGACTCTTCGGGATCCCTTTCCCTAAAGAATATGGAGGCGCAGGCGGTACCAACGTCATGTATTCTATGGCAGTGGAAGAGCTTTCGCGTGTATGTGCCACCACGGGAGTCGTCGTTTCAGCACATACCTCACTATGTACCAACCCTATATACGAGTTCGGTACCGAGGAACAAAAAATGAAATACCTACCTAAACTGTGCTCGGGCGAATGGATTGGTGCTTTCGGACTCACTGAGCCTAATGCCGGAACAGACGCCGCAGGACAACAAACTACTGCTGTACTCGACGGCGATCACTACATCCTCAACGGCTCGAAAATCTTCATCACCAATGCGGCTTTTGCACACGTGTTTGTAGTTGTAGCTATGACCGATCGTTCGCAAGGCACGCACGGAATATCCGCCTTCATCGTAGAAAAAGGCATGAAAGGATTCTCGATCGGTAAAGAAGAAAAGAAACTGGGTATCCGTGGCTCTGCAACCTGCGAACTGATTTTTGAAGACTGTATCGTCCCAAAAGAGAACCTCCTCGGACGCGAAGGAAAAGGTTTCTCCATTGCTATGAAAACCCTCGACGGCGGACGTATGGGGATCGCATCCCAAGCGCTCGGGATCGCTCAAGGTGCTATGGACGAAACCATTGCCTACGTAAAGGAACGCAAACAGTTCGGACGCGCACTCAGTCAGTTCCAAAATACACAGTTCCAACTTGCAGATATGCAGACCCGTGTTATGGCATCGCGTTACCTCGTTCGCTGTGCTGCTTGGAAAAAAGACCAAAATCTACCCTATGCCGTAGACTCTTCCTATGCAAAGCTCTTCGCAGCAGAAACTGCTATGGAAGTTACCACAAAAGCCGTACAACTACACGGTGGATATGGCTACACGCGAGACTACCCCATAGAACGAATGATGCGCGATGCAAAGATTACCGAAATCTACGAAGGTACCTCCGAAGTACAACGGATGGTCATCGCCGCAAGCTTGTTAAAGAAGTAACCCCTCTTAATTACATAAGTATTTGACCGAGAAATGAATATAGTTGTTTGTATAAAACAGGTGCCTGATACGACCGAGGTGCGCATCGATCCTGTAAAAGGGACGATCATCCGAGAAGGCGTGCCCAGTATTATGAACCCCGACGACAAGGGCGGTCTGGAATTAGCCCTCCGCCTAAAAGATCAATATGGCGCTAAAGTTTCTGTCATTACGATGGGTCCCCCACAAGCAGATGCTATCCTTCGCGAAGCTTTTGCTATGGGCGCAGACGAGGCGTTTCACCTAAGCGACAGACGTTTTGCTGGTGCCGATACCTTGGCAACTTCCAATGCCTTAGCAGGTGCGCTCCGTACCATGAACGTAGATATCGTCATTACCGGGCGACAAGCCATAGACGGAGATACTGCGCAAGTAGGTCCACAAATAGCAGAACACCTCGCTCTACCACAAGTAAGCTACGTAGAAAGCCTTGAATTCGACGGAAAGGGTATGCTAAAAGTTCGTAAAGCTACCGAGGAAGGCTATCAGATTGTAGAAGTACCAACTCCCTGTCTACTTACCTCTGTTGTGCCCGTCAAAGAGACCCGATATATGACCGTGACCGGGATTGTCGATGCCTACCAGAAGGATGTAAATACTTGGACAGCTGACAATATCGACGTAGACGAAACAAAACTCGGTTTGAAAGGATCGCCTACAAAAGTCCACAAGTCCTTCTCAAAAGGAGCTAAAGCGGCTGGCGAACAACACCAACTCTCGCCAGAAGAAGCCGTAGAACTTATCATTTCCAAATTGCAAGAAAAATTTATAATCTAAGGAGACTCTAATGGATAAGTCGCAGTATAAAGGAATTTTCGTCTTCGCAGAACAGAGGCACGGTAAAATCCAAAATGTGGCGTACGAGCTCCTCGGAAAAGCTCGAGATCTCGCCGACCCTACAGGGCAAAAAGTATATGCTCTGCTTTTCGGGAATAAAATAGCTGCAGAAGCCAAACTGCTGGTAGCTGCCGGTGCAGACGAAGTGCTCGTTGTCGAAGATCCCGCACTCGAGACCTATACGACAGAACCCTATGCGCAAGCGCTAGCGCACCTGATGGATAAGTACAAACCCGAAATTGTTTTGATCGGAGCTACTACCATCGGACGTGATCTAGGTCCCAGACTCTCTGCGCGTACCGTAACTGGGCTTACAGCGGACTGTACAAAATTGGAAATCTCTGCTGAAACGGGCGACCTACTCATGACTCGTCCCGCCTTCGGTGGTAACCTCATGGCGACCATCATCTGTACCGAACACCGCCCACAAATGGCTACCGTTCGCCCAGGTGTTATGAAACGGCGCGAAAAGGACGAAAAACGTGCTGGGAACGTCGTTACCGAAACTATCCCATTCCAACGCGATCTGTTCAAGGTAAAAGTCCTTAAAGAAGAACTCGCTAAAGGCGATAAAGTAGATATTACCGAAGCTCGCATCCTAGTTTCGGGCGGACGTGGCGTAGGAAGCAAAGAAGGATTTCAGAAGCTAGAGAACTTGGCGAAAGTCATCGGTGCGCAAGTTTCTTCCTCACGTGCTATGGTTGATGCAGGTGTTATGCCACACGACAGACAAGTAGGACAGACCGGGAAAACGGTTCGCCCATCATGCTACTTCGCCTGTGGTATTTCCGGTGCTATTCAGCACTTAGCCGGTATGGAAGAGTCTGAGTACATCATCGCTATCAACAAAGATAAAGACGCACCTATTTTCGGTGTCGCAGACCTTGGTATTGTTGGCGATTTGCACAAAATACTACCACTACTGACCGAACGACTCGAAAAGCTGCGTAAAGAAAAATAGTCTCTATATTATATTGAACATCAGGAGTATTCTCTTTAACGAGAGGATACTCCTTTTTCGTACTTACCATAACTTAAACAAGTTCCTCTCCCCTCCAATTCTACCAACCAGTGACTATTCTCCCGTTCTACTATCCTAAAAAAATATACAAACTAGCTACCAAAAACTACCTAAAAGACTTACTTTTGTAAAGATAAGGTTTGAAGATTACTAAAATGGCATACTTATTCACTTCTGAGAGTGTCTCTGAAGGACATCCTGATAAAGTTTCAGATCAAATTTCCGACGCTCTTGTAGACGAGTTCCTACGGCGCGATCCGCTTTCAAAAGTAGCTTGCGAAACCCTGGTAACGACCGGATTAGTCATCCTAGCCGGCGAGGTTCGAACCACAGGCTACGTCGACGTACAGCAAACCGCTCGAAACGTCATCAACGACATCGGATACTCACGCGCTGAATATAAATTCGACGGTGGGAGTTGTGGCGTTATTTCAACAATACACGAACAGTCCCCTGATATCAATCAAGGAGTTGTACGAGAAAATGCCGACGAACAAGGTGCCGGCGACCAAGGAATGATGTTCGGCTTTGCGACTCGCGAGACTGCCGAGTTTATGCCAATGGGTATCAGTCTAGCCCATCTCTTTATGGAAGAGCTCGCAAAAATCCGACACGAAGGAAAACAAATGACCTACCTACGCCCGGATTCTAAAAGCCAAGTGACCCTACAATATAACGACCAAAAACAACCCGTTGCATTAAAAACATTGGTAATCTCCACACAACACGACGAGTTCCCCTCCGAAACCATCATGCAACGAGAAATTGCAAAAGACATCAAAGACATTCTCATCCCACGCGTACTCGAACACATCACGCCCGAGGAACGTAAAATATTCAACAGCGACTTCCGTCTCCTAGTCAATCCTACCGGAAAATTCGTAATCGGCGGTCCACACGGCGATACCGGACTCACTGGTAGAAAAATTATCGTTGATACTTACGGTGGACGTTGTGGACACGGAGGTGGTGCCTTTTCCGGAAAGGATAGCTCCAAAGTAGATCGTTCCGCAACCTATGCTGCGCGACACATTGCCAAAAATATTGTAGCCGCAGGTATTGCTGACGAAGTCGAAATTCAAATCTCCTACGCCATTGGTATAGCCCAACCCCTTAGTGTTATGGTAAATACCCGAGGCACTAGTGTCCTGAAAATTTCTGATAGCGAACTCGGAGATCGCATTCGCGATATCTTCGACCTCCGTCCCTCAAAAATTGTAACCCGATTCGGACTCCTATACCCCATCTTCCGTCCTACCGCAAGCTACGGTCATTTCGGGCGGAAACCCTACGAAGCTCCTGTCGAACTCCTCTACAATGGCGAAGCACGCACCGAGAATGTAACCTTCTTCGGCTGGGAAAAGCTCGACTATGTCGATATCCTACAACGCGAATTCACCTTATAAAAAATACACATAAAACCTAAACGATATGTCGTCCCAATACCATGTAAACGTATGTAGCGAGTTTGGTGAATTACAGTGCGTAGTGCTACATACCCCTGGCGCCGAAATAGAAGCTATGTCACCCGATACGGTACAAGAAGCGCTCTACAACGATATCCTTAACATCAACTACGCGCAAGAAGAACACGCCGTATTCAAAAAAGTACTCGCCTCCGTTACACAAGTATTAGAACTAAAGGATCTTCTTATCGAAGTGCTCGAACAACCTACAGAACGGCAAGCGCTCCTCAACCGCCTATTGCCAACTACTGCACCAGATGTACTCAAAGAGCAACTTACACAACTCCCCTCACAACAGCTAGCAAAAGCCCTTCTTGAAGGGGTTATGTTGCCAAATAAATCCAAAACAGCTTACGCACAAGTTGAAGAACGATATATACTCCCGCCACTATACAACTTCTACTTTATGCGTGATGCCTCTATCTCCGTCTTTCAAAATGCCCTCATCGGACGAATGCTCAACCATATCCGGCGTGGCGAAGCCGAAATTATGTCGTCTATCTTCAGCAAGTCCAAAAGTGTGCATTCCAACTCCATCCTCTACCCATACGATACTCCAGATTCTGCAAATATGCAAATCGAAGGCGGAGACGTACATATCGTTCGCGAAGACATCCTAATGATCGGATGCGGATTGCGTACCAATATGGCGGGAATTCACTTCCTGCTCAAACAACTCACAACTCAACGTACCACACCACTACACATTCTTGTGCAAGAATTACCCACCTATCGCGGCTCTTTCATCCACCTCGATATGCTCTTTACACTCCTCGGACCCGAACACTGCATGGCTTACAAACCTCTTTTGGATAGCCCGCAGTATCGAACATTGCATATTAGCTACGACCCTAAAAAAGGTGTAAGCTCTTGGTATGAAAACAACCTATTGGATGCGCTCCATGCACTCGGTATGGCTGTTAAACCTATTTATTGTGCCGGAGGCGATCATCTACGCGTTGCTATGCGAGAGCAATTCCACAGTGGTGCCAACTTCTTTGCGTTTGCGCCGCATAAGATCATCGGTTACGACCGCAATCCTGCCACAATTAATGCACTCGCCGATGCCGGTTTTGACGTCCTACCTGCCACCGAAGTCGCACAAGGAAAGCTACATCCAAAGAATTCTGAAAAATGTGTGGTAGCTCTACACTCTGCCGAACTCGTACGCGGTGGGGGCGGTGCTCGTTGTATGACACTACCTATTGCACGCAAGAACGTCGAATGCTAACAACTCAACGCCTTCGTCTGCAGACACCATCCAGAAAACACAAACTACCATCCCAACCCTTTTATAAGCCGTTATTGCCCGTAACTCGCATTTACAGTATTGCCATAATGGCATTATAATGCCGAGGCGGCATGTTTGTTGTCCTTCTCCCCGTGAAAAACTAACCAATAAGATGGATAAAAGAGAACATCAACACAAAGAGGAAAAAACAAAGCAAACCACGGAAATCCCTCCTGTTGAAGAATGCGCAACAGAACAACCTAATATCGCTCCTGAGAATGCAACTAGCAACGACGATAAAAGTGCTGCCGAGCTCCTCGAAGCCCTTACTCTCGCTAAAAATGAGGCAGAAGAGTGGAAGGATAACTATATCCGACTAAGTGCAGAATTCGACAACTACCGTAAACGCACACTCCGCGAAAAACAAGAACTCATCGCAACTGCAAGTGAATCCACCCTACTTAAGATCCTACCCGTTGTCGACGATTTCGAACGCGCGTTACAGCAAACCTCTGCGCAAGATTCCGAAAGTTTACGCACGGGTTTAGAACTTATTTACAAACTCCTACTTCGCGCTTTGCAGGAGTGTGGCGTTAGCGAAATTGAAGCTATCGACCAAGAGCTAAATACCGACTACCACGACGCGGTAACACAATTCAAAGTCGAAGACGAAAGCAAACGCGGACGTATTGTAGATATCATCCGTAAAGGATATCTGCTAAATGGTCGAGTGCTTCGACATGCGCAAGTTGTTGTCGGTGAATAATCAGACCCCTAAAAATGGCAAAACGCGATTATTACGAAGTCCTAGGCATAGATCGCAATGCAAGCGATGACGATATAAAAAAAGCCTACCGAAAAAAAGCTCTAGAATACCACCCAGATCGTAATCCCAATAACCCAGAAGCCGAAACTAAATTCAAAGAAGCGGCCGAAGCCTACGACATCCTAAGAGACCCTAATAAACGCGCTCGATATGACCGTTTCGGACATGCGGGCGTCGAAGGTGCTGCCTCGGGCGGACACGCGGGCGGATTCTCGATGGACGAAATCTTTGCCCAGTTTGGAAATATATTCGGCGGATTTGGATCTCCCTACAATAGCACACAACGACCCGTAGCGCACGGATCCGATCTACGTATCCACCTAAAAATGACCCTCGAAGAAATTGACTCCGGAGTTACTAAAAAGGTAAAGCTTAACAAATACACTTCTTGCAAAACATGCAACGGTTCCGGTGCCGAACCCGGAACAGAACTAACCACCTGCTCCGAGTGTAATGGATCCGGACAAATACTCAAAACAATGCGTACTATGCTCGGAGTTATGCGCACCGGGCAAGTTTGTCCGAAATGCGAAGGAACCGGAAAAATACCCAAACAAAAATGTAAGGATTGTCGTGGCGAAGGAGTCGTTCGTGCTGAAGAGACCATATCTGTTACCATCCCAGCGGGGGTTGAAGACGATATGCAACTTACCCTCTCTGGCGAAGGTAATGCGGCACGACACGGCGGCATCCCAGGCGATCTCTACGTAGTTATACAGCAAGAACCTCACGATGAATTTGTTCGCGAAGGTGCTAATCTGCTCTACAACTTACATTTAAGTATACCTCAAGCTGTCCTTGGCACTAGTATCGAAGTGCCTACACTCGGAAGCAAGGTTAAAATTAAAATCCCTGCTGGCGCACAACCTGGGAGTCTATTCCGTGTAAAAGGGAAAGGTATCTCGCATATCCAACGACGGACGCGTGGCGACTTAATTATAGTAACCGACATCTTCGTGCCTAATTCTATCAGCAACGAAGAAAAACAACTCTTCAACCAATTAGCCGAGAGCAAAAACCTCGAACCTAAAGAGAAGAAAGGAGCTCTGAAAACCTTACTTATGCGTCTGCAAGAGATATTCACCTAGACAGAGTACAACTGCTCCCAAACCAAATGAATAAATCCGGTAGTGAATTACTAATTAAATACAGCAGGGAGACGAAACAAATAAATCGGTACGACCAAGAGAAAAATAAAATGACTCGCCTTCCTTTTCTTTAAGCCACTTTTTGCGTACCTTTGTAGTGCAAATGTACAACACTTCTTGGAAACAGCAAAACGGATGCACAAAAAAAATGCACAACGAATATGTCGAAAATTGTAGGTTGGGAGAGAACGTTGTATGTAACGCCTGTAACAAAAAAAAATCTAAAAAAAGCGCAAAAAACGCGTAGCGCCCACCTAAAACAAAACATCGCAATCGCTCTACACGCAGAGCAACGCCTCATGATATCAATCGCGCCAAATGCGTAGCGAACGTGTAGAAAAGAAATATTGTCTAACTTAATAACAGAAAGGTACCAACTATTACCATGACCAAAAACACAACAACACCCACCATCGGCAACGAAGCCATGGACTGGAACGAACTCGAAGGCAACCACAACCAAGACACCCACCAATCCGACCTACAACAGTACGAAAACTCACTCGCTCAGATCGCCGAAAACGAAGTTACGACCGGAACCGTTGTCGCACTCAACAAACGCGAGGTTGTTATCAACGTCGGTTTTAAGTCCGAGGGCATCGTGTCCGTGAACGAATTCCGGTACCTCCCCTCACTCGCAGTCGGCGATAAAGTGGAGGTTTACGTAGAAAACCGCGAGGACACCCACGGCCAACTAATTCTCAGCCATCGCAAAGCCAGAACACTGAAAGCTTGGGATCGCGTACTTGCTGCGTACGAATCGCAAGAAATTGTACAAGGTTTCGTAAAATACCGCACCAAAGGGGGGATGATTGTAGATGTGTTCGGTATCGAGGCTTTCCTACCCGGATCGCAAATCGACATCCGACCCATACGCGATTACGACATCTTCCTTGAGAAGACCATGGAATTTAAGGTTGTCAAGATTAACCACGAACACAAAAACATAGTTGTAAGCCATAAAGCACTCATCGAAGCCGAACTAGAGCAACAACGAAGCGAGATTATATCACACCTCGAAAAAGGGCAGATCCTCGAGGGGGTTGTTAAAAATATTACATCCTACGGCGTGTTTGTAGACTTGGGAGGCGTCGATGGATTGGTACACATCACCGACCTTGCATGGGGGCGCATTAATCATCCCACAGAAGTCGTTGAACTAGACCAAAAACTTAACGTTGTTATTCTGGAATACGATGCCGATAAAAAACGCATCGCACTCGGCATCAAACAGCTCACTCCGCACCCCTGGGACGGGCTCGACCCCAACATCAAAGAAGGCGACACCGTACACGGACGCGTAGCGCTAGTAACCGATTATGGCGCATTCGTAGAAGTAGCTCCGGGTGTCGAAGGGCTTGTACATGTTAGTGAAATAAGCTGGAACCCAAGACTTAAATCCGCTGCCGAGTTCCTTAAAGTCGGCGACGAGGTAGATGCCAAAATCCTGATCCTCGACCGTGAGACTCGCAAAATGAGTCTGGGTATGAAACAACTCCATCCAGACCCCTGGGAAAACATCGAAACCCGCTACCCAGTGGGCTCGCGCCATGTTGCTACTGTACGCAACTTTACCGCATTCGGTGTATTTGTAGAAGTAGAAGAAGGGGTTGACGGATTGATACATATCTCCGACCTTTCGTGGACCAAAAAAGTAAAGCACCCAGAACAGTTCACTAAGATAGGTGAGCCCCTCGAGGTAATAGTTCTGGGCGTTGACAAAGAGAACCGCAAACTCTCCCTCGGACACAAACAACTCGAAGAAAACCCTTGGGAAGTATTCGAACAAATTTTTGCCCCCGGAGCACAACACGAAGGTACTATACTAGACATCGCAGACAAAGGAGCTACCATCGCACTCCCCTACGGACTCGAAGGTTACGCCTCCACTAAACATCTACGCAAAGAGGACGGTACTCTCCCCCAAACCGATGAAAAACTGCCGTTTGTAGTACTCGAGTTCAACAAGACTACACACAAGATTGTACTATCGCACACACGAACCTACCAGCAAGAAGAGACAACAGAAGCGACAACCCAACGCACTGCAAAACGCGAGCAATCTTCCGTAGCAACCCAACTCCGAAACCTGAACACCTCGCAACAACACACCACCCTCGGCGAGTTGGACGCTCTGAAAGAACTCTACAACGAAACAAAAGACTAAAACAATCGTACGAGTGTTCTGTATACGAAAAAAAACTCTTCTAGTAGATTGCTGGAAGAGTTTTTTTTGTTCTGTATCGTCCTGTAAACGCGTAGCGAATTTCTAGAAGACGGCAGGCTGCGAGATGACACGCCTTGCGCCAGTATTTTCGTCAAGGGTTGTTAATTCTAAGTTCTGGACTGCGAAGTGCAAGTCGTCTGGCCAACCATTAAATCGCTTTACCACATATAGGGGGCGCAGCAGTCGTTCACGAATTGGCTCCAGCAATCCTTGTTTAATAATGAAAAGCTCGCGCGCCTCCGTACCGTTAATACTCTTATTTTTGCCCGGCGATGCCCCTATTAATGACGGATGTACGCCCATCCCATACGCCAGAATATTCGACACCTCTTCGAGATCGGCAAGCAACTCGCCACCCTGACCCGATTCGTTTTTTATAGGGGTGATTGTGATTGAGGCATGTTGCGCATTCCCATCCCTAAAGCTTTCAGAAATGAAAGACAAGCCAGAGTTTTTGTTGTTGGAGAGGAATTTGTCTAACGACTCCAGAACACTCTTTTGCGCATCTCGCTTTTGCTCTTCAGTAGTAGCGCCAACTTTTGCGTAATAGTTGCGCCAGAACTCCGAGTGGAGCTGTACGTGGTACTTCAGTATCGTAGCGTTTTTCAGAAGAGCCCTTTTGTATTCTGGAATCTCCTGCACAAATTCCAACCACCCAGAATCTGCAAGCGATTGCCACCAAGCACGAGAGTAGTACGGACGCCCAAGCGAAGGCAGATGTACAGGAACTACATACCGAAGTGCGTCAGACGGCAAATAAAAGCCCGTAGAGTCGGTTTCGAGTCCCGTAAGGTATCGTAATGCCCTTGCTGTGTAATGCGGCGGTAGAACGCGCGTAACAAGTACATCCGTTGGTGTGCCTCCTTCCCATGTATTGCTATAAAAGTGGTGTTCGACAGCGCCGGTTTCTGGGTTCGCTTCCTCCCATCTCGAAAAGTATGCCTCTAAGTGGTGGAGCCCTATAATCTTGTCGCGCGCAGCAGATAGTTCTACTGCTGCAAAAGTGTTGTTAAAAACAGTCTGATCCAGACACTGCTCCGCAAACCAACCATTTACGTCATTCTCTTCTAAGAATTCGTTTACTTCTGGGTATTCGTAGCAAGGGAGGATTTAGTGCAGCCAAAAGACAATGACCCTAGAAGAGATCCGTGAGTTGGCAATAAGCGAGGTGATCGAGCGGTTTACAAACCAGCCAGTACAAGCAGGGAGGAAGTGTCGGTGTCCACTCCACCAAGACCGAACACCGTCGTTCGTGGTATACGAGGCAAGCAATGCGTTTCATTGCTTTGGGTGCGGAGCGCATGGCGATAGTATTGCATTTGTGAAAGCACTTTTTAACGTTCCTTTTCTTTAAGCCACTTTTTGCGTACCTTTGTAGTGCAACTTTATGAAATACTAGATGCTCAAAAGAGCAAAATCCGATAGCTACGAGTATTACCTTTAAGCGGAGCAGGAAAAAATAACATTGAACCTTACAGTCTCTTCTTATGACCTTTGGCTAACATAGTTTCGGGAGTAGTCAACGATGAAAAACGAAAAACAAATAGCAACACGGTTGCAATAATCAACATCCGTTATGAACGGATGTCTTTTTCTCGCTCCAAACAGAAAGCAAAAACACTTTTAGAGACCATGCACATCTCTAAATTTGCTTACTCTGCAAACATACACTATCTTAGTCTGTCTAAAAGAGGCATAAGTGGCATGATAATTGGCTGTATAACAATCTCTTATCGGAGATTTTACTTGGCTTCATTAAGCTCATATCATGAGCCAAAGAACTTTTAACCGTAAACAAAAATACACACATGAAACGATTTTTCTTCCTACTTACATTCATTGCTGGCATTTCTTTGTCTATCCAAGCACAACCATACGAAGCCAAGAAAATAGATGGGCTCCTATTCTATTTAGACAAAAAAACAAGCACAGCAATCCTAGGCAATATAGACTTCAGTATTCACAAGAAACTATTAAAAATTCCCCGATTTATTAAAGTTGGGAATATGGAATATACAGTAACTCAATTTTTTAACGATACATTTCAAAATCCATATGACAATACCATCGAAGAAGTTACAGTACCAGAAACTGTACAAAAAATTCCGGCTGAGTTTTTTTCCGCAAAACGTTTCCCTAATCTTAAAAAAATAGTTTTTCCAGCAAATGCACCTAGAGATTGGTTTATAGATCCTAGGAGTGTGCTTCACTACACAAAAGCGGCAGTTCTCGAATTTGTATCTGAACCTGAGCATGTTTTGCAAATTGGGAATGTTCTCTACAGCCCGACCAAAAAGACTATATACGATATCCGAAATTTAACCGATACTGTTTATTTCGTTCCAGAGACTGTAGACTCTATATATCTCAACTTCTCGTTTGAGACGAGTTTGAAACCATCTAATGTCGACCTAGTCCTCACGCATCCAATACAAGGGATGTATAATATGAATGAATACTCTAATTCTCGTATCCATGTTGTACAGTCAACTGACGAAACAGATTTAATGGAATGGCTTTATAAGCAATCTAATTCTTGGTTTGAACCTATTTTATCATTTAATGAAAACAATAATTTCATCAAGAAATTATCTAATTACATGAGAAAAGAGTTTATAAAAAAACACCTCTACAAAGACAAAGGCGACTTCACACTAAATCTCCAATATGACACCGAAGCTATTGAAGATGTGACACTTGATTACCTATACACCAAGAAAACTCCCCATGTGAAAAATAAACATCTCTCTATAAATATCGGCAATAATATATTACCCGAACCACACTACATCCCTATGAAAGTAACCGCAAAACCTAAAAAAAGAAAGCGAATTGTAGGCTTTGTATACTTCAACGATACCATTGTGAACGATACCCATATCATATCGGGTACTTTTACCAAACAAAACCTGAAAGTTCTCACTTGCAATGAAGGAGAATTTATTGAAAATATTGACTACCGATTATCACAGAATAAAAACGAATTATACAAATGGCACTGCAATGATTCTCTAACCGATCTACGCCCCAACAATATCCTAAAAGAAGTTACTAAACTAAAGTCCTACTCATTAGAACTTGGCGCAAAATGTCATGAACTTTTTTTACCAGAAAAAGTTGAAGAAATTGAACGTACTATTGTAGAGCGCAGTACCGAATTAAAAACTCTTGCTTTTCCAGCAACTATAACAAAAATTGACCCTGACGCTTGGAACAAAATCTATTCTATAAAAAATCTATACTTCCCGAAAACACCACCAATTGATATATCCGAAATCACTAATGCATTCGCACTACAATTAGCGCACTTAAAACATTTTTATGTAGATGCCGAAGCTTTAGATACTTGGAAATCTAAATTTCCTCAATCCTCGCCCATACTAAACAAAATAAAAGGTGTGCCACAAGATGTAACAATAACAAACCAGGAAGCAGATAAGATCATCGTTACTGTTCGTCGTTTAGACAACAATACCCAATACACCTTAGATAACACACAAAAAAACATTACAGTACCTCGTACAACGCCGATACATATCCACATAGCACCTCGCGATATTTATGACCTCCAAAAGCTTGTACTAAACGACGAGGAGCAACAGTCCACAATATTTCAAACTTTCTTACTAGAAGATCTAAATGTAACCAGTAGAGGTGAGACTATAAAGTTTCAACTTAAAGCACTACAACACGAAGGAGGTTCTATCCAATTAACGACTCTTAATAATCAAACTCTCGAATCTACAACAGAAGTACTACGTGGCACAAAAATCCGCTTACAAATCACAGTAGCGCCGCATTATACCTTTAAGTATTGGACCTTTAACAATGCTATTTTCCATTGCTTAGATACCGTTTTCGAAGTACGACAACATGCAACATTTAATGCTGTCTTTTACAGACAAAAGGCATTGGTAGATCTTTCTGAGGTTGATAACAAGTACCGTTTAACACTAAAAGATGAAGACGGCACTGTTGTCCCCTTTGAACGCCTTTTCGTAGATGATGTCGTCTTTCTTCAAGAACCCGAACTTCCAGAAGAACTCTTAGTAAGTGCGGTTGAAGTCAATGGCGAACCCGTAACGCAATATCCCCACGAAATAACAGTAGCCGAAAAACTTACCATAAAGGCGACAACACGTCCTCGATTACGGAAAATAACCCTATCTCCTAAAGCCCAAAAGTACGCTAAAATAACAGATATCTACGACAACTACATAACAGGCACTGAAGTCCCACACAATACAACCTGTAAATTTTACATAAAACATGAGCCGCATGAACGTATACATAAGGTTTTCATAAACGGTGTAGAATATTTATATGAATCTTCTGTAATAACCTTAACCATTGATAAAGATATTACGCTAGACCTCGAGATAGAAACTATTTATTACACATTCGTGCTCGAATTCCCCGCAGGGTGCAAAGTAGCCGTTAATAACGAAGTCATCACAGAATCGCCATATACGCAACGTGTAGTCGCAGGTACCAAATTTAAAATCACAGCAGAATCTACCTCTTCACTTATCGTAAAAGGATTTGATATAAACTTCGAAAGATTCTTACGCGAAAAAAGTATAGACATTGTACTAGATCGAGATCTTAAAGTTTTTGTAAATGCCGTACCTCGTCGCGCTAAACTAGTTTTTCAATCTACAGGACACGGGAAAATTGATATATGGACTTCACAAGGGAAACAACAAGTAAACAACGTTACTATCCAGTGCGGTACACAGTTGACTATTACCCCTATACCAGAGCAAGAATATGAATGTTCTACATTCCAAATCAATGGTGTAGCCTACCCACCCAAAACCACAAAACTTGTTGTCGAAGGTGATCTCGACATCCAAGCAGAATTCCAACCATATACCTACGAAGAAATCGATGGTCTGTATGTCAATCGCCGCACACAGGAGGTCGTTGGTATAAATCCGACCATAACCCAAATAACCATTAATCTGGATCAAGACCTGAGTATCGCAAGCAATGCATTTAATGGAAATAGCGAACTCACCGAAGTTTCCATTCAAAAAGGAATTACCGCAATTGGAACAAATGCTTTTTTCGGTTCTGCATTAAAAATGATCCATATTGGCGCATGCGTTACATCCATTGCAAATGACGCCTTCTCGAATTGTAAAAAATTAAAGCTTGTAGAACTTGAACATACCGATCCAAAAACTTTAGACGTAGCCGAATCTGCTCTAGGTTCCCGAAATTTTCTGTTGCGAGTCCCCAACGGATGTGCAGAACCATTTCGAAAAACAGCCCCCTATTCTCATTTTGACGTTATTGAACAAACGATTCCTGTAGCGCTTAAGGGAATATTTGCTGACGAAAGTCAAGGGCTCCCTATTACAAAGTGCGAATATTGGCAAACGAAAAAAAGTGACTACACTCTAATACAAGGGGAAACGCCTTTGCCCGGAGGCTCCCGTTTGTTCTTTGCCAATAAGAAACATTATCGCGACTCTATTACAGCTCTTTACATAGACGATGTTCCTGTAAACTTGCCCTATGCCCACATTCTGCTAAAACCTGTTTCAATTCGCGTTGAAACAGCTCAAAAAGAGGAAAAGAGACCTATGCTAGCAGAAACTGCAAACCGTAATCAAATCTCAATAAAACCTAATCCTGCTTCAGACTTCATTAGTGTACAGACAGAACAAGCTCCTCCTATTGACTACAGAATAGTTACTGAAAACGGGATTGTTGTTCGAACTGGAGTATTAACCGAACAGCATCAAACTATCAATATTCAGAAGCTTGGCAGTGGCATCTATTGGCTACAACTCTTGACCGATGAACAGCATAACCAATCAATAAGCTTCGTAAAAGAATGACGAACACCATCCTTTTACAATACTTAAACGACACGATCTATGGTATATTCTTCTCCTAGTGGCGAAGCCTATAAAATTGAGGAACTGGAGACACATGTATTAATCATACTCACAGAATCTCGCCTCGATGCTGCATTAGCACCTCGATTAAAATCCGAATTCATAATACTTTCTGGACTTGGGCAACGTAGTATCGTTCTCGATCTCAAGAATTGTATCTACTGCGATTCATCGGGGCTAAGTTCTTTGCTTGTCGGGAATCGCATTTGCAGCAATGCAGGTGGAGTATTTGTCCTGCGTAATCTAAATCCGCAAGTAGAACGACTCATTGCAATTTCGCATCTTGATACCATATTGTCCATTGCTTACACCGAAGAACAAGAGCATGAATTCTTAGATATCTAAACGCAACGGAATAAATTAAAGCTACTTCTAAAAGCAATTATTTAACAGGACGATGAATTCTTGGGAACTGGTCGTACTCGGGAGTGGAAGCGCACGTCCAACAGCACACAGAAATCCGTCAGCACATGCCTTGCATATTGGAAGAAAGATTTATTTGATAGACTGCGGCGAAGGGACACAGATGCAATTATGCAAAGCGCATCTTTCTTTTGAGCACATTGTTGCCATTTTCATAACACATCTACATGCAGACCATACTCTTGGTTTATTCGGACTCCTAGCTTCTATGAGTATGACCGGACGTACACTCCCCCTAGATCTCTTTGCTCACTCAGCATTGCAACCTCTATTAAACCAGTTCGTGTCACTCTTTGTGACACATCTAAATTTTGATATCAATTTTCACCCACTACCACGCGAAGGAGGCGTTTGCATCTTTTCCGATCGACAAGTTTGTGTATCCACCATCCCTCTAAAACACCGGATCCCAACTAGCGGTTTCAAATTTCAGGAACCCGAGCGTGTCCCCAATATCAAACCAGAAATAGTAACCCAATTTCAGCTCAATAAAGTTCAAATTAACACCCTAAAAAACGGCAGTAGCATCCGATTAAAAGGAGGCGAACTCCTCACACCAGAATCTGTACTCTATCAACGTTTTACGCCACGGAGCTTTGCGTATATGAGCGATACGCTATACAACATTGCAGCTCTGCCCTATATCGAAGGGGTTGATTTCCTATATCACGAAGCCACTTATACACAAGCATTGCAAGCGCTTGCCTACAAGACCTACCACTCCACGGCACAACAAGCTGCACAATTTGCTAAACTAGCTGGCGTTAAACACTTACTCATTGGTCATTATTCTGCTCGTTATCCCAATCCAAACCTTCTACTGACAGAAGCGCAAGAAATTTTCCCACAAACACTTCTAGCTAAAGAACTTGATATACATCACATCTAAGATATAAGGAGAATCGTTATGGATGTCGCACAATTGGTAATCTTTATAGGGTTACTGATTTTTATATCTCATCTCTTTTCAGGGATCTTCGAACGTAAAGGTATTCCCGACGTACTTATGCTTATGTTGATTGGGATTATCATCGGACCTCTTCTACATCTCATAACCCCAGAATCTTTTGGTATTGTAACCGGGATATTTACCACTATCACGCTGGTATTTATTCTTTTCCAAGGTGGTCTGGACTTACGATTCGAAACCATGCGTTCCTCACTACGAGGTATGAGCCTGATTACCAGTATTAACTTTGCAACGACAACTCTTGTTGTCGGTCTTATTGCATGGCTACTTATCGACCTAGAACCGATCCCTGCCTTTACACTTGGAGCTATCTTAGGAGGTACCTCATCAGCTGTTGTTATACCTCTTGTAAAACAACTCAAATTGCAAGAGAGTGCAAAAACTATTCTAGTCTTAGAATCGGCTCTCTCCGATGTATTATGTATTGTATTTGTTTTGGCACTTATACAAGCCTACACTTCTGATGGCATAAAAATCGGTACGATTGTAGGAAATATTATCAGCTCTTTTACACTTGCCTCCCTCTTAGGAATGGTGAGTGCTATTCTTTGGTCGGTACTCTTAGCAAAGGTTCGAACCATAAATAATTCCATGTTTACAACACCAGCCTTTGTTTTTGTTATTTATGGGATAGCTGAATCGCTCGGATTTAGTGGCGCAATTGCAGCTCTTGCATTTGGTATAACACTTGCCAATATCGATCGCTTTCGTATCAAGGTCATACAAAAAATTGTACACAGCGGACTCAATACCTTCAATGATACCGAAAAACAATTCTTTTCCGAAATTGTCTTCCTGCTCAAGACATTCTTTTTCGTCTTCATCGGGATCTCTATCCAATTTACCAACGGTTGGGCGCTCCTATTCGGATTCTTCATTACTGTCGTAATCTACCTACTTCGAATACCTGTCGTGAAATTTTCGATCTACGAACCATTACCCACTATAGATCTCACTATTATGTCAACAATGGTGCCCAAAGGACTAGCTGCAGCTGTATTGGCCAATTTACCTCTACAATATAACTTACCCGGTGGCGAAATGATACGCGATCTCACCTACTCCGTTATTCTTACCAGCATTATTCTTACAAGTATACTGATACCCGTATTAGGAAAGGTTCCATCCGTATCTGCTTTTTATGGCAGTATTATCCGAAAAGGCAGAAAACGCTAAGCACTTATTCAGATTCCGTTTCTACCTTAAGCTCCTTTTCTTTCTTACGGCTAAACAATTGTTTTATATATATCAACAACTCGGACCAGCTATTGAACGAATCCGAAATCACAATCCCTGTCCCAGCTGTGTACGGATTGAGATCATTAAAGACCAAATCGTCGTTGGAGCGAGCAAACGCCTTGTATTGCAAATTCTTAAACAATGAACTTTGTTGAGTGATATTGATATCGCCAGCAATTACACTAGATGTATTATTCCGATTGACATCCCAATTAGCATCTACATTCAAACGACCATCAAACCACTGCATGGATAAGGAAAGCTCTGCCTCATCTTCAGAAGTAGCATCGCCGGGGCGGTAATTAAATCCGAAATCAATAACCGGAGCGTTATCAATCTGTGCAATCCAAGCATTCAAGTTATTAAATAGCAATTCCCAGAAAGAGGATAACAACGCATCGCTACTACCCGCATCCGAACGCTGTTGTGTATTACCTGCAGTATTTTGCTGTAACGTATTGGTTTGTTGTGTACGGGAATCCGACATAAAATTCCCCATAAGCAGCAGCGAAGCAAACTGCCGCATCACCTTTTCTTCGGTATTAAGAGCAGCAGCCAATATACTCTGCGTTTCGGGATCCGCTTGTGGAACCTCTATTTCGAAGCGAATCTTAGGGGCTTGTAGATTACCTTCTATAAGGATTTTACAGTCCACAGGGACTCGCTTTTTGTACTTCTCCGAGGCTGTAGGTAACAACCGCTCCAATGCTGCTTTAGCACGATACAAAGCTGTGATTTTCGCGTAGCCTTTTTCTGGTGCTCCCGAAAAATGAATCACACTACCCGACTGGATCCTAAACTTCTTACTCAGAATCCCTTGCAGTATAAACGTATATTCCCCACGCGAAATAGTATAATCGCCAAAAATCTGAATGTCCTTTGAATGCGGGACATTTTCAATTTTTAAGTTCCCCTCGCCACGACAACGCAATAGATCCCCCGTACGCGGATTTACAAGCAATTGTGTAAAGGCTTCGTTCGTTACGTTGAGGTCTACTGTATAATTGAGATCCCATGGCTCTTTCTCTTGTTTAGGCTGCGGCGCCGTTTCCTTGGTAGTCTTCGACTCAACAAACTCTAAGAGACGATTCTCCTTAGCATCAATATATGTAGGCAACTGAAAATAGAGCTGCGTACCTGCTTCTGTCCGTAAACTAGTAGCAATTTGTAAATTGGCTAACAATCCTTTTACACGCGTGTTACTCGACACCCACAATTGTCCGTAAAAGAGTTCCTCACTCGCTTGTGTTTGTAGTGCACAAAATTTTTGTGTTTGCACCGACAAGTCAAAAATAGGACGTGTAATATCGGCAATAGCAATTGTGCCATTAATTTTCAATGGATTATTGTTTTTGTCTCTTGCTTGAAATTCATTAAAGACAATTGCTTTCCTCTCCAGCATGAGGGTATCGTTCGTAACGATTTGGGTATTGAATCTTTTCAATCTAAAAGCCGCATTATTAAAATGCAGTGTGCCCCTAACCTCTGGTTGTGTAACAGAGCCATTAAACTGTAATTTGGCATTTACCGATCCTTCGCTACTTAAATGGTCTTTAGCAACAAGCGACAATAAATTCAAATTGCAATCATCTAGCAATAGGTCTCCCTTTAGAGCTTTTTCTTGTATATCCCAAGTAACATTTAGTCGGATATCTTTCTGACCATCAGGTCTTTGATTGGTCAGATTACATCGAAACGGTCTGTTTACACCCGCCCAATTCCCCTGTATTGCTACATTACCAATATGTACATCATTCACTTCTAGGTTCGTTAGATATACACGACCACCAAAATTCAATTGATTTAATGGCGATACAATCGTAAGATTTGCATTCACCAGACCATTCCAAGTATAGTTGGGAAATAGTTTCTCGAGCGGCGCTATATCTATATTATCCATTCGGATACGCAACGTGTCCGGATTTATTCGCGAGAGTCGACCGCCTATACTTAAGCGCCGATCCTGATGCATGAGCGTACAATTGAGAATCTCTATAGCACTCGAATCCAAATAAAGACGAGCTCTACTAAACTTCCATTCCCGCTCCTGTACTTTAAGAATAGATGGCAGGATCCCCGTAACACAATACGTTAACGAATCTTCCGCTCTTGAGAAGATTTGCGATTGAGTATTTAAGTGCAACTCGCCGCCACCGAAATCCGAAGTCTTTAACTGTAATACCGAAGCAATAACATCTGTCTGTAATGAGGTTGCTAACTGTAGCGAATCGAAGTTAAATGTTGCTATTTGCCCCTGTGCGATATCCAATTTAGAGAGGGTTATCGTATCCCTATTTTGTAGTTGAAATCGGACATCATTACACGTTATAGTATTATAACCGAGGGATTTACTCTTCAATTGTATATCGGCATTCCCGCTTGTAGCATCGTAATAACAATTCAGTTCACTTTTGGGCGATACTCTGATTTTAGGAAATAATACCTCGAAAAGTTTATCGCAATCTGCCACAATAACCGATGCCCGATAGATAACATTTTCTTGTATTTCGTCATTGCTTTGTGACTCTTCACTATCTACACTCTCCCGAAAAAGAGCAGGGATTCGTTTGGCAAGAATAGCTTTTATGGATTTCCAAAAACGTTCGTATCTATTATCTGTCCAAAGCGATGCATAAAATGCAGAGGATTCGGCAGTAATCTGTTTCCCTTTGCCATCGTTAAACGCATTTATACGTAATCCGTCCAGATTCAATGCACCATTTGTATTGGAATACTGCAAATTCGAAAATACAAGATTCCCTAGAAAATCGTCCAACTTTTTCCCCTCAAAAAAAGCACTCATATCAAAGCTTAAGATTGATATGGAGTCGTGTTTATTCCAATAAATCTGTTTTAGGTCTATATTCGGCGCAGTTGCAGTAAAGTGAAACTTTGGAATCTCACTCGCAAAGTCGACATTACCTTTGAAATCGAACTGAAAGGCAGAATCGCGAATATGTAATTGCCCTTGATAGCTTTTGGGCGTGATATCGCCATTTAGTTCTATATCGCGGTACGTGTAATTCAGAAAGTTCAAATTATTAATCTCCATTTGCGCACGCGACTGCAGTCCCTCTTTTTTAGAGAATTTACCGCTTACCGATGCCAACAAATCTGTTTTACCTAAATATTTATTACTCAATAATTTCCCTACATTAAGCTGTTGGGTTCGTAATTTCCCTTCAAAGTACGTATCTATTTCAAAGTTTAATGAGATATCTAACGCAATATCTCCCAGTTCGGAAGTAAGACGACCATAGGCAACAAAATCGTCTAAAAAGCCGACCAGTTCGCCACGATATGTAATTTCTTGTAGTGGATATAGAAATTGGGGGAATGCGAATGGTTTGGGACTCAACGACGAAAAGATATGTTGTATATCTGTTAACGAGGTCGTACACTCACTAACCTTAACATTTACAATAGATTCCTTAAGTTTTGGTAACCCTTCCAAGGTACCTTGAATTTTTAGATGCGATCTATGGGCAGCTCGAATGTCGATATCCTTGAATATTAGATTAGAGACAGTCCCCTCCATATGTCCTGTAGCCACAAACGGCATATCGGATACCGGAATAGGCGCAAAATAACTCAAAAAGCGTGGTGTAAATGTAGTAGGCTTCAGATCTAAGGAGAGGATTACATTATTCGCAAAATCCTTCATCGCCTTCCAACCATCGTATATCATACGAAAATCGGCAACCTGTATATGTTGCTTTTCGGCTGTTAAGCCTATATCCTTGAAATGCATAAACTGGCTGCAAATGGACATTTTGGTATGAAAGCTCTCAGCACTAAACCCCGAACGTTCGCGAAATGTCAGGTCTTCAATATCCATACGAACCGAATCGCCCGCTACCTGCAAGTATTGTATCGTCCCAGCAATATTCTGAAAATCCAAATTTTGGTACGCCATACGCCCTTCTTGAATAGGCTTACCGGGGGTATCCATCTTAAAATGGATATCGTCGAATTGGATTTTCGAGATCGTAAGTAGGAATGACTTCTTCTTTTTGTTTGCTTTTTGCGACTTAAATACCTTAAAAAACTGCGTAATATTTAAGCCCGTAGAATCGGCCTTCAGATGCAACAAAGCGCCATGCAATTGGGTATTTGCAAAATGAAGTTCGTGCCCACTTTTCGCAAATCCTATCAAAGAAGTGGATGCATTAGAAGCCCACAATAAGGTATCTCCTTTTAAGTCGCGAACCAAAGTTCGTTGCAATTCGACAGTAGCAGGAAAACGAAAACCTACCCGTTCTATTTGAATAGTTACGGAATACCTCGCATACAACCAGTCGGTGAGTTTTTTTGCAGAGTAAGTGCCAAGTTCTGTAAATTCCAAGAGCACAGACAATACTCCCAGTAGCACAATAGGTATGGCTATCGCCCACACAAAGAGATGCAGTACGACTTTTCGAACCCATCGCACTTTAACCATTTAAGAGCTTAAGCCAAAATTAAGACCCGATTGTGTTGTGCTAAGAGACACTTTGTACGTTATCAACTATTAAAATCCGGGTTTCCCGAGCAAGTGGAACATATTCTTTTTGTAATGTTCGACTCCGGGTTGATCAAACGGATTATTTCCCTGTACCAAGACTCCAAGCACACAACTAACTTCCCAGAAATACAACAAATAACCTAACCAGTATGGCGTACGCAACGGAACATGTATAAAGGCATTGGGAATCCCACTAGCCTGATGTGCCGCAGCCGTAGCCTCAGCAGCCGCTCTGTTCACATCGTGTAACCCTTTTCCTAGTAGATAATCCATCCCATCTGCAATACCCTCTAAGGTTGGGATAGGAATTTGCGCAAGCGTTTGGTCGAAGATTACATGCGTTTCAAGAAACAGGCGCATTCCTTCCTGAAAATACTGCCCAAGGGAATGCAAATCCGTCGTATTACAAACTGATACGGGGAACAAACCGCCGCGATTTTTCCCCTCACTTTCGCCATAAAGTTGCTTATACCATTCTCCAATACTGCGCATGTAAGGCGAATAAAGAGCTAAGACCTCGATATCTCTTTTCGAGGTGTACCAAACAAGTCGCCACGCAGCATACTGTATAGCGATGTTTTCTCTTAGGTCAGGATTCGCATAATTGTCGCATGCCGCAGCAGCTCCAGCAATCAATTGCCGAATGTCAATACCCGCTATTGCTAGTGGTAAAAGTCCGACGGGAGTAAAAACCGAAAAACGACCGCCCACATTGTCCGGAATAACAAGTCTGCGTATATTTTCTTTAACCGCCAGATCATGCAACGTACCACGATTCGCATCTGTAATAGCCACAATCCGTTCGGGAAAGTATCCCTCCCTGGAGCGACTCATTGCATCTAAGATGTAGCGGAATGCTATAGCAGGTTCGGTAGTGGTCCCCGATTTTGAGATGATTACAACAGCATACTTTTTATCTTGCAGCTTTTGGAGTTGCGCACTCATATAATCGGCACAGAGGGTAAAGCCAAGAAATAGGAGCTCGGTATGCGGTGTTATGCGTTGATCGTCTAACGCTTCTAAGAGCGCCAATGCACCTAGGTACGAACCTCCAATTCCGATGACAACCACCACATCGTAGCGTGTAAACTCTTTCGCAAGCGTTAGAATATCTTCAACTTCCTGATTTCCTTGTTGATTCAGTTTTTGGGGTAGGTCGTACCATCCGAGGAAATCAGCTCCCCGGCAATTTCCGTTTTTTAGATACTGCAGTTGTTGTGCAGCAAGAGTTTCAAAAGTATTGTACCTAGATTTTAGAGCATCGTCTAGGTCAGCGACAAAAGTTAAACGCAACTGTTGCTCTTCCATTTTTAGCTAGCAATTCCTACACAAAGTTAGACCGGCGCGTTAGAACAATCGTTCGATGAGGTTATCTATTTCGCGTTTTACGTTTTTTTCTTGGTACAGAATCCTATACATAGCTTCTGCAATGGGCATCGCTATTTGGTATTCGCTGTTAATAGCATGCAATCCGGCAGTGGCATAATATCCTTCGGCTATCATCTTCATTTCGAGTTGTGCCGATCGTACACTATACCCTTTGCCGATCATCGTCCCAAAAGTCCGATTCCGACTAAACTGCGAGTAACAGGTTACTAGTAAATCGCCAAGATACGCCGAAGCATTTGTATTCCGTTCCGCAGGATAGGATAGATTTAAGAAGCGATCAATTTCATCTTGTGCATTGGCAATCAACACTGCTTGAAAGTTATCGCCGAAACCCAAACCATGACAAACCCCCGCAGCAACGGCATAAATATTCTTCAGAATCGCGCTATACTCCGTACCATATATATCCTGCCCGATTACGGTACGTATGTAATTCGATTTCAGTAAGGCACTAATCTCGTTAGCACGTTCTATCTCTTTACATGTAATGGTTAGATAGGAAAGTCGTTCGAGTGCCACTTCTTCTGCATGACACGGACCACTCACAACCCCCAGTGCGGAATAACGAACCCCGAACTTCTTCTTTAAGAATTCGGATGGCGTGAGGTGCTGTTCCGGCACAATACCCTTTATTGAAGTAACCACGAATTTTTGCGCGAGATCTTCCGTTAGGGGTTCCAACCATTTGTCGAGAAACGCGGAAGGGACGACAATGAAAACGATATCGGAATCGCGTACAAGTGCATTCAGATCTTCGTAAAGTCGGATACATGATGATTCAAAATGGACGTCGCTTAGATAATTGGGATTATGTCCGTTTTTTTGTAAAGCGTCGTAGGTTGTGGAATTTCGCACATACCACGCCACCTGCTGCAAATTTTCGAGCAAGATCTTTACTATTGCAGTAGCCCAACTACCGCCACCAATGACTCCGATTCTATTCATACAATACGACTTAACTATTTCTACTTACAGACTGGTACAGATTAGTATCTGAGGCTCTTCTTGTTGTGGTGTCGAACGCTCGCATGGGCACCGTACAGGGCGATACTTACGTCCGGATGCCGAACGTCTCGTAGGACGCGAAGATGCACACGATGCTACGAATACCGACAACGCGACAAGCAAGACGAGTGCAACAACTACAGGTAGGTATCGCGCCACAATCGTCTGTACGTAACAGAATTGTTTTTTTCTGGTATCCGTTGTCATAGTACTCTGTATCAATTAGCACGTCGGTATTCCTCTAACTCGGCTTCTAGTTGTTCGCGATTAGCTTCCTGTTTTTCGGCAGTTTGCTTATAGCTTGCAATTTCTTTTTCGAGGTCTTGCATTGCAACAATGAAATCCTCGTTATTTTTTGTGTGGATGATATTGTTCGCCAATATTATCGCTAGGCGCTTAACAAAAGCAATTTCATAATCTTGAAACTTATCGAATCTACCAAGCTCTAGTACCCCGACAACTCCGGCAGTACTTTGCAATGGCACCAACAAAATGGAAGGCGGTGAGGATTCGCCTAAGCCGGAGGTAATTTTTATAAAGCCTTCTGGTAAGTTTGAAATATGCTGGAAGGTATTATCACGATAGCAAGCTCCGACTAACCCTTGATCTTCGTCAAGGACGGCATATTCTTTCAGTTGTTGCGTAGTGAGACCGAAGTTTGCTTGCATGTATAACTTCATTTGTTGCGCTTCTATATCGATTCTCGCCACGTAGAGTAATGCAATGTTGATATGCATATACTTGGTGAGTCGTAGCAGGGTTTCCGTGCACAGATTCTGCATATTATTCTGATTCTGTGCCATAACCGTAGACAACATAGCAATACCACTATCTACCCACACTTGCTGCTGTTGTTCTTGCTGTTGCATATCGAACCTACGCTGCTGCTGTTCGATATCTAAGTTAAGCTGCTTTACTTGTGCCTCGTAATTCAGTTGTATCGAATCGAGTTGCACTTTGTAGGTTTCGCTACTTCGGAGATAGTATGCAAAATCGCGCACGAAAGAATAGGCAATCGTGAGCAAGAAGACCGAAATTCCGATCGGGATGTACGGAAAAAAGCTTTCAAAACCCACTATGTACTGGAAGACATCGAGAAGCACTGCTACAAAGAAGAGCAAATAGCCGAAAAGCATCTGTCCGACAAAATTCTCTTTAATAGCACGTGTTAAAATTCTGACGATGATGATGCTCAGTAGCACCAGAATGTAGAGATACAGCAATGCTCGGAACATTGTAAAAACAGCCACTGGCGTAAAGAACACAAAAATAGCAATCGCCATACCTATCCCCATCAACCAATGTACATATACGTCCTTCAATCGCTTTCGATATCGACAATGCATGAATAGGAAAAGCGACATAGCAGCCCCCATGCCCGAGAGGTATACTATTTTGTGGTAGTAGCTCCACGATAGATTCAGTAAATTTACAAAAATTCCGTTCGTGGAAAATGCCAAGTTAATGGCTGTAAATATACTCGCAACAGCTATCCACAGAGCGGTTTGATCGTTGTTATGCAGGCGGAAGAGAATCAGATTCACAATCGCTAGAAGTATTAGTAGCCCGAGCACGAAGAAAAGGAGATTCGCACTCCACTCATTCTCTTGCAAGAGTTCGTCGTAAGTCCCGAATTTTATGGGCGTAACCAAACCAGCTATAGGGAAACTATAGTTCGACATTTGTAGAATCACTTCCAGAGTATCTGTTTCGCGGAGATTCTCTCGAATTCTAGCAAGTGCATAATGTGGTTTCGCTTCGGCGTCGTAAGGATTATTGGCAACTTTTCCAGCTTCGTCTAGCTGTTTACCGTTCACCCACAACCGATAACTGGAATACTGCAAAGGGATGTAAAGAGCGTACTGCTTAGGCGCTTCTAATCGGGGCACAATGAGCGAGAAACGGTATGTAGCACATCCTGTTGCTGGGAGGGAGTGGTCGGTGGGAATAAGCTCAGTCCACGAAGAAGGTATTTTTAAGGGCGCAGGCTTGTTGTGTCTGGCTCTTCTGAAGTCGTTCGGGGTTAATAACTCCCCCCAGTAGAACTCGACCTTCCCGCGTATGGTAACGGTAGCGCCTTCTGCAAAATTTACCTGCGCATAATCGAAATAGGAACGCGTAAAGTTGTCTTGTGCGTATGTGTGGTGGTTCAGCGCAAATAGAGCGAGTAGAACGACATAGAATACAACGTTCTTTAGGGCGCTTCGTCGTTTCAGATCCGTATAACAAGGCATTCCTATAGCAAGCGTAATATTATTGTTGTTTGCACTCGATGAGGATTTGTTTGCAAGCATTCATATTCCCTTTTCGGCAGGCGGCATGGAAGTCGAGACACGCATTGCGACGATCTTCTAACTTCAGATAGGTAACCCCTCTGTTGTAGAGCGTAATCGGGTTTTGCAAGTCGATATCTAGGGATAGATTTAACATCCTGAGGGCTTCGTCATAGTCAGACATCCTATACAGGGTCATGCCTTTATAGTTGTATGCCGTAGCATTTCGCGGATTGATAGCAAGGACTTTATCAAAGCATTCTATGGCTTCGGGAAACTTTTCTAGCCCTAGGTATGCGATGCCGTAGTTCACGAAAAGCGTTTGCCGCAACGGGTCAGTTGGCTGGAAAAACTGATCCGCAGTCTTGAAAGCTTCCAACGATTTCTTAAACTTGCTTTTCATATTAAGCGCTAAACCATATTTAAGCTGTAATTGGGGTAGCTCGGGGTAGGTTTTTAGGGCTTTCGCAATCAATCCTTCGGCTTTCGTAGCATCTTGCAAACGCAAATAGGTTTCGACCAAACCCAGAATACAAGCTGTATCGCTAGGCTCGGTCTTGTAACAGCGCTCGTAGATACTTTTAGCTTTATCCCAATCTTCTGCAAGGAATGCATTCTTTGCATCCTGTAGGGTCAGCACCGAATCCTGCGCTTGCACATTGTGTAACAGCAAGGTCAAGACGAAAACAAGCAGCACGTGTATTTTTGTAGTCATACTTGAGTTTTTGAAAGTTTCTACCTAGTAGCACTTACCGTAGGGATGTGAATTCTTTTCGTAAAAGCGAGTGCGATCGTATTCTCATCCGTTTGATCAACAGAACAGCCAAAGGGAATACCTTGTGCTAATACAGACAACTGTATAGGGAGGTTAGCGAGTCTTTTTTGTAGATAATAGATAGTCATATTAGCATCTTGGGTGTTGGGAAAGGCAAGAATCACTTCATCAACCCCTTGCTTAATACGCTCTTCCAACTGCTCGATCGGTAAATGGGTAGGACCGATGCCTTTTAGTGGTGTAATCAGCGTACCTAGTATGAAAAAGAGCCCTTGAAAGACATCGAGTTGGTTAATAGCCATCATATCCCTAACATCTGCCACGACACACAGGAGCGCTGGGTCTCGCTTCTTATTGGTACAAATGGCACATGGCGCACCATCGTCGGAGAAGTTGTTACAGAGTGGGCAGTGTTGAATCTCGTTGGTAAAGGTGTGTAGGGAGCGGATAAAGTCCTGTTGTTCGGAAACTGGGAGCATTTGCAAGTTAAGCAGGTAGCGCATAGCTGTTCTACGTCCTACCCCCGGCAACTTACATAGCGCTTGGACGGCTTCTGTGAGCAATTTAGAGCCGAATTCTAAGTCTTCCGTATACACCACGCCCCTCCCCCAACTGCTTATACACAAAGATAAACATAAAAGTTTAGGATGTTGCTAAATAGCGCGAACAGCGATATTGCGTTAGATTTGTGTGACAAGAATCGTTAAATTCCTATTGATAATCAATGGATTGTAGATACAAGGCATATTAATGGGCGGTGAACGTTTGCCCACTTTCTATTTTTGCACTACGGTGATCTAAGGAGAGAGCATTGCACAATCCGCCAGCACACACCAGCCCTCTTTTTGAGTTATTTTTTTTTGAAAAAATGGATGACCGACACTAAGAAAAGACCGCCACAAGAGGAGGATTATGACTTTCATAAGCCTCTTTTCACAGCTTTTAGCTCCTAAAAGACACAATATGCCCATTAACTACTCAACGGGACGCGGAACATCCGTTTCATGTTATAAGCCAAAGCCTCTAAAATTCCCTGTGTATGCGTGCGTTCCACTCCGACATAACGAGCTACTCCACCACCAAACCCAATTCCTCTTCCTGTTTTTGAGCCTCTGAGCGGGCATCTTCGCGATCTGCGGCGATTTCCAAGACTTTAGGACAATGTGGTTTACGAGGCGAACTGACGATGGTTGCATCCACTATCGCACCTTCTTTGATTTGCAAGATCCCCAGCTCCACAAGTTGCGTATTGAATGTATCTAGGAGTTCGTCCATGAGATTGAGCTTGGTTAGTTCGTTTCTGAAGCGGCAAATCGTGCTATGATCGGGCGCAGGAGCACTTAAGGCGATACCGATGAAGTCGCTGAATAGGAAAGAGTCGTTGATACGTTCTTCGGCTTGATAATCGCTTAGTTTATACCATTTTTCCAAGAGCAAGATTTTGAACAAAACGATGGGGTCGTAGGCCGGATTTCCGGTGGCGTTTTTATTCTTCTTGTAGCCTTTTCTGATTGTTTTTCGCAACCGCTCCCAATCGACGCATTCTTTAATTTTATAGAGAAAGTGGTCGGAGAGTTTCGCGCGCCTTTCTTGGGTTTATTGCACAATCCGCCACCACTCACCAGCCCTCTTTTTGAGTTATTTTT
>CAUTNK010000014.1:0-51423 GCA_963540065.1 uncultured Bacteroidia bacterium
ACTCTTTCACAAAGTAATTAGTTAATAACCCGTCCAACTTTTTGGGGTCACTTCACAAAAGGGAATGCTTTTTTTAGCACCTAAACATGGACATAAGTAGCGCACAGAAATCCACCTTCTTCTTTCATTCTAGTTTCTTTAGGTTGCGTAAGCCTTAAATCAGCTGCAAGATAGATTCCTCTACCCAACCTTGGTGCCCGTCCGGAATTTGGATTTCGTACCACGTCCCTATCTTTTGAATAATCGTGATCTTCGTACCAGCATGCAGCAAAAAGAGATCTTTAGCTCCCACATCGGGCGATCCTTTCACCGAGACAACTGCCTGCATAATAATGGCTGTATCTTGCGCTAGAGCTCTATTCTGCAGGCGTAAACTTAATGCCAACGTTGCGAAAAAAAGCAACAACGAAAGTACCGGAATAACAAACAGACGCTGAAAGACAAGCCTCGAAACAAAAAAACGCAGAAAGAGAACACTCAAAACAGTTAGCAACAAGAAAGCGAATCCTAGGAACGCCCAGCCACGTATCGTTAACAACGTACAAAAAGATTCCCACCACACTAAAAATGGGAAAGGTTCGGGGGTATCCAACTTATCAACGGTAAACGAACGTGCTAAAGCTAGATTAAAAGCTACGTTTTCGTCCTTCGGATCCCATTTCAGGGCACGTTCGTAATTAAGAATAGCTCGCGGATATTGCTGCAAGCGGAAGTACGCATTTCCCAAATTGTAATACAACTTTGCATCGCAGAGCGAATCGCTCAGTATCTGTTCGTATTCCCAAGCTGCGCTATCAAATCGCGCTCGCTCGTAGTAGGCATTTCCTCGTTCCCAGTGACGAGATGCGGCATCCTGTTGTCCGTATACAGCCGACACTGCAAAAGCTAACACAACCATTGCAAGTAAAAAGCTTAAAATGCGGGAACTCATTAGTTTTATCATCGTCGGATTATAGCTTTGGGGTTAGCGTCTAGGCGTTTTTCAACCAACGCTCCAATTGTTCGAAGGCTTCTAAGGTGGCGGTGTAGAGCTCTTCTTGTCGGTTGGATGCTGCAGATGGCGCATAACGCGCATACTCGCATTCTACTATTACTGTACGAATCTTTTCGATGGTATCTTCGGGTACGCCTTTCTCTTGCAACGAAGTAACCAAGGCTTCAGAGGAGAGATCCGCGAGTTCCAGAGTAAGCTTATCGGCAATATATCCCCAGACGGCACGCTCGAGCTCGATATAGAACTGCTGCGCATCGCTATTCACGTGTTTTTTTGCGCTTTGGAGGCGTTTACGCGCCCGATTAGCCGCTCTCCGTCCACGAACTAACGAGAGGTCGGCTAAGTAACTCTGGCGGCGTTGTAGTACAATCCACAAAATCGGCAATAGCGCGAGCAATAACAACAACAGCAACCACCAGAACCCAGTACCTACAAAACGCTCCTGCAACGGATGCAACAGCACATTTCCTAAATATATATGACGAATATCCTCGCCCAAATATTGCACATCCTCTTTCGAGACAGACCCCGCTACTGTAGTTGCCCTCTGTGTAGAATCGGCTATAACGTCCACTGTATAGGGTTGTGTTGTTGCTGTTTTATACGATTTTGCTTGTGGATCGAAATACGAGAATTCAAAAGCTGGGATAGTAAGTTTGCCCGGTGCGCGCGGCAGCAATACATACTCATAGGCAACACTCCCCGTCTGAATCCCCCCACGTAGTGCATAATTCTCAGACATCTTGGGCGGGAAGACCTCCACCGTTGAAGGTAGATTCAGTTCCGGTTTCTGAAGCAGTTGCATATTTCCCGACCCTGTAACGGTTAGCGTATAGGTCAGCGCCTCATTGGTTTTTATGCTTGTATTATCAACCTTTGCATCTACCGAAAACTTTCCCACGGCACCCTTAAAACTAGCCGGCGCATTGGCAGGCAGTGGCAACACCTTTAGCGTTCGCGCTGCACTTTGTAAAGAACGCGATGCCGTGCGATAGGTACCCATAAACTCATCAAAAAAGGAGGTCGTCGCACCACGAGCACGATAACGGATATCGGCATGTAGCGGATCTATCTTTAGCTCGCCACTCTTTTGTGGGTAGAGTACATATTGCCGCAGTACCCCCGAATGATATTGCTTACCATTATACACATCTTCGGTAAACTGGATCTGATTCGGCGTATCTACCTCTTTTGCCCAAAAGCCCTTGAAATCCGGAAAACGGAAATCGTCAAAACCCACTAAATCTACTCGCGTGTAAATCTTAAGCGTTGCGACTACGGGCTGACCTTGGTAAACTTCGGACTGACTCAGTTGTATTGTCACAAAGATATCATCGGTGGAAGACGAAGGGTCGTTATTTCGAGCAATATTCGGATTTGCAGTCTGATCTGCTGCCAATACCTCTATTTTCTTAGGCTCACTTCTAATTTTTTTGCCGTCTACGACCACCGTAGCAGAAGGTATGGTATAAGTACCCACTTTCGAAATCCGGCAAACATAGACCCAAGCTTTCCGTTCTCGCGATTCGAGTTTTCCGTTCCGATACGACATCTCTGTAGAAACCTGCTCGTAGGGTCCCTGTATACGAATATCTTGTCCCCAGACGGGGGGCTGAAAGTCGTTACTCTTAGCATCTAAACTATACGATATCTGAAACGATTGACCCGCATAAACACTACCCGGTGCTTGCAGCGTGAACTGCTGAGCAGATGTTATACCCAAACTACTAACCAACAAAAGAGCTAACAATAACGTAGCGCGAATACTACGAAGCTCCCGAAACGACATCTGATGCCAACTACTACTATTCATTATCTATAAAACAGCGGATCCTAGCTCACTACCAATCCTTGTCGGTCTTTACCCGCGGTGCAACCTTAGCTTTCTCTTTTTGTATCTTAGCCTGAAGGGCATTCTCCTGATTTTCCAGAGCTTTTAGGAGTTGTTCGGCATCCTCCTGGCTCATTGTTGCTGCTTTCCCCTTTTGCTGCTGCCCCTCCTGATTCTTAGGATCGCCTTTCTGATCGCTCTTATTTTGTTGCTGTTGTTGCTGATCCTTCCCCCCCTCTTGTTCTTTTTGATCTTGGTTTTGCTGCTGATTTTTATCCTGTCCGCCCTGTTGTTGATCCTGATTATCTTTTTGTTGCTGATCCTGTTGATTCTGATCTTTGTTATTTTGCTGTTGTTGCTGCTGCTCTTGCAATTTACGCAGTGCTGCCGATAGATTGTACTTTATGTCCTTTGCGCCAGGTTGCAAACGCAATGCCTCCTTGTAAGCGGCAACACTCTCGCGATACTGCTCCTTCTTGTACAAACTATTTCCTAAATTGTACAACGAACTAGCACGCAACGATTCCGACACATCCGTCCGTTCAGAAAGAGCCCCGTAGCTTTTCAGGGCTTCGTCGTACTTTTCCTGTTTGTAGAGAGCTCCACCAAGGTTAAACTGTGCCTTAGTACTATTTTCGGCTTGTTCCATAGCCTTCCGATACTCCAGCTCTGCCTGATAAAAGCGCCCCGCCTCGTATTCCTTATTACCCTTACGAACAAAAGGCGCCTCACGCTGTGCCCACAACGAGCCTACTACAAAAATACTGCAAGCTATTAGTATCAGCCACCGCTTCATCAACTGTTATCCTTTCCGGCAAACCACCTTCCAAAATTAAACCACGGATGACGACGCTCCATAATAACAAACGAAAGCACAAAAAAGATCAGCGCCAAGACAAAAGCAAACTGATACTGCTCGTCATAAGCCGAGTAGACCACTTGCTCGAATTCGGCACGTTGCAATGTATCCAACTCATCCAAAATTGGTTTGAGCCCGGACTGTACCGTAGTAGCACGCATATAGATCCCGCCGGTTTGTGTAGCGATTTGCAATAGCGTCCGCTCATCCAATTTAGAAATTACAACACTCCCCGAGGCGTCTTTCTTCACACCGCCTGCCATATCTGGTATCGGAGCTCCTTCTGGCGAACCGATCCCCACCGTATAAATGCGCACTCCTTGTTTGCTAGCCTCCGCAGCACGTGCCAACGGATCGCCTTCGTGACTCTCGCCATCCGAAATCACAACAATGGCTTTCCCAACATCTGTCTGCGGACTAAACGACTTAAGTGCCAGTTCGAGAGCATCGCCCAACTGTGTACCTTGCTCAGAAACCATATCGCAACTCACCTGCGAAATAAACATCTGTGCCGATGCATAATCGCTTGTAATTGGCAACTGCACATGAGCGCGTCCTGCAAAGAGGATAAGCCCAATGCGGTCGTTTTTCAGATTCCGTACCAGCTGCTCTATTTCCAACTTAGAACGCTCCAAACGATTCGGACGGACATCTTGGGCAAGCATACTCCGCGATACGTCCAAGACTAGCATTATCTCCACGCCTTTACGCTTCTGTGAGGCTTGCTTCAGTCCAAATTGCGGACGTGCGAGCCCCAAGATCAGGAAGACGAGTCCCAAGCCCAACAGAATAGCACGCCACCAAAAACGACCTACCGAAACATAAGGCATCAAACGCCCCAGTAATGCGCTTTGTGCTAACCGCTGTGCGCGCTTTTTACGACGGTAACGGAAATAAAACAGCAGCAATACATAAACCGGAACTATAAATAGTAACCCTAGGAGTTCGGTATTCGCAAAACGAAACATATCTGCACCTATTTAACTAAGACCCGGCAAACGGCTTTCTGAGATGTTAGGGTAATTGACGTAGTATAAGTGTCCGGAAAACTATTTCCAGTCCCACAAAGCAAAGTACTAAAAGCCCCCACAGCAGAAACTCTTCGCTCTTATGGAGATACTCGTCTATGTTGATTTTAGATTTCTCGAGAGCGTCGATCTTTTCGTAGATCTCTTCTAGTGCAGCATTGTTGGTAGCGCGAAAATACTCACCGCCCGTAAGTTGCGCTACTTGCTGCATAAGCTCCTCATCAATCTGAACATCTACTTGTTGAAAACGCACCCCATAAGGCGTCTGAAACGGATACGGCGCCGTTCCTTCAGATCCAATTCCTATCACATAGACGCGAATACCATAGGTCTGCGCTATTTCCGCAGCCGTATAAGGTGCAATCTCGCCACAATTGTTTACACCATCGGTAAGCAGAATCACTACCCTACTCACCGCATCGCTATTACGCAACCGACTTACAGCCATAGCAAGCCCCGAGCCTATAGCAGTGCCGTCATTGAGCATATCCATACGTACCTCGTTAAACTGATTAATAAGCGAGGCGTGATCCAAGGTCAACGGGCACATCGTAAAGGCTTCGGCAGCAAAAATAACAAGCCCCATACGGTCGGATGGTCTCCCCGAAATGAACTGCGATCCGATGCGCTTAGCAGCTTCGATACGGTCGGGATTAAAGTCGCGTGCCAACATACTAGTAGACACATCCAACGCCATCATGATATCGATACCCTCGGTCGTGGATGTCTGTTCCTTGCTAAAACTCTGCGGACGTGCGAGTGCTACAATAAGTGCCGAAAGCGCCAATAAACGTAAAATCGGGGGTAAATGTCGCAACCAAGAGGCACCAGCAGTAGCCTTCGGAAGCTCCGCAAACGACGGAAAAAGCAGAACATTACGCCGATCGCGCTCCTGCCAAACATACCAACCTACAAGCAACGGAAAGAGCCAGAACAGTTGGAAATAGATAGGATTCGCAAACTCAATATTCCACATCTTTGCAATCAGTTTGCTGGAGTATCTTCTGTTGGGATGGTTGCTACAGATCGTTCCGTGAACTCTGCTGATTGTTGGCGATGCTGTTGCGCGATGTCTTCAACCAGTCGGATCGTCATCGCACCATCACTTCTTGCTTCGGCTTCTGTAGGTTCAAAACGCGCAAATTTAACCCCGTCAGCTCGCATAAGGAGTTGGTGTATCATACGCAGCTGTTCGGGAGTACAAGAAGTCATATGCTGAAGATGGTGCAAAATTTCTGTCGTCGTTTCCTCCTGAGTGTTAAGCATCCAAACGGCATCCAGATACGCTCGCAACGCATCGGTAATACCCGTATAGTAGTACTTCGCACTGTGGGTTCGCCAAGCTTCCTGTTCGTTAAGTTCGCGCAAAACGGCAAGCGCTATTTCCTCTGGTGGACGCCGATCCTTAGGAGCAAGTATCGGTTCTCCTTTTCTACGTCTACGGTATCGCAACCAAAAATAAACACCCAAAGCCACTAAAACAAGCCCTAGAGCACCCAAAATCCAAGGTAACAACTCGCGTAAGGTTATCGACTGCGACTCTGGGGCGCGAATATCTGCAAGTTCCCCAACCGAATCATCCAAAGGCACATACGACACATACAACATCGTTGGGTCGGTCTGCAAGGTATCTACTCTGCCACTGTACATTACCAGTAGCGGAATGCCTGGTATAGCCCGCCACCCCGTGTCGTACGATACAATAGGGAGGTGCCACTCTCCGATGTAAGCTTGGTCGTCGTACTGCACGGTATCCAAATATGGCGGCGCGTAGAGCTCGATGCCCCCACCTAGAGTATCCTGCATGTCGGGGAGGTATATTTCTGCTCCTTTCGAAGTCAGCACCCGGAAAGTGAGGAGTGCCGAATCGCCGACCTCCACCGAATCGCGACTCAAACGCTTCACCACGATAGGTTGCGCAAAAGAATGAGTAACGCTAAACAGAAATCCTAATAATAGTAAACAGTATCTCACGGCTATTGATTTACGCTCGTTGCTTAAAGAGTTTGATCAGGGGCAACACATAATCCTCGTTGGTCGCGATACTTACCCAATCGATACGTTCGCGCGAGAAGACTTTATGAAGCATAGCACGACGCTGTTCTGCTAACTGTGCATAGGCATTTCGGACATTTTTGCTGGAGGTGTCTACCCAACGCACCTCGCCCGTTTCCGCATCGCCGAGTCGTAACCAACCAACGTCGGGAAGCGTTTCCTCGCGCGGATCGTAAATCCGCAACCCTACCAAGTCGTGCTTATTAGATGCAATCCGCAAAGGATCAAGAAAGCGGAATGTTCCATCTGGCTCAAAATCTAAAAAATCGCTCAAAAGGAATGCTGTACAACGTTTCTTAATGGCATTATTCAGGAAACGCAACGCTTGCCCTATGTCGGTACGCTGGTTTTCGGGCTGAAAGCTCATCAGTTCCCAGATGATACGCAAAATATGCTTTCTTCCCTTTTTAGGCGGAATAAAGCGTTCGACCTTGTCGCTGAAGAGGATAACCCCAATTTTGTCGTTATTCTGTATGGCAGAAAAAGCGAGAATAGCCGCTAATTCCGTCATCACATTTTGCTTGGTAAGGCTCTGTGTCCCAAAACGTCGGGAAGCACTCACATCTACCAAGAGCATCACAGTGAGCTCTCGTTCTTCTTCAAAGACCTTTACGTAGGGATCGCGGAGGCGTGCTGTTACATTCCAGTCGATATTACGAACATCGTCGCCGTAGCGATAGGCACGTACCTCACTAAAAGTCATCCCCTTACCCTTAAAAGCGCTGTGGTATTCGCCGGCAAAGATCTGATGCGAAAGCCCTCGCGCGCGAATCTCAATCCGCCTCAGACGAGCTAAGAGTTCCCGGGTTTCTTCGGTGTGCGTATTCATCCTAGTATAGCTTTATCTCCGTATCTGGAGGGCGTTTACGGGACTTCGACGCGATTAAGAATCTCTGTAATAATATGTTCTGTGGTGATATTTTCAGCTTCAGCCTCGTAGGTAAGTCCGATTCTATGACGGAGTACATCCATGCAGACAGCACGTACATCCTCCGGAATCACATAACCCCTACGTTTGATAAATGCAAAAGCCTTTGCTGCAAGTGCGAGGCTAATACTAGCACGTGGTGAAGCACCAAAACCAATCATCGGCACAAAATCGTCCAAACCGTAATCTGTAGGACGCCGCGTAGCATAGACAATATCTACTATATACTGTTCGATTTTCTCGTCCAGATAGACCTCGCGCACCAGATCGCGAGCACGCAACACATCCTCGGGTTTTACAACAGCCTTAGGCGATGGGAACGTGCCACTTACGTTCTGACGAACTATGAGCTTTTCCTCTTCTCGCTTCGGATAGTCGAGCACCACTTTAAGCATAAAGCGGTCTACTTGCGCCTCTGGGAGGGGATACGTTCCCTCTTGCTCAATCGGGTTCTGAGTAGCGAGAACTAAGAACGGCGCTGGCAACGGATAGGTATTTTCGCCAATGGTCACCTGCCGCTCCTGCATAGCCTCGAGGAGCGCACTTTGCACTTTAGCGGGAGCTCGGTTTATTTCGTCCGCCAGCACAAAATTGGCAAAGATGGGTCCTTTTTTCACTTCAAACTCCTCGCGCTTCTGACTATAAATCATAGTCCCTACAAGGTCTGCAGGGAGGAGATCCGGCGTAAACTGTACCCTAGCAAAATGCCCGTCAATACTTTTAGAAAGTGTACTTATTGCAAGCGTTTTAGCAAGTCCGGGGACGCCCTCTAGGAGAATATGCCCGTCAGCTAACAAGCCAATTAGCAGCGACTCGACCAGACGTCGTTGTCCGACAATCACGCGCGAGAGCTCCATCGTGAGCATATCTACAAACGAACTTTCGCGCTCTATACGTGCACTCAACTCACGGATATCCACTCCTTGCTGTTCTTCCATCCCTATACCTCCAAAACTGAATAGAAAACGAAAAGGCGGTAAAAATATTGTTAGAATCGCGTATCAGGGGGCGATGAGCTGCGTAGTAATCTCTTTGCCTATGTAGAGAACGACTCCTATCAGCAACACATAACGAACTACTTTGGGTCCTATCCGCAGCGCAAAACGAGCTCCCAACCAACCACCCACGCCAGAACCCAAGGCAAGCACCAGACCCAAATGCCAGTCGATCATATCCAAGGCTATGTAAATCGGGATAACCGTGGCAGCATTAGCGAGTTGTGCCACCACCTTCACCGTATTAGCGCGATAGATATCCATCCCACCCACAAGTACCATAATCGCCATCATCACATAACCAGAGCCTACTTGTAGGAAGCCGGCATAGATCCCCGTCACAAACATCAGAACTACGACCAGCGGGATATTACGCAATGGTGTCGGTGCACTATATTGCTTCAGCCAACTACTCGGTTTGAAAAAAATAAGCGCTAACATAGCAAGCATCACCGCATCGATGATATAACGGAAAAGTCCTCTATCCACAAAGCGCGTAAGATACGCCCCCAGAGCGGCACCTACAATTACAGGGATTACCCCGTAGAGCGCAGATCGTTCAGGCTTTACGCCCTTGGATATGTAGCCCGTGAGCGAAAAAATGGACTGCACAAAAATCCCCAAGCGATTGGTAGCATTCGCAACTGCCGAATCTAACCCACCGAACATAAGCGCGGGAAGGGTCAACAACGAGCCACTCCCCGCTATGGCATTGATAAAGCCAGCAACGAGTCCCGCAAAAAGGACAATAAGCAAACTAAAAATTGACAACTATCGTAGCGGTTTAAGCGGTCGGTAGACTTTCGAAGCAATGCCCAACGTACTTTTACTTTCGGACACTATACTCTTTGTTAATGTAGCGGATTTAACACGAAGTTAAGATGCCCTTTTGCGCAACAATTTCTACTTCGTGTTCGAGAGTCACCCCCATTTTCTGTCGAACGTCGCTCGCTATTGCGCGGCTCAGTTCCAGAATCTCTTTTCCGGTTGCGCCACCCAGATTTACCAAAACCAGCGCCTGATGTTCGTATACCCCTGCATTTCCACGCTTTTCGCCTTTCCAGCCACAATGTTCTATCAGCCATCCTGCCGAAAGCTTATACGTACCATCTTCTTGGGCATAGGATGGCATTTGCTGATAGTCTGTCAAAAGACTATTGCGCAACTCTGCCGTTACGACCGGATTCTTAAAAAAGCTCCCAGCACTTCCGAGTTTATTTGTGGGGGGCAGTTTCGAATTTCGGATCTCGAGGACTTTCGTTCGTACCCCAGCTGGTGTTAGTTCATTTTCCGGAATCGCAAGCCGCTGGTAATGTTCATAAGCATTGGGCAACTTCTTTAATCGAAATGTGACGTGATGAATAGCATAATACCCACGCTCCTGCTGCTTAAAGCGCGAGGTTCGGTAACCCAGATGCAAATCGTTGTTTGCAAAGTGAATTTCCGCTGCAGTAAGTAGGTTTAGGGCTTCTACATCTAAAAGGATATCAGCAGCCTCTGCTCCATAAGCGCCTATATTTTGTACGGGAGCGGCACCTACAGAGCCCGGAATTCCTGAAAGCAATTCGGAACCCCAGAGGTTGTGCTCGATAGTCCAACGCACCAGCTCATCCCATACATATCCCGCACCTACACGGATATGACACTCGCTCGAATCTTCGTAAACTATTTCCAGATCGGTATTCGCAAAATGCAAAATATCGCCGTCAAAATGCTCAATAAATAGAACATTAGCCCCCCCACCCAAGATATAGTAGCGTTCGGTTTCTTGTTGCCAACGTGCAGCGTAATCGCGCAACTCCTCTTGGTTGTGTAACTCTATATACCGATTGGCAGATGCCGGAACACCAAAGGTATTGTGTGCGGTGAGATCTATCATCCTCGAGTATTTTATACAACTGAGTAATACGAAAAAAGCCCCCAGATGATATTATTCTATATCTCCTGAGGACTCAACTTAAAGAATTACAATGAAAATCGATTCACACCAAATTTCCGAAATCTACAACAGTCGCAGCATTACTAATCCTGTTGTATGCTAGGGTTAACCACCAAAGTTGTCGTAATGGATCATATCTGTCTCTACTCCTAGGTCGTAGAGCATTTTGTTGACTGCTGCCGTCATTGGAGGCGGACCACAGAGGTAGTACTCGATATCCTCGGGCGCCTCGTGATTCTTCAGATACTGTTCGTAAATCACCTGATGTATAAAACCCTTTGCGCCCGTCCAATTGTCAGAGGGTAGCGCATCGGAGAGTGCAATGGTAAATGTGAAATTCGGGAACTCTTTTTCAATGGCGTGGAACTCATCTTCGTAGAAGATTTCACGACAGGAGCGCGCACCGTACCAAAAAGTTACTTTCCGACCTGTTTTTAACGTTTTGAAGAGATGGAAGATATGCGAGCGCATGGGCGCCATCCCGGCTCCCCCACCAATAAACATCATCTCGCGATCGGAGTTGTCCACCAAAAAGAACTCGCCGTACGGACCTGCAATATTGACCTTATCGCCCGGTTTTCGCGAAAAGATATAACTCGAGCACAGCCCCGGGTTTACTTTCAAAAAGCCACCATTCACCCGATCCAGTGGTGGAGTCGCTATACGGACGTTGAGCATGATAATGTTATCCTCTGCGGGGTGGTTCGCCATCGAATAAGCTCTGTAGGTTGGGGTTGGATTTTCCATACGCAGATTCCAAATCCCGAGTTTATCCCAGTCTTCGCGAAAACGCTCGTCCACCTCAATATCCTTAAAGTCTACCACAACCTGCGGCACATCAATCTGGATATAACCGCCGGAACGGAACTTTAGGTGCTCGCCGTCGGGCAATTTTACGACAAACTGCTTAATAAACGTAGCTACGTTGTTGTTGGAGACCACCTCGCATTCCCACTTTTTAATGCCCAGAACTGTTTCTGGGACTTGCAAGGAGAGATTGTCTCGCACCTTAACCTGACAAGCCAAACGCCAGTGGTCTTGCTGTTCGCGACGTGTAAAGAAGCCCTGTTCGGTAGATAGTATCTCGCCTCCGCCCGCAACCACTCGACAACGACACGTGCCACAAGTACCGCCACCACCACAAGCCGAGGGCAACAATACCCCTTGCGAGGTGAGGGTAGAAAGCAACGAATTGCCTGTAGATACGGTAAGTTCTTTTTCGCCGTCGTTAATCGAAACCGTAACGTCGCCAGTGGGTACTAGCTTCTTTCGTGCATAGAGCAGTATCCCCACCAAGAGGAGGATAACCAGCAGAAAGACCACAACCGCTAAGAGAATCAGAGTTCCATCTATCATTTGCAGAGGCAAGCTTAGAATTCCGGAATGGAAGTTATTGAAGTGCTGGTACTACAATTTAATGCCCATAAACGTCATAAAGGCAATGCCCATGAGCCCTGTCAGAATAAAGGTAATCCCGTTTCCTTTCAGCGCCGCCGGAACGTTGGAATACTGCATCTTTTCTCGAATCGCTGCAAGAGTTACAATCGCCAAGAACCAGCCAATACCGCTCCCTAGGCCAAAGGTTGTAGCTTCTAAAACGGTGGCATAGTGGCGTTCTTGCATAAAGAGAGCACCACCCAGAATTGCACAGTTTACTGCAATCAGGGGTAGGAAAATTCCTAACGAATTGTACAGTGAAGGCGAAAACTTTTCGACCGCCATCTCTACCAACTGAACAATAGACGCAATAACGGCAATAAACATGATAAAGGAAAGGAAGCTCAGATCTATTGCTTCGAATTCTACACCCAACCACGCAAGCGCTTGTGGGGCAAGGACATACTTATCCAGCAAATAGTTGACAGGGACGGTAATCCCCAGTACGAAGATCACAGCAATCCCAAGCCCCACGGACGTCTTCACTGTTTTAGAAACAGCTAGGTAGGAGCACATCCCGAGGAAGTACGCAAAGATCATGTTGTCCACGAAGATCGAGCGTACGAATATGTTTAACAGGTTTTCCATAGTCCGAATGTAATCTATGCGAAATGTGGGGCGACGAGGTTTATTTCTTCTTAGCGCCTTCTACGAGCGACTTTACAAAAATGCGCTGGATCCAGATAACACAACCAACAAGAATCAATGCCATTGGTGGCATAATAAAGAACCCGTTATTTTCGTAAAATCCACCGTTAACTGTATAAAAATCTTCAGGGATAACTCGGATATCGAGAAGCGTCCCAAAGCCGAAAAGTTCGCGAAAAAAAGCCACCACAATTAGCACCATCGCATAACCGAGTCCGTTACCAATACCATCAAGAAAGGAGGGCCAAGGCTTATTTCCGAGTGCAAAAGCCTCGATACGCCCCATAATAATACAATTGGTAATGATAAGCCCAACGAATACGGAGAGCTGCCGACTCACATCGTACACATAGGCTTTTAGGAGCTGATCGACCAAGATAACCAGCGCAGCTACTACTACCAACTGCACAATAATCCGGATACGATTCGGGATCCCTTTTCGCAGGAGCGAGAGTACCAAATTGGAAATGGCTGTAACCACCGTAACCGAAAGCCCCATCACGATCGCTGGTTTTAGCTTTACGGTAACAGCAAGTGCCGAACAGATCCCTAAAATGAGAACCGTAACAGGATTTCGCAAACTTAGCGGTTCGACAAGCAACGCTCTATTTGCTTTCGAAAAGAAGCCTTCTTTAGCCATTATCGAGCGCCCTCCTTCTTCATAAGATCCATAAACTCGCGGTATTCGGTCAAGCTATTCATCAACATATTTGCCACACCATCGCTAGTTAGCGTAGCGCCAGAGATAGCATCAATCGCGTGCGGGTTATCGGTCGTTCCGCCACCTTTTTTTAAGGCAATCGCAACCAAATCCGTGCCCTCGAAGATCTTTTTCCCACAAAAACGCTTCTGGAAAGCCGTAGTTGCGATATCAGCACCCAAACCCGGCGTTTCGCTTTTATGGGCAAACGAAGTACCGTAAACCGTATTCATATCAGCATTTAGTGCGATGTATCCCCAGATTTGCCCCCAGAGCCCTTGTCCGGCGAGCGGGAATATGTATTTCCGCGATCCATCGTCAAGGGTTGCGATAAAGACCGGGAGTTGACGCTGTGCCGGCTCAAGCTTCATTTGCTCGCGCAGATCCAGAGCAAACGCTTCGTCGGAATTTTTGAGCTTCCCGTCCATACCGACAACGGTTTCCTCTTTTACATATCTTGTGTAGAGGTCGCTTACCTCTTTTTGTCCTGCAGATTCCAACACTTCGTTCAATCCTATCGATTTCAGGATATCGCGACGCTTCTCCATTTTCACATTCTCGAGTTGTGCGGGCTTCAACCCCGAAGAGGCGAGTGCCAATAGGAGGGCTACAATCACCACCATAACAATCGAATAGAGGAATATATATGCGTTACTATCGCGTTTCATAACTAACCCTTGGTTATTTAGCGTCTGGAGTAGGTATAGCAGCACGAGCTACCTTCAAGGCTCTTGCCCGTCGCCAGTTGATATTACGCTGTACCACAAGATGATCTATCAGGGGTGCGAAGGCATTCATAAGCAGGATCACCAGCATCGTACCCTCGGGATATGCAGGATTCAAGACGCGCACTACTACTATCAGTACACCTATCAGGAAACCGTATATCAACTTCCCTGCGCGTGTTTGTGCACTTGTCACCGGATCTGTTGCCATGAATACGGCTCCGAAAGCGAAGCCACCCATAAGGAGGTGATAGTGTGCCGGAAGTGTCATATATGGCGTCGTGCCCACAAAATTCAGCAACAAGCCCATCAGGTAACCGCCCGCAAACACCGTAAACATAACGCGCCAACTAGCCACACCAGTTAGAAGTAAAATTAAGCCACCCACGAGTATCCAGAGCGTAGACGTCTCGCCCACGGATCCGGGAATCGTTCCTAAAAACAAATCGGAGGCTGCTGGTAACTGTTCAATGAGTCCGGCAGCAGAAAGTGATAAGGGCGTAGCTCCCGAAAAGCCGTCAACTGCAGGGAAAAGTCCGTAACCCGCCACCCAGACATAGTCGCCTGACATACTTTTCGGAAATGCAAAAAAGAGAAAAGCACGTGCTAGGAGTGCCGGATTGAAGATATTCATCCCTGTCCCGCCGAAGACCTCCTTGCCAAAAACGACCGCAAAGGCTGTAGCGATTGCCACCATCCAAAGCGGGACACCAATGGGGAGCACCATCGGGATGAGGAGCCCCGTAACCAAAAAACCCTCGTTTACTTCGTGTCCACGGACTTGCGCAACACCGAACTCTATAGCCAAGCCCACCACATAGCTTACAACCAGCGTAGGTAGCATAGATAAGAACCCGAAGCCGAGGAGTTGCCAAAATGAGAAATCGGTACCTCCGCGCATCGTAACATGCTGCAACCCTACGTTGTACATACCGAAAATAAGAGCTGGGAGGAGCGCAACGACAACCGTAATCATCGTCCGCTTCATATCTACAACATCACGGATGTGTGCCCCTGTCTTTGTAACAGTATTGGGCGTGTAGAGGAAAGTTTCGAAGGCGTCGAAGGTTGCATGCAACTTAGCAAACCGACCTCCCGGCGCAAAATTGGGCTTAATTCTATTTAAGTAGCTTCGTAACCCCATGGTTATCTTGCATTTCTTGTACAATGGAACGGGAGCTCTTATAATTCACGCATCATCAGGTTCATACCTTCTCGCACCAGAGACTGCGAGTTGATCTTGGAGGTACACACGAATTCGCAGAGTGCAAAATCCTCCTCGGCGACTTCATAAATGCCCAAATCCTCCATCTGCTCTATATTCTTTGCCATAATGGCTTTAAGCAAATGAACGGGATAGATGCGCATCGGAAATACTTTTTCGTACTGACCACTTAGGACAAACGCACGTTCGCCACCGTGAAGATTAGTATCCAACGGATATTCTTTCCGCGGCGCAAGGAAAGACGGAAAGAGACGCGAAGCACTGTACTTCCCAAAACCGGGCGATGCCCAGCCCATAAATTCGTAGTGATCGCCTTCCGGAATTACAGTTACCATCGTGTCGTAAAAGTGCAACGAGCCGTCAGCATCTTCGCGCGTCCCCGTAAGTGCATTACCGCTAATAATGCGTACATGCGCATCCTTTGCTATCTGATCCTGCAACAGATTCTGCAGCGCACCACCGACCATTGCTGTGTAGTAGCGGGGTTTTAGGACTTCGCTCCCTGCCAAAGCAACAATCCGCCGCAAGTCGTAATGCCCCGAAGTTACTAAACGACCAATAAAGACGACATCCAACGGATGCAACGTCCACACCGTCTCGCCCTTTGCAATGGGTGCCACGTGATGAATCTGTACACCGACATTGCCTGCTGGGTGCGGTCCTGCAAACTTGTGGATCTCGGCGCGCGCCGTCATGTAAGCTTGATGGGGAGGATAGTTGACATTTACACCGATGTGTACCTTTCCAGTTGTGAGGCGCGCAAGGACATCTACCCCCGCTTGGAAACTCGCACCGTCATCCTTAATAGCGAAATCGAGATCGGGTGCTAGGGGCGCTGTATCGAAAGCAGAAATAAATATGTCGCGAGGGATAGCATCTGGCGATGCAACAACATTGAACGGACGTTGGCGAATAAAAGGCCAAACTCCCCCTTCGAGGAGTAAAGCAATAAGCTCTTCGCGCGTAGCTGAGGGAGTAAGTTGAGTGGGGAAGTCGAGATACTCTACCTTATCGGTGTCGCAGTGTACTACAATGCGCTCTATTCTACGTCGCTCGCCTCTTTTTATTTCGACAACCGTGCCGTTTACAGGGGATGCGAAACGGATTCGCGTGTCTTTCTTATCACAAAAAAGCGGCGTTCCTGCCAAAACAGCATCTCCCTCCTTTACGAGGAGTTGCGGGACGAGTGTAGGAAAATCGGATGGGTAAAGGCTGTAATCGCCTTTTATACCTATGCGGGTAAATACTTTTTCTGCGGTACCTTTTAGCCTGATGTCCAGTCCTTTACGAATACGGATCACCTTCTCTTTCATTCGCGGCTCCTCTCTGCAGTTTGTCCTACAAATATACGGACTTTTGCATTCCGCGTATACTTTTGTGCACAAAGGTATTTATCCCCCCCACACATAGTTACACCTTAGTGTCCATTTTTATTCCTAGGTAATTCGGCCACGGGAGCATCGCTCTAATTGAACTTGTCGTACTTTTGAAAGGAAAACAACAAGCAATACAGACGTATGCCGCAATACAGCAACTTACAGGAAGAGGAACTAAAAATTCGTATTGCCGAACAATTCTTTGCCGCTTTTGACTGCGGAGCTCGCATCGGCAAAATAGATTTTTGTGTTATTCAGCGATCTTTTAGAAAAAAGAGAAGCAAAAACGAATCTAACCCTATTATTTCTCTCCTTTGGGCAGAAGCCAAGCGCGGTACCGTCTCAGACATCTACAAACCGTTGGTACAGCTAATCCTTACCATCGGTAAAGCTCGCACTTTCGATACCTACCTGCCGCCACCTTTTCTCGCTGCATTCGATGCCGAGAAAATTGCATTCCTTCCCTATCGCGAAATATTGCCCTTTCTCGCACTTAACGACTTCAACTGGAATGTTACCCCCTCTGATGATAAAACTCGCGAATTTGGGCTGTTATACGCCGCTGTACGCGATGTTTTGGATCGAACGGCGTATGTCTTTCGATACGATGCCCACGAAAAAGAGCTGCGCGAATTTATAAAGCTGCACCTGAGCGAAAGCTCAACGCTAATTCAGATCAACAAAAACAACTTTGTGAGCATCTACCAACGATGGCTAGCCCTAGTACAACCGAGCATCGACGTGAATTGGGACGCCCTCAAAAAGCTCAGTATTATTGACGGAGACTTCTTCTTAGCCGATCTTCTATCCTCTGAAAACCAAACCATTAAGGAAGCGCTGTTTGTGCTCCTGCAAGACAAACGTTACGTACTCGATCGCAAAAAGAACCTAGCAGGAATTTTCAACGAAAGCTATGTCTTTTTCAAAGACGGGCAAAAAGCGCACGCGCAATTCTGGAGTCTCTACCAGCGTCCACCGCGCGAAGAATATTGGGATTACATCATCAAACGCCGCGACCTCCTCGTACCGCAAGATGTGCGAGAGCGCAAAGGTTCGTTCTTCACGCCCAAGATTTGGGTAGACCTCTCGCAAAAGTACTTAGCCGACGTCCTGGGCGAAAACTGGCAAGACGAATACTACGTTTGGGATTGCGCTGCCGGCACCGGTAATCTCTTAAACGGACTCACCAACAAATACAACATCTGGGCATCTACCCTCGACCAGCAGGATGTAGATGTAATGAAAGACCGCATTAAGAACGGCGCAAACCTACTCGAATCGCACGTTTTCCAATTCGATTTCTTGAACGATGAGTTTACCAAGCTTCCGCAACCACTACAAGACATCATAAACGACCCCGAGAAGCGCAAAAAGCTAGTGGTGTACATAAACCCGCCCTATGCGGAGGTGGGAGTTGCAAAAGGAGGGAAGGGGAAAGAGGGAATTCAGCTCACAAACACGCATACTAGATACAAGACAGAACTACAATTTGCTGGGAGAGAGCTCTTTACCCAGTTTCTCGTGCGGACATACAATGAGATTCCGTCCTGTAGGATCGCACAATTTTCAAAATTAAAAGTAATCCAAGCACCCAATTTTTCAACCTTTAGGATACATTTCCGAGCCCAGCTTGAAAAAGTTTTTTTGATGCCAGCTGACACGTTTGACAATGTGGACGGACAATTCCCCATCGGGTTTTTCATTTGGAATGGGGCAAAAGAAGAACTCTTCAAAGAGATTCTCGCAGACGTGTATGATCGGAACGGGGGCACGCTTAGTACGAAATTTCTTTTTCCGTCTGATAGATATTCCACTATCAATGATTGGCTTAAAACGTTTTCTGAGGACAACGAAAATACTGCACACATCGGAATATTGAACACGACAGCCAATGATTTTCAAAATCAAAATCGGGTGCGAATCAGTAGTATTATTCCTAAGGGTGCAAATATGCATAAGCATATCACAAGCTCAAATTTTTTACAGACGTGTGTGTACTTTTCCGTGCGTCATAGTGTAGCCCTCACCTGGCTCAACGATCGAGATCAATTTTTCTACCCCAACGACGATTGGCAGCGCGACACCGAGTTCCAAACCAATTGCCTAGCCTTTACGCTTTTTCATGGGCAAAACCGCATTTCTTCAATCAAGGGTATCAACCACTGGATACCTTTTACCGAGACAGAGGTCGACGCCAAAGAGCGCTTCGAAAGCCACTTTATGACTGATTTTATGGCTGGGAAACTTTTTCACCCATTAACCCATCAAAGTAAAACAACACTTCAGGCTTTAGCTGAGGAAAAATCTTTTATCCCCTCCGAACCACTAGTATTTTCTCCTGAAGCCACTGCGGTATTCGACGCTGGACGGGAACTCTGGCGATACTATCACGCGCAACCGGATGCTAACCCTAACGCGTCGTACTACGATATCCGCGAGCATTTTCAAGGGCGGAATGAAAAAGGAAAGATGAACCCAAAGAGCGACGACGCGGAATACATGTGCCTCTTAGCCAACCTCAAAGAGGCTATGGAGCAGCTCCGCTTACAGATTGTACCGAAGGTGTACGAGTACGGGTTCTTGATAGAATAATCTTTAAGCACACTTGCCGAACATCTAGAAGACTTCTAAAAGGGAGCTTGTAAAAAGAGCTATACAGACAACATTCCTAGAAATTGCTACCTTTACCTGCTGTTGTTAGTATAACTAACGAGTGTGGTGTATGCGAAAGATTTTAACGGTTGTAGGGGCACGTCCGCAATTTATTAAAGCAGCAGTTGTGAGCCATGCTTTAGCGGGGAAAGCCGAGGAATACATTGTCCACACCGGACAGCACTACGACGCGGACATGTCCGAAGTGTTTTTCACGGAAATGGACATCCCACACCCCCACCGGAACTTAGGCATCCACGGCGAAACGCATTCTGTAGCAACCGCCAGAATGCTCGAAGGCATTAGCCACTTACTCGAGGAGGTTAAACCCGATTGGGTACTCATCTACGGCGATACCAACAGCACACTTGCCGGAGCACTCGCGGGAGTACAGCACGGAATCCCTGTGGCGCATGTAGAAGCCGGTATGCGAAGCGAAAACTTAGCAATGCCGGAAGAAATCAACCGGGTTCTTGCCGACCGCATCAGCTCACTTTTGCTCTGTTCTACCGACAGCGCGTTACAGAATCTGAAAACCGAAGGCATCGCCTCACACGCGTACATGCGGATGTTGGTAGTTGGCGATGTTATGTACGATGCTGCTTTGCACTATTTGCCATACGCACGCCCACCTGCTACCGAGCTTCCTGCTGCATTCAACCTTTGTACGCTGCACAGGGCAGAATTACTCAAATCGCCAGAGGCTCTTACCGAAACCTTGCGAGCATTAGATACTATCGCACGCACCGACCTACCTGTACTCATCCCGCTTCATCCGCATACGCAGGCAGTTTTACGCAATATGGGCTACAATTTTAGTCGCAATGTCTGCACTTTTATATCCCCCACCAGCTATTTCGAAACGCTGTGGTTGCTACAACATGCCCGCGTAATACTAACAGACAGTGGCGGTTTGCAGCGCGAGGCCTATTTCCTGAACAAACCGAGTGTCATCCTACGCGACGAAACCGAGTGGCGCGAACTTGCAGCACATGGCTTAACACAGTTGGCAGGTACCGACTATGAGCGCATTTTGGCTTGCTACCACACCATGAAGGATTTTTCTTTTGACAATGCCTCCACCCAGTTCTTTGGCGATGGGCATGCTAGCGAAAAGATCGTTGAACAACTACTACAGTAGCGAGGATATGAAGCATTTTGCATTACTTGGCTTGGCGGGCTACATAGCGCCACGTCATCTGCGCGCAATAAAAGAGACGGGGAATATCTTAGAGTCGGCTTACGATAAGTTCGATAGTGTGGGGATTATGGATAGCTATTTCCCCGCAGCCTCCTTTTTTGTAGAACACGAGCTCTTTGATCGTTTCAATAGTCGTCTTCGCCAGACCGAACGAGCCATAAACTACGTATCTGTGTGTACCCCAAACTACTTGCACGATGCGCACTGCCGTTACGGGCTGCAATTAGGTGCTGATGTAATCTGCGAAAAACCACTCGTTCTCAACCCGTGGAATATCGACGCCCTCCAACAAATAGAACAAACAACAGGAAAACGAGTCTACAACATCCTACAACTGCGTCTGCACAAGTCTATACTAGCCCTCAAAGAACATGTAGATCACGAACCCACGAAAACCTACGACATCGACCTTACCTACATCACCTCTCGCGGACTTTGGTACTACACCTCTTGGAAGGGCGATGATCGCAAAAGCGGCGGTATAGCTACCAACATCGGCGTACACTTCTACGACATGCTCTGTTGGATTTTTGGCGCTGTGGAACGAAACATTGTACACATCTCTACGCACGACCGTTGTGCAGGCTACCTCGAACTCAAACGAGCACGCGTCCGCTACTTCCTCTCGATCAATGGCGACTTGCTCCCACCCAACGCAGTAGAAGGCGAAAAGCGTACCTATCGTACCATTGCAATCGATGGCGAGGAGTTCGAATTTAGCGAAGGATTTACCGAACTGCACAACGAAAGTTACCGCCACATCTTAACAGGCAAGGGCTTTGGATTAGACGACGTCCGTCCGTGTATCGAACTCGTGCACGATATCCGACACGCGCAACCCGTAGGCCTCGTGGGCGACTACCATCCCCTAGCACGACAGCCCCTTGCACAACACCCTTTCTTTAGGAGTCGCGACGCAAAATAACTGCAATGTGGCTCAAATGGTTATTTGATCGCGTAATGGCTTTTTTGGGCTTGCTACTGCTTTTTCCTTTGCTTCTGAGCATCGCCTTGTTCATTCGTATCAAGATGCCGGGCGGGAGTATTTTTTTTATCCAACAACGCGTGGGTTACCACGGTAAGCTGTTTCGCATGATAAAGTTTCGCAGTATGGTGGCGCAGCATAATGGCAGTACGGTTACTGTGGCCGGCGAGGTGCGTATTACCCCCTTCGGGCGTTTTTTGCGTCGTTACAAGTTGGACGAGCTACCCGAACTTTGGAATGTACTCTGTGGCACGATGAGCTTTGTAGGACCACGACCAGACGTCCCAGGCTTTGCTGATCAACTCCAAGGCGAAGAACGACTCATTCTCGAACTCCGTCCGGGGATTACAGGACCTGCCTCCATCAAGTATCGCAACGAGGAGGAACTCCTTGCACAAGTTGCTGATCCCGAACGGTACAACCGCGAAGTCCTTTTCCCCGACAAAGTACAGATTAACCTAAAGTACTACCATCAGTGGAGCTTTTGGAAGGATATGTACTATATCTTCGTAACACTATTTCGCTAGTCGCTGCGCAATGTCAAAACAACACGAACGCATTCACCTCTCTTTAGCGCACATGTGCGGACGAGAGCAGATCTACATAGAGGATGCATTCCGTACTCGTTGGATAACCCCCCTAGGACCCAACGTCGCTCGTTTTGAAGAGCAGCTGGCTACATACAACGATATACAGGAATCGCGGCGTGTAGTAGCTCTTAATTCGGGTACAGCGGCTATTCACCTCGGACTTGTACAACTAGGAGTTGGAACAGGCGATACTGTCCTTTGCTCCTCATTCACATTTTCGGCATCTGCCAATCCCATTGTCTACCAAGGTGCAGAACCCATATTTGTAGATAGCGAACCCGATACCTGGAACCTCTCGCCACACCTACTTCGCGAAGCTATTGCAGATACGTTGAAGCGTCGGAACAAATTGCCCAAGGCACTTATTGTAGTGCATCTGTATGGCATGCCAGCAGCTATGGACGAGATTTGCGCTATTGCAAACGAGTACCAGATCCCTATCCTAGAGGATGCAGCAGAAGCACTAGGAGCCCGCTATAAGGGTAGGCTGTGTGGTACCATCGGGCGTTATGGCGTGTTTTCGTTCAACGGCAATAAGATTATTACAACCTCGGGGGGCGGGGCGCTTATTTGTCCGGATGTCGCCTCTGGCACACAGGTACTGAAACTTGCGACACAAGCTCGCGACGACGCCCCACACTACCAGCACAGTAGCATTGGTTACAATTACCGCTTAAGTAACGTTTGTGCCGGCATTGGATGCGGACAAATGGAAGTTTTGGACGACTACGTCGCCCACCGCAAGCTTGTGCATAGTTGGTATGTTCGCTACTTAAGTGCATTCCCCTCCATAAAAGTTCAGGAGGCTCCCAGCGCAGCATACGATTCCAACTATTGGCTTACGTGTATTGTATTGTCTGATGGTATCGATCGCGAAGCACTCCGTCTGTGGCTAGAAGCTTGCAATATCGAAAGCCGCCCCGTGTGGAAACCACTCCACTTACAACCAGTCTTTGTACATTGCGATCGATACGTGGACGGAACCAGCGAGCGCATTTTCGATCACGGTTTATGCTTACCTAGTGGCAGAGGTCTAACGCAAGAGGATGTTGAGTACGTTTGTGAACAAATTGGCGCATTCCTCAATAGCTAGCAAAAGGAGTTGGTTCTTGCTGTGGGCGTTGCTATACGGCACTACCCTTATCGCACAAAGCAAAAGCGAACTAGACTCGCTATCGTATGCGCTCACCAGTTCCCAGACACAGCAATCGGCAGCCTTCCTCACACTTACCCAAGAGTTAGCCCCACGCTATGGTTTACATTTCGATAGTCTGCAGCTCGACAACGATACCGTATATGCCTCATCTATCGCTCACCTAATTTTAGCGCAAGGTTACCATGCCTGTGGCGATTACAGCACCTCCTCGCAGCTCTGCCACAAGATTATTAACTATTTCTACGAATTGCAGGATACCCCGCTAGCATTTGCTAGTTTCTTGTTGCAGAGCTCAAATTTCATTCAACTAGGCTTGTCGAGCGATGCTGTACCGCTCATTGTGAAATCGCTTTCGATAGCAAATACCTCACAGGATACTACCCACATGATTCATGCGCTTTCCCTAATGGGCTCTCTTTACCTGTCTATCGAACGCCCAGAAGCCAGCCTAGTCTACACCAACGAGGCGCTGGAATATTGCCGCAGCAACCAAGCAAATTACCACCGTCTCCGAATAGAACTACTTTGTTTGCAATGCGAGGCATTTCTGCAGAACAACAACACGGATGCCTGTTTAGCATCTTTACAGGAAGCAAGAACACTAGAAAGTTCGTGTAGCGAACAGATTTTATCTTCTAAAATTTACCGATTACTGGGCGATGCCTACTTATCCTTAGGGCAGTACACAAAAGCCGAACACTCGTACCTAGAAGCGCTCCTTTTTGCTCGAACTAGCGTGAATCGCACCGAATTGGTTCATATTTTCAGGCAATTAAGCGCGCTGCGGAATGCACAAAATCGGTCGGTAGAAGCACTATCCTACAACGAACAAGCGCTACAATTGGCAGACTCCCTGCATCTTTCGCGAGTGTATCGAACCCTACTTTGGCAACGCTACGAATTGGCACGCACAAACAATCCGTTAGAATCGCTACACAATCTGGAACAATACGTAGCCCTGGGCGATTCGCTAGCAAAAGCAGCCGTTCAAACCAAACTAAGCATACTACACGAACGATACGAACGGCAATTGCGCGAGCAGCAAATAGAAGTACAGCAATTGCAAATTTCGCGCGACAAATACGCAAAGGTTATCCTAATAGCTTCGATCGTATTGCTTATTGTTATTACGAGCTTTATCTTCCTGATAGCGCGCCAACGAAAGAGGCGTTTGCAATATATGGAGGAAGTAAACGTATCGAAAAACCGCTTCTTTAGCATTATTTCGCACGACGCAAAGAATCACGCCCTAGCCATACAGATGGTGCTCGGACAACTCCTCAACTATTATGCTACGTTAACCAGCGAACAAATCAAGGAATTCCTTGTCCAGATCAAGTCGGCTGCCGATATGCAGATCGAGTTCTTGGTTAACCTTCTGAATTGGGCACGCCTCCAGTTGGATGCTATTCCGTACCTGCCGGTCTCATTTGATCTCAATGAGCTTGTGAAAAAGAACGAAACCTTCTTTGCGCTTTCACTGAGCAACAAGTCTATTACTCTTGACATCGACACGCCACCACAAACCGAGATCTTTGCAGACCGCGACATGATCGACGTCATCCTACGCAATGTTCTTTCAAATGCCATCAAATTCTCGCATCCCAACAGTTCCATCGAACTACGGATAACTGCAACCGACGACGAGATTTCGCTGACCGTACAAGATCATGGCATGGGTATGACAAACGAACAAATAGCTAAAATCGGACGTATAGAACAACGAATCCTGAATACCGGAACTCGGGGAGAAAAGGGTTCGGGGCTAGGGCTCATTCTGTGCATGTCGCTCGCACGTACCAATGGAGTTACCATCCACGTTACTTCAAAAGTAAAGGAAGGCACCGCAGTAGTGTTAATCTTTCCTAAGAAAAAAAACAGTTAGTCTTTAGCGAATCAATTGGTTATTAGGAAATGGCAAAAATATTAGTAGTAGACGATCATGTCTTGTTTCGCCTCGGTGTAGTGACCGCTCTAAAGCTGGGTGCTAGCGAACACGAAGTAATCGGAGATGTAGGTACCGCCCACGAATGTCTGGACTTCCTAGCAAGTTCCAAAATCAAGCCAGATATCGTACTTTTGGATATTATACTGCCAGACGAGTCGGGCGAAGAGGTGGCAAAAAAAGTGCGTGCCTCCTATCCTTCGGTGAAAATACTAATCCTATCTGCAGAGTCGTCCGAAAATGTCCTTCTAAACCTAGTAGAAATCGGGATCGATGGCTTTGTATCGAAAGAAAGTGTCGAAACCGAACTTTATACTGCCATAAATGCCATAACGGACGGCGACCAGTATTTCGGCAAGGACATAGCAAGCCTACTAAAAAGCTTAATGTCAGATGCCAACCGTAAAGAACGTCAACGTGCTGCTAAGCTCTTCTCAGATCGCGAACGGATGGTCATCGAACTCTGCTGCGAAGGCTACCCAACCAAGATTATTAGCGATAAACTAAAGATTAGCCCGCGTACTGTAGATGCACACAAGGCGAATATCTTTTCCAAACTCGGAATTACCAATACTGTCGAGCTTGTACGCTACGCCATCAAGAACAGATTGGTAAAGCTCTAGTCATTACCGATATGCGGCATTGTGGTGTAGTAACACGTACACATCCTCGCTTGTTTTGCATCTTACATAGACCAGAACAGTAATCATGCTGTATACTAGCTTACAGGAGGAAGAGCTAAAACTTAGAATCGCTGAAGCATTTTTCTCGCAATTCGATTGCAACTCCCGCATCGGAAAAATCGACTTCTGCGTTACTCAACCCCTTGCACGGCGCAATACAAATAAAAGTGAAGCAACTCCCATTATCTCGCTCCTTTGGGCAGAAGCCAAACGAGGCACGGTAACCGATATCTACAAACCTTTGGTACAACTAATCCTTACCATCGGCAAAGCTCGCACATTCGATACCTACTTACCGCCACCGTTTCTCGCTGCTTTCGATGCCGAGAAAATTGCATTCCTACCGTATCGCGAAATATTGCCGTTTCTCGCGCTCAACGATTTCAACTGGAATGTGTTACCCCGTCTGACACATCTTCGCGCGAATTTGGGTTGTTATATGGCGCTGTCCGCGATGTTTTGGATCGTACGGCGTACCTCTTTCGGTATGATGCGCATGAAAAAGAGCTGCGAGAGTTTATAAAGCAGTATTTGAAAGTCCCAAGTAAACCCTTGCCATTTATAAAAAATCATAGAGAGCGCAAGGGCTCCTTTTTCACGCCCAAGATTTGGGTAGACCTCTCGCAAAAATACCTTGCCGACGTCCTAGGCGAAAACTGGCAGGACGAGTACTACGTATGGGATTGCGCTGCGGGCACCGGTAACCTTTTGAACGGACTCACCAACAAGTACAACATCTGGGCGTCTACCCTTGACCAGCAGGACGTGGATGTGATGAAAGATCGCATCCGAAACGGCGCTAACCTACTCGAGTCGCACGTTTTCCAATTCGACTTTTTGAACGATGAGTTCGACTGCGGGAAACTCCCTAACGACTTACTAGACATACTACATAATTCGGAGAAGCGAAAGAAACTGGTAATTTACATTAATCCACCGTATGCAGAGGCTGGGAACAAAAGAGTTATAACGGGCTGTGACAAGCATAAAAGCGGGGTTGCTGTAAATAGTTTAGCTTATCACAAATATCTGGCAGAGATAGGAATTGCTGCACGCGAATTGTATGCACAGTTTCTAATTCGTTGCTATTCAGAACTCAATTCATGTACTATTGCACTGTTTTCTAAAATCAAAAACCTGCTTTCACCCAATTTCGTGGCGTTCAGAAAAAGTTTTCAAGCAACATTAGAATCCTTTTTTTTATGTCCCTCAGATACATTTGACAATGTTAAAGGACTATTTCCTATCAGCTTCCAAATTTGGAATACACAGCGTACAACCCTATTTGAAGAAATTTCGGGCGAAGTATACAATTCCCACGGCAAATGTACAGGACACAAAAAAATCACTTCGCATACTAAAGAGCGCATAGTCGATTGGATTTTGCATTTCAAAGATGAGCGCGAAAAAGCAGCAATTGGCTTTGCAAATAATGCGCGCAACGATTTTCAAAATCAAAACTTCGCATTTATCGTCAACAAAAAGACACAAATGCCTGTCCCACGTGGTTGGTGGATTACAACCAACAATTTGTGTATCTTCTGTATACACTTAGCAGTCCGGCAAAGTATAAAAGGCGATTGGAGTTTTGACCGCGATCTCTTTTATTCGCCACTAGACGGCTGGCAAACAGATCGCGAATTTCAAAACAACTGCCTAGCGTTTACCCTTTTTCACGGGCAAAACCGCATCTCTTCTAAAGAAGGTACCAACCACTGGATACCCTTCACCGAGGACGACGTTAATGCACAATCGCGCTTCGAAAGCCATTTTATGACAGATTTTATCTCCGGTAAACTCGCCTCACAAACCACATCCAACAACAATACATTGTTAAGCGAACAGTCTTTCATACCTACCGAACCACTAGTATTTTCTGCAGAAGCTACTGCCGTTTTCGACGCTGGACGTGAACTCTGGCGCTACTATCACGCACAACCGGGTGCCAACCCCAACGCATCGTACTACGATATACGGGAGCACTTTCAAGGGCGGAATGAAAAAGGGAAGATGAACCCTAAAAGCGCCGACGAAACCTACAACCTGCTACTCACCAACCTAAAAGAGGCTATGGAGCAACTCCGCCTACAGATTGTACCAAAGGTGTACGAGTATGGGTTTCTGATAGAATAGAAGTCGTTGCAAGCTACCCAAACAAATGATTATCAGATTTGTATGCATGTTACGCACGAAATAAATTGTACTAACTCAGTACTTCTGCCTACTTTTGTTGAAACATTATAGCTATATGTACGATGAGGAGATTTGCTTTATCACTACTAGGAGGGTGCGCCATGACATTGCTTGCAGGCTGTAACTCGCCCCAACCGACGGCATCGGAAACGACCACGAAAACCCAATTGCAATGTCCCACACCCAATATTGTTGATGGGAAACTAACCCCAGAAGTCCTGTGGGCTATGGGGCGCTTGGGTGGTTACGCACCATCGGCCGACGGCAAACTATTAGCCTACACCGTAACGCGTTACGATTTGAAGGCGGACAAAGGCTGGTCGGATCTCTTCTTAAAAGATCTCGAAGCAGGAACTATCAACCAACTAACAGACTTCCGTGCGCAAGTCTACAACGTTGCATGGGGTGCCGACGGACGCCTCCATTTTGTTTCTACGCATGAGGGGACGCCACAGATCTACAGCATAGACCCGAAGGGAGGCGAGGTACTCTGCCTTTCGAATGTTGCAACGGGTATAGACGGATTCCGTTACTCCCCCGACGGCACGCATATAGCTTACATATCTACCATCCCCGTGGTACCGCAAGTAAAGGATCGTTATCCGGATCTCGACAAGAGTTCGGGGATGGTCTTCGACGACCTCATGTACCGCCACTGGGATGCTTGGGACGATGGCACGCGCAGCCACGTCTTCGTAGCACCTGTAGAAAATAATAAGATCGGTACTGGCACCGACCTCTTGGAAGGCACTCCCTATCACTCGCCACTCCGTCCCTTCGGTGGTATCGAAGAGATTGGATGGAATGCAGACGGAACGGCGCTTGCCTACACTTGCAAAAAACAAGTCGGGAAAGAATCCGCCTTTAGCACAAATTCAGACATCTACCTCTACAACCTTGCATCCAAAGAAACGCGCAACCTCACCGAAGGGAATATGGGCTACGACCGCTGCCCCGTCTTTTCGCCAGATGGCAAGTATATGCTTTATACCAGCATGGAACGCGGAGGCTTCGAAGCCGATCACGAGCGTCTGATGCTCTACGACCTTGCGCAACGGACTTGCCAACAACTCTGCCCCGGTTTCGATTACTCGGCATCGTCCATGACTTGGATGCCCCAAAGCGAAGGCTTCTACTTTGTATCTGGCGTACGCGGTACATTCCAACTCTACTCGCTACTACTAAGCGAAAATGAGCCCAAAGCCATCACAACCGGCAGACACGACTACCATTCGGTGCGTTTAGCTGGCGACAAGCTTTTCGGCGACATGGTATCTATGCTCTCACCTGCCGAGATCTATTGCGTATCGCTCGCCAACAACGAACAGAAACGCGTTACAGACATCAATACTGCAATACTCGAGCAGCTCCGTATGCCTACTATCCAAGAACGCTGGGTAAAGACCACAGACGGTAAAGACATGCTAACGTGGGTAATCCTTCCTCCTAATTTTGATAGTACATTGCGCTACCCCACATTGCTCTTTTGCGAGGGAGGGCCACAGAGTCCGCTTACCCAATTCTGGAGTTTCCGTTGGAATTTTGCGCTTATGGCTAGTCAGGGCTATGTGGTTGTAGCACCCAACCGTCGCGGGGTCCTAACCTTCGGGCAAGAATGGACAGATCAGATTAGCAAAGACCATGGCGGACAAGAAATGAAAGACCTCCTAAGAGCTATCGACGAACTCGCCAAAGAACCTTGGGTTGATGAAGGCAACCTCGGGGCTGTAGGTGCTAGTTATGGCGGCTTTACGGTGAACTGGTTAGCAGGCAACCACAACAAGCGCTTTAAGGCCTTTATTAGCCATTGTGGGGTATTCCATAGCGAAATGGAGTTCTACACCACCGAGGAGATGTTCTTCGACGAATGGGAAATGGGCGGAAAACCCTGGGATAAGAAGAACGCCGTGGCACAGGCTAGCTTTGCTAACAGTCCCCACAAATTCGTACAAAACTGGGATACACCTATCATGATTATCCACGGGGGGTACGACTTCCGCATCCCCTACACGCAAGGTATGGCTGCTTTCAATGCTGCACAGATGCTTGGGATCCCGAGTCGCTTCCTCTTTTTCCCGGAAGAGACCCACTGGGTACTCAAACCGCAAAACGGACTTCTCTGGCAACGCGAATTCTACCGTTGGCTAGACACCTACCTAAAAGCCTCGAAATAGCGCCTAACACGCCCTCCTGCGCCTACAAAACAGAATAAAATAAGATTTTAGGAGTCGTGGATATGAAATTTTTCCTAGATACTGCCAACCTCCAAGAGATTACAGAAGCTCGTTCGTACGGGATTTTGGACGGCGTTACCACCAATCCTTCCCTTATGGCTAAGGAGGGGATTCGAGGCAAAAAAGCGATTCTTGCGCACTACTTAGCCATCTGCAACCTGGTAGATGGCGACATAAGTGCCGAAGTACTCGCCCTCGATTACAAAGGGATGCTAGACGAAGCGCACGAACTCGCCGATCTCCATTCCAATATTGTGGTTAAAATCCCTTGTACGATGGAGGGGATTCAAGCCATTAATACCCTTACCCAGGAAGGGATCAGTACCAACTGTACGCTAGTCTTTTCGTTGGGGCAGGCGCTATTGGCAGCTAAGGCGGGGGCTACGTATGTTTCGCCATTTGTTGGACGCCTAGACGATATCTGCGAGGATGGCATTAGTCTGGTAGCCAGCATTGTAGAATGCTACGACACCTATGGTTTCAATACCGAAGTTCTTGCCGCTTCTATCCGCCACCCACAGCATGTAGTTCGCTGTTTGGAGGTTGGCGCCGATGTGGCTACGTGCCCGCTTTCTGTAATACAATCGCTATTCCGCCACCCCCTGACCGATTCCGGACTTGCGAAGTTTATTGCAGACTCGCTGAAGATGAATAAAATCGGTGAGTAAACCCTTGCCGATGGCTTCTGTAGCGCTCAAAGACCCCACATACGCTACAAATTGCCGTTAGGGTGGATAGTATTCGCAACTCTCCTCTGAGGCTTTAGGTGGATCTTATGGTAGCCCATCTCCCGCAGGTGGGCTACCTTTGTGTCGCAAAGAATTGGTAAATGATATCGTTAGATCACGTCGGGGTGCGCTTTCAGGGTGAGGAGCTCTTTTCAGACATTTCGCTGCTCATTGGCGCTCGCGATCGGATAGGACTTGTCGGACGCAACGGAACCGGAAAAAGTACCCTCTTTCGTGTAATCTGTGGCGAATTAGAACCTAGCGAAGGTACAGTAGCCCGTGGAGCAGATCTCGCCATAGGGCATCTCGCACAGCACATAGCCTATACCGATACACGTAGTATCCTCGAAGAAACGCTTACTGCTTTCGGCGAACTCAAAGCCCTTGAAGCAAAAATAGCTCACCTCGAGGCACTCATCGCCCAAAACCAATTCCAAGATGCCACGGAGGCTACCGAAATCGCTGTACGACTAGCCGAACTCACCGAACGCCATCATCTCCTCGGCGGAGCACAACAAACCGCACAAGCCGAACAAACCCTACTAGGGTTGGGCTTTGAAAGATCGCAATTCGCGAACCCTACCTCAACGCTCAGTGGTGGGTGGCGCATGCGTGTAGAATTAGCTAAAATCCTTTTGGCTGGGGCAGATCTCCTCCTCCTCGACGAACCCACCAACCATCTCGATATCGAATCTATCCAATGGCTGGAAGATTACCTCCTTAAGGAATATCGCGGCGCATTGGTACTTATTTCGCACGATCGGCGTTTCTTGGATACTGTTACCCAGAAGACACTCGAAATCTCGCTCAAGCGTGCCTACAGTTTCAACGTACCCTACACACAGTTTAAGGCGCTCCGTGCCGAACAACGAGCCCAACAACTAGCAGCCTACGAAAATCAGCAAGAGTTTATCGAAAAAAACGAAGAGTTTATCGAACGCTTTCGTTACAAACCTACCAAATCGAACCAAGTACAAGCGCGGATTAAACAACTCGAAAAACTAGAACGCATTGAGGTGGAGGAGGAAGATCACGCACAAATCCGGTTGCGTTTCCCCGAGGCACCTCGCTCTGGCGATGTAGTCGTCTCGGCACACGACCTTAAAAAAGCGTTCGACCACGTGGTTTTTGACGGAGCACACATCGAAATACAGCGTGGCGAAAAAGTAGCTTTTGTGGGACGAAACGGTGAGGGGAAAACCACTATGGTGCGCATCCTTCGTGGCGAAATCCCCTACGAAGCCGGGACGCTGAAAATAGGGCACAACGTCCTCCTTGGCTATTTTGCCCAGAACCAGAAATCGGTACTAAATCCCGAACGCACCGTTTACGAAACGATAGACGAGGTAGCCACTGGCGACATCCGCACCAAGATTCGCGATATCCTAGCAGCTTTCCTCTTTCGGGGTGCCGATATTGATAAAAAAGTAAGTGTCCTCTCGGGAGGCGAACGCAATCGCTTAGCAATGGTTAAGCTCATGCTGCGGCCGTACAACCTACTAATACTAGACGAGCCCACCAACCACCTCGATATGCAGGCTAAAGACGTCCTAAAGCAAGCCCTACAGAACTACAATGGGACGCTGATCTTGGTGTCGCACGACCGCGATTTTCTCGACGGACTCGTATCCAAAGTCTACGAATTTGCTCATGGGCGCGTACACGAACACCTGGGCGGCATAGATGTCTTCCTAGAGCACCGACGTCTGCAAGGATTAGACGCACTCAATCGCTCAAAGACATCCGACGCAAAAACTACCAAAAACGACACCGAAAAAAGCGCTGGCGAGAAATGGAAACAGAAAAAACAGTACGAGAACGAACTCAATAAGCGTAAGAAACAAATCGGTCGTATCGAAGAGCAAATAGAAGCCACCGAACAACTTATGCATGAACTCGAAGCACAAATGGCTCTCCTCAACGAAACGTCTGACCCGCGCGAGCTCGTCCAGAAATACGAAGCAGCACAAGCACAAAATGCGCAACTCCTCAAGCAATGGGAAGAGCTCTCGTATGAGCTAGAAATTCTTGAAAATGAAGGACTACCCGAATAAGACTTCCTCGCCACCACCCCAACGCTTTTACCACCAAAAACGCATCTCGGCAGAGTTGCTCTACGGGCTGCACCCCATCATGGAAGCACTAGATGCTGGGCGTGAGTTGGAGCGCATTGTATTGAAGAAAGGACTCGTTAACGAACAAATACCCCTCATTACACGTCGGGCACGCGAGCGCGGCATCCCCGTACAATATGTACCAGCGGAGTGGTTTATCCGTCTCGGGAATCGTAATCACCAAGGGGCTATTGCCTATCTAGCCGAGATAGAATACCAACGCATCGAATGGCTGCTACCCAAAATTTTCGAAAGTGGCGAAGACCCGCTAATTCTAGTAGCTGCGGGGATAACCGATGTACGGAATTTGGGGGCAATAGTTCGTACGGCAGAGTGTGCTGGAGCGCATGCCCTAGTAATCCCGACACAGGGCGGTGCACAAATCAACGCCGATGCGGTAAAAACGAGTGCGGGAGCATTGCTACATTTTCCTGTTGCCCGTACATTCCAGCTACGCGCGACGTGCGAATTCCTGAAAAGCTCTGGTTTACGACTCTTAGCTGCTTCGGAACATGGGCAGATCTACTACCAACAAGCCGATCTACGCGGTCCCCTCGCATTAGTACTGGGCGATGAAGGGCATGGCGTTCCGGAAGATATTCTAGCACTTTGCGACCAAACCTTACGCATCCCACTCCACGGACAAATCAGCTCGCTCAACGTATCGGTAGCTGCAGGGGTACTCTTGTACGCGATAGAGAGTCAGCGTCGGTAGTAAACCTTTTGTGCAACAACCAACGTACACCATAGCACTACACAAGCAAAGCGGGAAAAATGAGAATAGTAGCAGACGCCGCTATCCCCTATTTACAGGGTGTGTTAGAACCTTTTGCCGAGGTTAGCTATTGCGATGGCAACGCTATTAATCACGCAACCTGCAAAGATGCCGATGCGCTACTTATCCGCACCCGTACCCGCTGCGATGCGCAACTACTCGCCGGCACCCCAATTCGCTTCATAGGCACGGCTACCATCGGCACCGATCATATAGACACCAACTATTGCCAAGCGCAAGGAATCTGTGTAGCCAATGCTCCGGGTTGCAATGCATGGGCAGTGGTGCAGTGGGTGGTAAGTCTGTTGGTTTACATACAACGCTATAGTGCGATTACACTTTATGATCGCCCTGTGGGTATCGTCGGTTGTGGGGCTATTGGCGAACGACTGGCCCAACTGTTAGAACTCTTTCGCATCCCCGTCCTGCGTTGTGATCCGTTTCTGGAGCGAGAAAGCCCTATGCAGTATACCTCGTTGTCGCGACTGGCACGGGAATGCGCCATTATTAGCATACATACTCCCCTAACAAGCTCCGGAACACACCCGACCTACCATTTGCTCGATCGCGCTTTTTTCCGCTCGCTCAAACACAAACCTTATATCTTGCATGCAGCTCGCGGCGGCGTTGTGGACGACTACGAACTTTACTCTGCTTTTTTAGCACACGATATTGCAGGGTACTATCTCGACGTCTATGAAGACGAGCCCGATGTACCACAAGCCATTCTCGAAGCTGCTAAAGTAGCCACTCCCCACATAGCAGGCTACAGTATAGAAGGGAAATGGACTGCAACTACTCGCATCGTACAACGAATTGGTGAATTCTTTGGATGGTCAACGCCTCCACTAGTATCTGTCACCGACGACGAGCAACGCCCCATCCTAATGGGCGACTCGCTCGGCGATCTTGCCAGAAGCTACGAGCCACAACGTGAGTCACGGCTGCTTAAGAATGCGCCACAACGATTCGAAAATCTGCGTCGCGAGTATACTTTACGCCACGACTACCGGCATTATCGCTTTGCCAATCGCGCACTACAAACACTTATAGAAAACTTCTAACACGAACCGCCGGGCAACAAAAGCGAAGCATCGCCATAACTTAAGAAACGATAGCCACTCGCAAGCGCATGCGTATAAATCCGTTTCCAATCTTCGCCCACAATAGCTGCCACTAACAAAAGAAGCGTACTCCCCGGTTGGTGAAAATTCGTGAGCAATCCGTCTGCCATTCGCAACTTGTAACTTGGCGCAATTAGTAGCGACGTAGTTAGCTCAAGGGTCTTTTCTCCACGAGTTTCCAAGTGGTTTATCAATATTTCGAGAAGCTCCGTACGCGAAATAGCAACGGAGGAATACTGATAGGGCGTCCACTGATCCACAACAGCTGCTGCTTCTCCTTTCTGCAGACACACCCCGTACCAGTAGAGACTCTCTAAGGTTCGGAGCGATGTTGTACCTACTGCAACAATTTTCCCTTGCGTAGTGCGAAGCTTCTTTAAGAAATCGAGGTGTACGAGTATTCGCTCAGCATGCATATTATGCCCACCGATGGTTTCGCTCTTTACGGGTAGAAAAGTCCCAGCCCCGACGTGCAGCGTTGTATACAAGAGGTCATACCCACGACTTTTAAGTATCGCTAGGTGTTGTTGCGAGAAATGCAAACCCGCAGTAGGCGCCGCCACCGATCCTTCCCAATGAGCATAAACAGTTTGATACCAGTGCACATCCTCTGCCCTTGTATCGCGATTCAAATAGGGAGGTATCGGGATCTGGCCCACTTCTTGTAAAATAGCCGAAAAGGGTTGCCCGTTCGTCCAACGGAATTGCGCAAGGAAACTTTTCTGGTCGTTTTCTAGACTATGATGGACTTGTAGTACAGAACCGTCGTTTAACGTTCTTAGAAGTGGCTCAAACGCCCATCTTTTAGCATTTCCTACTAGGCACTTCCATTCGCACTCGCAGGTAGCACTCATAGCCTCTTCATATACACGCGGAGTAGTAGGCTCTAACAGAAAAACCTCAATACGCGCACCACTCGCCTTGTGCAATATAAGACGTGCCGGCACCACCTTCGTATCGTTAAAAACGAGTGTAGTCTGTGGGGGCAAAAAATCTTCAAGAGCGCCGAAAATACTATCTGTTAGAGGCTGTTGTTTGCCTTGCCATACGAGTAGTTTGCCCGCCTCGGGTGGCTCAATCGGATGCTGTGCAATGCGCTCGCTAGGTAGATCGTAGAGATAGTCGCGCATCGCAATCGCTTCAACCGCAGTAGATGGCATTGTCTATTCTTCTATATGTTTTAATTCGTAGTAGGTACTGCGCCCACCTTCCGTAGCTTTTTGCAGGAGCCCTTTCTCTAGGAGATCTTGTATATCGCGGAGCGCTGTTGCTTGCGAACACTTAGCAATTTTAGCCCACTTAGACGTGGTAAGCTTGCCCTCGAAACCTTCCCAAAGCATCTCTACCAGTTTCCGCTGCCGAGCATTGATATCCACCGCACGGTGCCGATCCCAATACTTCTTTTTCTGCAACGTACTCTCTATCCGAGTTAGTGTATTTTGTATCGAACGCTGCAATGCCTCCAAAAACCACAACAACCATTCCGAGATATCGCCGTCGCCGTGTTGTGCTTTTTCAAGCAGGGTGTAATAGGTTTTCCGTTCTGCATGGATCTGTGCCGAAAAACTGTAGTAACGATGCGACGACTGCGCACTCCGGCACAGGAGTATATCTGTAATCGTACGAGCAAGCCGACCATTGCCATCCTCAAACGGATGAATCGTAACAAACCACAAATGCGCAATAGCCGCCTTGATAAGCGGATCTTGCGAAGTTTCGGTATTCAACCACGCTAGGAAATCGTTCATAAGCTGCAATACAGTCTCTGGTGGCGGCGCTTGGTAATGAATCTTCTCCCTTCCGATTGCCCCAGATAAGATGTACATAGGCTCCGGTCCTTTCCGATAGTCTCCTACCACACTATGCCCCATACCTATCCCCTTCGGAAACAGGAGCTTATGCCACTGAAAAAGTCGTTTGGCTGACATCGGTTCTGCATAATGCTGCACAGCATCTATCATGATAGATACCAACCCCTCGGTATACCGATCCGAGCCTTTCAGTCCTTCCACTTCTATGTGCAGATTCCGTGCTACAGACGACCGCACACTATCCGAAACCAACTTAACACCTTCTATATCAGACGAGTACAATGTATCAGACGCCATCGACTCCAGCAGCGTATGATTCCTCACATCAAGCCCCAATGTGGTAAGTGTGCCCATGAGTACCCCCTCGAGGTAGTGCACCTGAGCAAGCGGTAGAATCAAATCTTGGAGATCGTAACGAAAGTCTGTCCAATGGTCGTATTCCCACAAATAGAGCATCTGCTATATTCGGCTGATATTCAATACAAAGGTAATAATACATTACCGAAAAACAATTATTCGCTTCATATTTTGAAGAGAATAATATCATAATCTCTTCATTTTCTGACGAGATTATCAAGTTAATCCCGTCATGTTTTGACGTGATTAAAAATATAATTACGTCATTTCTTGACGTGATTAACTTCCGCTAATTTTCTCTAGTAGCTACCTTTGTTGTCTAGCTGATTATTGTAGGAGAGATGAGGTTATGCATGCAATAGAAGGCGGGAAACGCTATGCACAAGCCGGATCGCTACGGTTTCGACGCATTCGTGTAGGCATTCTCTTGGTAGGGCTTACCATGTTTGCACAACTGTACATCTTTCAGCCCATTCTCGAAAGCCTACGCACCTACTACCAAATAGCCCACACGGCAGCGAGCTTATCGGTTTCGGCAGGGACTGTAGGTATCGCCATCGGTTTGTTCTTTTACGTATTTTATGCCGACACACTGGCTCGCAAACGCCTTATGGCCATCTCTATGCTTAGCGCAGCCGTACTAACTCTCATTACGCCTATTGCCACTAATTTCAATGTTTTGTTGCTTCTGAATCTTTTGCGCGGATTAGCACTCTCGGGCACTTCGGCGGTTACCCTTGCTTACTTAGCCGAGGAGATTAATCCACAGGATATCGGGCTCGCCATCTCGCTCTACATTAGTGGAAATACCATCGGTGGCATGCTTGGGCGCGTAGCTGCAACCCTTCTAACCGGATGGTACGGTTGGCATATTATGGCACTTTCGGTCGGTATCGCCTGCTTAATCATGGGGCTCCTATTTGTAAAGATCTTCCCCCGATCGCGCAACTTCCGTCCGTCCAATATAGCGCCACGGATTCGTTTTAAGCGAATGCGAATCTTCCTCTCTATGCCCTATTTTCTAACGCTCTATTTCACCGGGTTTACTATTCTTGGGGTCTTTGTGAGTCTGTACAACTACGTGCCTTTTCTGCTGGAAGCGCCGCCCTACTCATTCCCTCACTATGTAGTGGCACTTATATTCCTGATGTACACGATTGGTATTTTCGGAGCGCTACTCTTCGGACGTCTCTCGGATCGTTATCCGTCGCAATCGCTATTGCAAATAAGCTTGCTGATTTATATTGCAGGGATTGGTGTACTTTTCGTGCCTAATATCGTGTGCCTTTTATTAGGATTATCGCTGATAACCTTCGCGAGTTTCGGTGTACACACGGTTGCGAGCCGGATGGTTTCCACACGTGCCGGAATTGGTAAAAGTAGCGCCACGTGCCTTTACTGGCTTACCTATTACACGGGCTCCAGTGTTGTAGGCTACGTCACAGGGTTTGCTTATTTTCACTATGGTTGGGAAGCGCTGCTAAGTGTAGATTTGTTGCTATTGCTAATGAGCACAGTAGCTACTACCCTCTTTTTACGCGCCAAATACGTACCACCAACAGACCTAGAGCTGCCGAGGTAGGAAGTGTGGGGGCGTGTCTGAAAAAATTTACCTTTGCTGCTAATATGGTCTCCCACGCTTCTCATAAGAAAGGCTCCAGGAAGACCTTCGTCTTTTCGACATCCGCCTAGAAGGCATCCCCGCCGAACTTAATATCAAACATCATTGTTCTTGGTAGGAGAGCGATTCCATGCAACTGATCAGTCTCTTCTCCGGTGCTGGCGGACTAGATTTAGGTTTTCAAAAGGCGGGGTTCTCAACCGTCGTAGCGAATGAGTACGATCGGAAAATAGCTCCGACCTACCGCGCAAATTTTTCATCCGTTCCGCTTCTAGAAAGTGATATCCGAAAACTTTCAGTGGATGTATTCCCCGACGGAGTTACCGGTATTATTGGCGGTCCCCCTTGTCAATCATGGAGCGAAGCTGGTGCCCTAAAAGGAATAGACGACGAACGTGGTCAGCTCTTTTACGATTATATCCGTATCCTCAGAGCTAAACGACCGCTATTTTTCGTAGCAGAAAATGTTTCCGGGATGTTAGCGCCTCGAAATCGGTCTGCAGTCGACGAATTTCTAAAACTCTTTCACGAATCTGGCTACCACGTTTGGCTCAAAATGTTAAACGCTAACGATTACGATGTCCCCGAAGATCGTGAACGTATCTTTTATATCGGATTTCGCGAAGACCTCGCCATAACCCATTTCGCTTTTCCAGACCCTCTCCCTCACAAACCTACTTTGCGTGATGCTATTTGGGATTTACGCAATACGGCACTCCCCGCTTCCGAACGCAACCTAACACTCGGGGCGGCTTGTAAAGTTCCCAATCACGAATACTACATGAGTGGCTATTCGCCCATTTTTATGTCTCGCAATCGGGTAAGAAGTTGGGACGAACCCGCTTTTACCGTTCAGGCTACTGGGCGACAATGCCAGCTACACCCTCAAGCACCTAAAATGGAAAAATTAACAGCCAATAGTTTCCGTTTTGTTGTTGGAAAAGAATCCTTATACCGCAGAATGACCGTCCGAGAAGTAGCACGAATCCAAACTTTTCCGGACGACTTTCGGCTACTCTACCAGAATCTGGATCTTGGGTATAAAATGATCGGGAATGCCGTTCCTGTTAACCTAGCCTACCATCTAGCCAAACAAATCCGCTCCGTGATTGCTTTGCGTTAGCGCCCGCCCCTTCCCAACTACGCTTATATGCTTACTTTTGCAGTATCTAAACCTAGGTATAAACTTTTTGGGTAGTGTGCAATGACGGCAATGCGCAAATGGCAAATAGCTGACTCCGAGGAGCTCTACAACATCAACGGGTGGGGCGGAGATTATTTCTCAATCAATGAGAAAGGAAACGTCGAGGTTCGACCCTTGCCCGACTGCGTAGGCGTAGACCTCAAAGCGCTCTTGGATGAGCTTACGGTTCGCGATGTCAGTGCGCCGGTGCTACTCCGCTTTACCGATATCCTCAACAGCCGAATCGAATCTATGAATCATTGCTTTCGTACTGCAGCAGAGGAGTACCATTTTAAGGCGCAAAACTTTGTAATCTACCCTATTAAGGTCAACCAAATGCGCCCCGTAGTGGAGGAAATTGTAGCACACGGAAAAAAGTATAACATCGGACTCGAGGCAGGAAGCAAACCCGAACTACACGCCGTTATAGCTCTCAATACCGACAGCGACTCCCTCATCGTCTGCAACGGATACAAGGATGAGGATTATGTCGAACTCGCACTCCTCGCGCAAAAAATGGGGCGACGCATCTACATCGTAGTAGAAAAGCCCAACGAATTGCGCCTAATTGTCGATATTGCCGAACGCTTGCATGTAAAACCCAACATCGGTTTCCGTATTAAACTAGCAAGCTCTGGTAGCGGAAAATGGGAAGATAGTGGCGGCGATATCAGTAAATTCGGACTTACCTCTACCCAGCTCCTCGAATCCATCGCCTTCCTACAAGAGCACCAACTGCTCGACTCGCTCAAGTTACTGCACTTCCACATCGGGAGTCAGGTTACTAAAATCCGGCGTATTAAACTTGCCATACAGGAAGCGGCACAGTTCTTCGTACAGCTCTCCAAACTCGGGTGCCATGTAGATTTTGTCGACATCGGTGGCGGACTGGGCGTAGATTACGACGGGACTCGTTCGCCCAACAGTGCCAGCTCGATGAACTACAGCATCCAAGAGTACGTCAACGATGCTATCAGTACCATGGTGGATGCTGCCGACAAGAACGAACTCCCACACCCCAACATTATTACAGAATCGGGGCGAGCCATCACTGCTCACCACTCCGTACTAGTGTTTGAAGTTATGGAGAGTGCTACACCACCCGACTGGAACAAGGAGACGGAAGAACCTCCCAGTGCTGATGCCCACGAGTTGGTGCGCGAGATGTATTCTATTTACGAGGATATCAACGTCCCGAGTTTCTTAGAGAGCTGGCACGATACGCAACAAATCCGAGAGGAGGTACTCGACTCCTTCCCTCGCGGACACATAGATCTGAAGACTCGCGCCGAGGTAGAACGTCTGTTTTGGGCAATAGCTCGCAAGGTACTCGCCATCGGTCGCACGCTCAAGCACCTCCCCGAGGAGCTAAACGACCTCCCCAAGATGTTAGCAGACAAGTACTTCTGCAACTTCTCGCTCTTTCAGTCGCTCCCCGATTCGTGGGCTATAGACCAGATCTTCCCCATCATGCCCATCCACCGCCTAGACGAGAGACCAGACCGGAATGCCACCCTACAAGATATAACTTGCGACTCCGATGGGAAGATCGAGAACTTCATCTCCACTTCCAACCGTGCCTACTACCTCCCCGTACATGCACTAAAACCCAACGAACCGTACTACATCGCCGTATTTCTGGTCGGAGCCTATCAAGAAATCCTAGGAGACCTCCACAACCTCTTCGGCGATACGAATGCCGTACACATCTCTGTTTCGCAAAAAGGCTACCACATCGACCAAGTGATTGATGGTGAGTCTGTTGCCGAGGTGCTTGACTATGTACAATACAGTGCTAAAAAGCTAGTCCGTTCCGTAGAATCATGGGTATCTTCTGCTCTGAAAGAAGGACTTATTACCCCGAGCGAAGGCAAGGAATTCCTATCAAATTACCGATCCGGACTGTATGGTTACACGTATCTGGAACGATAGCCTAATTATCAACGCCTCCGTTGCGACTTTTTGCGCAGCTTAGCTCCCCCGCCAGCACGTTTTGTGCGAGGCTCTCTATTAGTATCCGCCAGTGCAAAGTCTATGCGTCGGTATTCTAGGTCGGTACGTAACACTCGAACACGAAGCGAGTCGCCCAACCGGAACTCTTGCCCAGTACGTGAACCACGAAGTAGAAACTCATCGGCATAGAATAAATAAACGTCATCGGTGAGTTCGCGAACACTCACCAGTCCCTCGCATTTCGAATCTACGAGCTCTACATAAAAACCGTAATCTACAATACCGGTTATCAGCCCATCAAACACCTCCCCGACATGCGAACTCAGATATTCGACCTGCTTATATTTTATCGAAGCGCGTTCCGCCTCCGTAGCCATTTTCTCTTGTTGAGATGTGGTCTGCGCAACCGTAGCTAAATATTCCTCCTTTTCGGGAGCTTTCCGCACAAGGACACTCGTTAGGATACGATGCACCATCATATCCGGATAGCGACGAATCGGCGATGTGAAATGCGTATAGTATTCAAACGCCAACCCGAAATGCCCGATATTTTGCGTTGAGTAGTACGCTTTTTCCATCGAACGGACGGCGAGCATAGCAACAAAATGCTCCTCGGGTTTCCCTCGAAATGTCTCTAGGATTTTACTTATCGCCTTGCCATCGAACTTAGATACGTCGCCCGCATACGGTTCTCCCAACTTCGCCATCACACGCAAAAAGCTCTCCAACTTGTCGTTTTTAGGTTTCGGATGCACCCGATACACGGAGGGGTAGGGTTTGTCGCCATAGTGAGCCTTAGCAATAAACTCCGCCACAGTACGATTGGCAAGAAGCATAAACTCTTCAATTAACTGATGCGATGGCGTATATGCAACGGGTTCTACTGCAATCGGTTTCCCTTTATCGTCCAACTGAAAGCGAACCTCATCCGTAGCAAAATCGATAGCTCCGGCTTGGAAACGCCTTGCGCGAATCTGCTGTGCTATACCATGCAGAGCAAGTACAGACTCGGCATAGGGTGATGCGGCACCGTCAATAATCTCTTGCACCTCCTCGTACGTAAAACGTTGTTGCGAACGAATCACACTGCGCCCGATCCACGTATCGCGGACATGCCCTGCTCGATCCAAAACGAAAAACACCGAATAGGTTCGTTTGTCCTCATTGGGACGTAACGAACAAAGGTCGTTGCAAAGATGCTCGGGCAACATAGGGATAGTACGATCGACCAAGTAAACCGACGTACCACGTGCTAGAGCTTCTGCATCGATCTCATCGCCCGGAAGGACATAATGCGTGACGTCGGCTATATGCACCCCCACCTCGCAATTACCATCAGCTAAGGGTTTGAACGACAGCGCATCGTCAAAATCTTTAGCAGTAAGGGGATCGATAGTAAAGGTTACCTCGCCACGGAAATCGCGTCGCTCCGCCAGTTCTTTTTCCGGGATTTTACCCGTTAACTTTCGTGCAGCAGCTTGCACATCGTCGGGATAGGTATACGGCAGATCGAACTCTGCAAGGATAGCATGCATCTCAACTTCATGCTCGCCACTCTTACCAAAGAACTCGACAATTTCGCCGTACGGGTAGCGCTCGTTCTCTTCCCAGTCTGTGAGACGGATCTTAACCTTTTGCCCCTCGAGTCGTTTCCCGCCTTTAGGGAGTTCCACGGCAATGGCATCAAAGGGCAACCGCATAGTAGGAACAACAAATGCTCCACGCCCTTGTACGTAAAGCGTACCAATATAAAACGTACGAGCTCGCTGCACAATCTCTACTACGTGCCCCCGCAGAGTTCCGCTCTTATCTTCGTGATACAATACACGCACCTTGTCGCCCACCAACACTCGCAGACCTCTATGACGTTCTACAATCACATTCAAGCCGTTTTCTAGGACGACTGTCGCTCTTTTTTCTTGCACAGGTTCTGTATATATACCTATAGCATCTTTCGGCGCCTGAGCCAATGTATAGCGCCCGTGTGCTACGCAACGCAAGTAACCACTCTCGGTAAATTCGCGCAACACCGTATCCAGAAGCTGCTGTACGGTTCGGTCTTTTACACGGAAATAGCGCGCGAGCAAGCGATAGTTAAGCTCTTCCTGAGGGTACTCTAGGGTATATTCTAAAACCCAATCGCGGATCTCCTTTTTCGAGATGCGAGCGTATGACGTGCGACGACGAGGCATTTTCTCGTTCTTTTGTTAGTAGACAACTTTACTTGCCCTTGATCTCTTCCCACCATTTGGTGAAGGTTTGCTCCTGCTCATCGAGATAGACCACCTCACCGATGCGTGGCGTTAAGAGTTGCCACGGTTTGCCTTCCGAACGGATAGCGATACTATCCAGAGGTTCGTACCAAGGGTGTCGCGACAACGCAAATTTAGAATTGTGGTAAGGCATTACACGGCGGGGCGCGAGCTCGTCTATAGCACGTATGAGCAAATGCGGTAAAAGATGGATCTGACTCCAATCCTCGTTGTACTGCCCGTCCTCCATAAAAGCGAGATCGATATCGGGGAAGTGCTGCCCGAAGCGCTTAAAACGAGCATCATAGCCGCCATCGCCCGAAACGAATACTCGGCGCTCGCCATTATCTATCAGATAGGATGCCCATAGTGTGACATTTCGCGAAAAGAGTCGTCCCGAGAAGTGTCGTGCTGGTAAGCAATGGATGTAGGTGTTTGGTGCGATTTCTACCGAATCGTTCCAGACCATTTCTTGTATCTGGTTGGAGGGATAGCCCCAGAATTCGAAATCCTCGCCCATACCTATCCCGCAGATTACTTTCCCAACGCGAGGCTGTAGGGCACGTACGGTACCGTAATCGAGGTGATCCCAGTGGTCGTGCGTAATAATCATAAAATCTATATCTGGCAGATCGTCAGGCGAATAGATATCAGTACCCGGAAAAGGCTTCATAAACATTGTTACGGGCAACTGATACGTTAAAACCGGATCCAAAAGATAGCGTACGCCCGCGAGTTGTAGCAATACGGTGGAATGCCCCAACCACACATAGAGATCGCGCGTGGAGTCGAGGTTATGCAAATCGGTCTTTAGAGCTGGGATAGGTACAGAAGGCTTCCCATCTGGGTAGCTCTCAAAAAGGAACTTGCGTAGGTTGGTAAAGAAGCTCCGCTTACTCGTAAACAATTGAGTAGTATCTTGATTCCGGAACTGCCCATTCTGAAAATATGGGAGTTGCTGCATCCTTTTCAGACGTTCGCCGCGTGGTGCTCGCCCGGTGGCATTCCACGTACGACATGCCACGAAAAAAAGGACACTGAGGACGAGCAACAGAATAATCCCCAGAATCATAGAGCGTTTCCTAAAAATCATAGAGGTTCGGTAAGAGATTCGAAAAGATTAGGAGCGCAGGGTTTGCTCCCAACGCCAAGCATCGCGCAAAGCGTCTTCTAGGGTAAATTCGGGTTCCCAACCCAACAAACGATGCGCTTTAGCGGTATCTGCCCATATAGCGGGGACATCGCCTGCACGACGCGCTCCGATGCGATAGGGGACTTTCTGACCGGTTACACGTTCGAAAGTTTCAACAATTTCGAGTACCGAGACGCCACGTCCGGCACCTACATTGACGTACTCCATATTTTTTGCAGAACGCCCTTGTTCGAGAAACTCAAGTGCTAGTACATGAGCTCGAGCCAGATCGCAAACATGGAAATAATCGCGGAGTGGCGTACCGTCGGGCGTAGGATAATCTGACCCAAAAATGGTAAGCTCTTTCAGGACGCCGATAGCAGCCTGTGTAATATAGGGCAAGAGGTTGTTGGGGATCCCTTGTGGGAGCTCGCCCAAAAATCCGGAAGGATGCGCACCAATGGGGTTAAAGTAGCGCAGTGCCAAGCAACGAAATTCCGGAAAAGCCGTAGCAACCGATTGTAGGATCTGTTCTGCAAATATCTTCGTAGCACCGTATGGCGACTGTGGAGCAGCAACGGGCATATCCTCTGTTACAGGCAATTGATCTGGCGCGCCATAGACGGTAGCCGAACTCGAAAAAACGAAATTCGGTATCCCGAGCGTCTGTGCAAATTCTAACAGGGTAAGCAATGCGTCGATGTTATTGCGGTAATACAACAGCGGCTTTTGTACCGACTCACCCACAGCTTTATGCGCAGCAAAGTGAATAATGCCATCAATAGCAAAAACATCGTCGAAGACCTTCGCCATCGCCGTACGATCTGCACAATCTACTTCGTAGAAAGCTGGCTCAGTACCTGTTAGGCGCTTTATCAGTCGTAGGATATCGCGGCGCGAATTACTCAAATTATCAACAATAACCACCTCATATCCTTGCTCCAGCAGTGCTACCACCGTATGCGAGCCGATGTATCCTAGTCCGCCACTTACGAGTATACAGCCTTTTTCGTTCATGATGCGCAATCGTCGTCTACTTACATTATACCCATCCGGTACTAGAGATTTCCCTGCAATTTTTCGGAAGCTTGCCGTACCGCCTCTTCCAAGCCTTCAGGTTTCTTACCGCCTGCTGAGGCAAAATGCGCTTGTCCGCCACCACCGCCTCCGATTAGCTTACCTACTTCCTTTACAATGCTACCTGCTGCAGGGGCACCGGCTTTACTCAATGCCTCACTCATACAAACCAGAAGGAGTGGCTTATTCTCGTAACGCGAGCCCAATACTACTCCTACCTTTGGCGCTAAGGTACACAAACGCGTACCTATTTCACGGAGGTCATCGGCTGTCAGATTCTCGAGTATTGCGGATATGTAGTTGATATCGTTCTTACGTTCCGCATGTTCAAAAAGCTCTTGCGCCTTTGCATGCAATTGTTGCATACGGAGCTGTTCGAGCTGTTTACGGAGTGCAGCATTCTCGTCGTGTAAGGCTTGTACTGCCGCGAGGGTTTGTCCTTGTGCATGCAGCAACTCGTCTACCGTGGCAAGGGTATCGCTCATCTGGTAATCGCGCTGTTCTGCGGCTTGCCCAACAACTGCTTCTATACGTCGGATGCCGGCAGCAATAGCACTCTCCGAAGTAATTCGGAACAAACCTATCTCGCCCGTATTAGCAACATGTGTTCCGCCACAGAGCTCGACCGAGGGACCGAACTGCATCACACGCACGCGGTCGCCATATTTTTCGCCAAAGAGTGCCATAGCACCGAGCTGTTGCGCTTCTGATATCGGGATAGATCTACGTTCGTCGCGAGAATAACAATCACGCACCAAAGTATTTACCATTTCCTCCACGGCACGAAGCTCGCTAGGGGTCATCTTCTGGAAGTGCGAAAAGTCAAAACGCAAGTGATCGGCCTCTACAAGCGATCCCCGCTGTTCTACATGCTTACCCAATACTGAGCGCAACGCGTAGTGCAGCAAATGGGTAGCCGTGTGATGAGCTGTTATATTTTTCCGGCGCTGTTTATCTACGTGCGCCACGAATTCGGCATCGGGGTTTTCGGGGAGACGATCGACAAGGAGTACCGGTAAGCCATTTTCCTTAACACATCCCCGCACCTCGATACGTTCGTTGGTTGCGACAAGCGAACCGGTATCGCCTACCTGCCCTCCCTGTTCGGCATAAAAGGGCGATCTATCCAAAACCACTTGGTAGAGCTCTCCGCCCTTCTTGTTAGTCACGGTACGCATGCGCAGGATGTGTACGGTGGATTCGAGTTCGTCGTATCCCACAAATTCGGTATTCTCGCCGGGGCGTACCGTATGCCAGTCACCCGTAACCGTTACTGCAGCCACTCGCGAACGTTCGCGTTGTTCGGCAAGTCCTTTCTCAAAACCATCAGAATCTACCTTAAGGTTGTGTTCGCGAAGCATAAGCTCGGTAAGGTCGATCGGGAAACCGTAGGTATCGTAAAGTTTGAAAGCTGTGGCACCGTCGAGGGTATCTTTATGGGCAGCTTTCAGGTCGTTCATCTTTTGTTCTAGGAGTCTGATACCCGCTTCTAGGGTACGTAGGAAGGCTTGTTCCTCTTCGCGCATTACGCTTGCAATGAGCGCTTGCTGAGCTTGCAACTCGGTGTAGCTATCGCCCATTTGTTTGATGAGGGTAGGCAGCAACTGACACAGAAACGGCTCGCGAAAACCTAGGAACGAGTAGCCATAACGAACCGCTCTACGCAGGATTCGCCGGATAACATACCCCGCTTTATTGTTGGAAGGGAGTTGCCCGTCGGCTATCGAAAAAGCAACCGCCCGCAGGTGATCTGCTACTACTCGGAGTGCGACATCTGTCTCCTCGCTAGTATGATATCTTACCCCAGAAAGCTCCGAGATCTTAGCTATTATGTCCTGAAAAATATCGGTATCGTAGTTACTTTTCTTCTGTTGTAGTACCCGACACAGACGCTCAAAACCCATTCCGGTATCGACGCTCTTAGCAGGTAGTTCCTCTAGAGATCCGTCCTGCTTGCGATTGTACTGCATAAAGACCAAATTCCAGATCTCGATAACCTCGGGGTGATCCTTATTAACGAGATCCTCGCCTGGGATTTGAGCACGTTCTGCATCCTCACGCAAGTCTATATGAATCTCTGAACAGGGACCGCAGGGCCCCGTATCGCCCATTTCCCAGAAATTATCCTTGGCATTACCATAGAGTACCCGATCGGCTGCAACGTGTTCCAACCAATAGTTACGAGCCTCGTTATCCGGAGCTAAATGCATCGCCTCCGCCCCCTCAAAGACCGTAACATACAGACGCTGCGGATCTATTGCAAACTTTTCGGTGAGGAGCTCCCAAGCCCAAGCAATAATCTCCTTTTTGAAGTAATCGCCAAAGGACCAATTGCCGAGCATCTCGAACATCGTATGGTGGTAGGTATCGTGTCCGACCTCTTCTAGGTCATTTTGCTTACCAGAGACGCGAAGGCATTTTTGTGCATCACAAACGCGGAGAGCATCCGGTTTACGATTCCCGAGGAAGATGTCTTTGAACTGATTCATACCCGCGTTGGTAAACATTAGCGTCGGGTCGTCCTTGATCACCATCGGTGCCGAACGGACAATAGTATGCGATTTTGAACGGAAGAACTCCAAAAAAGCGGTACGCACTGCTCCAGAATCCATAGGATTGTGTATAACTAATTTGCACTACAAAGATAACATCTCTAAGCGAAGGGGTCAGGACGCCTACAGAGCACGCAATCGCACAGAATCACTACTTTTGCCACTAGATGTAACTCATAAAAATTGAGATGCGCGAGAGTGATAAATTACCCATAGCTCTGTTACATTCGGAAGTGGTAGCTGCCCTCGGATGTACCGAACCCATTGCTGTTGCACTAGCCGTAGCATACGCTCGCGAACTCTTGGAAACACCACCAGTGCGCGTAGAAGTAGCCACCAGTGCCAATATTTACAAGAATGGGATGGGTGTGGGGATTCCAGGCACCGGACGCACAGGCTTACTCATCGCTGCAGCACTGGGCGCTGTTGAAGGCAATTCGTCCGACGAGCTCGAACTCCTCAAACACGTAGATCAAGCCGCAGTAGATCGCGCATTAGCTCTCTTAGAAAAAGGAGCCGTAAGCGTTACGGTTGCCGAGGGTGTCGAAAAACTTTTTGTCCTTGCCAAAGTTTACGATGCCAAACAACAATCTGCCAGCTGCACCATTGCCGGATCGCATACCCACGTAACAAGCCGGATGAAAAACGGCTACGAATTAGAAAACCGAGGTTGCGGCGCCACGCAAGAACTACAAGGAGCGACTACTAACGCCGATACGCAACAGACTCCTGACGGTCGTGCCCTCACCATTGCAGATATCTACGAATTTGCCACTACCGTAGCCTTTGACGACATCGCGTTTATCTTGGAAGCAGAACGCCTAAACCGGCGAATTGCCGAGGAGGGACTCGCGCGTGAACACGGATTATGTGTAGGGAAGCGTCTCTGGGAACGTATGCAACGTGGCGAACTAGGTGACGATCTACTCACGAGAGCCATGGCTATGACTGCAGCTGCTAGCGATGCTCGTATGGCAGGTTCGACCATCCCTGTAATGAGCAATTCCGGAAGCGGAAATCAAGGAATTACTGCTACCGTACCCGTACTCGCAGCTGCCGATAAGCTAGGCGTTGATCAGGAAACCTTAGCACGCGCCTTAGCACTATCGCATTTAGTGGCTATTCACATCAAAGGGTATCTGGGGCGACTTTCGGCACTTTGTGGTTGTGTGGTAGCCTCCTCTGGCGCTGGGTGTGGTGTTGCCTATCTGCTGGGAGGCGGACTCAAAGAGATTGTAGCTACCATCAAGAACATGCTCGGAAACATGACCGGCATGCTCTGCGATGGAGCCAAAGAGGGTTGTGCGCTGAAAGTTAGTTCGGGAGTAAGTGCAGCCGTAACCTCCGCACTATTAGCACTGGACGGTGAGTGTATCTCAGCCAACGACGGGATTATTGAAGAAGATGTCGAGCAAACTATTGCAAACGTAGGGCGCATCGGTGCCGAGGGGATGCAGGAAACTGACAAAATGGTACTCGATATCATGACCCACAAGAAGTGCGATTAACCCGAACAACGGTTAACGCAACAGACTGCCTCGTGCCATACCCATGACTTCCGACAACGATCTGCAAGAGGAAGAGCTAAAACTTGTCATAGCCGAGCAATTCTTTGCCGCATACGACTGCAAACCGCGCATCGGGAAAATAGATTTCTGCGTTACCCAACCCCTTGCACGGCGCAATACAAATAAAAGTGAAGCAACTCCCATTATCTCGCTCCTTTGGGCTGAAGCCAAACGAGGCACCGTTGCCGACATCTACAAACCTTTGGTACAACTAATCCTTACCATCGGAAAAGCCCGCACCTTCGATACCTACTTGCCGCCGCCCTTCCTAGCTGCTTTTGATGCTGAGAAGATAGCCTTCCTTCCGTATCGCGAAATATTGCCATTTCTCGCGCTTAACGACTTCAACTGGAACGTTACCCCGTCTGACACCTCTTCGCGCGAATTTGGGCTGTTATACGGCGCTGTACGCGATGTTTTAGATCGAACCACCTATGTCTTTCGGTATGATGCGCATGAGAAGGAGCTGCGTGAGTTTATAAAGCAGCATTTGAAAGTCCCAAGTAAACCCTTGCCAGTTATAAAAAATCATAAAGAACGTAAAGGCTCCTTTTTCACTCCCAAAATCTGGGTAGACCTCTCGCAAAAGTACCTTGCCGACGTCCTCGGCGAGAACTGGCAAGACGAATACTATGTGTGGGATTGCGCTGCGGGTACTGGTAATCTCTTAAACGGACTCACCAACAAATACAACATCTGGGCGTCTACCCTTGACCAGCAGGATGTGGATGTGATGAAAGACCGCATTCGAAACGGTGCAAATTTACTCGAGTCGCACGTCTTTCAGTTCGATTTCT